>NZ_CP159816.1:676370-1352740 GCF_047722545.1 Candidatus Pelagibacter sp. Uisw_121 | reverse complement strand
TAATTTAATAAAAATTAAAATAAATAAAATCTATAGGTGATTCATTTCTAACGGGAATATTCTTTCTAACGCTGATGTAATATTGTAATCAAGAAGTGGTCTGTTTTTAATCTTAGAAATTAGTTTGCCACAGCATTTTTTGATTGAACTATTAAGTTTTACAAATTTAAAATCTATGAGTGTATGATTTATAATTATGTATCGTATTATTTTACTAAATCTATATATGGTTAATCTAGAAATAAGATTTCTTATATGATGTAAGTACTATCAGTTGAAATTTAAAATCGCCGTATATAATTAATTATAAAGCTGAAATTTTCTTTGTTATTCTTGAAATATTTCTTGAGGCATTTGCTTTCTTTATAATTCCAGTTTTTGCAACTTTCATTAATTCAGAGTTCAACTTTGGCAAGAATTTTAGAGCTTCATCTTTTTTCTTTTCTACTAGAAGTAGATTCATTTTTTTTATAGCATTTCTATACTTACTCTTACGAGCCTTATTAACCATTGTTTGCGTAGCAATTTTTCTAATTCTTTTAATTGCTGATTTTGTGTTTGCCATAAGCGCAGTGGTATAGCTTGAGAATTTATACTGGTCAATAGAATAATTCCCTATTTTTGGCAAGTATTACAAAAGAAAGTTGATCTATTAGATATAAATATTTTCTGAATTTTCCCATTACATTTATTTCTTAGACAGCTTAGGTTTTCTCTTTGATAAACTCTAAATTCTTTTTGGAAATTTCCACTTTTTCCAGTGATGTTTTTAAAATCTCTAATACTTGATCCTCCTTTTTTAATGGCCCTATTAAGTATACTTTTTGAATAAGTAATAATTTTTTTGCAATCTTGCTTGGTTAACTTTGATGCGTAGGTAGTTGGATTAATTTTGCATAGAAATAAAATTTCACTAGCATAAATATTTCCAATCCCTGATACAAATTTTTGATCTAATAAGAAACTTTTTATATCCTTTTTTTTATTTGTGAAATAACCAATTAAATATTCTATGTTGAAAGTTTTAAAAAAAGGTTCTGGTCCTAAGTGACTAAATCTTTTTTCAAGTTCTTTCTTATTTTCTATAAATTTAAAAAAACCAAATCTCCTAGGATCATTATATATAACTTTTAAACCCTCAAAATGAATTTCAACATGGTTATGTTTTTTTGGGAGGCTGGGTGAGTTATAAAAACTAGTATTGGTAAACTTGCTAATGTTATTTTTTTTTATTAAATGCACAGTCCCAGACATCCCCAAATGAATCAAACAAAAAGATTCATCAGAAAAATTCAAGATCAAATACTTTGAAAATCTAGTTACTTTTTTAATAACTTTATTTTTTAATAATTCTTCAAATTTTAGAGGAATTTTAAACCTTAGGTTTCTATTCGTAATTATTATTTTGTTGATTCTTTTACGCTCTATTTTTTTAGATAGCGATTGTTTGACTATTTCTACTTCTGGTAATTCTGGCATTTGAGACTATATTATCAATAAATAATAAACTTAATATGCAACAATACCTCCAAAATAAAAAAGGCCTTGTCCAAAGTGTCTTTGATAATGTCTATGACAAATATGATTTAATGAACGACTTTATGTCATTAGGAGTTCATAGGGTTTGGAAAAAAGATCTATTAAGCTGGATGAACCCTTCAAATAATAAAACTTTAATTGATGTTGCCTGTGGTACTGGAGATCTTGGTAAACTTTTTTTAGATGCAACTGATAAAAATGGTGAAATATTTTGTGTTGATCCAAATAAAGGAATGATTGGTAAAGGCAAAGAAAAGCTAAATACTTATAAAAATATTAATTGGATAATTGCTCCAGCTGAAAAACTTCCCATTAAAGATAATTCTTGTGATTACTACACAATTAGTTTTGGGCTGCGAAATACTAAGGACCTAAACAAAGCTCTATCAGAAGCTTATAGAGTTTTAAAACCAGGAGGTCGTTATTTATGTTTAGAATTTTCTAAAATTCAAAACTCTAATTTGGACTTTATATATAAAAATTATTCAAAACTTATTCCATTGGTTGGAAAAGCTATTGTTGGACAAAAAGAACCTTATGAATATCTAATTAAAAGTATTGAAGAATTTATTAATCAAGAAGAGTTAATCGATTTAATGAATAAAAATAGATTTGTTAACTGTACTTATAGAAATTTATCAGGTGGAATTGTAGCTATTCATTCAGGTTGGAAAATCTAATGTTAAAAAAAATATTTATTTTATTTAAATTGGGAAGAAAATTAGCTCGTTCTGACATATTAGCTATTCTTTCTAAATTTAAAAAACCACCCTTAGCAATCAAGATTATCTTTCAAATACTTTCATTTTCTTTTTCGGCGCCTAACAAAACTAATTTAAACGAAAATGAAGGGGCAAGACTTTCTAAATCACTACAATCAATGGGAACTACATTTATTAAATTAGGACAATTTTTAGTTACTAGACCTGATATTATTGGAGATGATTTAGCAAAACAATTAGAGGGCTTACAAGATAGATTGCCCGCTTTTAGTTTGACTGAAGCAAAAGCAATAATTAAAAAAGACCTAGGAGATGACACCTTCAATTCAATCATTGATTTAAGCGAGCCAGTTGCAGCAGCTTCAATAGCGCAGGTTCATAAAGCAAAAATAAATGACAATGGAACTATAAAAGATGTTGCTATCAAAATTTTGAGACCAGATATTAAAAAAGTTTTTAATGAAGAAATTGATGCTTTGATGCTTTTTGCTTTTATGGTTGAGTCATTTATAAAAAAAACAAAAAGATTAAAATTGGTAGAAGTTGTTTTTCTTCTTAAGGAAATAACTAATTTGGAAATGGATTTAAGATTTGAGGCAGCAGCTGCAAATGAATATGCTGAAAATACAAAAAATGATGCAGGTTTTTGGGTTCCTGCGATTTATTGGAATTTTACAAGCGAGAATGTGATGACACTTGATTGGGTTGATGGCGTTTCTATTCGTGAAACAGAGGATTTACAAAAAAGAAATATAGATACTAAGAGAATAGCCTCAGATGTTATTCAGCATTTTTTAAGACATGCTGTTAGGGATGGTTTTTTTCATGCTGATATGCATCAAGGAAATATATTTATTGATAATAATGGACAAATTGTTCCTATAGATTTTGGTATAATGGGGAGATTGGATAACCTTAGCAAAAGATTTTTAGCTGAAATTTTATTTGGCTTTATTCAAAGAGACTACAAAAAGGTTGCTGAAGTACATTTGGTTGCTGGTCTAGTTCCTAAAGATGTACCTGTTAATGATTTAGCACAAGCATTAAGATCCATTGGTGAACCAATCTTTGGCCAATCTGTAAAAGATATTTCTGGGGGAAAATTATTAAAACAACTTTTCGAAGTTACTGAAAAATTTAATATGCAGACTCAACCTCAATTATTAATGTTACAAAAAACAATGGTAGTTGTTGAGGGTGTTGCTAGAAAACTTAATCCTAATACCAATATATGGGAGACTTCAAAACCAGTTTTAGAAAATTGGTTAAGAGAAACAAAAGATCCGATCAATACCTTAAATGAAAGTTTAAAAACTACCACTGAGGTAATTAAAAGATTGCCTGATTTTCCAGAGATTATGGATAAAGCCAATCAAGCTTTATCATTTTTGGCAAGTGGACAGATCCCTCAAAATTCAAATTCATTTACTGCCTTAAATGAAAAGAGATCTGAAATGACTGCCTTTAGAAATCAGTCTATTGTTGGTTTATTACTGCTTGTAATTTTTGGTCTAGTAGTATTTTAATTCGCACAATGAATAATTTATCTGAAAGAAAAATACTTTTAATAATATGTGGTGGCATATCTGCTTATAAAAGTTTGGAGCTAATTAGATCTTTAAAAAAATTAGGTGCAAAAGTTAAAACTATTCTTACTAAAAGTGCCAAAGAATTTGTAACTCCTTTGTCCATTGCCTCCCTTTCTCAAGAAAAAGTTTATGAAGACTTATTTAACCCTGAAAATGAGGCTGAAATGGATCACATTTCACTATCTAGATGGGCAGACTTAATTGTTGTGGCTCCAGCTACAGCTAATACAATTTCAAAATTGAGCGCAGGATCCTCAGAGGATCTCGCTTCAACTGTAATTTTAGCTTCTGATAAAGATGTTTTTTTAACACCAGCTATGAATGTTAGAATGTGGGAGCACCCATCAACAAAAGAAAATCTTAAAAAATTACAATCATTTGGTTATAAGATTATAGGTCCCGAAGTTGGTGATATGGCCTGTGGAGAATTTGGTGAAGGTAAAATGACTGAACCAGATAATATTGTTCAAGAAATTAATTCATACTTTGGTAAATTAAATAAAAATTACAAATTAAAAGCCTTAGTAACAGCTGGACCAACTAATGAGTATATTGATCCTGTAAGATTTATAACAAACAAGTCTTCTGGAAAACAAGGATATGCCTTAGCAAAATCATTAGCTAAAAAAGGTTTTCAAACCACTTTAATTTCTGGACCTACAAATTTAGAAGTAGGCAGCAATATAAATTTAATCAAAGTAGAAACTGCAGACGAGATGTTTAAAGCTACGCAAGATAATTTACCAGCAGATGTAGCAATTTTTTCAGCAGCTGTTGCTGACTTTAAAGTTAAAGAAATAAACAATAACAAAATAAAAAAGTGGGAAAAATTACATTTAGAATTAGAAAAAAATATTGATATTTTAAATTATGTATCAAAACATAATTCTCTTAGACCAAAGCTGGTAATTGGATTTGCTGCAGAAACTAATAATATAGAAGAGAATGCAAAAAAAAAACTAGAAGAAAAAAATTGCGACTGGATAATAGCAAATGATGTATCCAATAAAGCAATTGGATTTGACTCTAATTTTAATGAAGTTTCAATTTATCATAAAGATAAAGATATGGATGACGAAAGACTTACAATAAAAAGTAAATCTGAAATTTCTGATGAAATAGTAGAAAGAGTTATTAAAAAATTAAATTAAAATTTAATGGCTAAAGTATTAATTAAAAAATTAAATTCTAAAGTAGAATTGCCTATTTACAAAACTGATGGTGCTTCAGGTATGGATTTGATGGCTTTTATAGAGGAACCTGTTAGAATAGCTCCTAATAGCTCATATTTAGTTCCTACGGGGCTTTCAATGGCATTTTCAGAGGGTTATGAAGTTCAAATTCGTCCTCGATCTGGTTTGGCTGCTAAAAAGAATATTACAGTTTTAAATACCCCAGGAACAATTGATAGTGATTATAGAGGAGAAATTAAAGTTATACTTTTTAATCATGGTAAAGAAGATTTTCTCATCAATAATAAAGATAGAATAGCACAAATGATCTTAATACCAGTAATTAAGATGGAGCTTGAAGAAACGGATAATTTGCCAGATACATTACGAGGTGATGGTGGATTTGGCTCAACAGGCAAATGAATAACCAATTAAGTAAATCATCAATAGACAGATATTCAAGACAAATAGTACTAAAGGATATTGGTACTGTAGGGCAAAAAAAAATTATATCTGCAAGGGTTTTAATTGTTGGAATGGGTGGTTTAGGATCTCCTGTTGCCGAATTTCTTGCAAGAGCTGGGGTTGGTTCGATAGGAATAGTTGATGATGATAAAGTTAGTTTATCCAATCTACACAGACAAAGTCTTTATAACACAAGTGATATAGGAAAATTTAAAGTTCAAGTAGCAAAAGTTAAAATTAAAAAAATAAACCCAAATATCAAAATTAAGATTTATAAAATAAGACTGAATAAAAATAAACTTAAGAAAATTATAAAAGATTATGACTATATAGTTGATGGATCTGATAATTTTTCCACAAAATTTTTATTAAACGATTTTTGTTATAAATTTAAAAAAATACTTGTAATGGGAGCTATAAGTAAATTTGACGGTCATATATTTACTTTTAATTTTAAGAATAAAAAAATCCCATGTTTAAGATGTTTTTTTCAGGACTCTGATATTTCAGATGATTTATTAAATTGTGAGGCAGAAGGCATTCTTGGTACTGTTGCTGGTATAATTGGAACTATACAATCAAACGAAGTTTTAAAAAAAAATACTTGGTATTGGCAAGAGTCTTGATGGATATATTTTTATCTTAGATTTATTACAATTAAATTTTAGAAAAGTTAAACTTAAAAAAAGAAAAAACTGTTTTTGTAAATGATAAAAAAAATAGTTATTTATGTTTTGTGTCTATCAGTTTTATTTGGCCAATTTTCAATAGCAGAAGAAAAGTTTCTCTCTTTAAAAAAAAGTAAAGTAAATGTTCGATATGGACCAAGTTTTGATTCAGAAATCAAATATATTTATAAAAAAATAAATTTACCCATAAAACAAATAGATCAAAAAGAAAATTTTAGAAGAATTTTAGACTTAAAAAATAATAGTGGATGGATCCATGTTTCTCAGGTTAAAAAATCAAACTCTATTATCATTTTAGAGGACAAAATTTTGTATAAAAAACCATCTAACTTTTCAAAACCAATAGCCAAACTAGAAAAAGGAAGATTATTAGTTTTAAAAAAATGTGAAGAAATATGGTGTAATGTAAAGACTGCTGACTATTCAGGTTGGGTCAAAACTGAAAATATTTGGGGTTCTATTAAATAAAATCAGCACATAGTGATTTAACACTATTTTCAGTTAGTTTTGTGGTGTGAGTGTACTCTTTATGATCGATTCCAAGTTCAATAGTTGCATTATCTGACTTAAATTTAGAAATTTGATCATTATTTAATTTAAAATGAATAAACTGTACTGAAGAAGCTTTTCCTTCTGCTGATGTTCTATCAACATCTTCCTCTGGAACAGCTTTAACAATTTCATCATTAATTTTGATAAATACCTTTTCTTCAATTCCTCCAACTTTACCTAAAAATGCAGCTCTTGAAACTGGATTATCAATTTCAAACATTAGTGTGGCTGTAAGTTCTTTTCCATCTGGAACCAAAGGGTTATAGGCTATTAACTCATCTTTTAATTGCTCATCTCCACCTTTTTCGATGTGAAGCATTTCTTGAACTTGAGCAACCATAGTTTCAAAACTTTCAAAATAAAAAGTAGCATAAGGACCAAGTGCTACTCTTCTATCTTTTTTAAACTCAACTAAATCTTTTCTGATTTGTTTTCTGCTTTTTAAATAAACATTGGATGGTAATAAATCTTCTTTTTCTATTTGTCTTTTTTCTTTGCTCATAATTATAATCTATAACTTTTTGCCATTAATTCGATAGGATGAAGTGCCTCATCATTTGCAATATTTGTGTCTGTTTCTAATTGTTTTAAATGCTTACCTGCCAATGGACAATCTGAGGCCATGTATTTGTTATTTTTATTTTTAATCTGTTTTGCTGTTGGTGTTCCAACTTTTACAGCTAAATCGTGAGTTTCCTTCATCACACCAAAAGTTCCCCCATGACCAGCACATCTTTCAACAACATCCATTTTTATATTAGGAATAAATTTAAGCATATCTCTAGATTTAATACCCATGTTTTGTGCTCTTGCATGGCATGCATTGTGAACTGTAACTCCACCATCAATTTCTTGTAAACCCTCTGCTAGGCCCTCGTTTTGTGCTATATCGACGATATATTCATCTATATCACTAACACTTTTTGAAAGTCTTTTAATATTTTCATCGTTTGGTAATAGTAAAGGCCATTCAAATTTTAACATTAAACCGCAACTAGCTGTTAAAGTAATAATTTGATAACCCTTGTCTACCCACTCCAATAAATCTTTGGAAACTTTTTTAGCTTGCTCTACAACTTTTGGTAAATCTGCTTGTTCAAGATAAGGCATTCCACAACAACCTGGATAAGCTTCTTGAACCTCTACTCCATTTTTCTTTAAAACTTTTAATGCAGCTACACCTGTATCTTTTTTATTAAAATTAACAAAGCATGTTGAATAGATTACAACTTTTCTATCTTTAGATGGGGCTTCACTATTTGTTGGAATATTACTTTTTTTAAAATAATTTGTAAATGTTTCTGAATTATAAGTGGGAAGCGTAACTCTCATATCAATTCCAGCAATTAATTCTAATATTTTTCTAAAGAATTTATTTTTAATGCTTGATGTCCAGTTTATTAGTGATGATAGCATTACACCAATTTTTGCATTTCTATCAATTTGAGCTAGTTGCGCTGGCACTGCTGGCAATTTATTTAATTTTTTTTGAGCTGTTCTATATCTCAACATTAAATGAGGAAAGTCCAAATCAAAATCATGTGGAGGAACATAAGGGCACTTAGTCATAAAACACATGTCACATAATGTGCAGGCGTCTACCACAGGTTCAAATTGTTCACTCTTTAAACTCTCTACGTCCTCATTTTCTGACTCATCTATCATGTCAAATAATTTTGGAAACGAGTCGCATAAATTAAAACATCTTCTGCATCCATGACAAATGTCAAATGCTCTTCTCATTTCGTCATCTAATTTTTTAGGATCTAAAAAATCAGGATGTTCAAAATTTATTGGGTGTCTAATTGGTGCATCTATGCTGCCTTCTTTACTCATATTTAAAAATTTTAGGATTTAATGGTGGGGAAGAACCCCACCATAAATTAAGTCTTATTTACGCAATAGATTCTAATGTTTTTTGGAATTTACCTGCGTGTGATTTTTCAGCTTTTGCTAAAGTCTCAAACCAATCAGCAATTTCTGAAAAGCCTTCTTCTCTAGCTGTTTTTGCCATACCTGGGTACATGTCTGTATACTCATGTGTTTCACCTTGTACCGCTGAAGCTAAATTAGCTTTAGTTTCACCAATCGGTAAACCTGTAGCTGGGTCTCCAACTTCTTCAAGATACTCAAGGTGTCCATGTGCATGACCTGTTTCACCTTCAGCTGTAGATCTAAATACAGATGCTACATCGTTATAACCTTCAATATCTGCTTTTTGAGCAAAATATAAATAACGTCTGTTTGCTTGGCTCTCACCTGCAAATGCATCTTTTAAGTTTTCTTCTGTTTTACTACCTTTTAATGACATATTTTTCTCCTTAATAGTTATGGAATATATATAATCATTCTAAACTGTAAGTCAACAGTTTAGAATTGTTTTAATGTAAATGTTAAATTATTGAAATTATTGAATTATTTTTGATTTTGATTATCACTCGCAACTTTAATTAATACTTCTACTGATTTTATTTTTTTTCCTGTGATATTTTTTTTTATATTTACAGAATCAATATCGTCGTTGCTACAATCAATTAGTTCATTTGTGTCTTCGTCAAAAAAATGATGGTGCTCTGTTACGTTAGTGTCAAAATAACTTTTATCTGAATTGATAGAAATTTCTTTTAAATATCCTTTTTTTTTAAATGCATGAATTGTATTGTAAACTGTTGCTAAAGAAATTTTTTCACTCAGCTTATCCTCAATAATTTTAGTCAAATCATTTATTGTAAAGTGAAAAGTTTTTTCAGGAGAGAACAATACTTCACAAATTTTTAGTCTCTGTCTTGTTGGTCTTAAGCCAGATTCTCTAAGTTTTTCTGTATATATACTTATATTGTTCATTACTGTTTATAATAGTTCTAAACTATTTCTATATTATAATCAGGATAAATCAAGTATTAAGGGACTGATTTTATGAAAAAAAACTCATTCACATATGATGAGCTAATAAGCTGCGGAAATGGCGAACTTTTTGGCCCAGGTAATGCAAAATTACCACTTCCACCAATGCTCATGTTTGATAGAATAACAGAAATCAATGAAGACAATGGTACTTTTAAAAAAGGCTCTTTAAAAGCAGAACTTGATATCAAAGAAGACCTTTGGTTTTTTGATTGTCACTTTAAAGGAGACCCTGTTATGCCAGGTTGTCTTGGCTTAGATGCTATGTGGCAACTAGTTGGTTTTTATCTTGGCTGGCTCGGCAACCCAGGTAAAGGAAGAGCTTTAGGAGTGAGTACAGTAAAATTCACTGGTGAAGTTTTGAAAAATGTTAAAAATGTAAGATATGAAATTGATATGAAAAAAATTATGGCACCAGGTGGAACAACAGTTGGTCTTGCAAATGGTTTAGTGTTTGCCGATGACAAAAAAATATATTCAGCGGAAAGTTTAAAAGTGGGATTATTTAAATAATGAGAAGAGTGGTAGTTACAGGTTTAGGGGTTGTTTCTTGTTTGGGCAACAATCAAGAAGAAGTTTATCAGTCTCTTTTAAATTCAAAATCTGGAATATCTTTTTGTGAAGAATACAAAGAACACAATTTAAGAAGTCATATTCATGGCAAACCAAATATTAAACTTGAAGATCATGTTGATAGAAAAACTATAAGATTTATGGGCTCTGGTTCTGCATACAATTATATTGCAATGAAAGAAGCTATTAAGGATTCAGGATTAGAAGATAAAGATGTAAGTAATTTTAAAACTGGAATAGTTATGGGTTCTGGTGGTCCTTCAATTGAAAATGTAGTTTTGTCTGTTGATAAGACTAGAGCTAAAACACCAAAATTAATGGGCCCATTTATTGTTCCAAGAACTATGGCTAGTACATCTTCAGCAACTCTTGCTGTACCTTTTAAAATCAAAGGAGTTAATTATACGATGAGTTCCGCATGTGCAACTAGCGGACACTGCATTGGTCATGCAAGTGAATTAATTCAAATGGGTAAACAAGATGTTGTATTTGCAGGTGGAAGTGAAGAATTACACTGGGCTATGACTGCAATGTTTGATGCGATGACTGCTTTATCTTCTAAATACAATGATGCACCTGAAACTGCTTCTAGAGCTTATGATAAAACTAGAGATGGTTTTGTAATAGCAGGTGGTGGTGGAGTTTTAGTGCTTGAAGAGTACGAGCATGCAAAAGCTAGAGGCGCAAACATATATGCTGAATTAACAGGCTATGGCGCTACTTCTGACGGGTATGATATGGTAGCCCCATCAGGTGAAGGTGCTGTAAGGTGTATGAAGATGGCTTTGGCGACAGCTAAAAACAAAATGGACTACTTAAACACTCATGGAACATCAACTCCAGTTGGAGATATAACAGAGCTTAGAGGTGTTGGAGAAGCATTTGGTGCTGAGGTACCAAAAATTAGTTCTACTAAATCTCTTTCAGGTCACCCACTGGGTGCTGCATCAGTTCATGAAGCAATTTATAGTTTAATCATGATGAAAAATAGTTTCATCACAGCTTCAGCTAATATCACTGACATGGATGATGAAGCTAAAAAATTTCCAATTGTTACTAAGACTGAAACAGATGTTAAATTAAACTCTGTAATGTCTAACAGCTTTGGATTTGGTGGAACAAATGCAACTTTAATTTTTGAAAAGGTCTAAATGAGTTTAATGAAGGGTAAAAGAGGATTGATCATGGGCGTTGCTAATGAAAGGTCTATTGCTTGGGGTATTTCACAAAAACTTGCAGAAGCTGGAGCAGAACTTGCATTCACTTATCTTGGTGATGCATTAAAGAAAAGAGTTATTCCTTTAGCTGAAAAATTAAATTCAAAAGCTACATTTAGTTGTGATGTTGAAAATAAAGAAGAAGTAATAAAGCTTTTTGAAGATATTAAATCAGAGTGGGGACAAATTGATTTTGTAGTTCATGCTGTTGCATTTTCAGATAAATCAGAATTGTCAGGTGAATATTTAAACACAACTAGAGAAAATTTTTTAAGAAGTATGTTAATTTCATGTTTTTCATTTACAGAAGTTGCAAAAGAAGCATCTAAGTTAATGAAAGAGGGTGGTAGCATGTTAACTTTAACTTATGAGTCTACTAAAGCTATTCCAAATTATAACGTAATGGGTGTTTGTAAATCAGCATTAGAAGCAAGTGTTAAGTACCTTGCAAGAGATCTAGGCGCTAAAGGCATGAGGGTAAATGCTATTAGTGCTGGACCTATTAAAACACTGGCAGCTTCTGCTATTGGAGATGCAAAATTCTTATACAAATGGAATGAAGACCATTCTTTCCTAAAAAGAAACGTAGATATCCATGATGTTGGAAATTCAGCACTATATCTACTAAGTGACCTTGCAGCTGGCGTTACTGGTGAAATTCACTACGTAGATGCTGGATATAATAAGGTTGGAATGCCAGATCCTAAGAATATTAGCTAAAATATAGTTAAATTTAGTTAAACTTATAGGGGTGTTCTGTTACCCTGTACCCCATAAAAAACCCCCAGAACTTTCATTCCAGGGGTTTAGAATTTTAATTTAAGTTATTAAGCTTTAGCTTCCGTCTCATTTGTAGCTTGTTTCATAGAAAGTTTAACTTTACCTCTATCAAAACCAATCACTTTAACTTTTACTTCATCGCCTTCTTTGACAACGTCAGTAACTTTTTCTACTCTTTTAGCAGCAAGTTCTGAAATGTGAACAAGACCATCTTGTTTACCTAGGAAGTTAACAAATGCACCAAACTCCATAATTTTCATTACTTTACCTGAGTAAATTTTATTTAGTTCGGCTTTTGCTGTGATGTCTTTTATAATCTGCATAGCAATGTTTCTAGATTCCTCGTCTGGGGCAGAAACTGTTACCACACCTTCATCATTCACATCAACTTTTGCACCCGACTTTTCAACAATCTCTCTAATTGTCGCTCCACCTTTTCCAATCACAGCTGCGATATCTTTTTTATCAACAGTAATTTGTTCCATTTTCGGAGTGTGTTCACCAACATCAGCTCTTGATTCACTTAAGACTTTATTCATTTCACCTAAGATATGAACTCTTCCTTCTTTAGCTTGTTTTAAAGCCTGCTCCATGATTTCAAATGTGATACCTGTAATTTTAATATCCATTTGAAGTGAAGTAATTCCATCTTTAGTTCCAGCAACTTTAAAGTCCATATCTCCAAGATGATCTTCATCACCTAAAATATCTGACAAGACACTAAAGTCATCGCCTTCTTTAATTAATCCCATTGCAATACCTGCAACCGGTTCTTTAATTGGCACTCCAGCATCCATAAGCGCAAGAGATGCACCACAAACACTTGCCATTGAAGAAGAGCCATTAGATTCTGTTATCTCAGACACTATTCTAAAAGTATATGGAAATTCTTCTTTTGAAGGTAGTGAAGAATTAATTGCTCTCCATGCTAATTTTCCATGGCCAACTTCACGTCTTCCAGTTCCAATTCTTCCAGTTTCACCAACTGAGAAAGGAGGGAAGTTATAATGAAGCATAAATCTTTCTCTATGTTGTCCATCTAGACTTTCCAATCTTTGTTCATCATCAAATGTACCTAAAGTAGTAACAACAATCGCTTGTGTTTCTCCTCTAGTAAATAAAGCTGATCCGTGAGTTCTTGGTAAAACACCAACTTCACACTCAATAGCTCTTACATCAGCCAAACCTCTGCCATCTATTCTTTTTTTGTTTTTAAGAATATCAGTTCTAACAATTTTCTTTTCAAGATTTTTTAATTCATCATTAACATTAAAATCAGAGTAATTTTCATCTTCTGCAAAAAGCTGTTTTGCTTTATCAGAAATTTCTGAAATTTGATTTGATCTATCTTGTTTGTCTATTGTTGCAAAAGCTTTGGTTAAATCTGCTGTAAAGTTTTCTTCAAGTTTTTTCTTAACTTCTGATAAATCTTTTTTCTCAACAGTCCATTCTGGCTTTCTGCATTCTTTTGCAAGTTCCTCAATCATTTCGATTACTGGAACAAAACCTTCGTGACCAAACTTAACTGCATCTAACATTACTTCTTCTGTTAAACCTTTAGTCTCAGACTCAACCATAAGCACAGCATCTTTAGTACCAGCTACAACTAAATCTAAAGTAGAGCTTTCTAATTCTGCTTTTGATGGGTTTAATATGTATTTTCCATCAACTAAACCAACTCTTGAAGCACCCACAGGTCCCATAAAAGGCATTCCTGAAATAGCTAGCGCTGCTGAAGACGCTGTAATTGCTAAAATATCTGGTTGATTGTCTTTATCATATGAAATTACCGTTGGTAACAACTGAACTTCATTTTTGAATTCACTTGGAAACAAAGGTCTTATGGGTCTATCAATTAATCTTGAGATCAATTGTTCACTTTCAGTTGGTCTTGCTTCTCTTTTAAAATATCCACCGGGAATTTTACCACCTGCATAATATTTTTCTTGGTAATTTACAGATAGAGGAAAATAATCCATATCTGGATTTACTTTTTTTGCTCCTACTACTGTTGCTAAAATAACTGTTTCACCACATGAAGCAATGATTGCTCCGTCTGCTTGTCTTGCTACTTTACCTGTTTCTAAACTTATCTTCTTACCTGCTACTTCAATTTCCTTCTTATATACTTTGAACATCTATTTTCCGTTTCCTTCTGTCTATTTTCTTAAATTTAATTGTGTTAATACATTTTTGTAAGAATCGAATTTATTTTTCTTTAAATATTCTAACAATTTTTTTCTTCTATTTACTGCTCTTAATAATCCAACCGAAGAGTGTTTGTCTTTTTTGAATTGTTTAATGTGTGCTGAAAGAGTTTCAATTTTTCCTGTTAATAATGCAATTTGTACCTCTGAAGAACCAGTGTCCTTCTCGTGCATTTTTAATTCTTCTGCTTTTTTCGTCATACTATTTATTTTCCTATTTATTTATTTGTTTGTTTGTTTTATTAAGTTTTCTATTTTTTCTGCGTACTCAAAAGAGTCGTCTTTAGCAAAAAGTATTTTTGGTAAATATTTCATAATTATTTTTTTAGATAAAGCTTTTCTAATTAAGAAAGAATATTCTTTTAATTTTTTAATAACTAACTCCGTATCTTTACCACCTAGTGGTAATACATAAGCTTTTGCAATTTTAAGGTCTTGACTCATTTTTACCTCGGTAACCGTTATAGTGTTAGTTTCTAAATTCGGGACCTTAGCTTCATTTCTGGCAAAAATCATGCCTAAAGATTGCCTAATCATCTCTCCAACACGCAATTGTCTCTGTGATACTGGTTTTCCTATTCTATCAGCCATTATACTGTTCTTTCAGTTGAAGTCGTACTATACGCCTCTATTGTATCGTTTTTCTGGAAATCGATAAAGTCTTTAAGCGTTATTCCACATTCTTGACCATTACTAACCTGTTTTGCCTGATCTTTTTCTCTAAAAATAGTACTTATCTTACCAGTATAAATAATTGCTCCATCTCTTACTACTCTAGCAGTTGCGCCACTAGTTATTTCACCTTCGGTTACTTTTGAGCCTGCAACTTTTCCTGTACCTGAAACTTTGAAAATTTCTAGAATTTGAGCTGTACCAATAATTTTTTCCTGAACATCTGGAGCAAGAAGTCCTGACATTCTTAATTTAATATAATCTAAAACTTCATAAATAATATTATAAGAAGATATTACAATTTTTTCATTTTCTGCTAATTTTTTTGCTTCCTTACTTGGTTTAACATTGAATGCAATTAATGCAGCATTAGATGCTTTTGCTAAAGTTACATCTGTTTCAGTTACCATTCCAATATCAGATAAAATTATTTTAAGTTTTACTTCATCATGGGTAATTTGATTGATAGCACTTTTGATTGCCTCTGCAGATCCATGAACGTCTGATTTTATGATAATATTTAATTCTGCAGCTGACTTGTCAGCAAAAGCTGAATCTTGAGTTGCAAAAGTTAAAGGGCTTCCACCAGTTTTAGTTTCCTCTGCTCTAGTCTCACTTAATGTTTTGGCTTCTTTTTCTGAGTCTAAGACAATGAAATCATCTCCTGATTTAGCTGCCCCATTAATTCCGAGAATTTCAACTGGCATTGATGGTGGTGCTTCATTAACGTTTTCTCCTTTATCATTAATTAAAGCTCTTACTTTTCCCCATTTTAATCCACTAACAAAAAAATCACCTTTTTTAATTGTTCCAGATGTAACCACAACTGTTGCAACCGCTCCTCTACCAATATCAATTTTAGATTCTAAAACAATTCCTGTTGCTTTAGACTCAAAGTCAGTTTTTAAGTCTAAAATTTCTACTTGAAGAATAATCGACTCTACCAACTTATCTAAATTCTTTTTATTTTTTGCAGAAATTTCAACCATCAAAGTATCTCCCGATAGATCTTCTGCAATAAGTTCATATTCTAAAAGCTGGTTCTTTATTTTTTGTGGGTCTGCCTCTGGTAAATCACACTTGTTAATTGCTACAACTATTGGAACGTTCGCAGCTTTAGCATGTTTTATAGATTCAATTGTTTGAGGTTTAACACCATCATCTGCAGCAACTACTAATACCACAACGTCTGTCAATTTTGATCCTCTTGCTCTCATTTCTGTAAATGCAGCATGACCTGGTGTGTCAATAAAAGTTAGTTTATTAGATTCGTGCTGTATTTGATAAGCACCAATATGTTGTGTTATTCCACCAAATTCACCAGAAACAACATTTGCACTTCTTAAAACATCTAATACCGAAGTCTTTCCATGATCCACATGACCCATCACAGTTACGATAGGTGGTCTATTCTTTAAATTTTCAGATCTAGACTCTTTTATTTTTTGAATGATTTCTTCTGCTTTTGCTTCTCTAATTGGATTATGACCAAATTCTTTTACCAAATATTCAGCAGTATCTGCTGCTAATGTTTGATTGATAGTAACAGTAACTCCCATTCCAAATAGATGTTTGATTACATTATTTGATTGCTCGGCCATTCTATTGGATAACTCTCTTACTGTTATTGCTTCAGGAATATTCACATCTCTTTTTACTGGCTTTAAGCTTTCTTGAATTTCTTCTTTAGTAAGTTCCCTATTTTCTTTTAATTTTGCTCTTTTAAGCGAAGCCATACTTCTTGATCTTGCTTCAATCTCATCACTTAATGCTCTTGATACTGTTAATTTTAATTCTCTTTTTTTAGTTTCAGGTTTACCTGTGTCCCCTTTGAGTCTTCTAGTTGCCCTTTGCTCAGCTAACTTACGTTTTTCATAATCATTAGTTATTGGAGAAGACGGTTTGGGTGTTGATGTAGTTCTGGGAGGAAAGCTACTTGTAGTTGTTAATGCTGGTTTTGACCTAACACTAGCAGGTCTAGTAAAGTTACCTCTAGGGGCAAATTTGCTAGGTTTTTTTTCAATTACAACGGAATTTTTACTTTGAGTTTTTGCTAACTCTATATTCTCTATCGATTTCTTGGCTATACCAGAAAGTGTTAATTTTGTTTTTTTGTTTTCCATATTTCATTACTCAATCTTTGTAAATTATGTTTCTTGCAGACATAATTAATTCATCCGCTTCTGTTTTTGATAAAGCAAAATCTTCAAGGTATCCTTGGATCTTAATTCTTTCACCTTTCACAACATCATAACCACCAGTTAATTCATCGGAGGCAAGGTCTGCAAAATCTTCTAATTTTAAAATCTTTTGTTCTCCTAAAGTAACTAGCATTCCTGGGGTTAGTCCTTTGTGATTTATAAGATCATCTTGAAGCCCCAAATCTTTAATTCTTTGAGTGATGTCTTCTTGATCTTTTTGGTAAAATTCTTTTGCTCTTTCAATCAAAGCCTTAGCAGTATCTTCCTCTATACCCTCAATTTTCATTAAACTTTCTGGTGAACTATCTTTAATGTCTGAGATTGAAGAAAAACCTTCTGCAACAAGTAATTGTCCCAATGTTTCGTCCAACTCTAAATTTTTAACAAAGTTTTCAGTTTTTTCTTTAAACTCAGATTGTCTTCTTTCTGAATCTTCTGCATCAGTCATTATATTAATTTCATAATTTAATAATTTAGTAGCCAACCTAACATTTTGACCTCTACGACCAATTGCTTTACTTAAATTTTCTTCAGTTAAAATTACATCTAATTTTTTTGCAACACTATCAACGTTTACTCTTTGAACTTCAGCCGGTGACAATGCATTTGAAACTACTATTGCTGGATCTTCAGACCAGTTAACAATATCAATTTTTTCTCCTTGTAATTCATTAACTACTGCTTGAACTCTTGATCCTCTCATTCCAACACAAGCTCCTACTGGATCTAATGAAGTATCAACTGCTTTAACACAGATTTTTGCTCTACTTCCAGGATCTCTTGCTGATGATTTGATTTCAATTAAACCATCATAAATTTCAGGAACTTCTTGAACAAATAATTTTTCCATAAATTTCGGATGTGCTCTTGATAAAAAGATTTGTTGTCCTCTAGCTTCTCTTTTAACATCATAACAATAAGCTTTAACTCTATCACCAGCTTTAATATTTTCTCTAGGGATCATTTCATTTTTTTGAATAATTGCTTCAGTTCTACCTAAATCGACTATCACATTTCCAAACTCTAGACGTTTAACAATTCCACTTAGAATTGTGTCTTTTTTATCTATGAAATCATTGTATTGTCTTTCACGCTCTGCTTCTCTTACATTAAAACTAATAACTTGTTTTGCTGTTTGCGCAGCTATTCTTCCGAAATCAAAAGAGGGAAGCGGTTGTAAAATTTCGTCACCAATTTTTTTATCTTTGTTTACTTCATTTAAAATGATTGCATCTTGAAGATTAATTTCTGTATTTGTATTTTCTGGTTTTTCTACAACTATTAATTTTCTGAAAATTCCAATATCACCACTTTCTCTGTCTATTAAAACTTTAATTTCATTGTCCTGTCCAAATTTTGATTTGGCAGCTTTTGCAATTCCAGTTTCCATGGAGTCAATAATTAATTCTTTATCTATAGACTTTTCTAAAGCAACTGCTTCAGCAATTCTTAATAGTTCTAATTTATCTGATCTTCTATTTAACATAATTTTATTAGCTCCAAAAAAAAATGGGCTAAGGCCCATTCTGCAATTTCAATAATGTAAGGGCAATATATAAAGATTTTTTTTTAATTCAATAGCAACTATTTAGAAAAAACGTCTTTTTTTTCAGTTTTTTCCCATGAAAATGAACCGTTAGCTTCAGGCACTCGCCCAAAGTGACCATAAGCTGCTGTTTTTTCATAAATAGGTTTATTTAAGTCTAGCATTTCTCTTATGCCTCTCGGGCTTAAATCAAAATTTTCTGAGATCTTTTCTGTTACAAATTTATTTTTTTCTAAATCATTATCAAATAAATCTACATAAATTGATAAAGGTTTAGAAACTCCAATTGCGTATGCTAGTTGAATTAAACATCTTTCAGCAATGTTAGATGCAACAATATTTTTAGCAATATATCTTGCTGCATAAGCAGCTGATCTGTCCACTTTGGTTGGATCTTTACCAGAGAAAGCTCCCCCACCATGAGGTGCTGCTCCACCATAAGTATCTACAATAATTTTTCTACCTGTTAAGCCACAATCCCCATCCGGACCACCAATCACAAAATTTCCAGTTGGGTTTATATATAATTCATCTTCATTAAAATCTTTCAAAAACTTTTCTGGAATTGATTTTAATAAATAAGGTTTTAATAATTCTCTAACTTTAGCCTGATCTACATCTGCTGAGTGTTGTGAAGATATAACAACTGATTTTACTTTGGTTGGTTTTCCATCAACATATTCAAACGTAACTTGACTTTTCGAATCTGGCTCAATATTTTTTAATTTTCCAGATTTTCTATCTTCTGCCATTAATCTCAAAATCTCATGAGAATAATGAATTGGTGCAGGCATTAATTCTTCAGTTTCATTACAGGCATAACCAAACATTATTCCTTGGTCACCAGCTCCTTCATCTTTATTACTTGATGAGTCCACACCCATTGCTATATCTGCAGATTGTGCGTGAAGGTGGCTTTCTATTTTTGTAGCTTCTCTCCAAGTAAAACCATCTTGATCGTACCCTATATCCTTGATGCATTCTCTTACTTTTTGAATAAGATCTTCCTCTTTGATGCTCGGTCCTCTTACTTCTCCAGCCAAAACAACTTTGTTTGTAGTGGTTAAAGTTTCACATGCTACTCTTGAAAAAGGATCACCTGAAAGATAGCTATCCACAACCATGTCAGAAATACGATCTGACACTTTGTCTGGATGTCCCTCTGAAACAGACTCACTTGTAAATAAAAATTTTTTTAAGTTACTCATCTTCAATTTTCTTAAATGAAAAAATTAAAAAAATATATAATAAAATAAGTATAAAAAATATCTTATCCCCATAATTCATATAAGGCGTAGATTTAATGACTTTGCTCTCTTTAAAATCAACATAACCAGTAGAGCCAAATTCAACTTTTTTTTCTATAATACCAATTGGATTAATAATGGCAGATATTCCATTATTTGCTGATCTAATTATATACTTTCCACTTTCAATTGATCTAAAGATACTATGTGAAAAATGTTGTTTGGGACCAATAGAATTACCAAACCACCCATCTTCAGAAATGTTGATTATATAATCAAAGTTTTTGTCTTTAAATAATCTATTAGAATAAATAATTTCATAGCAAATTAAGGGAAGTAATTTTAGTTCTATCTTATCATTTTTTATTGAGAGTGCTTTTAAGTTGTTACCTTTTGAAAAAGATTGGTATTCGTTGGTTACTGTTTTAAGTCCTATTAAACCAAGAACTGTTTCAAATGGAGTGAACTCTCCAAATGGAACTAAATTAATCTTATTGTAACTATGAATTAAATCCAATTTATTATTAAAAACTGCCAATGAATTAAAAAATAAATTTTCACTATTTTTAGTCTTTACGCTATTTAAACCCATGATAATTAGATCAGCGTTCCCAAAACTATTTGAAAACAATTCCTTATAGATATCCATATCTCTTAAATAACTGTCCGGAATAATTCCTTCAGGCCATAAAAAAATCGTTGGTTCTTTTTTTTTTGGACTGCTCAAGGTAATTAATTCTTGGATAATCTTTAATTCGTCCTGTCTTGAATAAAATCGATCTAAACTAATATTGGGTGATACAGCTCTTATTGTAAAATTATTTTTAATATTAGTCATAGTATTAAATTGATTAAATTTTAAATTCCCAAAAACTAAAAAGCTTACAGAAACTATTATAAAGAAAAAACAGACAATAATTTCTTTTCTGGTTTTTCTTAAGATAAATATAGCTGGCAAAGTAAACAGAGATATGCAGATTAAATTAAAAGAATAAGTTCCAATTACCGAAAGAATTTGAATAAAATAAATACTTTCTGAAAAACTAAAAGCAATTAAATTCCATGGAAAACCAGTAAGAATGGACCCTCTAATAAATTCAATAGATCCATATAAAATTGAAAAAATAAAAAATGTACTAACAACATTTTTAGAATAAAAAACAGAAAACAAATAAGTTATTAATCCATAAAATATTGCCAGAAAAGCAGGAAATAAAACAATAGCTATTGGTATTAAAAATTTGAAACTTTCATCAAAAGTTAATGAAATTGCAATCCAATATAAACTACATAAAAAATAACCAAAACCAAAAAACCATCCATATTTAAAGAAAGATTTATTATTTGAGTTTTTTTTTTTTTCTGTAAAAAGAAAAATAAAGAATAATGAAAAAGTAAAAAAATTAATTATAAAATAATTATAAGGTGGCAAGCTATAAGAGCTAATAGCACCTAAAAAAAATATATATAATATGTTTAAAAATTTTTTTTTAAACAAGTTAAGCTACTTTTGTTTTAATAAATTTATAAATTTTATCTTCTTCTTTACTCATTTTTTTAAAGTCTTTTAGTTTTGTGTGGTCGTGTCCTAATAAATGAAGAAAACCATGAATAAAAATTTTAACAACTTTTTGCTTAAACTCTAAAATCTTTTGATTTTTTGGTTTATTCATAAACTCATAGCTAATTACTACATCACCAAGATAATTTGATTTTTTTGGGTTAAATTTTTTCTCAAATGGAAATGATAATACATCTGTAGGTTTATTTTTATTTCTAAAATCTTTATTTAGCTTTTTAATATTCTTATTATTTGAAAGTAAAATTGTTAGATTTATTTTGTTACCTATAAATTTATATTTTTTTGGAAAAAATTTTATAATGGAATTAAAAAAAGTGCTATTTTTCCTAATTTTTTTGTTCCAGAGAGTGCACTCTGAAACCACATCAATTTTAATCATTTTCTTGATCTGAGTATGCCTTTACAATCTTAGAGACTAGGGGGTGCCTAACTACATCGGAGTGATCAAAATCTATCACTGAGACTTCATCTAAATGACCTAATAATTTTTTAGATCTATTCAATCCAGACATGTTCTTATGGGGCAAATCGATTTGGGATGGATCACCATTTATAACAATCTTTGAATTCTCTCCAATACGCGTTAGAAACATTTTAATCTGTGTATCTGTTGCATTTTGTGCTTCATCTAAAATCGCAAAAGAATTTTTTAAAGTCCTGCCCCTCATAAATGCTAGTGGTGCTATTTCAATATCACCAACTTCAATCATTCTTTGAATTTTATCAAAATCAAAAAGATCATATAGAGAGTCATATAAAGGTCTTAGATAGGGATCTACTTTTTCCTTCATGTCTCCAGGTAAAAAACCTAATCTTTCACCAGCTTCAACTGCAGGTCTTGATAAAATAATTCTTTCAATCTTTTTATCAAGTAACAATGTCAGTCCAACTGCAACAGCCAAAAATGTTTTGCCCGTTCCTGCGGGACCTGCTGATATAACAATATCACTTTGTCTTAAGGCTCTGACATATTCTTTTTGTCTTTCAGATCTAGGAATAACTGATTTTTTAGGAGTTTTAATTATGTCTAAAACATTTTGATTTTCTACTTTTTCTTTAATCATAAATTCATCTACTGAAGAAAGTATATCTTTTTTTTCTATACTTCCATTATTTACAAACTGGTTGGCTAAAAATTGAATAGCATTTTTTGTAATTTCATTTTTTTTTGGTGTAGATTTTATCAAAATAGAATTACCCCTAGAATATAGGTTAGTATCAGTAATTTTTTCTAGTTCTTTTAAATTTTCATTAAATTCACCAACAACGCCCATTAATAAATCATTGTCTTGAAATATAACGCTCAAAGAATTGTTATCAGAATAGACAAATTTTAAAATAGAACTAATTTTTTTTGGTGCTACTTTATTCAATTTTTAGGCTACCTTCTTTTTGTAGTTTTCATTTAATATGCCAAATAAGCTGTTTTGATTACTATTTGTTATTTCTATTTGCATAACTTTCCCTATGCAGTCTGTGTTGCCATCAAAAATTACTGATGTCATAAACTCAGTTCTACCAAATAATTTAATTCCATCTTTCATTTTATTTTCAACCAAAACATTAAGCGTCTTACCTTCTAGAGATTTGTTTTTATTTATCTGATTTTCAAACAATTTTTTTTGGATTATTTCTAATCTTTCCTTAGATTTTTTTTTTATCTACTAATTCTAAATCAGCAGCTACAGTGCCTGGTCTTGGACTAAAAATAAAAGAATATGAATTAATAAACCCTACTTTTTCAATTAATTTCATCGTATATTTAAAATCATCATCATTTTCTTCTGGGTATCCAATAATAAAATCACTTGAGAACTCTATATTGGGATTAATTTTTTTTAATTTTTCATAAATTATTAAATATTCTTCAATAGTGTGTTTTCTATTCATTTGTTTTAAAATTTTGTTTGATCCACTCTGTACTGGTAGATGGACTAAAGGCATTAGTTTGGTTGATTTTTTATAAACATTTATCAAATCGTCAGTCATGTCTTTAGGATGAGACGTAGTGTACCTGATTCTCTCAAGCTCACTAAGGCTTTCTAGCTCTAATAATAAATCAGATAATCTAAATTTTTTATTTTTATCTTTATAGCTATATGCATTCACATTTTGCCCTAATAAAATAATTTCTTTTGCACCACTTTGAATTAATTCCTTTGCTTCATTTATGATTTGATCAAAAGGTCTGGAATATTCGGGTCCACGTGTATAGGGCACTACACAAAAATGACAGAATTTATCACAACCCTCTTAAATCGTTAAAAATGAAGAAACTTTACTGTCTTTATTTTTAATCTTACTTAAATAATTAAATTTAGAGATTGTATCAAATTCTGTTTCTTCCTCTTTTTTTTTATTTTTTGAATGGTTTAATATTGTCTCATTTATTTTGTGATATGACTGCGGACCAATTACAATATCAATATAAGGTTCTCTTTTTAACATTTCTTGATTTTCAGCTTGGGCAACACATCCTGCAACAATTACGATTGGTTTTTTTTTCTCTCTAAAAATTTTTTTAACTCTTCCTATTTCGTGGTAAACCTTTTCTTTTGCTTTATCACGAATATGACAGGTGTTTAGAAGATAACAATTTGCATCCTCATATTTATCAGTTTTTTCAAAACCAATTTTTTTTACTGTATCAAATATACGGTTTGAGTCATATTCATTCATTTGACAGCCAAATGTTTTAATAAAAATTTTTTTTAACATTATGCTAAGATTTTTTTTTAACCCCATATAATTCTAATTTATGATCGACTAATCGATATCCATACTTGTCTGCAATTTTCTCTTGCAACTTTTCTATCTCTTCATCAACAAATTCTATAATTTCCCCAGATTTAACATCTATTAAATGATCATGATGTCCCTCATTTAATTCTTCGTATCTAGCTTTACCCCCTTTAAAATCATGTTTTGCTAAAATTCCAGATTCCTCAAAAAGCTTTACTGTTCTATATACTGTGGCAATACTTATTTTTGGATCAATCTTTGAAACTCTATTATAAAGTTCATCTACATCTGGATGATCGTTCGACCCTGACATTACTTTTGCAATAATTTTTCTTTGATCTGTAAGTTTGACCCCTTTGGCTAAGCATTTTTGTTCAATATTTTCTGACATTTTTAATTTTAACCTAAATAAATAGGATTAATCAAATTCTTTTTAATTTTAAATTTTTCACATAAACTAGGGACATCTTCATACTGAACTAAATCAAATCCCTTAAAATCCTCAAAACTAAAGCAATAGTAATTGATTTTTTTAGTTAGAAATAAAGCTTTAATTGTCGCTAACGAGTTTCTAATTCCTGCAAAACTACCTGGACCTCTATTAACATAAATAACATCAATTTGATCTAAAGAAGAAGAATTTACCTTTAAAAAATCATTAATTAAGATCATTAATTTTTCAAAATTAATTTTACTATTTTCATGACTACAAGTATAAATATTTTCATCAACTATGAGTGTTAAAAAAATTTTATCTCTTGTGGCATCTACTATTAAATTTTTCATTATAATAATGTTATTTGCCATCATTTGTAATGCAGAAGAAAATAATATCAAATATTATTCTGAAGATAGCGGCATTCTTTCTTTAATGTACCACCGATTTGATGAAAATAAGTATCCTACAACAAATATACGAATGGATATTTTCAAAAAACAAATGTCCATAATAGATAACTTAAATTATAAGTTTTATGATCCAAAATATTTATCAAAAAGATTTGGTATTACAAAAAATAAAAAAGAAATACTTATTACTATAGACGATGCATTTTTATCTTTTTATAAAGTTGCATGGCCATATTTAAAGAGTGAGAAAATTCCTTTTATTTTATTTGTTTCAACTGAAGCTGTAGGTAAAACTGGCTATATGAGCTGGGAACAAATTCAAGAAATAGAGAAAGAGCCATTTGTGTATATTGGGAATCATTCACATTCACATGGTTATTTAATTGGCCTAGAAACAAAAAATTTTTTGTCTGATATCAATACTTCAATTAAAATTTTTAATCAGCATTTAGGTTATAATCCAATTTTTTTTTCATACCCATTTGGTGAATATAGCAAAACTATAAAGGATTTTATTTCCAAAAATTTTACTTTTGCTTTTGGTCAACATTCTGGTGTTATGGATGTTAACAAAGATCCTCATGAATTACCTAGATTTCCAATTAATGAAAAATATGGTGACCTAGAAAGATTTAAATTTTTAGTTAATCTTAGTCCCCTTCAATACAAGTCTTTAAACCCTGAAGATAAATATATTACAAATAACAATCCACCAAAGCTATCTGTTGAATTTTTTGAAAATCAAAAAAATATAGAAAATATTAATTGTTTTTCTGACGAGGGAAATGGATGGGATAAGTCAAATATTACTTTTAATAAAAATGTAATGAAATTAAACTTTAGAGAAAAATTTACATTCAGAAGAGGTAGGGTTAATTGTTCACTTAATGATAATGGAAAATGGAGATGGTTTGGTGTGCAGTTTTCAATAAAACAGAATTAAATTAAACTGTTAAGCTCAATACTTAAAGGCATTAATTTAGCATCATCAAAATCAATTAGATTATTTTGTTCAATTATTTGTTGTAAAATTTTAACATATTGTTTTCCAGTTTCTGCATATTTATCAAGATACTTCGATAAAATCATGCTATCTAATTTCTTACCATTACCTCTCAACTCGGCTCTAGCGCCTCTAAAATTTTTATAGCTCGAATGTGTATTTAAATTTCTCTGATACGCTTTTACAGAGGCTTGTAATACATTAAATTTCATAACTTTATGTGTACTATCATCATCGGCTCCGGATGGCTTTATTCCCTCACCAGACCAAGTCCATTGACCAAATAACGCGTTCCCTTCTTGCGCAAATCTTGATGTTCCCCAGCCAGTTTCTTTTGCTGCTTGAGCAATTGCCATGGAAACCGGCACCTCATCCATTCTAATTTTTAAAGTAGATAAATCTTTGTTTACTACCCCATATTGTTTAAATTTTGAATTTAGCCAGCCCTGTTCTGCTTTTGTGTTTTTACTTTTCTTTAAAACACTAAAAAGCTTATTTCGGTCTGATTTAATATTATTATTTTCTGCTAAGATTAATGGTAAGATAATTTGTATAAAGAAATCTTTTCTTTTTTTAGTGTTTTCTATTTTTGTTATCTCAGATGGCAATATGGTTAGTGAGATTGGTTTAACTAATTTATTTTTTCTTATATCTTCTAAATTATAATCTGTTGATTTAAATAACTCTTCAATTGTAGCCGCGCTCAATCTCACACTATCCTTGGGTTGCTCATCAAATGTGAGTACATCTTCAAATAAAAATTTTTCATCTAAACCATCGTCTAATTTTAGGTCTTGGTTCTTTAATATTTTTTTTTGATTTTGTTTAGAAATATCTTCATAATTTTTAGATAATATCTTTTTTTCTTCTGTAAGATCGATTGTTAATGGAGTAATAAAAAAAATTGAAATTATTATCAGACTAGCTAAAAATGTTTTTGACAAAACATCAAGACCAATAACTTCATTTTTAATTTTTTGCTTACTTACGCTAAATCCTTTTTTTTTTAGATATTTTTTTATTTCTAAAATAGAAAACTTATTTTTTTTCATATTTATATTGCTACTACTTCTTTTACCTCAGGTAGATAGTGGCACAAAAGATTTTGTACACCTTGTTTAAGTGTCATTGTTGAGCTTGGGCATCCAGAACAGCTCCCTTGTAATTCTACTTTAACAATTCCATCTTTAAATTCTTTAAACTTAATATCACCCCCATCTTTTGCAACAGCAGGTCTAATCTTTGACTCTAAAATACTTATAATTTGTTTTTCAATTTCAGTATATTCTTCTTTTTTTTCTCCAAGCAACTCATCAGCAATTACAAAATCTTTTCCTGTAGAATAAAAATCATTAATCAGCGAAATAGCTATATGTTTAATATCTTCCCAATTTACTTCTTCAATTTTATTTATAGATATAAAATCGTTTCCTAAAAATACGCCTGTTACTCCATTAATTGATAAAATATTTCTTACCAGTTCATTATCGGTTTCTTCTTTTTTTGTTACTTCAAATGACCCATTATTGGAAACTGCCTTTCCAGGCAAAAACTTAAGTGAATTAGGGTTTGGTGTTACTTCCGTCTGAACAAACATATATTTATATATAGAGGTAAATGTCTAAATTTAAACCAATTAATAAATATATTTAATTAAAAACCCACTAATTCTTTCATTTCTTTCATCTTTTTTGAGGCAATTTTATCTGCTTTATTAGATCCTTCTAATAAAACTGAATCTAAGAACTTTTGATCCTCTAATAACTTTTTAATTTCTTTTGAAATTGGTCCAATTCTTTCAATTAAAACTTCTGATAATTTTTCTTTAAATTCTGAAAAGTTTTTTCCATTGAATTCAGTTATAGATTTTTCTAAATTTTGGTTTTTTAAACTAGAATAAATTCCCAATAAATTTTCTGCTTCTGGTCTTTCTGCTAGATTATTAATTGTTTCTGGCAAAGGTAATGGATCTGTTTTAGCTTTTTTTATTTTATTTATCATTTCATCTTTATTGTCTGTAAGGTTAATTCTACTTAAATCTGATGGATCTGACTTGCTCATTTTTTTTATTCCATCTTTAAGGCTCATTATTCTAGAAAATTGTTTTTGAATTAATGGCTCTGGTACTTTCAAAAAATCTGTTACTTCAAAATCGTTATTAAATTTTTGAGCAATGTCTCTACAAAGTTCTAGATGTTGTTTTTGATCATTTCCAACTGGAACATGAGTTGAATCATAAAGCAAAATATCTGCAGCCATCAAGACTGGGTATGAATAAAGACCAATACTAGCTTTTTCTTTATCTTTTCCAGCTTTTTCTTTAAATTGTGTCATCCTATTAAGCCAACCCATTCTTGAAACACAACTTAAAATCCACGCAGCTTC
This sequence comes from Candidatus Pelagibacter sp. Uisw_121, assembly GCF_047722545.1. Taxonomy (GTDB): domain Bacteria; phylum Pseudomonadota; class Alphaproteobacteria; order Pelagibacterales; family Pelagibacteraceae; genus Pelagibacter. The sequence continues at coordinate 1,324,104 of NZ_CP159816.1, read as the reverse complement.
TGAGTGTGCTGAAACCATCGATTGATTAAAGATTGTGCTTTGTGCCGGATCAATTCCACATGCAATAAATGTAGCCACAGTTTCTCTGATATTTTTTTTTTAATTCTTTTGGGTCTTGCTTAACTGTTATTGCATGCAGATCAACAACACAAAAAATGCATTCATTTTCTTTTTCATTTTGGAGTTCTACGAAGTTTTTGATTGCACCAAGATAGTTTCCTAGATGAAGGTTTCCTGTTGGTTGGACTCCTGAAAAAATTTTTTTACCCATGACTAGTAGTTTAAATTAATATCGCTTCTTTTAAAAGCCTTGATTAAAATTGCAATCACAATATAAAATATTAATCCTAATACAACTGCACCAATTAAATAAATAGCTTTAAAGCTTGCTTCATAAAGCAACTTGTCATTAAAAAAATGAATTACATAATTAAAGAATATTCCCATTAACACTGAAGCTAATAAAATCTTAATAAAGCTATTTAAAAATACTAAATTAAAACTGAATAAATTTTTTGTTTTTAAAAAAATGAATAATAAAATGGCGTTACACCAGGATGATATAGTGGTTGCTATTGGTATAATTATGAACCCAATTTCCTTAAAAAAAACTACACTAATAAACACATTCAACAAAACAGAAGTTAAAGAAATATAAAAAGGAACCTTTGTATTATGTCGTGCGAAAAAAAAAGCTGAAAAAACTTTAATAAGAGAAAATGCTGGTAATCCAATTGCAAAGTAGAATAAAGCTTTTGCAGAATTTATAACGCTTAATTCATTGAAAGAACCATACCCAAATAAAGAAGATATAATTTCTTCAGACGCAATAAGTAATGCTAGTGATGCTGGAATGCTTAAAAACAAACTTAACTCTAGTGCTTTATTTTGAATCAAGTTTATTTTTTCTTTTTTATTACTCTGAACATGTTTGGAAAGTTGAGGAAGTATTACTGTTCCTATTGCAATTCCTGCAATAGCAAGATTTATTTGATAAATTCTATCTGCGTAATAAAGATAAGATACTGCGCTAGCTTGAAAAGATGCAATGATTGTCCCTACTAAAATATTTATCTGAGTAACGCCAGAAGAAAAAATACTAGGAAGTAATTTTTTAAAAAAAAGTTTAATTTTGTTATCAATTTTAAATGACAAATTAATTTTAGGAGTAAAGTATTTCTTTACAAAAAAATACAAGAAAATAAACTGTAAGATCCCTGAGATTGTTACGGCATAAGACAGATAATATACTAATTGATCATTTAAAATTTTTCCAAAGATTAATACTCCAATTAAAAGAATATTCAAAATTATAGGTGCGGCCGAAGCTATGGCAAATTTATTATGCGAATTTAAAATAGCAGAAAAAAAAGATGCCAAACTAATAAATATTAAAAAAGGGAAAGTAATTCTTGTCAAAGTTATAGCTAATTCCATTTTTTGATAATCACCATCAAAACCTGGTGCTATCAAAAAGACAAATATTGGCATCATTATCTCAATAACAAGGACTAAAAAAAACAACGCTATTGTCAATAATGTAAAAATATTATTTGCAAATTTTTGTGATTTTCTTTTATTATTTAATACTGATGAATAACTAGGCACAAAAGCTGCATTAAATGTTCCTTCTGAAAATAATCGTCTAAATGTGTTTGGTATCCTGAATGCCACGAAAAAGGTATCTGCTAATGGGCCTGCACCCAGAAAAACAGCTATCAATATATCTCTTAGGTAACCCAATAATCTGCTTATTATTGTAAAAAAACTAAATGTGCCTGTTGACTTAATTAGGTTCATAAATCATATTAGTCTTAAATTCGTCCCATTTGTATATCTAATTAACATAAATGAAAAAAACTAAAACAGACCATTACACTGATAAGGAAGCTTTAGATTTCCACAGCAAGAATAAACCTGGAAAAATTGAGATCAATTCTTCTAAGCCAATGACTACTAAAAGAGATTTGGCACTAGCTTATTCTCCAGGTGTTGCTGTACCAGTACAGGCAATTGCTGATGATCCAGAAACTGCCTATGATTATACATCTAAAGGAAATTTAGTTGCAGTTATAAGTAATGGCTCAGCTATTTTAGGAATGGGTAATTTGGGTGCCCTGGCATCTAAACCTGTAATGGAGGGTAAAGCAGTTTTGTTTAAAAGATTTGCTGACATAGATTCTATAGACTTAGAAATTGACTCTCAAGACCCTGATGAAATTATTAATAGTATTAAAAATTTTGCGTGCAGCTTTGGGGGAATAAACTTAGAAGATATAGCTGCTCCAGATTGTTTTGTTATTGAAGACAAATTAAAAGAAATTTTAGACATTCCTGTTTTTCACGATGATCAACATGGAACAGCAATAATAACAACAGCGGCATTAATTAATGCTCTTAATATTAGTGGCAAATCAATAAATGATATTAAAGTTGTTGTAAATGGTGCTGGTGCGTCAGCAATGGCTTGTACTAATTTATTTAAAAATAGTGGTGTTCCTCAAAAAAATATTATTATGGTTGATAGATCTGGGGTTATCTATCGAGGAAGGAAAGGGTTAAACCAGTGGAAATCTTCCCATGCTAATGAAACAAAATTTAGAACATTAGATGAAGCAATTAATGGTGCTGATGTTTTTTTGGGGCTTTCTGCAAAAGGTGCTCTTTCAAAAAGTATGGTTAAAAAAATGGCAAAAAATCCCATAATTTTTGCTTGTGCTAATCCAGATCCAGAAATAACTCCTGAAGAAATAATGGAAGTTAGAGACGATGCAATTATAGCAACAGGAAGATCAGATTATCCCAATCAAGTAAATAATTTAATAGGGTTTCCTTATGTGTTTAGAGGAGCTCTTGATGTTAGGGCAAAAACCATTAATGAAGAAATGAAAGTAGCTGCTGCAGATGCAATAGCAAAACTTACAAGAGAAGATGTTCCTGATGAAGTGGTAGCTGCGATGGGTGGTGATAGGCCTCATTATGGAAAAGATTATATAATTCCATCAACTTTTGACCCAAGATTAATTAGTGTAATACCAGCGGCTGTTGCAAAAGCTGCAATGGATAGTGGAGTTGCAAGGAAACATATTGATGATTTTGAAACATATAAAGAGCAACTAAAACAAAGACTTAACCCATCCCTTACAATTATGCAGGGTATTAATTCTTATATTAAAAAAAATCAAAAAAGAATCGTTTTTGCAGACGGCGAAGACAAAAATACCCTTAAAGCTGCAATTGCATTTAAAAATTCAAAGTTAGGGGTTCCAATTTTAGTTGGTAAAAAAGAAAAAATTAAAGAAAGAATACAAGAGATTGGTTACAATGAAAACTTTGATATCGAAATAGTTAATTCTGAAGACACAAAAAAAAAGAAAAAAGTACGTAAATTTTTTATTTGAAAAAATGCAAAGAGAGCAAGGTCTTTTAGAAAGAGACTGTGATAGATTGGTTAGAAATGACAGAGTTATATGGGCGTCTTGCATGGTTTCCTGTGGTGATGCAGATGGTGCTGTCACTGGAAATACTAGAAGATTTGGAGCCTCTTTTGATAAAGTTACACAAGTTATAGATGCTAGACCAGGTGAAATCATGTTTGGATTAAACATGGTTGTTGCAAAAGGAAAAACAATTTTTGTTGGGGACACAAGCGTAAATGAATACCCAAGTTCAGAAGAGCTTGCTGAGATCGCAATTTCATCTGCAAGAGTGGTTAAAATGTTTGGTTTTGTTCCAAAAGTTGCTTTTGTTTCTCACTCTACTTTTGGTCAGCCTCTAACGAGTAGAACTAAGCATATAAAAAAAGCTGTTGAAATTTTAAAGCATAAAAGTGTAGATTTTGATTTTGATGGGGACATGCAGCCAGATGTTGCATTAAATGAAGAATACAAAGAACTATATCCTTTTTCAAGTATTGTTGGAAATGCAAATATTTTAATAATGCCCGGGCAACATAGTGCTGCTATTTCATATAAAATGATGAAAAGCTTGGGTGATACAAAAGTTATTGGCCCACTTCTAATCGGCTTAGGTCAACCTATTGAAATAGCCCCTTTAAGATCTTCTACCTCTGAGATTATAAATTTAGCTTCTGTTGCCGCTTACTCCGCAGATGTAATTGATTATAAAAAAAATTAATTCTTTTGAATTCTTAAATCTTCAGCCAAGACTATACTTGCTATAACATCCTCAACATCAAGTATCTCTTTTGCCTCACTTATCACTATTTTTTTTTCTTCTGCTGTCAAAGAAATTCCATAAATAAATATTTTTTTCTTATAAGTATCTATTTGGTAATTCGTTGAATTAATTTTTTTGTTAAGAATTAAAGCCGCACGTAATTGAGAAGTTATTAATAAATCTTTTGCTGATCGTTGAAAGTTAAAATCTTCTTTTAATTTAATATCATTTTTAACCGATCTAACTCCTTTAGTTTCCCATGCTAACTTAGTAATTTGAAGTTTTTCTTCCGGGTCATCTACTTTACCAGTTAAAAAAATTCTTCCATCTAAAACCTTTGTATTTAAAGATATTAAATAATTTTTATCTCTCAATATTAGTCTTGCTGCTAGATTTTTTTGCATAACAGAATCATCTATTTGAGTACCTAAAGATCTTGGGTCAAGTGCAACACTAACACCTGTTCCAAATATACCTTTTGAACTTATACCCACACATCCTGTAAAAATTAAAAAGATTAAGCTTATTAAAATAATTTTATTTTTCATTTTTTAATTTTAAACAATAATTATAAATTTCTTTTTTTGGCACATTAGAGTTTTGACTAATTAAATCTGTAATATCTTTAATACTTAGTTTTTTAATCATTTTTCGAATATTTTTTTTATCAGATTCTTTTAAAATTATCGAAGAGTTTCTTTCCTTTGTTTTTTCAGAAATAACAATTGTCAATTCTCCTTTTGGGTCAGATTTAAATACTTCAAGTTTATTAACATCAGTCCTAATAAACTCTTCGTAAAACTTGGTCATTTCCCTACATATTAAAATTTTTCTGTCCAGAAAGTATTCTTTTATATCTTTAACCGATCTATTAAATTTTCTTGGTGATATAAAAAAAACAATACAACCCTCTGTGTTTCTCAGTTTTTCAAAATCTTCTTTCAGTTTGTTATTTTTTTCAGGAAAAAATCCATAGAAATAATATTTTTCACTAAAACCACTTATTGATACAGCTGATGAAACTGCAGAAGCTCCTGGTATTGGATAAATATTAATTTTATTGATTAAACACTCATTAATCAATACTGCACCTGGATCTGAAACTGAAGGTGTTCCTGCATCAGAAATTAGAGAAACAATACAATCTGATTTCAAAATTTCAATAATCTTAGATAGATTTTTTTTTTCATTAAATTTATGATTTGAAATAAGCCTAGACTTAATTTCATAACGATCTAATAAATTTTTTGAAGTGCGTGTATCTTCACAAAGTATATAATCTGATTTTTTAAGCACCTCTAGGGCTCTTAAGGTGATATCACTTAAATTTCCAATCGGTGTAGAAACTATGTAAAGGCCACATTTAATTTTATTATTTATGCTGTCTGTATCTAGAATCATTAAATTATAAACGTTATAATAATATCATTAAAATGAAGAAAATTATTAAAATTATATTGCTTTTAACATTCACTCTTTCAATGAATATGGGGATTGTAAAAGCAAACGAAAAAATTAAAATAGGTCTGCTTGTTCCTTTAACAGGTAAAAACTCTGAAATTGGTGAGTCTATAATTAAATCTGCAAGACTTGCTATTAATAAAATAGACAACCCATCAATTGAAATTATTCCTAGAGATACAAAATCAAATTCCGAAACAACTTTAGAGGCTGCTAAAGAACTGGCTAGCTCAGGAGTAAAGATAATAATTGGCCCTGTATTTAACGAAAGTTTAATTTATCTTGATAAACTAAATGAAGTGACTTTTTTAGCCTTAACGAACAAAAATAATAATTTTTCAAAAAATATTATTAACGCAGGAATAAATGCAACGTCTCAGTTGAATGCAATAAATAAGTTTATAAAGTTAAATAAAATTGAAAAAACTATTTTTTTAACTCCAGATATGAGTTTTAAAAATGAAATTAAAGAAGCTATTTCTAATTCTAAGATCAAAATATTAGAAAATTATATTTATGATACTGACCCCACCAAACTTACCGAACAAATTGAAAAAATTACACGGTATGAAGTTAGAAAGCAAAATCTAGAAGATGAAATAGTAAGATTGGAAAAATCTGATCAAAGTAATAAGGAGAGATTAATTGAAATATTAAAAAAAAAAGATACGCTTGGAAGTGTTAGTTTCGATTCCCTGGTGATATCAGATTTTGATGAAAGTTTAAAAAGCGTCACTACTTCCTTATTATATACAGATGTATCTCCAGAAGAAAAATATTTCATAACTCTTAATCAATGGTTTGATGAGTCTCTTCTTAAGGAAACAAGTTCACAGCCACTTTATTTTCCCTCTGCAAACAAAAAAAATTATGATAAATTTTCGGCAGAATATTTTGAAAAATATAATCAATATCCAAATCAATTATCATTTCTAAGTTATGACTTGGTAGGTCTTGTTTATTATTTAATACTTCAAAACAATTCTGTTATTGATCAAAATATGTTTACTAAAAAAACTTTATTTAAAGGAAAAGTTGGAATTTTTGAAATTAAAAATAACAAGATAAATCATATTTTAAATTTTTATAAAGTTGAAGATGAAAAATTTAAAAAAGTTTTTTAATTTTTTTAAAAGCTTTAAATCTATGATCTATTTTATATTTCTGCGATGCACTCATTTCACCAAATGTAACTTTATTTCCAATTGGTATAAAAATAGGATCATAACCAAACCCGTTTTCACCTTTTATAATTGGTGAAATAAAACCCTCGACCTTACCAACAGAATTTATTATTTCTTTATTTTTACCGTAAATAGTTAAAGCACAAATAAACCTAGCTTTAATTTTTTTTTTTTCGCCAGTCTTTGTCTTTTTTGTCTAGTTCTTTAAAAACTCTAATCATCGCTTTTTTAAAATCACCCTTTTTACCTCCCCATCTGGCTGAATAAATTCCAGGATCTCCACCTAAAACATCTATTTCTAAGCCCGAGTCATCAGATAAACATGTCATCTTTGATTTTTTAGAAAAAAATTTAGCCTTAATTAGTGAGTTTTCCTTAAATGTTTTGCCATTTTCAGGAGGACTTTTTATTTTAAAGTCCTGTGGAGAATATATTTCAAGTTTTTTAGGCAATAAGTCTCTAATTTCTCTCAATTTTCCTTTATTATTAGTCCCTATCAACAATTTTATAATTTTATTCTTTAACATCTAGCAATTATTAAATCTCATACCATATAAGTCTACATGGAAAAAGATCAAAACATTAATTCTGAAAATCAAAACGAAGAAATTAAAGAGACTGAAGTGGAAGAAAAAATTCAAGAAGTACAAGGAATTGCAGCAGAGAGAAAAGAGGAGGTAAATGAGTTTACCCCTGAAGAAAAAATTAAAGAGTTAGAAGATAAGCTTACTAGAACTTTTGCTGAAATGGAAAATCAAAGAAGAAGGTTTGAAAAAGAAAAAGATGATGCTTTTGATTATGGTGGATTTTCATTTGCAAAAGAAGCTTTAAATTTAATTGATAATCTTGAGAGATCAAAACAAATTTTAGAAAGTGATGAAGTTTTAAAAGATACCGAAGCTTTAAAAAAAACTTTAGAACATTTTGAAATCATAAGTAAAGATATGGTTTCAATCTTCTTAAAAAATGGAATCACCCCTGTAAATTCAATTGGTAAAAAATTGGATCCAAATCAACATCAAGCTATGATGGAAATTGATGATGACGAAAAAGAACCCGGCACAATAGTTCAAGAAATTCAAAAAGGTTTTATGATGAAAGATAGACTTTTGAGACCAGCATTAGTTGGAGTTTCAAAAAAAACTAAAATTCAAGATGATCAAAAAAGTGAGGAAAATAAAGAGAATTCAGACAATTAATAATAATTGTAAGAACTTGTACATTAAAAATTAACACTTATATGAAGGAAAGGAATTAAATTATGAGCAAAATTATAGGAATAGATTTAGGAACAACAAACTCATGTGTGTCTATCATGGAAGGTAGTCAGCCAAAAGTTTTAGAAAATGCTGAGGGCGCAAGAACAACTCCTTCAGTTGTTGCTTTTTCTGAAGATGGAGAAAAACTTGTAGGTCAACCTGCAAAAAGACAGGCTGTTACTAATCCTGAAAACACTATTTTTGCTGTAAAAAGATTAATTGGAAGAAGTTTTGAAGACCCTACTGTAAAAAAAGATATTGCAGCTGCCCCTTTTAAAATTGTTAATTCAGAAAAAGGAGATGCTTGGATTGAAGCTAGAGGGGAAAAATACTCTCCATCACAAATTTCTGCTTTTATTCTTCAAAAAATGAAGGAAACTGCTGAAAAATATTTAGGTCAAGAGGTCACTAAGGCTGTAATTACAGTTCCTGCATATTTTAATGACGCTCAAAGACAAGCAACAAAAGATGCTGGTAAAATAGCTGGCCTTGAAGTTTTAAGAATTATTAACGAGCCAACAGCAGCTTCTCTTGCTTACGGTTTAGATAAAAAACAAAATAAAAAAATAGCTGTTTATGACTTAGGTGGTGGAACTTTTGACGTTTCCATTCTTGAGTTAGGTGATGGTGTGTTTGAAGTTAAATCTACAAATGGTGATACATTTTTAGGTGGTGAAGATTTTGATAATACAATCGTTGATTATTTAATTGGTGAATTTAAAAAAGATTCTGGAATTGATTTAAGATCAGATAAATTAGCTCTTCAAAGATTAAAAGAAGCAGCTGAAAAAGCAAAAATTGAATTATCTTCTGCAGAACAAACAGATGTTAATTTACCCTTTATCACAGCTGATAAAACTGGTCCAAAACATATTAATCTAAAAATGACTAGAGCTAAATTAGAAGCTTTGGTTGAAGATTTAATCTCAAGAACGTTACCACCATGTAAAACTGCTCTTAAAGATGCAGGACTTACTGCAAATGAAATTGACGAAATTGTAATGGTTGGTGGGATGACAAGAATGCCCAAAGTTCTTGCTGAAGTTAAAAACTTTTTTGGTAAAGAGCCTAATAAAAGTGTAAACCCTGATGAAGTTGTTGCAATGGGTGCCGCAATCCAAGCTGGTGTTCTTCAAGGAGACGTTAAAGATGTGCTTCTTTTAGATGTAACACCTTTATCACTTGGAATTGAAACATTGGGTGGAGTATCAACAAAATTAATTGAAAAAAACACAACAATACCAACGAAAAAAAGCCAAGTATTTTCTACAGCTGATGATAATCAGCCTGCTGTATCGATAAGAGTACTTCAGGGTGAAAGAGAGATGGCGACTGACAATAAAATGTTGGGAAATTTTGAACTAGTTGGAATTGCACCTGCTCCAAGAGGAGTTCCTCAAATTGAAGTAACTTTTGATATTGATGCGAATGGAATTGTGAGTGTTTCTGCTAAAGATAAAGGAACCGGAAAAGAACAAAAAATTCAAATCCAGGCTTCAGGTGGTTTAAGTGATGAAGAAATAGAAAAAATGGTAAAAGATGCCGAAGCTAATAAAGATGAAGATAAAAAGAAAAGAGAATCTGTGGATGCAAGAAATCAGGCAGATACTTTAATTCATTCAACTGAAAAAAATCTAAAAGAACACGGTGCTAAAGTTTCTGATGCCGATAAAAAAGCAATAGAGGACGCATCGACTGATTTAAAAGAAGCGATTAAAGGAACTGATACTGAAGACATTAAAAAGAAAACAGAAACTTTAGTTCAAGCTTCTATGAAACTAGGTGAGGCTATTTACAAATCTCAAGAAAAAAAAGAGGGCTCACCCAAGGATGGTGAAAAGAGTGATGAAGCAAAAAAAGACGATAATGTGGTTGATGCGGATTTTGAGGAAGTAAAAGAAGAAGAAACAAAAGAGGATAAAAAAGAAGAAGATAAAGAAAAAAGCGCTTAAGACTTAAACAACTATCATCTTAAAGTAACTTATGGCTAAAAGAGATTTTTATGACGTCTTAGGTGTTAGCAAGAATGCAAGCCCTGAAGAATTAAAATCTGCATATAGAAAACTAGCAGTTAAACACCATCCTGATAAAAACCCTGGAGATAAAGCTTCTGAAGATAAATTTAAGGAAGCTGGTGAAGCTTACGGCATCCTCTCAGATAAAGAAAAAAAACAAAACTATGATAACTTTGGCCATGCTGCTTTTGAGGGTGGAGGTGGTGGAAGACAAGGTGGTGGTTTTGGAGGAGCTGATTTCTCAGATATTTTTGAAGATTTTTTTGGAGATTTCGGTGGTGGACAATCAAGGGGAAGAAGAAAAACTAATAATAGAGGCTCAGATCTGCGATATGATTTATCTATTACTCTTGAAGAAGCCTATGAAGGTAAAAAACAAGATATAAAATTTTCAACAACAGAAAAGTGTAATACTTGTAAAGGTAATGGCTCTAAACCTGGTCATTCTGCGGACAGATGTACAGTTTGTGGTGGAAATGGTAAAGTAAGATCTAACCAAGGTTTTTTTACTGTTCAACAAACTTGTCCTCAATGTGCAGGCTCTGGTGAAGAAATAACAAATCCATGCACAGATTGTAATGGTCAAGGTAACAAGCACGCCTCAAAAAAAATATCAGTTACAATACCTAAGGGTGTTGATGATGGCACTAGAATAAGATTAGCTGGTAAAGGTGAGGCTGGATCCAAAGGTGGGGCAAGTGGTGATCTTTATCTTTTTATAAATGTTCACTCACATAACTTATTTAAAAGATCTGATGAAAATCTATTTTTTGAGTTTCCTATATCTATAGCTGATGCTGCTTTAGGAACTACAATAGAAATACCAACAATTGATGGTGGAAAAGCTAAAATTAAAATACCTGATGGAACTCAAAATGGAAAACAATTTAGATTAAAAGGCAAAGGTATGCCTTATATGAGAGGAAGTGGAAATGGAGATCTTTATGTTCAAGTAAACACTGAAATTCCTATTTCTTTAAATAAAGAACAAAAAGAGTTACTTGAAAAATTTAGAAAAATTGAAAACGAAAAATCTAATCCAAGTATCAAACAATTCTTTCAAAAAGCTAAAAGTTTTTGGAAAAACTAAAGACTAATTAATTAAAAAAGGTTAATGTTTTCTTAGATGAAAAAAATTAATTTAGCTATTTCTGGTTGTCTAGGGAGAATGGGTCAGCAACTTATTAAATCCTCAAAAAATAATAAGGAGTTTAAATTAGCTGCTCTGACAGAAAATAAAACTATCAACAAAAAAATTTTAGGTATCAAGCTTGATAAAAATACTGAACAAGCTTTTAAAAAAACTGATGTAATAATAGATTTTACAGTCCCAAATTGTACTTTAGATATTCTAAAAATCGCATCTAAATTAAAAAAAAGAGTAGTAATTGGAACAACTGGATTTACCCAGAAAGAAGAGCATATAATTAAAAAAATTTCTAAAAAAATTCCCATTTTAAAAGCAGGTAACATGAGCCTAGGTGTGAATTTATTAATGTATCTAACTGAAATTGCCTCAAAATCACTAAATGATGAATATTTAAGTAAAGTCTTTGAGGTTCATCACAAACATAAAAAGGATTACCCATCAGGAACAGCTTTAATGCTTGGAAAAGGAATAGCTGATGGAAAAAATAAAAATCTTTATAATTTAATTGGTAAAAAATTTTTAAATAAAAAATCTTTTCCTTATGGAAAAAAAATTAATTTTAATTCGATTAGAAAAGGTGAAATTATTGGGGAACATGAGGTTACATTCTCAAGTGGAAAAGAAATAATAAAATTAAACCATGAAGCGTTTGATAGAGCACTTTATTCAGATGGTGCCTTAACTGCTGCAAAATGGCTTATCAACCAAAAACCAGGTCTTTATTCAATGAGAGATTTATTGAACTTTAGATAATGAATGAAAAAGAAAAAGCTAAAAAGATACTAAAAATTTTAAATAAGATTTATCCAACAACCCTTATTCCATTAGATCATACTAATAATTTTACTCTCTTAATGTCTGTTCTTTTATCAGCACAATGTACTGATCTAAATGTTAATAACGTAACTAAAAATATATATCCAAAATATAATAGACCAGAACATTTTGTAAAATTAGGTAGAAAAAAGATTGAAAGATTAATTAAAAGTATTGGCCTTTTTCGGGTAAAAGCAAAAAGTATTTACTTGATGTCTAAGCTACTTCTAGAAAAACATAGAGGTAGAGTGCCTAAAAGCTTTGAAGAACTGGAAAAACTGCCTGGTGTAGGCCATAAAACAGCAAGTGTAGTCATGTCTCAGGGTTTTGGTGTTCCAGCTTTTGCAGTTGATACTCACATACATCGATTAGCTCAAAGATGGGGCTTAACAAATGGCAAAAATGTTATTCAGACTGAAAAGGATTTAAAAAAAATATTCCCAAAAAAAACATGGGGCAAGTTACATCTACAAATAATTTATTATGGAAGAGAGTTTTGTAAAGCTAGAGAGTGTTATGGTTTGACTTGTAAAATTTGTACGACTTGTTATCCTAAAAGAAAAAATCCTATTAAAACAAAAAAAGCTTAATATGAAAATACTTGGAATTGGAAATGCAATTGTTGACGTTATTTGTAAAGTAGATGATCAATACTTAATAGATAATGAATTAACAAAAAGTACCATGAAGCTTGTCGATGAGAATGAGTTTCAAAAACTTTTGTCAACTTTAAAGGTTGCAGAAACTATTTCTGGTGGATCAGTTGCAAATTCTATTGTGGGTCTATCGCAACTTGGCAATGAAGTTGGCTTCATTGGTAAAGTTAATGCTGATAATTTAGGAAAAAAATACGAGGAAGGTTTGGTTAAAGAAAAAGTTAAATACTTTTATAATAAAAAAAAAGAAATCTCTCCAACTGGAACATGTTTAATATTAATTACACCTGATGCAGAAAGAACAATGGTTACATTTTTAGGAATTGCTGGAAAAATTAATCAAAATGATATTGAAGATAAAGCAATTCAACAAAGTGAAATGATATTCTTGGAGGGCTATTTATGGGATGAAGGTGAGCCAAAATCAGCTTTTGATAAAGCTATGTCACTCTCAAATAATAAAGCCATGTCTTTATCAGATCAATTTTGTGTGGAAAGACATAAGGGTGATTTTTTACATTTAGTTAGGAATAAGCTTGATATCACTTTTGCTAACGAACAAGAAATTAGATCGTTAATTGATGCTAAAACCTTTGAGGATGTTATTGAATTTGGAAAACAATTAGGAAAACTTTTAATTATTACACGTGGTGAAAAAGGAAGTATTGCTATTAAAAATCAAGAAATTATAGAATGCAAGAGTAAATCTAATTTAAAAATTATAGATTTAACAGGTGCAGGAGATCTTTTTGCTGCCGGATTTCTTCATGGATTTATTAACAATTTTTCGATGAAGGAAAGTCTTGAAAAAGGAACTGAGATGTCATTAAAAATAATTCAAAAAGTTGGTGCGAGACTAAATTAATCCATTTATTCAATAAAATAGCCATTTTTGTGCGTTAAGATAAAATTTTGATCTTTAAATAAATCATTTATTTTTTTTCGTAGTCTATAAATATGAGTTTCTACCGTATGAGTTTCTATATTTGAAGAATAATCCCAAATATTTTTTTGTAAGTCTGCAACATTATGTTTAATTTTTTTATGATTTAAATATAAAATAATATTAATTTCTTTTTCTGTTAACTTCAAATTTAAATTATTTTTACCAATAAATTTAGAATTTAAATTTAATTCATAGCCTTTAATGATAATTTTTGACTGATGGTTAAATTTTAATTTGATCAATCTAATACTGATTAATTCTTGTAATTTTTTTAAAGGTAGGGGTAGGTCTTTAAAATTTAAAAAATTATTATGTGTGATATCTTTATTTAGTAATAATTTAGGATAAATTTTTGAAATTATTAAACAATTTGTTAAATCTAGATCATTTCTATTTTTAAAATCTTCTTCGTTTTTAAAATTAATTATCTTAAAGGATAAATTATCTTTTATCTCATTTAAGATTTCATATAATGAATTGTAATTTATAATAAAGACGTTTTGCATAACTATATCAAATAATTTCTATGATAATTCATGTACCAAATAAAAACACTCTTATAATTGATGATTTTAAATTTAAATGTTGTATCGGAAAAAAAGGCTTAAATTACAATAAAAAAGAGGGTGACTATTCAACGCCTAAAGGCTTATTTAAATTGAAAAAATTATATTTTAGGAAGGATCGTGTAGGTATTCCAAGGTGTAAAATAAAAAAAAAAGTTATCACAAAAAATATAGCATGGTGCGATAATCCAAGTGATAAAAGATATAATCAAGAAATTCAAACTCGTAATAAAAACTTAAAAGAATATTTATACAGGAGGGATTATAAATACGATTATTTAATTACAATTGATTATAACCATAATAAAATTCCAAATAAGGGTAGTGCTATATTCATTCATCTAACAGATAATTATAAATCAACAGCAGGCTGTATAGCATTAAAGAAGAAAGATTTTGAAATTTTATTAAAGTTAATCAAAAAAAATACCAAAATAAAAATTGGCTAATTTCTATTTCCAAAAACTTTTGAGCCAATTCTTAAATAAGTTGCACCGTGTTTTGCTGCATCAAGGTAATCATTGGACATACCCATGCTTAACTCTTTAACATTGATTTTTTGTGCAAGATTTTTCATTTTTACAAAGTACTCCTTAGTATTGATATCCTTAGGTGGTAAACACATTAATCCAACAATATCTAACTCGAATTCATTTGCACATTTTTTGTAAAATTCTTCAAGATCCCCTTCATCGATTCCATTTTTTTGTTCTTCATTTCCAATATTAATTTGAATAAATATTTTTAATCTTTTTTTTATTTTATCTTGCTCCTCTGCAATTTTCTTTGCTAGTTTTAGGCTATCTAGTGAATGGATATAGTCAAATAAAGGTACGACAAACTTGACTTTGTTTGATTGTAACTTACCAATCATGTGTAGTTGTAGATGCTTAAAATCTTGTTTAATTTCTTGCCATTTTTCTATTGCTTCTTGAACTTTATTTTCACCAAAATGAACTTGTCCGTGATTAATTAATGGCAATATTTCATTAATTGGAAATGTCTTACTAACAGCTATTATTTTTATTTTATTTAACTCTAAGTTTTCTATCTTTAATGTATTTTGTATAGAAACTAGATTATTAATACTTTGATGCAAAAAAAATTACCTAAAATTTACTTGTTTGTTGAAGACTTTAATCCTTCTGATTTGAATAATTTAAATAAAAATATATCAATTATTCTTAGGAACTATAAAAAAAAAATAGATGAAAGTACAATATTATCGTTAAAGAATTATTGTAGAAGAAATAAGAGAAAATTTTACTTAACTATTGATATCAAAATGGCTATAAAACATCAATTAAATGGGGTTTATATTCCATCTTTTATTAAAACTAATAACTTTAATTTTTTTTCAAAACCAAAAAAATTTTCAATCATAGGCTCTGCTCATAATAAAGCTGAGATTAAAGCAAAAGAAAATCAAGGCTGTAATTTAATTTTTTTAGCTCCAACGTTTAAGGTCAATAAAAAAAATAATTATCTTGATGTTATTAAATTTAACTTACTAACATTGGATAATAAAAGTAAATTTATTGCACTTGGTGGGATAAATGAAACTAATATAAGTAAATTAAAACTTTTAAATTGTGATGGTTTTTCAGGAATATCGTGGATAAAAAAAAACGGCCTAAAAGAATTTAGGCCGTTTTTAAATAGTTTAAATAGTAATAACTAGAATGCTAAACCTAAAGCAATTTCAGTTACATCTCTATCAGCAGCATCGTTGTCATACCCTGGATTTTTAGTACTCATTTGGTATGCTTTAACCGACATTGCACCCATAGAGTAAGCTACTTGAATAGCTTTAGTATCCATAGATACATCTGCAGTATCAGTTGTTGCATTAGACTGCTCATCGTAAACATCTGAAGAGTCTGTGTATGAAACCGATAGGTTTTCATTCACATTGAAAGCTACAGAAAATTGCTCACCTTCAAAGATACCACTAGCAACTCTAACTACTTTTGCAGTAGCGGCATTGTCACCACCAGCAGCGTTTTTACCTGAATCTAAGTAAGACTCGGAGTAACCGAAGGCTACTGGACCTACTGAGTACTTAGCATACCAAACACCTTCGAAAGCGTCTCTTACTTTAGCTGATCCAGTTGTTGGGTCTCTGTTTTCTCTTTCTGTACCATAAGCACCAGCAGTTAAACCAGCATACTTAATAGTAGCACCTAGACCGTAACCTTTACCGTAGTTACCTAAGTTACCATCAGCATTAGTAGCTGTAACTTTAGAAGTAGTTCCACCATCGCCTGAACCTACACCATTTGCATTTGGAGAGAATTCTGCATCTAAAGATATAGAAGCTCCTGCAATGTCAAAAGATGGAGAGTTGTAAACTATAGAGTTACTGTCCATTTGATTTCCAACTATGTTAGCTGAAGTTTGTTGTGCATCTGAGATTTGCTCATATGCTTGAGGTACTTCCTCATCGTACTTGTAACTTGCTCCACCAGTATCAGTTCCGAAAGAAACTGTTCCTAATGAACCCATAGTTAGTGATGTGAAAGATGAAGACACTGAATAAGCATCAGTTAAAAGTGTGCTCACTTTAAATGTCCAACCATTGTCCATTTCACCAGTTCCAGTGAAAGCAACATCTCTGTCAGTACCAATTGTTTTACCACCGTTAACTTTTTCGCCAGTTACATAAGTAACGTTAGCAGAACCAGTTACGGCTATTTCGCCTGCTTGAGCACTAACTGCAACTAGCGAACCTGCTAATGCTGAAAGAC
The DNA here is from genome assembly GCF_047722545.1 of Candidatus Pelagibacter sp. Uisw_121. Lineage (GTDB taxonomy): Bacteria > Pseudomonadota > Alphaproteobacteria > Pelagibacterales > Pelagibacteraceae > Pelagibacter. The sequence goes on along the minus strand of NZ_CP159816.1, from coordinate 1,307,125 downwards.
CCAATTTTTTTAGATTTGTCATATTTTTTCCTTTTTTGTTATTATTCATATGAATGCAGTATATTTAGCAAAAAAAATGCAAATTATTTGCTTAATCTTCTAAATTTTTAATAGTTTTTCAAATTGTGATAAAATTACCACAAAAGGTCAATTTTTTTGTTGAAATTCAACAAAACAAATGGTTTTTCATCATAAATGCCTTTTATAAAAAAATACTTCATTTACTTAATACTGCTTTTATTAACGTTTTCTGGGTGCTCAAATAACATTTTTAGAAAAGCTGATATTAAAGATACACCTATAAATGTTAATGATAGGGTTAAAAGAAACATTGAAGAGGGAAGAGGAATTAGATTTGGTAAAGGCTCCTCTAAAGGTGGAACTTTTGATTTTGCATCCTCAAATGAATTATGGAGAGCGTCTATGGATGTCTTAGATTTTGTTCCCTTTTCAAATGCAAGTTACTCTGGTGGGATATTAATAACAGAATGGTTTGATGGTAACTCAAATGACAAAAATGAAAAAAGAGATTTAAAAATTACGGTAAGGTTTTTAACTAATGAAATTAGATCTGATGCTCTTGATATAAGTATTCATGAAAGAAAATGTCAGAGCAACGGAACCACTTGTAGTGTTAATAAAATCAAATCTGAATTAGAGCCGCAAATAGGTTTAGCAATCCTTAAGCGAGCTGCAATTTTGGAAAAAAAACAATTTTCAAAAAATTCCAAAGACTATCTTAGTAAAAAAAGAACAACTTTAGAGAAAAAAAAAATAAACTCTGCTAGATAAATTTAATATTTTTATTTTTTGTGACTAGATATAATTTTAAAATAATTGAAGAGAAATGGCAAAATTATTGGGTCGAAAACAAGTCTTTTAAAAGTGTAGTAGATAAAAATAAAAAAAAATTTTATTCCCTTGAAATGTTCCCTTATCCATTGGGTAAAATTCATATGGGTCATGTTAGAAATTATACTATTGGTGATGTATTGGCTCGTTTTAAAATGATGCAAGGATATAATGTTTTACATCCTATGGGTTGGGATTCTTTTGGTATGCCCGCAGAAAATGCAGCTAAACAAAATAATTTAGATCCAAAAAAATGGACTGAAAAGAATATTAAAACAATGAGAGACCAATTAAAACAATTAGGTCTTTCAATTGATTGGGATAAAGAAATATCAACTTGCTCTCCTGAGTATTATAAACACCAACAAGCCTTTTTTTTAGAACTGTATGACAAGGGTCTTGTTTATAGAAAAGAAAATTATGTGAATTGGGATCCAGTCGATGAAACCGTTCTTGCTAATGAACAAGTAATTGATGGAAGAGGTTGGAGGTCTGGCGCCTTGGTCGAGAGAAAAAAATTAAACCAATGGTTTTTTAACATATCAAAGTTTTCTGATGAATTATTAGAGGGTCTAGAAACTCTTGATGGATGGCCCAATAAAGTAAAAACTATGCAAAAAAATTGGATAGGAAAATCTTTTGGTTGTGAATTAGATTTTGAAATAGAAGGCTCTCTACCTGTTAAAAATATTAAATGTTTTACTACAAGACCAGATACATTGTTTGGTTGTTCATTCGTAGCTGTATCGATTGATCATCCAATAGCAAGATTTTATGAAAATGATAAAAATTTTTTAGCATTTAAGGAAGAGTGTTCAAAAACTGGCACCACAGAGGAATCTATTGCTCAAGCGGAAAAACTAGGGTTTCCAACATCCCTAATGGCTATTAATCCTTTGGACCCATCTATAAAGGTACCTGTATTTTTTGCAAACTTTGTATTAATGGATTATGGTTTTGGAGCAATATTTGGTTGCCCCGCTCATGACCAGAGAGACTTTGATTTTGCAAAAAAATATAATTTAAATTTTATTTCAGTAATTGATCCCATTAATGAGAAAGATAAAATTGAAACAAATAATAAAGCTTATACAGGACCTGGTAAAATAATTAATTCAAAATTTTTAAATAATTTAAATGCACCAGATCAATCTATTTTGGAAGCAATTAAAATATTAGAAGAAAAAAAAATTAGGAAAAAAAAAAAATTAATTTCAGACTAAAAGATTGGGGGGTATCAAGACAAAGATACTGGGGCTGCCCCATCCCAATTGCTTATAATGATAAAAATAAAATTATTAAAGTTCCATTAGAAGATTTGCCTGTTAAGTTACCTGAAAACATAAACCTGAATACTAAAGGTAATCCTCTAGACCACCAAAAAGATTGGTTTGACATTCAAATTAACGGTGAAAAATGTAAGAGAGAAACCGACACTCTAGATACTTTTGTTGATTCTTCTTGGTATTTTTTAAGATTTTGTTCAAACAAAAATACTAAGGAAGGGTTTGATTTAGATGAGATTAAATACTGGATGCCTGTTGATCAATATATTGGTGGGGTTGAACATGCAATTCTTCATCTTTTATATTCAAGATTTTTTATGCGTGCGATTAAGCACAAAAGAAAAGACTTTATAAACCCAGAGCCCTTTAAGGGTCTTTTTACACAAGGAATGGTTTGTCACGAAACCTACAAAAATAAAAATGACCAATGGTTAAGCCCTGATGAAATTGAAACAAATGATAAAATTAATTACCACCTTAAAGGAATGCCTGATGAAAAAGTAAAAGTTGGTCCAAGTGAATCGATGTCTAAGTCAAAGAAAAACACCATAGATCCAGAAAAAATAATTACAAATTATGGTGCAGACGCAGTGCGGCTTTTTATTTTATCAGATAGCCCCCCTGAAAAAGACGTACAATGGTCAGATCAGGGTATGTTGGCTTCTTATAAATTTATTCAAAAATTTTGGCTACTACACAAAAAGATTATTTCAATAATTTTACTTAAAAATGAAAATGGAGATTCAAAACCAATAGATTCGTTTACCAATATAATGATTGATAAAATTACAAAAAGTATAGAAAAATTTCATTACAATGTGCTTGTGGCAAATTTTCATGAAACTTATAATTATTTAAATAAAGAGATTGAAAAACCTATCAACTATTTAAGCTTATCTAAAAATTATAAAAAGATATTAAGCATAATGCATCCTGTGATGCCCCACCTAATAAGTGAGTGTTTAATTGAACTAGAACCCAAAATGAGCCTAGAATGGCCAACTGCTGACCATAAAAAAATATTAAATAAAAACATTAATATTGTGGTTCAAATTAATGGGAAAAAAAGAACTATAATCAATTTAGAAAATGAGATTTCTGAAAACCAATTAATTTTAAAAATTAAAGAGGAACCACTGATAAATAAGTTTATTAAAAATAAAGAATTTAAAAAGACTATTTATATTAAAAATAAATTGATAAACATAATTATCTGATGAAAAAAATAACGTTGACCTTAATACTTTTTCTAATGCTCACTAACTGTGGATATAAGGCATTATATTCAAATAAAAACTTAAACTTAAACATTATAAAAATTGAAAAAATTAAAAAAAATAAATTAAATTTAACAATTGAAAAAAGATTAAACAATTTTTCTAACAAGCAAGCTTTAAACAAGATTTCACTTAAAATAGATGCTGAAAAAGAAATCAAAGTAGTTTCAAAAAATATGCAAGGTAATCCCTCTCGTTACCAAATGATTATAAAATTAAATATAGATGTAATTGACGATCAAAATAAAAAAATAAACAAAAACATCACTCAGGATTTTAGTTACAATACTAATTCTAATAGATTTACATTAAGTCAGTACGAAATAGAAATAGAAGAAGTATTAATTAATAAAATTATTGATGAATTAATAAAAGATTTATCAAAACTTTAAAATGATTATTAAGTCATTCGAAATCAAAAATAAAAAAGATAGTAATTTTTTTTTGTTTTATGGTGAAAACCAAGGTTACAAAAACCAAGTAATAAACGAAGAATTTAAGAAAAAATACACTGAAGGTATTTATCGCTATGAAGAAAATGAAATTTTAAACAATAAAGAAAGGTTTTTTACAAACCTTTTATCAAAATCATTTTTTGAGAATGAAAAATTAATTCTAGTTGATAGGGCTACAGACAAAATAAAAGAACTTGTAGAAGAGATTATAGAAAAGAATGTCGATGGAGTAATTTTAATTCTAAATTCGAATTCTCTTGAAAAAAAATCAAAGTTAAGATCACTTTTTGAAAAAAGCAAAATTGCTGTATGTGTTCCATTTTATGAAGATAATAACCAAACATTATCTTCAATATCGGGTCAATTTTTTAGAGATAATAAGATCTCAATTTCACAACAAATAATAAACTTGATAGTGAGCAGATGCCGAGGTGACAGACAAAATCTTAACAGTGAACTTGAAAAAATTAAAAATTATTCTCAAAATAAAAATAAAGTTGAATTACAAGATATTCTTAAACTTACTAATTTAGCTGAAAACTATAGTGTCTCTGAGCTAATAGATAGCTGCCTATCTAAAAATAAAAAAAAAACTATTAATGTATTAAATGAAAATAATTACTCACCAGAGGATTGTGTACTAATTGTTAGAACGTTTTTAATGAAAACCAAAAGATTGGCAAAGTTGTGCAAAGAACAACTTAGAGTCAAAAATTTAGATGCTGTAATTACTACATTTAAACCCCCAATTTTTTGGAAAGATAAAGAGATTGTAAAACAACAGATTAGTAGCTGGTCCTATAATCAGGCTGAGGTTTTAATTTATGAAATTAATGAAATTGAATTATTGATTAAAAAATTCCCCCACAATTCAATTAATATCTTATCAAATTTTATAATTGACAAAACTTCTTCGATTAATAATTAGATTTCACAATCTCAATTATTTTATTTAATTGATCAAGATCCTTGTATTCAAACACAATTGATCCTGAATTATTTTTTTTATTTTTAATTAAAACATTAAGTCCAATCTTTTCTCTAATTGAAATTTCTAGTGATTGTAAGTTAATATCTCGAGATCCTTTAAGAGATTGTTTTTTTATTTTGAAAATTTTTACAAAATTTTCTGCTTGTCTAACAGAAAGATTCTTCTCAATTATTTTTTTTGCGACAAACTCTGCATTATCTAAACCAACTAAAATTTTAGCATGGCCTGCAGTTATTTTTTTTGTTTCGATTAACTTTAATACGGCATCCGGTAGCGTTAATAGTCTTAAAGAATTAGTTATGTGGCTTCTACTTTTTCCAATAAACTCGGCCACTTTTTCCTGATCATAAGAAAATTCTTGGATAAGTCTTTGATAACCGTGAGCTTCTTCTATTGCGTTAAGATCATTTCTTTGAACATTTTCAATAATAGCAAATTCTAATGATTTTAAATCGTCTGCATCTGTTATTACAACGGGTACTTCATGAAGACCTGCTTTTTGAGCAGCTAACCATCTTCTCTCACCAGCAATTATTTCATACTTAGAGATATTTTCAGATGATTTTCTAACTATTATTGGTTGAATAATTCCTCTTTCTTTTATGGAATTTGTTAAATCTTGCAAATTATTTTCATCAAAATTTTTTCGAGGTTGGAACCTATTACTAACTAAGTCACTTACAGATAATTTATTAAAATCTATTTCATTTTTTGTTTCACCTATCAATGATGATAGTCCTCTGCCTAATCCTTTCTTTATTTTATTTTTATCCATTATGCTGTGCCCCCTTTATTTGTTCTTGATTAATAAATTCATCTGTAAAGCTAAAATATGATTTACTACCAGGACATGATTTATCATAAATTAGAACTGGCATGCCGTGTGATGGGGCCTCCGACAGTCTGACGTTTCTTGGTATCACCGTTAGATAAACTTTTTTATTAAAGTAATCTCTTGCTTCTTTTTCTACTTGTGTAGATAGCTTGTTTCTTTTGTCAAACATTGTTAGAAGTATTCCTCTAATTTTTAATTCAGGATTTAAATTAACTTTTATTCTTTCTATAGTTTTCATTAGCTGAGTTAATCCTTCTAAAGCGAAAAATTCAGCCTGAAGTGGCACTAGCAATGAGTGTGAAGACACTAAAGCCATAACTGTAAGCAAACTTAGTGATGGTGGACAGTCTATAAGTACATAATCATAGGTTCCTCTAGAATTGTTTAAGTAAGCGGTTAATTCACGTTTTAAAATGAAGGCTCTCATGTTGTCATCAGCTGTTTCGACCTCAAGGCCAGATAAATCTACATTTGAAGTAATCATATCTAAATTTTTGAACTCTGTTTTTCTTATCACATCAGAAATTGGCTTTGATCCATTCAGTACTCCATAAATAGTATCAGTCGAATTTTCTAAATTGGATAGTCCAAGTCCTGTGGTAGCATTTCCTTGTGGATCAAGGTCGATTACTAAAACTTTTTTCTCAAGTTGGGCTAAACCTGCAGCAAGATTAATTACAGTTGTTGTTTTTCCAACCCCACCCTTTTGATTTATCACAGAAATAATTTGCATTTAGTTTTTTAATGTTTTTTTTTAATATTTTTTATATTCAATAAAAATGAATCTTTACTTGTAATGCTTTTTTTCTTTTCAAAATCAAAATCCCAATTTATTAAAGTTTCTTCTAAAACTTTTTCACCATTTTTTCCCATGAAAACAATTAAATTTTTGTAAATACTAAAATTTTTATAAACTAAATCTAAAATTGTTGGTAAAGGTTTAAAAGCTCTTGCCATTATTGTACCTGACTCTAAATTTTGTACTTCAAAAATATTTTCTTGCATAACTTCGGTATTTAATTTTAAATCTCTAGATACTTTTCTTAAAAAAGAACTTTTATGGTGACTTTTTTCATATAAATGAACTTTATTAGGATTTTTCTTATTTTTGATCATAATTGAAATAATTATGCCTGGCATACCACCACCTGATCCTATATCTGTTATTATATTGCTATTTAAATTAATAAATTCAATTATTTGTGCTGAATCAACTATATGACGCTCTCTAATTACCTCATTTTTAGCAGTTTCTTTGCTTATTATATTAATTTCATCATTTCTTTGCTGTAACATTGAAACAAATTTTTCAAAATCAATAAATGTTTCACGTGGAACATTTTGGTCTTTTAATAGTGGATATTTTTTAAAAATTTCTTCCATTAAGCTATAAGCTTAATAGACTTTCTTTTTACATGTGACAACAAAATATATACAGCGGCTGGAGTTATTCCATCAATTCTTAGTGCTTGCCCCATAGTTTTTGGTTTTATTTGTTTAAATTTAGCTTTAACTTCATTTGATAGCCCAGAAAGATCATCATAATTAACTTTCTCGGGTATAATTAGATTTTCGTCTCTTTTAAATGCTAATATATCTGCTTTTTGTTTTTTAAGATAGCCTCTGTAATGAGCATTAATTTCAATTTGTTCATCTATTTTTTTATCAAAAAAAGGAATTTCAGGCCAAATTTCTCTTATTTTTTTCATATCAACACCTTTTTGGGTTAATATTTCATTAGATTTTCTTAAAATGCCATCTTTTGCAATTTTAATGTCAAATTTTTTTATTTTGGTTGGAGAGATAAACGATTCGGACATTATTTTAGATATTGTCTCCAATTTTTTTTTCTTTATCTTTAAAGAAATCTTCTCTTTCTTTTGATATTAATCCAACTCTAATTCCTTTATTTGTTAACCTTTCGTCAGCATTATCTGCTCTTAAACTTAGCCTATATTCAGCTCTTGAGGTAAACATTCTGTAAGGTTCAGCAACACCCTTTGTTACTAAATCGTCAATCATAACTCCAATATAGGCATCTGATCTATCCAAAATAAATGGCTCTTCTTTCTTAAAAGATAAAGCAGCATTAATTCCAGCTATTAAACCTTGAGCAGCAGCTTCTTCATATCCGGTTGTCCCATTTATCTGTCCAGCAAGGTATAAATTTTGAATTTTTTTGGTCTCAAGAGTTAAAAAGAGTTCTCTGGGGTCAATATAGTCATATTCTATCGCATAACCTGGTCTAATTATTTTAACAGTTTCTAAACCACTGATATTGTTGCATATTTCTTGCTGAACATCCTCTGGAAGTGAGGTAGATATTCCATTTGGATATATTGTGTGGTCATTTAGCCCTTCAGGCTCTAAATATATCTGGTGTCTGTCCTTATCTGCAAACTTTACTATCTTATCCTCTATTGAAGGACAATACCTTGGACCAACCCCCTTTATACTACCTGAGTACATGGCACTTCTTTTTAAATTTTTTTGAATTATCTGATGAACCTTTTCATTCGTATAGGTCATCCGGCATGAAACTTGTTTGTTTAAATTTTTTTTAGTTAAGAAAGAAAAAAAATAAGGATCATCATCTGCAAACTGTTCTTCTAAATTATCAAACTTAATTGTTCTAGCATCAAGTCTTGGAGGTGTCCCTGTCTTAAGTCTTCCTATTTTAAAATCATATTTTTCAAGTTGCTCACTTAGCCCTGTTGAAGGCTTCTCATCAAACCTTCCAGCTGGTGTTTTCTCATCACCAATATGTATCAAACCATTCAAGAATGTTCCGGTTGTTAAGATTAGCTTGGCACAATTAATTTTTTTACCTGACGTTGTTTCAAAACCACTTACAGTGTTTTTATTAAAAATAAATCTTATTACAGGATCTGATAAAACTGTTAAATTACAGTAGTTTAACAGTTTTTCTTGCATATATTTACGATATAACGATCTGTCTGATTGAGTTCTAGGGCCTTGAACGGCGGGCCCTCTACTTCTATTTAATAATCTAAATTGTATTCCAGATTTATCTGCAACCTCACCCATCACACCGTCTAAAGCATCTATCTCTCTAACAAGATGACCTTTACCAAGACCACCTATCGCTGGGTTACAAGACATCTCTCCTATGGTCTCAATTTTGTGTGTGAATAGAGCAGTGTTAACTCCAAGACGTGCAGACGCTGCAGCAGCTTCACAACCAGCATGTCCTCCTCCAATTATAACCACATCAAATGACAGATTATTTTTCATAATTTAAATTTATAGCTGATCAAATTTTTTACAAGATGAGAGACGAAACTAATTAAATTATTTTAAATATATTTTTGATCTTAAAAAACGTTAAAAATGTCTATAAATTTATTAATTAAGCTATATTTATCAACGATAAGTAGCCAAAATTAGTCAAAAACTCTTATAAAAAGCAAGTTTTAATTAAAAATAAAATATGTTGATAATATTAGCTTATTTAAGAAAAAAACCAGTTTTACTGATAGTATTATTTATTTTCCAATACAAAAATCATTAAAGATACTTCCTAATATCTCTTCAACATCTACTTTTCCGACAATCATTCCTAAATGTCGTGTTGCTAAACGAAGATCTTCTGCGGCTTTATCAAAATCTTCTGCTTCATTTTTTTCTTCAAAGTTTTTCAAATAATTTAAACTTTGTTCAAGATGTTGCCTGTGTCTTTCACGAGTAATTAAAATATCTTCACTTGTGATAAATTTATTTTTTAATTTATTTTTAATTTTTAAAATTAAATCTTCTAAATTTAGATTGTTTTTTACTGATATTAAAACATGCTCAAAATCTTTTATTTCTGAACTTAAATCTCCTTTTAAAAGATCAGATTTATTTATTACAAGAATTGCATTTTCATCCATTAGTTCTTTCAAAACTCCTTTAAAATCAGTGCTTTTACCATCTATAACAATAAGTTTTAAGTCAGCATTTTCAGCTTTTTTAAGCGCTAATTTTATTCCTTTTTTTTCAATTTCATTTTTAGAGTCTCTAATTCCTGCAGTGTCAGAAACCACAACTGGATAACCATTAATATTTAAATGTGTCTCGATTACATCTCTTGTTGTTCCGGCTATTTCTGAAACGATTGCTGCGTCTCGATTTGAAAGGTGATTTAGTAAGCTAGATTTTCCAGCATTGGTTGGTCCTATGATTGCTATCTTAAAACCTTCTCGAATTCTTTCACCAACTTTCTGATCATCTAAAATTTTTTTTATGTTTAAAATTACCTCATTGGAAATTTCTTTAATATTTTTTAAAATATTTTCAGATAGATCTTCATCTGGAAAATCTATTTTTGCTTCAACGTGTGATAAAATTTTTAAAAGTTTTTCTCTTAAATTATTAAATTTATCTGCAGATTTCCCATTCATAATTTTTATTGCTTGCTGTCTTTGAATTTCAGTTTCCGCCGATATTAAATCTGCAATACTCTCTACTTTCAGCAAATTTATTTTGCCATTTTGAAATGCGAGTTTTGTAAATTCACCTGCTTCGGCTAGACGACAATTTTCAACCTTTGAGATTGAGTCGTGTAAGGCATCAATCACTGCTTTGCTACCATGTATATGAAATTCGACCATATCCTCGCCTGTGTAGCTCTCAGGGCCAGGAAACCACAATATTATACCCTCATCAATAAGCTCAGAAGTGTTGATTTTATTGATTTTTCTTAATGTGGCAACTCTTGGTTCTGGAAGTGTTGTATTGGTTAATAGTTTTATTACTTTTTTTGTGTCCTCTCCAGAAACTCTAACAATAGCTATTCCTGAAATTCCTGGGCCAGTGGAAAGGGCATAAATTGTCATGCTAATATTATAGCTTCAATTTTGTAGTTCTGTAAAACTTTAAATTAATTGGTAGAAGTTTTTACTAAGCTGGTTTATTCATTGAGCTAAAGAAATCTGCATTACTTTTTGTTTCTTTAAGTTTAGAATTAATAAATTCAATAGCATCCATAGTTCCCATTGGACTAATAATTCTTCTTAGCACATTCATTTTTGAAAGGTCGTCTTTATCAAAAAGTAATTCTTCTCTCCTTGTCCCAGATTTAGTTATGTCGATTGCTGGATAAATTCTTCTTTCAGCAATTTTTCTATCCAGAACTGTTTCGCTATTTCCAGTTCCTTTAAATTCTTCAAAAATAACCTCATCCATTCTTGATCCAGTATCAATCAAAGCTGTTGAGATGATTGTTAACGATCCACCTTCTTCAATATTTCTTGCGGCACCAAAAAATCTTTTTGGTCTTTGAAGTGCGTTAGCGTCAACTCCACCTGTTAATACTTTTCCAGAACTTGGAATTACTGCATTATAAGCTCTACCCAATCGTGTGATTGAATCTAATAAAATTACCACATCCTTTTTATGCTCAGTTAGCCTTTTAGCTTTTTCAATTACCATCTCAGCTACAGCAACGTGTCTTGAAGCAGGCTCATCAAAAGTAGAGCTGATAACCTCACCCTTAACTGTTCTTTTCATGTCAGTTACTTCTTCTGGTCTTTCATCAATTAATAAAACCATCAAGTAGCTTTCTGGATAGTTTTTAGCAATTGAGTTTGCAATGCTTTGTAAAATCATTGTCTTACCAGCTTTGGGAGGTGAGATAATTATTGATCTTTGACCTTTTCCAATTGGACTTACGAGATCAATTAATCTTGGAGTTAAATCTGGTTTTTTTTCAATCTTGGTTGTCTCAACTTCCATCACCATTTGTTTATTTGGGTAGAGTGGAGTTAAATTATCAAACGCAATTTTGTGACGAGCTTTCTCTGGTTCTTCAAAATTTATTTTCTCTACTTGCAATAATGCAAAATATCTTTCTCCTTCTTTAGGTGCTCTAACAGGACCCTCGACTGTGTCTCCTGTTCTCAAACCAAATTTTCTAATCTGACTTGGACTCACATAAATATCGTCTGGTCCAGCTAAATAGTTTGACTCCATCGCTCTTAAGAAACCAAATCCATCTTGTAATAATTGTAAAACTCCAGCTCCAGTTATTTCTTCCTTTTCTGCAACTTTTTTTAATATAGCAAACAAAATTTCTTGTTTTCTAAGTGTGCTGGCATTTTCAATTCCTAGCTTTTCTGCTTGTGCTATTAATTGTTCAGACGATTTTAGTTTTAGTTCTTGTATATTCATGAATGGGGGGGGTTAGAATTTATTAGATGGATTAAATATATATACTCTTACGAGTATTTCAAGGTTAGATGGGTTTAAATATAACAATAAAAACAACAAAAATAAGCAATATTGTTGGCACTTCATTAATTATTCTAAAAAACTTAGAAGATTTAGTGTTTTGATCTAGTTTAAATTCATTAAGTAATTTCCCTAAATAGAAATGATAAATTGTTAGTAAAATTATTAATATTAATTTTAGTTTTAACCAAAGTGTTAAGAGGGCCTCAAAACCAATAACAGAGATTAATATTAATCCAAAAATCCAAGACAAGATCATTGCGGGCATCATGATGAAATAAAATAATTTTCTCTCCATTGTTTTAAATATTGAAGATGAAATTTTATGATCAATATTCTCAACATGATAAACAAAAATTCTTGGTAAATACAAAAGCCCTGCCATCCAAGAAATCACAGCTATCAAGTGGAGGCTTTTAAATAAAAGATAACTATTCATAATTTAAACAAGGACACTTTTTAAAATTTGAGGGACACTGGATTTTCGGAGGATAAAGGTTTTCACTAAGCTTATATTCATTTTTTTTTATTATCAATTCTGACATAGCCTTAATAAAATTTTCGTTTGTGCCAAGAGCTGGAACACGTGTATAATTTTTGCATCCATTAGCATCTGCAATCTCTTTATACTCTATATCTAATTCGACCAGTGTTTCTGAGTGTTCAGAAACAAATGCGATAGGAACTAAAACGATATGTTTGCCAATTTTAGAATTTTCAATAATTATATCTTCGGTGGATGGTCCTATCCACTTCAGTGGGCCAACTCTACTTTGATAGCTCAATATCCAATCCAAATTTTTAATATTCAAATTCTCAACTATTTTTTTAACAGATTGTTCCACTTGCCATTGATATGGGTCTCCCTTTTTAATGTTTTTTTCTGGTAAACCATGGGCAGAAAATATTAATTTAAAATTTTTAAGGTCGTTAATTTTTTTTGTTATCTCTTTTGTGTGGGCGTTGATAAAATTTTGGTCTGTGGGGTAACAACAAATTGTGCTTGTTTTAACTTGGTAGTTATTTTTTTTACATACATCTTTCCATTCTTTAATTGAAGACCCAGAAGTTGCAGCAGAATATTGTGGATAAAGAGGCATTAAAATAACTTCTTCGGGATTAAATAGCTGAACATCTTTAATTACATCATTTGCCCTTGGGTTCCAACACCTCATTACAATAAAACATTTATATTTATTGTCAGCTTCGGTTTGGTTTAATTTTGTTTCAAGTGCCCCTGATTGTTCCTTGGTTAATTTTAATATCGGTGATGAACCACCAAGCTCTTCATAAATTTTTTTAGCAACGGGCGCTCTTCTATTAGATATCAATTTTGCCAAAGGATATCTCAATATAGTTGGTAAATTTAAAATTGCTGGATCATTGAATAAGTTGAATAAAAATGGTTCTACATTTTCAATTTTATCAGGACCACCAAGGTTGAATAAAATTACTGCTTTTTTCATTTAATAATCTTTTACTGTTTTGACCAAGTATTCAACCATATCAGGATTAGTTTTGGGTAACACACCATGACCCAAATTAAATATGTAAGGATGATCTTTAAAGATGTTTAAATATTTTAAAGTTTCTTTTTTCAAATTTTCTTTGTCTGTTAATAAAATTTTAGGATCAAGGCCTCCTTGAACTGGTATTTTTATTTCCTTACATATTGAAACAGGATCAATATCATAGTCAATATTAATCGCATCAGGTTTAACGATATCGCAATAATTTTTATAATTTTTTATTCCTCTTGGAAAACAAATTACAGGAATATTTAGTGATTTGACATAATCAACCAAGTTTAGAGTTGGAATATAAACATAATTTGGTAAGTCTTTTTCTTTTAACAGGCCAGCCCAACTGTCAAAAATTTGAATTACTGTTGCACCATTTTTTATTTGTTGATCAATATGTAGTTTTAAAAACTTTTCTAAAATTATCAAAATTCTATTTATTAAAAATTCATCTTTAAAAAAATCTTTTATTAGTTCTTTTTTTGGAGAACATTTATTAATCATATAAACTAACAGTGTCCACGGCGCGCCAACAAACCCTATTAAATTTTTATTTTTTATTAAACTATCTTCGCTAACTTTTTTAATTGATTTATAAACTGGATATAATTTTTCTATAAAATCAATTTCATCAACTTTGGATATGCTTTTTAGTTCTAAAGAACCTAACTTTGGCCCAAAATTTTTTTCAAATTTTACCTCTTGATTTAATCCATACGGAACCATTAAAATATCTGAAAAAATTATAGCAGCATCTAGATCAAATCTTTTAAGAGGCTGTAGAGTTATTTTTGAAGATAAGTTTTCATTTAAACATAAGTTTATAAAATTTGTATTTAATTTTCTAATTTCCCTAAATTCTGGTAAATATCTACCTGCTTGCCTCATTAGCCATATTGGAGAATTAGTTGTTTTTTTGTTTATTATGGTTTCTTGGATAGGTGTCATAATAATAAGTAAATATTTAATTATAGTATTAGTTATATAGTATGTGAATAATGGTAATTAATTGTTTTACAGTTTTTATACATGATTTATCAACAATTAATAATTTATAGAAATACTATATAGTCTTAAATCTAAGGTTTATTTAATATTGTTAGATAAAATGTATATTAATATTTAACATGTTTATTAATGTTTATAAAAGTGAGTTTTTACAAAGAAAAATAATAAATATGATTATTTTAAAAAATGATAAAAATAATACTTAATTATCAACATTTTATTGATGAGTAATACATATCAAATATACCTTATTTCTGATTCTACAGGTGAAACACTGGATAGAGTTTTTCTGGCAATTAAAGCTCAATTCAAAAATATAAAATATGATGTTAAGTCTTATTTTTTTACAAGAACAGAAAATCAAATTTCTAAAATAATGGTGGAAGCAAAGAAAAATGACAACGCAATAATTTTATACACAATCGTTGACACCTCACTTGCAAAGTTTTTAGCAAACAAAGGAGATGAAAAAAAAATTCCATGCTTTAGCGTTTTAGGAAACCTAATAATGAACTTTTCTAAACTTTTAAATCAAAAGGCATCTCACGTTCCAAGTGGACAACATGCTTTGAACGAAGAATATTATGAAAGAATTGAAGCCATCCAATTTACCATGGCCCACGATGATGGAAACCTTGTTGAAGATATCGATAAAGCAGATTTGATATTATTAGGGGTAAGCAGAACAAGCAAAACACCAACATCAATTTATCTTGCTAACAGAGGATATAAAACTCTAAATATTCCTCTAGTAAACGAGCAATCAATACCAGAAAGCTTAAAAAAGAATCCAAAACTTTCTTGTGTAGTTGGTTTAACAACCGAACCTCAGCGATTAGTTGATATTAGAAAAAACAGAATGAACGCTCTTAAAGAAAAAGAAAACACGAATTATACAAACATCAGTAAGATAGAAAAAGAAATCAACGAAGCCAAAAAAACATTTACCAAGTACAGGTGGCCAATAATTGATGTTACAAGAAAATCAGTAGAAGAAACTGCAGCATCGATAATTAAGATATATGAAATAAATAAAAATAATGGTTAAAGAAATTATACTTGCATCTAAAAGTGGTGTGAGAAAAAAAATTCTAGAGAAAAACAATATCCAGTGTAAAATAGAACCATCCAATGTGGATGAGGATAGCGTTAAAGAAAGCTTGTTAAAAGAAAAAGCAACTCCAACAATTATTTCAAAAAACCTAGCAGAATTAAAAGCTAATAAAATTAGCCAAAAGCTTATAGAGAAAATAGTGCTTGGGGCAGATAGCGTAATAGATTTAGAAGGAGAAATAATATCAAAGCCAAACAATAGAGCAGAGGCACTGGAAATATTAAAAAAGATGAACGGAAAAACTCATCAACTGATAAGCTCGGTATGTATATCAAGAGGTGGGTCGATGATATGGAATTACACCGATAAAGCCTCATTAACCATGAAAAATATGACTTTTTTTGAACTAGAGAATTATCTGAAAAAAATTTCCGATGATGACCTCTATGCTTATAATGTTTATCAAATTGAAGGAGAAGGAAGAAATTTATTTTCAAAAATAGAAGGGGATGAAGATACGATCATGGGCCTTCCAGTTAAAAAAATTAAAGAATATCTTAATATTATAGAATGAAAAAAAAATTTTTAGTTATAGGAAATCCAATTGATCATAGTCTTTCACCAAAACTGCACAATTATTGGATCAAAAAATATAAAATTGGTGCGGTTTATGAAAAAAAACTTTTAAACAATAGTGAAATAGAAGATTTAATTTATAATATAAGAGTGGAAAAAATCCATGGAATAAATATAACAGTACCATTTAAAAAGATAGTTATACCTTTTTTAGATGAGTTAAGTGAGGAAGCAGAAATTTCTCAATCAGTAAATACAATCTATAAAAAAGATAATAAAATTATAGGTGAAAATACTGACATTGAAGGCTTTAAACTTAGTTTAGAAAAAACAGAACTTGAAACTAAAAATAAAAAAGCTTTAATACTTGGGGCAGGAGGAGTTGTCCCTTCAATTATTATTGCACTCAAAAAAATGCAAATTAAAAAAATTTATTTGAGTAATCGAACAGAGTTAAAAACAATAGAGTTAAAGAAAAATTTTCCAGAAATTGAAATAATTAAATGGGGAGAAACTTTAGATTTTGATATAATCATAAACGCAACAAGTATTGGATTAAAAGAAAAAGATGAAATTAATATAAATTATGAACAAATTAGCAAAGATAGATTTTTTTATGATGTAATTTATAACCCACCAGAAACCAATTTTTTAAAAAACGCAAAAAAGTGTGGTGGAATAACAAAAAATGGTAAAATGATGTTTATTTATCAAGCTCAAAAAGCCTTTTCTATCTGGCATAAAGTTGTTCCAGAAATAGACAAAGAAACAATTAATCTTTTAGATGTATGATTAAAATTGCAGTGGTAGGAGATATAGGTTCTGGAAAAAGTTATATTGCCAAACTTTTTGGTTATCCAGTTTTTAATGCTGATCAAGAAGTGGCAAACATTTATAAAAAAAACAAAAACTGCTTTAAAAGATTAAAAAAAATTTTACCTAAATATTTTTCAGTATTCCCAGCAAATAAAATACAAATTATAAAAGCAATAGAGGATAGTGAAAAAAACTTAAAAAAAATTACAAAAATCATCCACCCAGAAGTTAGAAAGAAATTATCTTTTTTTCTAAAAAAAAAATAAAAAAAGTAAAGTCGTAATTTTAGACATTCCTCTTTTAGTAGAAAATAAATTAAACCAGAAAAATGATATAATAGTATTTATTCAGTCAAAAAAAAGTGAGATTATGAAAAGACTAAAAATGAGAGATAACTTTAACTTAAATTTATATAATCAATTTAAAAAAATTCAGCTACCACTTAGTTATAAGAAAAAAAAAGCCAATCATATTATTAAAAATAATTTTACTAATAATCTTGTTAAGATAAGAGTAAAAAAAGTACTAAAAGAAATTATATAAGATGAAAGAAGTAATACTAGATACAGAAACAACAGGACTATCTGTTAGAGATGGACATAGGATTGTAGAAATAGGGTGTATTGAGTTAGAAAATTTAATACCAACTAAAAATAGATTTCACTGTTATCTTAATCCCGAAAGAAAGGTCTCTGAAAAAGCACTAGAAGTTCACGGTTATACAGATGAATTTTTATCTACTCAAAAAAAGTTTGCAGAAATAGTGGATGAGTTTTTAAATTTTATAGAAAACAAGAGACTTGTAATTCACAACGCTGAATTTGACTTATCTCATTTAAACAACGAATTAGCATTACTTGGTAAGGAAAAATTAAACAAAGATAGTGTCGTAGACACACTTGCTTTAGCAAGAGATAAGTTTCCAGGCTCTCCAATAAGCCTCGATGCTTTGTGTAAAAGATACAGAGTAGACAATTCAAAGCGGACTCAACACACAGCTCTCATTGACTGCGATTTATTAGCTAAAGTGTATATCAATCTTTTAGATCAAAAAGAGCCCATGTTAAACTTTAAAAATGAAGAAAATGAAAAAACAATAATAAGACCTAATGGTGTTAATCAATATTATAAAAAAGTTATCAGACCATCAGAGGAAGAACTTAGGTTACATAAGGAGTATCTAAAAGGAAGTTTAAAGAAAAATTTTTTTAGTTAGATTTTTGCTTATATAGTTCTGTAAAATTAATTTTCTTATCAAGCTTTATTTCTGGATATCCTGAGTTATGAAGTAAATTTAAAAATGCTTTTTCAAGATTAGGATAAATTTTATTTTGAACATCACACAATATAATTTTTTCTAGTTCTTTTTTATCTTTAACCGACTCATCAATTTTAACTACAGAGGCATATATTATTTCAAAATATGATTTTGTTTCATTATATTCTTTATCCTCAAATTTTAATGTTGTATTGACTTCAATCATTTTATTTTTTAAAGGCTTTGAATTAATATCTATATTTAGTTGATATTTTGAGATATTTTTTTTTACATATATATAGCTTTGAATATTGGGTGTTTCGCTGGATATATCCTTTATAAATTCTGCTAATATTTTAAAGTTTTCTGTCATTTTCATCTTCTATATCTTCAAATTCGCCATTAATAAAATCTTGTTTTTTGTTCACGGGCTTTTGTTTAATTGATACTTTTTTGAATATCAATTTTCTTGTTGGAGGAAATATTATTAATAAACCCAAGAAGTCTGTTGCAAAACCAGGTAAAATTAACAATAGTGCTGCAAAAGCTAAGGCTGCACCTGAAATAATCTCATAAACTGGCAGTTCATTCTTTACCATTTGAGCCATTCCTGACTTTAGAGTGTTAAAACCTTCATATCTGGCGTAGATAATGCCAAAAAAGGCCGTGATAAAGATGAGTAAAATTGTGTTAAAGGCTCCAATTTGAGAACCCAGTTTGATAAACAAATAAATCTCAATAATAGGAATGCCAATTAGTAATAATAAAAACGTGTTCATTTGTCCTTAGTCTAAATTGCTAGTTGTAATTAATCAACATAGTAAATAATATTAAAATATGAATTATAGTTTTGAATACATAGATATTATTCTTTTAGCAATGATTGCTGGGTTTATCTTTCTTCGTCTAAGAGGAATACTTGGTAAAAAAACCGGTTTTGAAGGAAAAATTCCAACCAAATTTGAAAAAGAGTTTCAGAAAATAAATATAGCCCCAAAGCCAGTTAGTGAAAATTTTGATGAAGTGTCACAAAAAGAATTTTTAAAAGGCGCAAAAATCGCTTATGAAACAATTATTACAGATTTTAGTGATAGTGATAATAAGTTAATAGCAAGCAAGCCACTTTTAGGTAAAAAAATTTATGATCAATTTAAAGAAGCACTTGAAGATAGAGCCAGTAAAGGTCATTTTGCAGAAATTACTTTTATAGGGATTAAGTCAGCTGTGATTAAAACTCATAAAAAAATTGAAGACAGTTTAGAGGTTACGGTAGATTTCGTTAGTGAAATCATAACATGTATAAAAGATAAAGATAAAAAGATTGTGTCAGGAGATAGCGAGAAAATAAAAACTGTTTATGATACTTGGGTTTTCTCAAAAAATATTAAATCATCAAATCCAAATTGGCTATTAATTGATACTATTACTTAATTGATTAAGAAGATAACAGACAAAGATAAAGAAGATTGGGAAAATTTCCTAAATAACAAAAAAAAAAACCTTAACAAAAATTCTATAAAAAAAAAAAATCTAAATAATCCAGACAAAGACAAACAGGACTGGGAAGATTTTTTAAATGACAAAGAAAAAATTCCTAATAAAGATTTTGCTCATA
Organism: Candidatus Pelagibacter sp. Uisw_121; assembly: GCF_047722545.1. Lineage (GTDB taxonomy): Bacteria > Pseudomonadota > Alphaproteobacteria > Pelagibacterales > Pelagibacteraceae > Pelagibacter. The sequence goes on along the minus strand of NZ_CP159816.1, from coordinate 1,287,351 downwards.
AAAAAAATATAAGATATGAGAGGATAAAAAAAAATAGATCTTCATGGTTACACGATTGAAGAAGCAAATAAGGCCATAGAACAATTCATCCAAAAATGTTTTGATGAAAACGTTACTAAAATAATAGTGATTACAGGCAAAGGACTTAGGTCTAAAAATGTTGAAAACCCCTACCTTTCAAAAGATTTGAGTATACTAAAATATTCAGTTCCAGAATTTATTGAAAAAAATAAAAATTTAACACAATTCATTATTGAGATTACAGACGCTAAGATTGAAGATGGTGGTAGTGGTGCTTTTTATATCTATCTTAAAAATAAGAATAAATTTAAAGAATAAATTTAGATAAATCTGTATCCTTAACAAGTTCATCTAGATTTTGTTTAACATAATCGGAATCTATTATAATTTTTTCACCAGCTCTATCTGTTGCTGTAAAACTAATATCATCTAAAATTCTTTCGATAATAGTGTGTAGTCTTCTTGCACCGATATTTTCTACTGTATTATTTACTTCTGAAGCCATATTAGCAATCGCATCAATACCGTCATCAGAAAATTCTAGTTCAACATTCTCTGTTTTTAAAAGGGCGATATATTGTTTAATTAAACTATAGTCTGGTTCTTTAAGGATTCTCTTAAAGTCATCGCTAGTTAAAGCTTCAAGTTCAACTCTTATTGGTAATCTACCTTGTAATTCTGGTAATAGGTCTGAAGGTTTTGCAAGCTGGAATGCGCCAGAAGCAATAAATAAAATATGATCAGTTTTAATTGCACCGTACTTCGTGCTAACTGTTGTTCCTTCAATTAGAGGAAGCAGATCTCTTTGTACTCCTTCTCTAGAAACATCTCCACCAGATCTATCTGTTCTCCCTGAAATTTTATCTATTTCATCTAAAAAAACTATTCCATTGTTTTCTGTTGAATCTTTTGCTGATTTTATAATTTTATCTTCTTCTATTAACTTGTCAGCTTCATCATTAATTAAAATTTCATGAGATTCTTTGACGGTCATTTTTTTCTTTTTTTGTTTATTCCCAACAGATTTTCCAATCATCTCTCCAATATTTATCATTCCAATGTTTGCTCCGGGCATTCCAGGAATCTCAAAAGCAGCTTGAGAGCCACTATCATTTACTGCAATTTCAATTTCATTGTCATCTAAATTGCCATCTCTTAATCTTTTTCTAAAACTTTCTCTAGTAGCAAGGCTTGCTTTATTTCCAACTAGAGCATCTAAAACTTTTTCTTCTGCTAATTTTTGCGCTTTTGCATGAACTTCTTTTCTTTTCTTTACTTTCTCCATCGCAATTGCGATTTCAAGTAGATCTCTTATAATTTGTTCTACATCTCTTCCAACATACCCAACCTCAGTAAATCTTGTAGCCTCCACCTTCACAAAAGGAGCTTCAGCTAATTTTGATAATCTTCTAGAAATTTCTGTTTTACCAACCCCTGTTGGCCCGATCATTAAAATATTTTTAGGTAAAACTTCGTCTTTCATTTCACCTTTTAAAGCTTGTCTTCTCCATCTATTCCTTAAAGCAATGGCAACAGCTTTTTTAGCTTTATTTTGTCCAACAACATATCTGTCTAATTCAGATACTATTTCTCTAGGTGACAAAGAACTGACTAAAGAGTTATCTTTCTTTTCAGTTTTTTCTTTTGGAAAAGATGTAACGTTTGTATCCTTCATTAAATTTTTTCAATTTTAATATTATTATTAGTGAAAACACAAATTTCAGACGCAACTTGAATCGCTTTTCTCGCAACTTCTTCAGCACTCAAATCTGTATCTAATAAAACTTTAGCAGCAGCCAAAGCATAATTTCCACCCGATCCAATACCTATGGCATCACCCTCTGGCTCTAACACATCACCAGTTCCTGAAATTATAAAGCTATTTTTTTTATCGCCAATAGCCATTAAAGCTTCCAGTCTTCTTAAATATTTGTCAGTTCGCCAATCTTTTGCTAACTCGACAGCTGCTCTTGGAAGATTTCCAGCATGTTTTTCAAGTTTTGCTTCTAGTCTTTCAAATAAAGTTAATGCATCTGCTGTTGATCCAGCAAATCCAGCTATTACATTTCTTTTTTCAATTTTTCTAACTTTTGCAGCGGTACTTTTTATAACAGTATTACCCATACTAACTTGGCCATCTCCTGCAACCACTACTTCATTGTTTTTTCTAATAAGCACTATTGTAGTCATGAGTTATAAATGGATATTAATTTTTATTCTTCAAGTAGTAGATTGCAAATATTGATATAGTTAATTAATCCCTATATACATATTATATATTATGAGCAGAATAGGAAAAGTTTCCAGAAAGACAAAAGAAACTAGTATCAATGTTGAAGTTAATATTGATGGTAAAGGTCAATATAAAATTGATACTGGAATAGGTTTTTTAGATCATATGCTTGAACAATTATCAAAGCACTCATTGATTGACTTAAAAGTTAAAGCAAAAGGAGATACTCATATAGATCTTCACCACACAACAGAAGATACTGGAATAGCGATAGGTGAGGCTTTAAAAAAAGCACTAAAAGATTTTAAAGGAATTAAAAGATACTCTCATGCAATGATTCCAATGGATGAAACATTAACAAGAGTTGCAATTGATGTTTCGAATAGACCTTATTTAATATGGAAAGTTAAATTAAAAGTGGAAAGACTGGGAGAGATGGACACAGAACTTTTTAAAGAATGGTTCCAGGCATTTTCTCAATCAGCAGGAATAACTTTGCACATGGAAAATATTTATGGAGATAATAGTCATCATATAATCGAGTCTTGTTTTAAGGCTCTAGCAAGGTCATTAAGAACTGCTTTAGAGATAGACCCTAGAAATAAGAAAAGCATTCCATCAACTAAAGGCTCATTATAAGTTTAATGAATGTCACAATCGTTGATTATAATTCAGGAAATATCAGCTCTGTAATAAATTCCTTTAAAGAAGTCGCTAAAGATAAAGTTAATATTGAGGTGACTTCGAACTTAAATAAGATTAAATCAAGTGATAAAGTAGTCTTGCCGGGACAGGGATCGTTTAAGAGCTGTGCCGATTCATTAAACAGTATAAATGGCTTAGTAGAGACACTTAATGAGTTTGCAATAGTTAATAAAAAACCTCTTCTTGGAATTTGTGTTGGTTTACAGATGTTTGCAGACCTTGGTTATGAAGAAAATGAAACAAAAGGACTTGGTTGGATTTCGGGAAAAGTCTTAAAAATTGATAATCAAAATAATAAATTTAAACTTCCACATATTGGATGGAACGAAATTAATATCATTAAAGAAAGTAAGATTTTTAAGGATATAGAAAATAAATCACACATGTATTTTGTACATAGCTATGAATTTGTTCCAGATGACAAAAGTGTAATTTCTGCAACAACAGATTATTCCTCAAATATTGTTTGTTCGGTTGAAAAAGAAAATATCTTTGGAACCCAATTTCACCCCGAAAAAAGTGATAAATTAGGACTTAAAATTATAGAAAATTTTTTTAATTTATAAACATGAAAATATTTCCAGCCATAGATATTAAAGATAAGAAATGTGTAAGATTAATTAAAGGGGACTTTAACAATAAAACTGAATATGAAACATCACCAGTTGATCAAGCAGGCAAATATAAAGATCATGGTTTTAAAAATTTACACATTGTGGATTTAGATGGCGCTCTAACTGGAGAGACAGTGAATTTGGGCATAATTAAAGAAATAGTTAGTAAATTTGATTTAAGAATTGAAGTAGGAGGAGGTGTCAGAACCATTGATAGTATTCAAAAATATGCAGATGTAGGAGTTGAGAAAGTTATTTTAGGAAGTGCAGCTATAAAAGATAAAAATTTTTTAAAAGAAGCATGTCAGAAATTCCCAAATAAAATTGCCTTAGGTCTAGATGCAAAAGATGGATATTTGTCAGTTTCAGGATGGAAGGAAAACACCAATCAATTGACTTTAGATTTTTTAAAAGAAGTAAATGATTATGGAGCTAGCAGGTTAATTTATACAGACATAAATAGAGATGGCATGAAACAAAGTCCTAATTTTGAAGAAACTACTAATATTGCAGATGTATCTAATTGCCCAGTGATTATTTCAGGAGGGGTGTCTTCAATTGATGATATTAAAAAAGCAAAAAGTTTAAAAAATATTGAAGGAATAATAGTTGGTAAAGCTATATATGATGGTGATATTAAATTAGACGAATTAGTGAGAGAATTAGATGCTTAAAAATAGAATTATACCCTGTTTGGACGTTAAAAATGGGAGAGTTGTTAAAGGAATTAACTTTGTAGATTTAAAGGATGCTGGAGACCCAGTTGAACAAGCTAAAATTTATAGTGATGGTGGTGCTGATGAAATTTGTTTTTTAGATATTACAGCTTCCAATGAAAATAGAGACACAATTTATGACGTGGTTGAAAGAACATCTAAAAAATGCTTTGTGCCCTTAACGGTTGGTGGTGGGGTTAGGGGAATTGGAGATATTAATAAATTATTAAATTGTGGAGCAGATAAAGTTTCAATCAATACTGCTGCAGTTCAAAACCCTGAAATGATAATTGAAAGTTCAAAAAATTTTGGATCACAATGCATTGTTGTTGCAATAGATGCTAAAAAAAATGGCAATAAATGGGAGATTTTTACCCACGGTGGTAGAAACAAAACAAATCTAGATGCAATAGAATTTGCAAAAAAAATGGAAGATAATGGAGCAGGAGAATTACTGGTTACCTCTATGGATAGAGACGGTACTCAAATTGGCTATGATAATGACTTAATGTTTAAAATATCTTCAACAGTTAATATACCTGTGATTGCTTCAGGTGGAGTAGGTAACTTGGATCACCTATTAGATGGTATAAAATTAGGTAATGCTAGTGCTGTTCTAGCTGCTTCAATTTTTCATTATGGAACACACTCCATTAATGAAGCCAAACAATATTTGAATTCAAAAGGAATTCCCGTTAGGATTTAGACATGTCTGAAAGTTTATTAAATTTAGTAAATACAATTAGAGACAGAAAAAATAAGGATAAAGATAAATCTTACACCTCATCATTATTATCGGACGGCCTGTCTAAGTGTATAGATAAAATGGAAGAAGAATTTGATGAACTAAAAGAGGCCCTAAATGATAAATCCAACATAGTTCATGAAGCAGCAGATACAATTTATCATATATTAGTTACACTTGAGGCAGCTGATATTAAGTTTGAAGATGTCTTAAAAGAGTTGGAAGACAGAAAAAAACAATCAGGCATTGAAGAAAAGAATAATAGATAATGGGCTATGACAAAAATAATATTTTTGCAAAAATTTTAAGAAAAGAAATTCCTTGTAAAAAAATATTTGAAAATGACCATGTCTTTTCATTTCACGATATTAATCCTCAAAAAAAAATACACGCATTAGTTATTCCAAAAGGTGAGTACATTGATTTAGATGATTTTAATAATAGAGCTTCAGATAAAGAGATAGTTGCGTTAAGTAAAGCTATTACAGAAGTTTCGAAAATGTTAGGCATATCAACAGAAACAGGTAAAGGCTATAGAGCTTTAACCAATTTGAGTGAAGATGGCGGTCAAGAGGTTCCACATTTACACTTCCATTTATTTGGAGGAGAAAAAATTGGAAAAATGGTTGAGTGATAGAAAAAATTTATCGAAGTTATTTAGAGATAAGATCTCAAAGTGAATTAAAAGAAGTTAAGAAGCCCACAGAAGATTACTCTGTAGAGCTTGTAGACCCAAAAGATTTTCAATTAAATAAATTTTTTTACAAAACTATTGGTAAGAATTGTCAATGGATTGATAGGCTTATTTGGACAGACTTAAATTGGACAGAGTATGTCTCTAATGATCAGTTATTTACATACATTCTTAAAGATAAAAGTGAAATAGCTGGTTACTTTGAACTGTTATTTAACAAACAAAGCAAAGAAGCCGAAATTGCTTATTTTGGAATTTTGGAAGAATATTATGGAAAAAAATTAGGAGGATATTTGTTAAGTGAAGCAATTAAGTGTTCATTTAATATGGGAGGTGGAAGAGTTTGGTTGCACACTTGTTCCTTAGATCATAAAAATGCGTTAAAAAACTATTTGGCTAGAGGTATGAAAAATTTTAAGTCTGAAACTTTAATTAGATAATCAATTATTTTCAGGTAATTTAAAAATCTTGCTATTTATCTCTTGGTTTTTTTTAACAGAAGAAATAAACGTTATTGATAAATTTTGATAAATATCTTCAGTTTGCCATCCAATTAAATTTAAATCTTTCTTATCGAAAAAAATATTAATTTCATTATTATTCTCAAAAATTTTAAAATTTAAGTACTTGTTATCAATATCCTTCGGCTCTAGCCTCTCTATTTTAGAAATTAGATATTTTTTATCTAGTAAAAATTCTAAAGGAGTTTTGTCAAGTGGGTAACGATAATAACTTCCTTTATTATTAGTCTCAATAACTAAAGAACTTCCATTTGAAACTAAAATTTTTTTATTAGCATTATTATATTCACAAAAAATTTTTTTTGGGTATTCAATAACACACCTCCCATCTTCACTCTTATCATTAATTGTTTGTTTGAAATTAAAACTTAAATTATTAGTAAGTTCCAATTGAGAAATTATCTTATTTTTTGGTAATGAGTTGGCTGGAAGGTAAAAACTAAAAAACAATAAAATTATTATTATTCTAGGCATTAAAGAACATCTCTTTTACCAACATGATTAGCCTTACTCACAATTCCATCAGCCTCCATCATGTCGACAATTCTTGCAGCTCTATTATACCCTATTTGTAACTTTCTTTGTAAAAACGAAGTAGATGCTTTGCCCTCTGATCTAATAATATCAAGCGCTGCCTGGTACAACTCATCTTTATCTCCTGAGCCGGAAGCATCTCCACTCAATTCTTTCTCATCAGCAAAATTTAAGATTTCATCAATATAATCTGGCTCTGCTTGACTTCTTAAATAATTATTAACTTTTTCAATTTCAGTTTCTGATACAAATGGAGCATGAATTCTAACGATCTTGTTTGCTGAATACATATAAAGCATATCCCCCTTACCAAGTAGTTGTTCTGCACCTTGTTCACCTAAAATTGTTCTACTATCTATTTTTGAGGTTACTTGAAAAGATATTCTCGTTGGAAAATTTGCTTTAATAGTTCCTGTAATAACATCAACACTTGGTCTTTGTGTAGCCATTATAATATGAATTCCAGCAGCCCTTGCCATTTGTGATAATTTTTGAATATAATTTTCTATCTCCTTTCCAGCAACCAGCATAAGATCAGACATTTCATCAACCACAACAACAATATAGGGCATAGCCAAAGTATGTTTTGCATTATAGCCATCAATATTACGCACTCCTTCTTTAGTCATAAGTCGGTATCTATTCTCCATCTCTTTAACAACCCAACCTAAAATAGAAGCAGCTTTCTTTGCTTCTGTGATCACAGGGCATAACAAGTGAGGTATGCCTTCATAAGTTGATAATTCAAGCATTTTAGGATCAATCAGTATGAACTTACATTTGTCAGGTGTGTGTCTGTAAAGCAGAGATAAGATAATAGTATTTATGCAAACAGATTTGCCTGATCCTGTCGTTCCAGCAATTAATAAATGGGGCATGGAAGCTAAATCTCCAATAACAGGAACACCAGAAATATTCTTACCGAGCGCAATCGGTAATTTGATATCTTTTTTATTAAAATCAGAGTTAGAGAGTATTTCACTTAAGTAAACGTTCTCACGAATAGAATTTGGAAGCTCTATGCCAATAGTACTTCGTCCTGGTATGGTAGCAATTCTAGCCGATTCAGAACTAGTGTTACGAGCTATGTCATCAGAGAGATTAATAATCTTTGATACTTTAACACCAGCAGCTGGCTCAAATTCATTTAATGTAACGACGGGGCCATGACTAACTTTTTTAATGTTTCCACTAACCCCAAAATCTAATAAAATTTTTTCTAAAAATTCACTGTCAATATAATCATCATCTTTTAATTTTTGTTGGTCTTTTTGTGTCGGAATTTTAAGCAAATCAATAGTGGGAAGTTTGAATCGAGTTTTTTTATTAATTGATTTATTTTCACTTTTTATAAAAGGTAAATCTTCCTGAATTAAACTTGTAATTTCTTCCTGAGGTATAAATTCGCTAATTATCTCATTTTCATTAGTGTAGCTCTTTTCTTTTTTTACAAAGATTAACTTAAAAAGTTTTTTTAAAATTTTATAAAAAAATTTAATTTTAAAATCAATACTAATTAAAAATAAAATTAAAATAATTAAAATTAAAAAATAATAAAAAATTTGAGAATTAATATTAATTAAAGAAGTTAAAAAAGTTGTTTCTAAATATTTTCCAATAAAACCACCATTTCCATTAATATAAAGGTTGAAGGCAGTAGGGTAAAAAAAAGAAAAAAATAGAGAACCAAATGAAGAATAAAGAACTGAATAAAAAATACTTTCAAATATTAAAAAAATTTTTTTATTTAGAACTATATTTATGCCAGAAAATATAAGTGTAAATGGAATCAATAAAGCAATAAGTCCAAAAGCTTGGAAAAAAAAATCAGCGGTGAAGCTTCCGTTAAAACCAAGTAAATTTTTAATTTCAGTATTATCTGGAAAAATAAAATTAGGGTCATCAGGAGAGTAGCTTGCAAGAGAAACAAGCAAAAGAAGACCAACTATAACAAGGGCAATACCAACAGTTTCAATAATTCTATTTATGCCAAAATTAATTGTATTGTTGGCTAATTTTTTAAATTCCATAAATAAATGAGTCTAATTAATCACTTTGTATCATCTAATTTTTATTGTTAAAATTAAAATTATTATGAATGTTTGTATTGTTGGTGAAGGTTTAACTGCTCTATCTTTAGCTAAAAGCCTTATAAATAAAAAAATAAATGTTCATTATTATCACAAAAGTAGAAATAGTAATTTTTCTTCCAATAGAACAATAGGGATATCTAAAAGTAATTTTGAATTTTTTAAAGAAAAAATTTTTCAAGTTTCAAAAAACAACTACTGGAAAATAAATAGAATAGAAATTTATACAGATAAAATTAATAAAAAAAATTTATTAAAATTTGAGAATAATAAAAAAGATCTATTTTATATAATAAAAAATGATGAACTTCTAAAATCGTTAAAAAGTAACCTTATTAAAAGTAAATTTTTTAAAAAAATAATATTAAAAAAAGATATTAATGAAGATTTTTTAAATAAAAAAGAATATGATTTAATAATTAATTGTGATGCAAATAATTTTTTAGCAAAAAAGTACTTCACAAAAAAAATTATTAAAAATTATTATAATCTTGCTTATACCACTATTTTAAAACATAAAAAGATAGAGAATAATATAGCAACTCAAATTTTTACAAAGCAAGGTCCAATTGCATTTTTACCAATCTCTAACACTGAAACATCTGTAGTATACTCAATAGATATTAAGAATAAAAAATTTGATAATATCGATGTAATAGATTTGATTAATAAAAATAACCCTAAATATAAAATTAATAAAATTGATAAATTAAATAGTTTTGAGTTGAGTTCTTCAAATTTAAGAAACTATTATAATAAAAATATTTTAGCTTTTGGAGATATGCTTCACAGAGTGCACCCGTTAGCAGGACAAGGATTTAATATGACTATTCGGGATCTTAGAATTTTAATTAAAATTATTGAAGATAAAATTGAATTGGGTATGCAATTAGATTCACAGATATTAGATGAGTTTGAAAAAAAAACAAAAGATAAAAACTTTGTTTTTTCTAAAGTCATAGACTTAATTTATGAATTCTTTAACTTTGATAAAAAAGTTCAAAGTAAAAGTTTTAGCAAAATTCTTAAAGGTATTGGAAAAAACAAGAGGCTAAACAGTTATTTTATTAAACTAGCAGATACAGGAATGAATTTTTAAGCTTATTGAATAGTTGTATTCTGAAAATTATCAAAACTATAAGTGCTTAATATTTCTGAAATTTTATCTTTTCGTACCTCTAAATTTTTGCTTTCTAATAAAATTTGTTTTTCTTCTAGGGAAAAAGGAGAAGCCATTGCTAGGGCATTTATTGTTTCATTTAAATCTTGTTTTTCTAAAGATTTCCAATTTATAATATATCCTTTTTTTTCAAACAATAATTTTAAATTCTTGAAGATTGTCTCAAGATCAGCAAACTTTAATTTTTTTTTTTTCAGGAGTTAAATCAAGCTCAAAATTATTATAATTGATTTCACAAATACGGTAAGGTTTTGTACTTTTAATTTCTTTTGTTATTTCAAATCGCGTTATCCCATTTAATTCAATCATATATCTACTATCAGATGTATCTTTAAAATTGATTATTTTACCTAAGCAACCAATTTTATGAAGCCCAGGGATTGAACTATCATCATTACTTTTTGGCTGTATCAAACCAATCATCTTGTTTGTTTTTATACTATCATTAATCATTTCAACATATTTTGGTTCAAATATATTTAATGGAACTGTTGTATAAGGAAATATAATAAAGTTACTCAATGGAAAGACAGGTATAGTTTTTGGTAAATCATGTTTTTTCATTCTTTCTTTTAGCAAATTTTTGAAAATCTATATACTAATGAAACACTTTATTATTGATTGAACTAAAAAAACCATCTATTTATAGTGTCTTTTATAAGCGGGTCTAGCTCATTGGTAGAGCGAATCGTTGCCAACGATTAGGTAGAGGGTTCGATTCCCTTGACCCGCTCCATAATTAATATAATTCTATATTAAAAAAACGCTCAAAATGAAAAAAATTTTTACTTTTTTATTTCAAAAACTTTTAATAAATAAAGACATTCGTTCCTATAAAAAAAATATTTTTTACTATCTATTATTTAGAATTTTTAGAAGTTTTTTTGAAGGTTCTATTATTGCAAATATTTATAATTTTAAAATTTATGCAAGTACAAATAAAAATAAAGCATCTCACTCAATATTAAAAAAATGTGACTTTGAAGACCAACATGAGATTGAAATAATAAATAAAATTTCTAATATAAATAAAGTTTTTTTTTTAGATTGTGGATGTAATTATGGTTTTTATTCATTTTTTACAGCCAGTTTGTCAAAAAAAAACTTAGTTTTAGCTTACGAAGCATCTAGCTCAACGATAAAAGAATTTAATAAGAATTTATCTTTCAATAATTTACAAAATATTAATTGTAAAAATTTAGCTATATCTGATGAAAATGATAAATTGATCAATTTTAACGAAAGTATCAATGACTGGGAGAGTTCTACCAGTCATGATTCCTTTAATAAAAAAAATATATCTAGAATTAAAACAACAACAATTGACTTTGAGTTAAAAGGTTATGATCTAAAAGATTTTACCCTTTTCATTAAACTTGACATAGAAGGTTCAGAGTTTCGAGCTATAAAAGGTGGACTAGAAATTATAAAAAAACATGCTCCAATTATTCTAATAGAAATCTCCAAATATAATATTAATCAAATGAATTCTAATTTTGATTTTTTTAATAATTTTTTATTTAAAAATGATTATATAATTTTTGACCTCAATCAAAAAGAAGTTAAAATTGGGGAAATAAAAAAAAGAATTACTGATATAGATCAAAATCATGACACTATAGGTAATTTTTATTTAGTAAAAAAGAATCACAATTTAATAAAAATCTTTAAAAAAGATGAATGATTTATTAAAAAAAAATTGTCAACCATGCGAAGGTGGTATTTTACCTTTTGATATTAGTGAAATTCACAAATATCAAAAAAAAATTGATGGTTGGGATGTTAAAAAAAAATGCAAAAGAAATATACTTTTTAGAGAAAAATTTTATTTTTAAGAATTTTATTAATAGTCAAAATTTTATAAATAAAGTTGGTGAAATATCAGAAAATGAAAATCATCATCCAGATATCTCATTTGGTTGGGGATATGCTAAAATTATAATTACTACTCATGCTATTGAAGGGCTGTCAGAAAATGATTTTATTTTAGCAGCTAAAATCGATCAAATTTTTAATGTCTAAAATGTCTTGTTTTAGAAAAAACCAAAATAGTACCAGTTTGGTTTGCAAATTTTATTATCTCTTTATCTCTAATTGATCCAGAAGGTTGTATTACTGCTGAAACTCCTGATTGTACTAATTTTTCAATACCATCAACAAATGGAAAAAATGCATCAGAGGCTGCCACAACATCTTCTTTTGAGTTTTGAAATTTATTCATTTTATCAATAGCAATTTGACAACTATCAAGTCTACTGGGCTGTCCAGAACCAATACCAACAGTTGCTTCTTGACTGGTGAGTACAATTGCATTTGATTTTACATATCTACAAACGTTAAATGCAAAAATTAAATTTTTTAATTGATACTTATTTGGTTTTAGTTTTGAAACTACTTTGAAATCTTTAGGTTCAAATACTTTTAAATCCTCAGATTGTGTTAAGATAGAGTCATTTACAGAGCTAAATTTAATTAAATCTTTCATCATAAATTCTGATGCATCAATAATTCTTATATTTTTTTTCTTTACCAAAATTTTTAAAGCATCAGTTTCAAATCCATTAGCAATGACAACTTCTAAGAAAATTTTATTAAGCTCTAATGCTAGAGTTTTATTTAATTTAAAATTACAAGAAACTATTCCACCAAAAGCACTAATTGGATCAGAAGCTAGAGCCAATTTATAACTTTTTAAACTATCTTTATTGATTGAAACACCGCAAGGATTAGCGTGCTTAACTATAACTGTTCCCAAGTTTTTTGGTAAAGATTTTGATATTGTTAATGCAGAAAAAATATCATTATAATTATTATAACTTAACTGTTTACCATGGATTTGTTCAATATTAAGATTTTGGGTTTTGGAATAAATGGCAGCTTCTTGATGTGGATTTTCTCCATATCTTAATTTTTCAATAAGGTTTCCATAAATAATTTTCTTTTTTGGAAAATTAGTTTTTTTAATTTTATTAAAATAGTTAGAAATTACAGCGTCATAATAAGCTGTTTCAGAGAAAGCCTCTAAAGACATCTTTTCTCTAAAATCAACAGATGTTGATCCTTTATTATTTTCTAATTCATTAATTAGAGTCCCATATTGATTTGAAGATGTAATAACAGTAACGTCGTTATAGTTTTTTGCAGCTGCTCTAACCATAGTGGGACCTCCAACATCAATATTCTCTATTATTTTTGAATGATTAGTTGTTTGCTCTAAAGTTTTTTCAAAAGGATAAAAGTTAACAATAACAAGGTCGATTTCATCATATTGATTAGCTTTTAGTTCCCTAGTGTGAGATTTGTTGTTCCTTTTACTCAATATACCAGCATGAATTTTTGGGTGTAGTGTTTTAATTCTTCCACCAAGAATTTCTGGTGAGCCGGTATATTCAGACACTTCCAGACACTTAAATTTAAGTTTCTTTATTTCTTTATAGGTGCCTCCAGAGCTGATTAACTCAATTTTGTATTTAGCTAAAACTTTTAAAAGGCTGCTTAAATTTTTTTTATCAGATACTGAAATAAGAGCTTTTTTTATTTTTTTCATTATAATTTTGTGATTTCCCATCTTATAGTTTGATTTTCTTCATTAGTCATTCCCGAAATAAATATATTTTGATTATCTGTAAAAGAATTTTTTTCTCCAAAATATAACCCTTTATCAATATTCATCATCATATTTTCTGAACTAAACTTCCAGCCTTCTCCATCAAGATCTATAAGTATTGATTTTCCATCTTGTGTTTTCATTACTTTAACAATTGGTTCTAAGTGAAATCTAATTTCAAATTTTAAATTCTTAATACTCTTATTAGAAATAATTTTGTCATGTCCAATAAATTTTAATTGTTCAGGGTAGAATTCTATTTCCCGATCATGAACAATGCCATGTAGTTTTAAATAACCATCGTGAGAAGCATTAATTTTCCAATAATTTTTTTCAAATACTATTTTTTTTTTTAATATTCTTAATCCTTGATTAATTTTAGATTTTTTACCACTTACTTTGTTAAAATTACAAGAGGATTTATCATCTACAATTAGTGTGCTATGGACTGCGCTTGATTTAGATATTTCATTTAGTTGGTGATCAACTTTTTGAAAATAACCACAATTACTAATTAATTTTTTACCATTTGATACGATCTCAAAAGATAAAGCTCCAGCTTGATAATCTGAAGATAACTTTGTATTTGGGCTTGATCCAACATCCATTATTAAAGAATTTTTTTTACTGTTAAGGACTACATAGCCACCCAATTCATTATTTTGATTTTTAAAGTTATAGCCAAGTCTTTTTAAGTAAAGATCAAAATCATTATTATTTGACCTATTGTTGCCATTAAAAAGAAAATCTATTTTATTGTTCTGCCAAATAAAAGCATAAGCCTGACCTAAATAATATATATTTTCATTTATAAAATCAGGTACTTCATTTTGAGATTCTTTGAACCACTCTCTAATTAATATAAAATATTTTAAATAAAAACTTAACTGTTTAATATTTCTTGATTTTGGAAAGCCATCATTGTCTAGTGAATATTTTGTTAATTTTTTTAGTAAACTTAACCCAGTATTAAAATAGTTATTATTTTGAGGGTAGGATAAACCGGTTAAAATGATAGCTGCACATCCTATAATCTTATCATTGAGTAACTCAGAGGTTTCAATTTCATTAATGAGGTGATTAATCTGCTTTTTTATAATCCCATTAAACTTGTTTTTATAATCAATACTTCCATCTTCATAGGTAAGCCTAGAATTTGAAATCCAAGCTATTATTCTTTTTCCGATTATATCAATTTTCCAATTTTTAGAGTTGTACCTGTCATTTGTATTAATCCATTGATAAACGACTTTTTGGGTATCTTTTTTTGAAGACTTTAGATCTAGACTAAATAACCAAAAAAAACTGTTTAAATTTTGTTTGTCTTTTTCTTTTAAATTTGGATTATCCCAAATTTCATTTAATGAATAATTTTCTATATTAATTTTTTTTTTTCTCATATTTTATAAGGCCATCCAGCAAGCTAGGGCTTGGTTGATATTCTATTAATTCAATAGAGGTGGGTGTAATTCTTTTATTATAGAGATTAGAATTTAAATAAAAATGACTAATTTTTTTTTTAATTATCTTAAGTAAATTATTTAAAATCATTATTCTAGCTTGATTTTAAAAGGTCTATATTTTTTTTTATATCTCCATTATTGTTTTTAAATATAGTTGTTCCAGATACCAAAATATTTGCACCTGCTTCTATTGCTAGTTTATTATTATCAAAATTAATCCCACCATCAATTTCGATATCAAAATTTAGATTTTTTTGATCTCTTATCTTTTTTAATTCTTTTATTTTTTCTAAAACTTCAGGCATAAATTTTTGCCCTCCAAATCCAGGGTTTACACTCATAATTAGCACTAAATCAATTTCATTTAATAGGTCGGTTATTAAATTAATTTTACTTTCTGGATTTAAAGAAACTCCTACTTTTTTATTTAAGCTCTTTATATGTTCTATTGAACTTTTTAAACTATCTGTAGCTTCGGGATGTATGGTAATAATATCTGCACCAGCATCTGCATAATCTTTAATATATTTGTGGACAGGAGAAATCATTAAATGAACATCAAATGGTAAATTTGTATATTGTCTTAAAGTTTTAATAATTGGAGGTCCCATTGTTAAATTAGGAACAAAATGTCCATCCATCACATCAACATGAATCATATCCGCACCACCTTCTTCTAGTCGTTTAATTTCATTTCCTAATTGACTAAAATCAGCAGATAAAATTGAGGGTGAAATTTTTATTTTTGTCATTGATTGCTAGTTATACTAGTACCAATTTCTAAAATCTAATTGAATTAAAAAGTTGGTAAATTTGCTTAGAAAGTTCACTTTCTAGAGGAAATGACAACATACCCATCACAGAATATCCTAAGATCCAAGGCATAAAGTAAAATCTAATCATATAGAAGAACCAGGCTACATATATAGGAACTAAAGGGCCTATGATAAAAGATGGGGTTATAGGCTTAAATATTTTTATTATAGGATTTGTATATTTGACAAATACTTTCATGAAAAAAAACTCTGAGTCTTCTTTTTGAAAAATATTCATCGCAACTCTTCCTATTAAAGTCCACATGATAATTCCTAGTAGATAATCTACAATATAAACAAAAGGGTGAAAGTTAGCTGACATTTAGAATTTATATTTGAAAAAAGTCTGAATTAAAAGGGGCGAAATTAATCGCCCCTAGAATTAAGATTTATTAGTTCTATTTACCAGTGACAGTTCTTCCACTTGGTATACGAACTTCATCAACCATTTTTTGAATTGTAGCGTCAGGTGCAGAAGTAAGTAAACTCACTACTACCATTGATACAAAACTAACAGCAGCTCCGAAGATACCAAATGTTAACTGAGTAAGTCCTAAGAACCCACTTCCACCAGTTCGTACCCAAACTAGATACCAAATAGCAGAACCAAGACCTAAAACCATACCAGCAACAGCACCTTCTCTATTAGCTCTCTTCCACCATACACCAAGTACAAGTGGGAAGAACAATCCAGACATCGCAAAGTCAAAAGCCCAGATGACTGAACCTAAGATACCTTGGATCTCCATTGCCGCAATAGTTGCTCCAGCAAAACCAATTACTACAAGTAATATCCTTGCAACAAGTAGTCTTTTTGCAGTCTCCGCTTTTGGATCAATCATTTTGTAATAAACGTCATGAGAGATCGCATTAGCAATTGCTAGAATCAAACCATCAGCTGTCGACATGGCAGCAGCCATACCTCCAGCAGCAACCAGACCTGAGATTACATATGGTAATCCAGCTATTTCTGGAGTTGCTAACACAACTGCTTTACCGCCCATGAAAAACTCATTTAATTCAAGAGTTCCATTACCGTTAAAGTCACTGATGAACATCAAGTTTGCACTGTTCCAGTTTTGGAACCATGATAAAGCTTGAACCTCAGCAAATGATTTACCAATAATACCTGTAGGTAAAGTCGGATCAATTAATGATAGTTTAGATAGTGTTGCTAACATTGGCGCAGAAGAATACAGAAGGAAGATAAAGAATAAAGACCAACCAACTGATTTTCTTGCAGCTTTTACACTTGGAGTAGTAAAGTATCTCATCATCACGTGTGGTAATGATGCTGTTCCCATCATCATTGCTAGTGCTAATGAAATAAATGCCCAAGGCGTAGCGTTTACTGCAGAGTGTGCTTTGGTTATTCCAGCTAACCCTTTAGGTACCGTTGCTAGATCAGCAGCAGAGTTTTTAATAAAACCAAACTGTTGCTCTAACTCACCAATTCTAGCTACTTCATCAGCCAACATAAAGTGAGGGAAGAAACCCGCACCTAATTTGTTACTGATCCAAAAAATTGGAAGTAAGTAAGCTATAATTAGCACGATATATTGTGCAACCTGTGTCCAAGTTACCGCTCTCATACCTCCTAACATTGAACAAAGTAAAATACTTATTAGTCCAATATATACAGCGTATTTAAAGTCGATATCTAGAGCAACAGATGCAATAGTACCTGTAGCGTTAATCTGAGCAGTCACATAAGTGAACGAAGCAACAGTTAAAACTATTACTGCGCACAATCTTGCTAAATTACCACCGTATCTTGTACCTACAAAATCTGGAACTGTGTAACATCCAAATTTTCTTAAGTATGGTGCTAATAAAGTTGCAACCA
This sequence comes from Candidatus Pelagibacter sp. Uisw_121, assembly GCF_047722545.1. GTDB lineage: Bacteria > Pseudomonadota > Alphaproteobacteria > Pelagibacterales > Pelagibacteraceae > Pelagibacter. Next base: position 1,269,567 of record NZ_CP159816.1, on the reverse strand, counting down.
ATATATAACCACCAGTCCAACCAACAAGTAGAGCCATATATCCATAACCTTTAAAGTAAATACCACCTGCCATTGCAACGAATGAAGCACCAGACATCCAGTCTGCTGCTGTCGCCATTCCATTGAATACAGTGGGCACTTGTCTTCCGGCCACGTAATATGCATCTGCTTGAGCTGTTCTTGATAGATAACCGATCAATGCATAAATGAATATTGTAAAGGCCACAAAAGCAACACCTATTGCTTTAGCAGTCATACCCATCTGTTCACCAATTGCCATTAAGATTATGAAACCTATAAAACCTCCCGTATAGATTCCGTAAACTTTTGGCAAATTGTCTATAAATTTACCTTTTATCATTATTGATCTCCTTTTTCGTTGAAGCCGAATTCTTCATCGATTTTCTCTTGCCTGTTAGCAAACCAGAAACATAAAATTACGAAAATTCCAAGAGATCCTTGACATGTAAACCAGTATGTCCATGGATAACCGAAAGGTCCTGTAACCTCATTCATTTCAGCTGCAAAAAGGAAGATGCCGATTGAGAAAACGAACCAAATAGCCAGTGTTACGAATAACAATGACCTAGTCTTTTCCCAGTGTTTTGTTGCGTTTGACATTTATACCTCTCTATTTTTAGTTATAACTTCGAAACCATACCCATTCTGTAAGTTTTTAAAAGACTTAAAATTGTTCATATTAGGTGCTTAATTACTTACTTTTTTAAGATATAATGACTGTATATAAGAACTTTTATGCAAAAATATAAACTCTCTTGGAGAGACATATCGCTTGATGATTTTAAAGTTTACTTGTTTGCTATGTTTAGGGCCTTTATTCCAAAGAAAAAAATTAAGAATTTAAATGAACTTGAACATTTTATCCAAACAAAATCTGCGTGGGTAACACAAGTTACTTTATATAATTATTTAAAAACTAGAATGGGCACAAGGTATGTTCTTCATTTTGATAATGATGTGTTCATGTCATCTCTTGATATTGCTAAATGGAATATTTATTCTGTTGCTTTACAGGATTTGACATTATTCACGTTTTCATATTTAAAAGTTAACTTTAATTATCAAAACATTGACCAGTCTAAAGAAATTTTTTCTAAAATTTTAGAAAATGAAATTTCTAATAAGATGCCGGTTGATATTATTGAGGAAGCAAAAAAAACTTTTAATGAAAGAATCCAAGATATAAACTGGGAAATTTATTATAAAGATCTACCCTTTAATCCTAGCGCATTATCATTATACAAATGGGCTCCAATAGCTGAGGAGCTTAAAACTTTAGATCGAAAAATCGTATTAAACTCTATGATATTGAAATGGGATATTATTAAAAAAGAATTTGAGAAATTAATCGAATTTTAAATATTTTTTCTATTATCCACCAAACTTTGTACAACACTCGGATCGGCTAAAGTTGTTGTGTCTCCTAATTGGTCATGTTCATTAGCTGCAATTTTTCTTAAAATTCTTCTCATAATTTTTCCAGATCTTGTTTTTGGAAGTCCAGGAGAGAAATGAATAATATCAGGTGTCGCAAGTGCTCCAATTTGTTTTCTTACCCAAAGTTTTAAATCTCTTTCAAGGTCTAAATTTGATATCTCTCCAACATTTAGAGTTACATAACAATATAGACCATTACCTTTAATATCGTGTGGGTATCCAACCACAGCAGCTTCGGCAACTTTTGGATGAGCAACAAAAGCACTTTCTATCTCAGCAGTTCCAAGGTTATGACCAGAGACAATAATTACATCATCTACACGACCGGTTATCCAGTAGTAGCCATCTTTATCTCTTTTAGCTCCATCACCAGTAAAATATTTTCCATCAAACTGAGAAAAATAAGTATCAATGAATCTTTGATGATCACCGTAAACAGTTCTCATTTGCCCAGGCCAAGATTGAGAAATACATAGTCTACCTTCACCAGCTCCTTTAATTTCTTTTCCATTTTTATCAACTATAGAAGGTTTAATTCCATAAAAAGGTTTACTTGCAGAGCCAGGTTTTAAATTCATAGCTCCTGTTTGAGGGCTAATTAAAATTCCACCTGTCTCTGTTTGCCACCAAGTATCAACAATGGGACATTTAGAGTTTCCAACTGTCTTGTAATACCACATCCAAGCCTCAGGATTAATAGGCTCTCCAACAGTTCCCAATAATTTTAAGGATTTTCTTGAAGTTTTCTTAACAGGCTTATCACCCTCTCTCATTAAAGCTCTAATAGCAGTGGGTGCTGTATAAAAAATATTAACTTTGTATTTATCAATAATTTGCCACCATCTTGAACTGTCAGGGTAGGTTGGAATTCCTTCAAACATTATTGTTGTTGCACCATTAGCAAGAGGACCATAAATTATATAACTGTGGCCAGTAACCCAACCAATATCAGCTGTACACCAATAAACATCTTTTGGTTTATAATTAAAAATATATTGATGGGTCATGGATGCGTAAACCATGTAGCCACCTGTTGTATGTAAAACTCCCTTTGGTTTTCCAGTAGAACCAGATGTGTAAAGAATAAATAAAGGATCTTCTGCATTCATTTCTTCAGGTTCACATTTGTTTGATACATCTTTGATCAAATCGTCATACCAAATATCTCTTCCTTTAACCCAATCGACTTTATTTCCAGTTCTTTTTACAACTATACATTTTTTAACTTTAGGGCATTTTCTTAGTGCTTCATCAGTAATAGCTTTTAGTGGAATAGTTTTTCCACCTCTAACACCTTCATCTGCAGTAATGATGTAATGTGAGTCGCAGTCATTAACCCTGCCAGAAATAGAGTCCGCTGAAAATCCACCAAAAATAATAGAGTGAACTGCACCAATTCTAGCACAAGCCAGCATTGTTACTGCAAGTTCTGGAATCATAGTTAAATAAATTGTAACTCGATCACCTTTTTTAATTCCTAGTTTTCTTAAACCATTTGCAGCTTTTGAAACTTCATTATGTAACTGTTTGTACGAAATTTTTTTAGTATCTTTTGGATTATCACCCACCCAAATGATTGCTGTTTTATCCTTCTTATCTTTAAGGTGACGGTCTACACAGTTGGCAGAGGCATTTAATGTCCCATCTTCATACCATTTAATTCTAACTTCTTTTTTGCTGTATTTTACATTTTTAATTTTTTTATATGGCTTAATCCAAGAAATTCTTTTTCCCTCAATCTTCCAAAAGTGATCATTTTTTTTTAACGAGTCAGAGTATTTTTTTTGGTATTTTGATTTATTTACTAGAGCACTTTTTACCCACTCAGGCTTAGTTTTTATGATTAATTCTTTTTCTTCAATTTTTTTTAAACCATTTCTCTTAATTGGTTTTATCTTTTTCTTAACTTTAATCTCTTTAGGAATTTTTTTTTTTAACTTTTGATAATGATTTTTTTTTAGGCATGAATTTTTTTTTTTCAAATACTACTCATCTTATTTAAAATTTTCCAGCTTTTAGAGTCGATCGGCATGACAGATAATCTACTTTGTTTTATAAGCGATAAATGGCTAAGGGACTTGGTTTTTTTAACTTCTTCAAGAGTTATGCTTTTCTTTAACTTTTCTTTAAACTTTACTTGAACAGCTACAAATCGTCCATCTTTGTCAGTTTTGTCTAAAAACGCCTCCTTGATAACCTCAACTATACCAACAATTTCTTTGCCTATATTTGAGTGGTAAAAAAAACAAAGGTCTCCTTTTTTCATTCCTTTCAAATTTTTAGCTGCTTGATAATTTCTTACACCATCCCAGGGAGCACCTCTAGCGCCAGCTTTTTTTTGTTGATCAATTGACCAAACGTCAGGCTCTGATTTCATTAACCAGTACTGCATTACAATCTTACTCCAGCACCTTTTAAAAAAGCAGCATCAGCATCCAAAGGCCATCTAGGTTTTGCGGGACTATCTAATTCACTAAACTGCTTTAATTTAAATCTTTCTAACCCAACCATTGCAATCATTGCAGCGTTATCTCCACACAAATTAATAGTTGGAAATATTGCTTCAAAATCTTCTTCTTTGCAAAGATTAGTTAGAACCTCTCTAATTCTTTTGTTTGCAGCAACACCACCCGCAACTACAAATTTATTTTTATTTGTTGTGTTCATTTCTTTAAATTCTTCAAAAGCAATTTTACTTTTCTTACACAATATTTCTTCAATTGTTTTTTGAAAAGATGCTGCAAGATCATATTTTTCTTGTTCAGTTTTTATTAGCTTTGATATTTTTAAAACAGCAGTTTTTAAACCTGCAAATGATAAGTTACAGCCCCCTTTATGAAAAATTGGCTTTGGTAATTTATATTTATTGGGATCACCTTTTTTTGCATATACTTCAATTTGGGGTCCACCAGGAAATTCTATTCCTAATAACTTTGCCGTTTTATCAAACGCTTCACCCACAGCATCATCAATAGTTGTTCCTAATCTTTTATAATTTCCCAAACTTTGCACACTTAAAAATTGAGTATGGCCTCCGGAAATTAAAAGTAATAAGTAAGGATAGTTTAATTTAGAATTTAGTTTTGGGCTTAATGCATGTCCTTCTAAATGATTAACGGCTATAAAAGGTTTATTGAGAGAAGAGGCCATTGCTTTTCCAAAACTTAAACCAACAGACAGACAGACCATAAGACCAGGTCCTGCAGTTGCTGCTATAGCATCTAGATCTTTCATTTTTACACCACTTTCATCAATTGCTTTTTTTGTAATTAAATCTATTTTTTCTATATGAGACCTTGCGGCAAGTTCTGGCACTACTCCACCAAACTCTTTATGAACATCCACCTGACTCGAGACAATACTTGATAAAATTGTTGGCATACCTTGCTCATTTTCAGTTATGATAGAGGCCGCTGTTTCATCACAGCTTGATTCAATTCCTAAAATTATGGGTTTTTTATTCATTAAATTAGTTTTTATTAATAATACATTCTAAATATAAGTATGAAGTATAAAGCAAATAAATGAAAAATAAAAAAATTATATTAGGCTCTCGAGGAAGCAAATTAGCACTAATTTATGCTGAAAAAGCTAGAGAGAAAATTCTTAACCATTCAAAGGATTTTGGAATTGAAGAAGTAATCATTAAAGAAATCGTAACCAAAGGTGATCAAGTTCACGACAAAAGGTTATCTGAAGTGGGCGGCAAAGGACTTTTTTCAAAAACTATAGAGATTGAATTATTAGAAAAAAAAAATAGACATAGCTGTGCACGCGTTAAAAGACATGCCTTTTAAAGAAACTAAAGGATTGATAACAGGTTGTTTTTTAGAAAGAAATGATCCAAGAGAAATTTTAATTAGTAAAGATGATAAATATTTGAAAGATTTAGCTCCAAATTCAATTATTGGAACCTCTTCATTTAGAAGAGAATTTCAGATAAAAAAAATAAGAGATGATCTTGAATACAAATTAATTAGAGGAAATGTTGATACAAGAATAAGAAAACTTAACGAAAATTTATATGATGCAATTATCTTATCTTATGCTGGAATTGATTCTTTGGGATTAAATCAAAATATTTCTCAAACTTTTTCTACTTCAGAAATTATACCTTGTGCAGGACAAGGAGTTATTGCGTTACAATGTAGAAATAATGATGAAGATTTAATTGTGTTATTAAAAGAAGTTGATCATCAATTAACACACAAGTCTATAAAAGCTGAAAGAAATGTTTTAAAGATTTTAGAAGGAGACTGTGAAACAGCAGTAGGCGCTTTTGCAAGCATTGAGGGAGACAAAATTAACCTTGAAGTAGAGCTTTTTTCGCTAGATGGCAGTAAAAGATTTCATTTAAAGTCATCCAAAAGCTTAGACAAAGCAGAAGAATTAGGAATAGAGATGGGAAAAGCTCTTAAAAAAATGTCTAATAATTCTTATAAAAAATAATATGCATATTTTATTCACACGACCTTTAGAAGATTGTCATGAAATGATATTAAAATTTCAATCATTGGGTCATGAAATATCTCATTTACCTTTAATTAATATTGAAGGTTTAAAATATGAAGGTCCAAATTATTCTGAATTTAAAGGAATTATTTTTACAAGTGCTAATGCTATTAAATTCTTGGATATAAGGAGTATTGATAAAAAATTAAAATGTTTTTGTGTGGGAGGTGCTACAGAAAAAAAAGCTAGAAGTGCTGGTTTTCAAAATGTTTTTGCAGCTGAAGGAAATGTTAATAATCTTAAAGAATTAGTTTTGCAAAATTTTAAAACCTCAGAAGGAAAGTTACTTTATATAAGTGGAGAAATAATCTCTAGCGATCTAGATAAAGATCTTATTTCGAGTGGGTACATAATAGAACGACTAATTAATTATAGAGCCAACACGATCGAAAAATATGATGAAGACTTTATTGAAAAACTAAAATTGAAAATGCCTGAAATCACTTATATATATTCACAAAATAGTGCAATTAATTTTTTAAAAGTAATTAAAAATTATCAGCTAGAAACCTTATGGATGAATACTAATTTGATGTGTATCGGAGAAAAAACCTCTTCAATTCTTAATGAAATTAAATGGAAAAAAATTTTTCTTTTTAATCCTGGAGAAGAAGAATTTTTACTATATAAAATTTAATTATGGACATATTTAGTAATTTTAGTGATTTGTTTCTTTCTGTTTGGTCTAAAGGAATTCGTGGAGTTGATATTTTTCAAATACTAATTGGTATTGGAATATTTTTTATTTTCTTAATTTTTAGGGGAATAATAAGTAAAGTTATTATCAAAAGATTAGAAGCAATTTCAAAAAGAACTACAAACAAATTAGATGATACCTTTGTCCATGCAATGGAAGGACCCGCTAGGTTTTTGCCAATTGTTTTAGGCTTCTTTATCGCAAGTTATTATATGTCTTTTGCAGATGATGGTAGGGCTATAGTTGATACAATTAATCGAACATTAATTACAATTTTAATATTTTGGGTGATTCATCAAATTATTGAACCAATTTCTTATATTTTAAGTGGGTTAGATAAAATGTTGACCCGTGAACTAGTGGGCTGGATTATAAAATCCCTAAAGATTTTAATTTTTATTTTAGGATTAGCAGCTGTTCTTGAACTTTGGGGAATAAAAATTGGACCAATTATTGCAGGACTTGGTCTATTTGGTGTTGCTGTTGCTTTAGGTGCACAAGATTTATTTAAAAATTTAATTTCAGGGATTTTAGTATTAGTAGAAAAAAGATTTAAAATTGGAGATTGGATTTTAGTAGAAGGTATCATTGAAGGTATTGTTGAGAAAATTGGTTTTAGATCAACAGTTTTAAGAAAGTTTGATAAGTCTTTAGCTATAATTCCTAATTTTCAGTTTGCGGAAAATGCAGTTATCAATATCAGCGAGACAACTAACTGGAGAATAGATTGGGCAATAACACTTCAATACGACACTACCGTTGATCAGCTAAAAAAAATAAGAGATGAAATTGAAAGCCACATTAAAAAAGGTGATGATTTTGATAATTCTGTAGGAGTTGCGGTCAGAGTTGAAAAATTTTCAGATAGTTCGATTGATATGAGAGTTAGATGTTTCACTACTTCTAATAGTTTTTCAACATGGTTGGAGGTTAAGGAAAAACTTGCAATTGAAATAAAACAAATTGTTGAAGGAAACAAAGCAGCTTTTGCTTTCCCAAGTCAGTCAATTTATATTGAGAAAAAATGATAGCTATTTTTTACTTAGCTCTTCAAATATTAAAGCTTTATTCATATGTTGTTATAGCTAATGTAGTTATTAGCTGGCTTGTTGCATTTAATATCTTAAACACTCAAAATAGATTGGTTTATTCTATTTTAGAGGTGACTTATCGATTAGTAAATCCCGCACTTAATAAAATAAGAAGTTTTTTACCTAATTTAGGGTCAGTAGATATTTCACCAGTTATATTACTGTTATTGATTTGGTTTATAGAAATGTGTATGAAGCTGTATATTGCACCAATGATTTTTTAAGGGGAATACATGATTTTAATCGATGGAAAAAAAATAGCAGCTGAACTTAGAGAAGAACTAAGACAAGAGGTTGTGGGGCTAAAAGCTAAACATAGCAAAATTCCAGGACTTACAGTTATTTTAATTGGGGATATGGCTCCTAGTCAAATTTATGTTCGTATGAAAGAGAAAGCTGCGAATGAAGTGGGGTTAAAATCTGATGTAATTAGATACCCAGAAGCTGTGGAAGAAAAAACAGTATTAAATAAAATTAAAGAACTTAATAAAGATGAAAATGTTTCAGGAATTTTAGTTCAATTACCATTACCAAAACATATTGATAAGCAAAAAGTTATTGAAACTATTTTGCCAGGTAAAGATGTTGATGGGTTTCACCCAATGAATGTTGGTAATCTTTCATCAGGTTATGAAAGTTCAGTACCTTGCACTCCTTTAGGATGTTATCTAATGATTAAAAAAATTGAACCAAATCTAAGTGGAAAAAAAGCAGTTATGATTGGTAGATCAAATCTAAATGGTAAGCCAATGGCACAATTACTTTTAAAAGAAAACTGCACAGTAACAATTACTCATTCAAGAACTAAAGACTTAAAAGCAGAATGCTTAGAGGCAGATATTATTGTTGCAGCAGTAGGTATTCCAGAACTTGTGAAAGCTGACTGGGTAAAAAAAGATGCAATCGTAATTGATGTTGGGATTAATAAGACTGAAAACGGTATAGTCGGAGATGTTGCATTTGATGAAGTGTCAAAAGTTGCAAGTGCTTTAACGCCTGTTCCAGGTGGAGTAGGGCCAATGACAATTGCCTGTTTGTTAAAGAATACCATTGAGTGCTTTAAAAAATCTCAAAAATAAAAATATCAATACAGGTGGTAAAGTCTATAATTTTCATATTTATAATTATTGCATATAATTCATTATCAATTGCTATGGATAAAAAACCTTATCATCATTTACCAGATGGAACTTTTAGAAATCCAGAAGGTTCACCAGTTAGAACTAGTCAAGCCAAGTTTTCATATACACAATTTATTAAATTAAAAAAAAAAATAGATATGACTGTTCCGAAAGAACACGTTGTTGATAAAGAAAAAGTTTTATCTGATTTAGAAAAGTATAAAAGTGACAATTATATTGCTTGGATTGGTCATGCTACTTACTTAATTAAACTCGGGGATACAACAATAATAACTGATCCTGTATTTTCAAAAAATGCAGGACCTTTAATTTTTGGACCAGATAGATTTACCGAGCCTGCTTTAAATTTAAATGAAATTCCAAAGACTGACTTATTATTATTAACACATAATCATTATGATCATCAAGATATGAGAACTATTAGAAAATATCCGTTTAAAGATACAAAAGTTTTAACACCTCTAAATCTTGGAAAATACTTTATAAAAAATAAATTTAACGATGTAAATGAAATGGATTGGTACGAAGAAATTAAAGTTAATGAAGATTTAAAAGTAACATTTCTCCCAGCTGTTCACTGGTCTAAAAGAAGCTTAACAGACATGAATAAAACACTCTGGGGAAATTTTTTAATTGAGTATAAAGATAAAAAAATACTTTTTGCTTGTGATACTGGTTATGGAAATATTTATAAAGAATTAGGTAAAAAATATGGTCCAATTGATTTAACAATGATTAATATTGGAGCTTATGACTTTAAGCCTATGTTTGATAAATCGATTTACCACACAACACCAGAAGAAGCTTTAAATATAGCTAAAGATTTAAGAAGTAAAAAGGTTATGGGAACACACTGGGGAACTTTTGTTTTATCTTTGGAGCCAATTATGGAACCACCAGTAAGATTTAAGGCCAGTGCAGAAAAATATGGTTTTAAAAAAGAGGATGCAATTATATTCAAAGTTGGAGAGATAACGTCATTGAAGAATATAATTTCTGAATAGAAATATTATCGAGTCTTTAAAATAGTTTTTACTCAAAATTTAGCCAACAATACTTTTAAATATTTTTTCTAAATTAGGAATTATATCTTTGTTTTCATAAAGTTTTTTTTTAGCTTCTTCATTATAATAATTTTTAAGATCATATAAATTTTTATGATTTGCAATTTCAATTGATTTATTTATATATTCATCAACACTATTTACGATTGGTGCGTCTTCGATTTGCATCTGCTTATAGGCACCAAGAACCAATCTAGATTTGGTATACTTTGTTGGTTTACTAACTGTAGGTGTTCCATAGAACATTGATTCATAAAAACTGTTTCCAGCACCAAAATATATAGGGTCTAATAAAACTGAAGCTTGACCACAATGATTAATATAATCTTCCCAAGACAGACCATCTAAAAATTCTATTCGATCAAGATCAATTTCTTTATTTTTTTTAAATCTATTTAATAGTTTTTTGTAATAAGCCTTATACACATCTTTTATAAAATATATTTTTGCATTTTTATCTTTTTTTTGAATTTTTCCTATAATTTCATCAAATTCAGGGTGAATTTTAAACAAAGTTTGTGGGCAGGAATAGATGTTATTTTTGGTAAGTTCAGATTTTTGTAAATTATTTTTTATATCAGGAGGGTAATAATACATTGGGAGGTGATCAGCATAGAGTAATTTTTCAGAAAAGTACCTTTCACTACCTTCACTTTCTATTAACTTGGAGGTTAAAAAATAATCTATCATTTTATTACCAGTTGTTTCTGGATGACCCCAAGAAGTAATTTGATAAGTAGCAAGTTTGATAAAAGACATATAATATATCTCAAGCGAAAGACCAATTTCTGGATAGAAAAGTATATCTAGGTTTTCATTTACAATTATTTTTTGTTTATCTTCGAATTTTGCAGGTAAAATAAAATTTTTTAACTGATTATTTTTTTCTGCTTCTAAAAAATCTCCATAAATTTGACCTTTTTTAGTTTTAGTTGTGTGAAATATTTGAATTTCAAAATCTTTTTTATTTAAATTAAGAATAATTCCTTTGAATAATTTTCCTATTGTGTGATCTGTTAAATATTCTGAAATAAAACCTATTTTAATTTTGTTAGTAGAATTTTTTTTTAAATAATTAATTTTGTTTAATTGTGGGTATATTTTTCTATAAAAATCTACACATTTTTTATTTATTAATAAATTATCATATTGATCATAGGATAAGTCAAAATGAACTGGTTTTATTAGTTGAGTGTCAATACTTAAAGAAATTATTTGATCAGAATTTAATATTTTTTCTATGTTTTTATTCAAATCATTTCTAACATCATCAATATTCTTTAAATCACTAAAAATAGTTGGAAGCATTAACTTTTTTTTGATCTCCCAATGAGAATCCAATAGTTTTTTTTTTAATCCAAACTCTATATATTTTTTTGCTTCATCTAATTTATCTTGATCCTCTAAAACAAGAATTAACATTACAACTGCATTAGGTTCTTTTTCATTTATATTAATTATCTTTTTTAAAGTTTTTTCAGCTTCTCCTAGGTCTTTATTGTAATAAAATGCCAAGGAAAGATTTCTTAGTACTTGTAAGTTTTTTGGATAATAATCGTGTATTTCAAGCCAAATCATTTGTGCTTTTACGTAAACTTTATCCTCAAAATATTTTTGAGCTAGTTCAAATTTATTTTTAGCTTCAATCTCTAACACAAAAAATTAATAGCATCTTTTTTTATCAATTTCTGCAGTTAATGAAGAATAGTAGCGTAATAAGCTATAATTAATTGTTGTAAGATCAAAATTTTAAAAGAATTATTAACTTTTTTCCATTAACCATAAAGCATTTTCACTTAAGAAAAATATTTTACCATTAGAGGGGTGAACTTGAATATCTCTTATTCTTCCAACATTATTTTTAAATATAAGGTCTTCTTTCACATTAGTTAGATCGTTAAATATTAATTTTCTTAAGGATTTATCTTTTAAAGAAGTAATTAGCGCGTGACCATTCCATTCCTTAAACTCATTTCCTCTGTAAATTGTAATAGCACTAGTAGCTATGGAAGGTACCCAATATTGAATTGCCCTAGTAAAACCTGGCTTCCATTTGGGACCAATCTTTGTTCCTGAGTAATTTTTCCCACCCCAACCTAAAATTTTCCATCCATAATTTTCTCCTTTTTTGACCTCTCCAAACCAATCGCCACCTTTTGCTCCATGATTACTCATATATATTTTTCCATCAAAATCAGAGAGTGTTAAGCCCTGTGGATTTCGAATACCTATTTGATAAACTTCAGGTAACCAGTTTTTCTTTCCTTCAAATTTTGGATTATCTTTTGGAATACTGCCGTCAGTGCGAATTCTGATAATACTACCAGGATGTTTTGTGGGATCTTGAGCAATCATACCTTGGCCCCTTTCACCAACTGATGCATAAATATAGTCACCTTTGATCGCTAATCTTGATCCAAAGTGATAACCAGAATCTATTGGAGGGTTTGCTTGAAAAATATTTTTAAAATCTAACTCTTGTTTATTTAATTGCGCTTTAGCAATTGAGGTACTTGTTTTTGAATTCTTTCTATTTTCTGAATAAGAAATCCACAGCATATTATCTTGGTGAATAATATCTAATAGTCCTCCTTGCCCGACTTCTAAAAAATTAAGATTATGTTTAATCTCTGTAACTTCTTTTAAAACAACATTAACAATTTTAATTTTTCCACTTTTTTCAGTAACAATGATTTCATTATTATTAATAAATGATGATCCCCAAGGTTCATCTAGCTCTATTATTTTAGTGAATATATAGTTGTTGGAATAGCTTTTTGAAGTAAATAAAAGAAAAAAAATTATTAATAAAAAATATTTTTTCACTTTAAGAAAGTTTTGATCTACCGCCATCAACAGCTATTATCTGTCCAGTAATCCAAGAACTCTCTTCAGTAATTAAAAATTTAGCAAGCGCTGCAGAATCTTTTCCTTCACCCAATCTTTTAAGGGGGTGAGCTTTAGCAATTCCTTCTGCAATTGCAGGATTTTTTAACATTGGTTCCGCAATTTTGGATTTTGACAAACTTGGTGCAATACAATTCACCCTAATATGTGGAGCAAACTCAGCAGCCAGCGTAACAGTTAATCCTTCAACAGCAGCTTTAGCAGAGGCAATAATTGTGTGATTAGTAAAACCTCTTTGAGCAGCAACAGTTGAAAATAAAACTACTGAGCCTTTGTTCTTTTTTAAACTTTCCTGAAATCCTTTTATAGCTTCAATGGCCGAATAAAGGTTTAGCTTCATACATTTATTCATATCTGCTTCTGTAACCATTCTTAATGGTTTTAAATCAATTGATCCCACACAGTAAGCAACACCCTTGATATCACTAATATCTGATTTTACTTTTTCTATAAATCCATCTTCTAAAACGTCAGCAACTGTATATGAGCAGCCTAATTTTTCTGCAATAGCTTTAACTTCAATTTCATTTCTTGCTACAAGATGAATATCATTACCTGAATTTTTTAATTGTTCAGCTAAGCTAGAGCCTACAGAACCTGTCGCACCAAAAATAAGATATTTTTCTGACATATAATTTTTATTTAGTTATATTTAACTATGAAATTGTTTTTTATACTTGGAAATCAACTATTTCCATTAAAATATGTAGACCACTTCAAAAAGAACCACTGTTTTTACATGGCAGAAGACTACGAGTTATGTACTTATGAAAAGCATCATAAGCAAAAGATACTGCTATTTCTATCTTCTATGAGATCTTATGCAGATATGCTTAAGACGAATAAATATAAAGTTGAATATTCTAAAATTGAAGACAAAGATTTTAAAGACACCTATTTTAAGAAATTAAAAAGTATCATTGATCAAAAAAAAATTACTGAAATTTCAAGCTTTGAGGTTGAGGATAAATTTTTTGAAAAGAAAATCTCGCAATTTTTAAAAAAAGAAAAAATTAACTGGAATATTGTTAAAACTCCAATGTTTTTAAACTCAAGAGATGAGTTTAAAAGTTATTTAGCAAAATCAAAAAAACCTTTTATGGCAACATTTTATAAGGAGGTTCGTAAAAAATCTGGAATATTAATGGGAGCAGATGGAAATCCTATTGGAGGTAAATGGAGTTTTGATGAAGATAATAGAAATAAGCTACCAAAAGATATGCTAATACCAAAATTTCCAAAAATTAATGAAACTAATCATACAAAAAAATTAAAACCTATTATTGAAAAGTTTTTTAAAGATCATCCTGGAAATACAAATGATTTTTGGTTAGCAACAGAATATAATGATGTGGTTAAACTGTTAGATTTTTTTATTAAAGAAAAATCCAATTTATTTGGTGACTATGAGGATGCCGTTAATCAAAAAGACAATATTTTATTTCATAGCGCATTAAGTCCATACATTAATTTAGGATTGATAACTCCTGAAATTATCATTAAAAAAATTTTAGAATTTCATAAAAAACATAAAATTAGAATGAACTCGCTTGAAGGTTATATTCGTCAGATAATAGGTTGGAGAGAGTTTATGCGTGGAATTTATCAAGGGTACTCTGATGAAATGGAAACTAAAAATTTTTTTAAACATAATAGAAAAATTAAAAAATCTTGGTATGAAGGCACAACTGGTTTGCCTCCATTAGATCATGCAATTAAAAATGCTGTTAACTATGGTTGGTCTCATCATATTGAGAGATTGATGATTTTATCAAATATCATGAATCTTTGTGAGGTGAAACCAACAATTGTTTACAAGTGGTTTATGGAAATGTTTGTAGACTCATCTGATTGGGTGATGGTTCCCAATGTTTATGGAATGGGTTTATTTAGTGATGGAGGTATTTTTGCAACGAAACCATACATTTGTGGATCAAGTTATTTTATGAAAATGATGGATTTTAAAAAAGGGGAATGGTGTAATACAATGGATGGCCTTTATTGGAGATTTATAGATAAAAATAGAAAATTTTTTTTAAAGAACCCCAGACTATCAATGATGGTTTATGTTTTTGATAAAATGAAAGATGAAAGAAAGAAAATGATTTTATCTGAAGCTGATAAGTTTATTAAATTAAATACAAATTAAAAATGTTAAAAAGCTTATTTATTATCTTTTTTTACCAACTTTTAGGTGAAGCTATTCAAAAACTTTTTGCAATAAATATTCCAGGGCCTGTTATTGGTTTAATTTTATTATTATTAACGTTCATATTATTTTCTAAAAACATTAAACAATCTAAGAAAATAATCAAAGAAATTTCTTTGATTAGCCATCAGATTATAAGCTACTTATCATTATTATTTGTTCCAATAGGTGTTGGGGTTGTAATGCATATAAATTATCTAGGAGATAACTTATTCAAAATTTTTAGTATAATAATTATTGGCACACTCGCTACTTTAGTATTAACAGCATTTGTTATGGAAAAAATAATTAACCTAGAAAAGAAAAATGGCAAGAGAAGATAAATTATATAAAATTTGGGTATATTTGCAGGCAGAACCTCTTTTCTGGATCACCCTAACACTAGGAGCATATTTAGTAGGTGATTATTTGTATAAAAAATCTAAGTTAAATCCATTGGTAAACCCTGTTGCAATAAGTATCTTAATTGTTTCTTCAGTTTTATTATTCTTAGATGTCTCCTATGATAGATATTTCGAGGGTGCAAAATTTATTCACTTCATGTTAGGTCCAGCAACAGTTGCTTTGGCTATACCAATTTTTGAAAAAAGAAATTTGATTACAAAAGAAGTTAAACCAATTATTATTTCAATTTGTCTTGGAATACCTTTTGCAATTTTAATTACTTTTTATTTGGGAAAATTTTTTGGATTAAGTAATGAGATGATTTTAACAATGATACCTAGAAATGTGACAGCTCCTATTGCAATGGGTATCTCAGAGCTTATTGGAGGAATACCGTCTTTAACTGCAATAATTACAATAATTACTGGTATAATTGGTGCTTCATTGGGAACCTTTTTATTAAATGTTTTCAAAATAAAAGACATGAGTGCTAGAGGTTTTGCGTTTGGTTTAGCAAGTCATGGCATTGGAACAGCAAGAGCAATGAGTAAAAATAAAACAGCGGGTGTATTTGCTGCTCTAGCGATGGGCCTAAGTGGTATTGCAACTTCACTTTTTGTTTTAATTATAATTAAGCTTCTTATTTAATTTGTGAAAAAAGAAAATTTACCATCAAAGATTTGTATTACTTGTAAAAGACCTTTTGTTTGGCGTAAGAAATGGAAGTTAAATTGGAATAAGGTAAAGTATTGTTCTAAGAAGTGTTCGAAGTGATTTATTTATCTTTATTTGCTATATCTTTTTTAGCTGCAACCATTTTACCATTTTCATCTGAGCTCACATTGTTAGGGTTAATTGCAACATCAAATTATGATAATTTATTATTATTAATCGTTGCAAGCTTTGGAAATATTTTAGGATCTGTTATTAACTGGGCTTTAGGATTTTATTCAAGAAATCTTACCACAAAAAAGTGGTTTCCATTTAAAGATAAGCAAATAAAAAAATCATCACAATGGTTTAGTAAATTTGGTAAATGGTCGTTATTATTTGCCTGGGCGCCAGTTATTGGAGATCCACTAACATTAGCAGCAGGATTACTTAGGATTAAATTTATAGAGTTTTTAATTTTAGTATCGATTGGAAAAGTTAGTAGATACTTTCTTATTTACTATTTCATTTGACAGTTAGAGAAAAAAGTAGTTATATTTAGATGCGCTGAGTTAAGTTAAATTGCAGAGCGCTTTATAAATCCTGCTAAAGCGACACTTCAACCACCGCTTTAGACAGGTGGTTTTTTTTTATCTTTTATAAAATTAAGCCGGGCAGTTGAACCATATTGTGCGCCCTGCATTTGCTAAAGCACTAAAAAGGAGAAAAAATGATTGAGCAATTATTAGCAAATCATATTAAAATTTATCTAACAAAAGAAACTAATAGTGTATTACTAGATGTACGCACAAGTGAAGAACTGTCTGAAATTGGTAGGCCAGATGGAGAAAAAATAGGATTAAAGACGTATTTTTTACCAATAAAATCAGGGCATGAAAGATCATTGGATAAAGATTTTATTAAAAAATTTAAAGAATTGAATATTGATAAGGATCAAAAAATTCTAATAATCTGCCGTTCAGGAATTAGATCACAACTTGCAGCAGAACTTTTGGTGAAAGAAAATTATAATTGTATTAATATTTTGGATGGATTTGAGGGTAATTGTGAAAATGTGGGCTGGAAAGAGGCTGGTCTCCCATGTTGAAAACCAATTTAAAAGGTAAAAATTCAAATATTATTCGAGGAACATTAAATAGAACTGAATTTAGAGAACAATCAGAAAGTATTTTTTTAACTTCTGGTTTTACTTATGAGACTGCAGAGCAAGCAGAAGCAATTTTTAAAGGTGATCAAAAAGGATTTCAATACACAAGGTATGCAAATCCAACAATCGATACTTTTGAAAAAAGAATGGCAGTACTAGATGGTTCAGAAAGTTGTTTTGCTACTGCTAGTGGAATGTCTGCTATTTTTGCTTCTTTAATGTCTCAACTCCAAGCTGGAGATCATGTTGTATCAGCCACTGCTTTATTTGGATCTTGCAGAGAAATCTTAAAAAATGTGATCACAAAATATGGAATAGAAGTAACTTTTGTTGATGCAAAGAATATAGAAAATTGGAAAAAAAAAATAAAACCAAATACAAAAGTTTTCTTTTTTGAAACTCCATCCAATCCTTGTTTAGAGCTAGTTGATATTGAAGCCGTATGTAAATTGGCAAAGAAAAACAATATTAAGGTAGTTGTTGATAATATTCTGGTATCTCCTGTTTTACAAAACCCATCAGAGTTTGGTGCAGATGTAATTGTATATTCTGGTGCCAAACATATTGATGGTCAAGGAAGAACAATGGGCGGTGCAATTTTATGTTCAGAAAAATTTAGAGAAGAAACTTTAAAACCTTTTTTAAGGCATACAGGACCGTGTATCAGCCCATTTAATGCATGGACTTTATCAAAGGGATTGGAAACAATTCAATTAAGAGTTATTGAACAATCTAAAAGTGCAGAAAAAATTGTAGAATTTTTATCAGTACATAAAAAAATTGAACTTATTAATTATCCATTCCAGAAAAATCACCCTCAATATGATTTGGCTAGAAAACAACAAAAGATGGGTGGAAATGTTTTGAGTTTTTATGTCAAAGGCAAAAAAAAAAGAAGCATTTGAATTTTTAAACAATTTAAAGATGATAGACATATGTAATAATTTAGGAGATACAAAATCTTTAGCTATTCATCCGGCCACTACAACACATAGAGTTTTGACTGATGAAGAAAGAAAAAATCAAAACATTCATGAAAATCTGGTAAGATTATCTGTTGGTTTAGAAGATTTTGAAGATATCAAAAATGATTTAGATCAGGCGTTAAATACATTATAAAAAAATAAATTTTTATTTATTAAATATAGTTTAATGGAAGGGTGCTAGTTTGCTTTATTTCTTCCATAGCAAAACTAGTCGTTACATCAGATAAATCTATTTTATTGGTTAGCTTTTTATAAAATTCATCAAATTTTTCTATATCTGGGATCAACACTTTTAATAAATAATCACTTGCACCACTTAGACGATAGAATTCTATTACTTCATCCATCTCTTTGACACCTTCAACAAATTTTTTTGCCCAAGCCATATTGTGTTGACTTGTTTTTATTTGAACAAAAGCCACAGTTGAAAGATTAACTTTTTGTCGATCAATGACCGCTACTTTTTTTTTAATATATCCCTGTTTGTATAGTTTGCTTATTCTCAACCAACATGGTGACGGAGATAAGTTTATTTTTTTTGATAATTCTGAAATTGGAATGTCGGCATTTGTTTGTAGCAATTGTAAAATCTTCTTATCAGTGTCATCCATAGTATTTTGTTCTATATTAGATAATAATTATAGATTATTATACTGTTTTATAACAGTTATCATACTTTATTTAACTTATTTTCCTAAAAAAATTTACTTTTTTAGAATTTAGTACTAAATAAGTCGAAAATCCTGCTAAGGCTATAATAGTTAAATTCTCTGTTTTAGTTGGTAATTTTGCTTGTAACGAAAAATTTGCAAACAAAGTTAGGTATTTATATTAACTTGTACACCTGACATCCAGTCAAAGTACTAAAAAGGAGATAAAAAAATGAACCTAATTAAAAAATTTGTAATATTAATTGTATTTCTATTCACCTCTCAATTAGCTAGCGCAAAAACAAATGCTCTTGTTGATGTTGAATGGTTAAATAATAACCTAGATGATGTTTTTGTTTTAGATATTCGAAATAAAATTGATGGTGGATCATATGAAATTTTTAAAGAAGATCATATACCAAATTCTGTACACTCAGATTATTTAACAGCTGGCTGGAGAAAAAATGTTAATGGAGTTATTGGTCAATTCCCAGGGATTAAATCATTAGATCAGTTAATAAGTAGCATTGGAATTAAAAATACTGATCATGTTATTGTCGTTTATGGTGGGGTTAACTCTACAGATTTTGGAAGTGCTGCTAGAATTTATTGGACCTTTAAAACTATTGGACATGAAAATGTTTCAATTTTAAATGGAGGATTTAAAGAGTGGAAAAAAGCTGGTTATCAAACCGTTTCAGGTGAAAATCAAATAACTCCTAGTTCTTTTAAATCAAAATTAAATAAAAAATATTTTGCATCTTTCAGTGAAGTTAAAAAAGCTGAAAAAGAGAGAAATGGATTATGTTTAATTGATGCTAGACCAGCCGCATTTTTTGCCGGAGAAAAAAAGAAACCAGAAGCTAGAACTGCAGGAAGAATTAAAAATGCTGTAAATTTAGAGCAACAAAAAATAACTAGTGATAATGGAAAAATTAAATCCAAAAGTGAGATAAAAAAAATGTTTACTGCTCTTCAAATAGATGAGTACAAAGGTTATATAAGTTATTGTAACACGGGTCATTGGGCAGCAACGGTTTGGTTTGCTCTAAGTGAGCAAGCTGAAATACCAAATGTAAAATTATATGATGGCGGAATGGTAGGCTGGACAGTTAATCCAAAAAATGAAGTTGTTTCTGGTTAATTTTTAAATGATGTCATCAATAAGTGTTAAATTAAATAAAGTAACATTAATATATGGAATTTTAGTTTCAATTATATTTTGCTATATATTGTTTAACAATATTGGTGACAGACATTTATATGTTTTTTTAATAGGTATTGGATTGGGTATTTCTTTATATCATGCATCCTTTGGTTTTACAGGTGGATGGAGAAAATTCATTGAAAAACGAGACAGTCAATTCTTAAGATCACAATTAATTATGCTCGCATTAGCTGTGATTGTTTTTACTATTTTTATAAATAGTAAAAGTTTTATTTATGATGCTAAAATGATAGGTGCCGTTGCTCCTATTGGTATATCTGTAATTATTGGCTCCTTTATATTTGGATTCGCTATGCAAATAGGCGGTGGATGTGGATCGGGCACTTTATTTACAGCAGGGAGTGGTAATTTAAAGATGATAGTAACTTTAGTTTTTTTTATCTTTGGATCATTAATTGGTTCATATCATTTTGATTTTTGGACACAGTTCCCTTCACTTGGTTCAATCTCCTTACTTAATTCTTATACAAAAATTCAAACAATTCTTTTACAATTAGGATTGATATCTATTTTGTATCTTTTTATTTCAAAGCTTGATTTTGCTAAAAAAATTAATCATTTTGATATCACCAATTTAAAAACTCATTCAAATTTAATTAGAGGAGAGTGGCCACTGATATGGGGTGTAGTCTTATTAGTTTTTTTTAATTTTTTAATGTTACAAGCTGCCGGACACCCATGGTCAGTCACATTTGCATTTGGTCTTTGGGGTGCAAAAATTGCGAGTGCTATGGGGTTTAATGTTGAGACTTGGAGCTATTGGCAGCTATCATACCCAAGCATTGCATTGGAAAATAGTGTTCTTGCAGACCCAACAACTGTTTCCAATATTGGTATTATTTTGGGAGCATTAATTGCATCATCTTTATCTGGAGGGATAAGTAGAATCTCAAATATTAATAAAAAACTAATCTTAGCTGGAGTAATAGGTGGTTTTTTGATGGGGTATGGAGCTAGATTAGCTTTTGGCTGTAATATTGGTGCACTTTTTTCAGGTATTGCTTCAGGTAGTTTGCATGGCTGGGTTTGGTTTTTGTTTGCTTTTTTAGGGTCAATAATTGGTGTTAAGTTTAGAAAATTTTTTTATTAATGAAAATAATTTATCTTTTAGTAATTACCTTTTTTTTTGGAACTTTGATTTTGGATCATGACAATAATGGAGTTATGTATAATCCTTTATTTCATGAAGAAGGAGGTAATTCTATAAATTCTATCGCAATGCCTTGTGGACTTGGTGGTAGTGAAAATCATAGTCATTAATTTTTTTTAATGTTTTAATTAAAACGTTGACAATTTTAATTGTTTGTGATTTTATAATTTAGCGCTGATTTAATTCAAATTGCAGAGCGCTTTATAAATCCTGCTAAAGCGACACTTCAACCACCGCTTTAGACAGGTGGTTTTTTTTTAACTTTTGTAAAATTAAACCGGGCAGTTGAACCATATTGTGCGCCCTGCATTTGCTTAAGCACTAAAAAGGAGAAAAGAGGCCTATGAACTTAACCCTCTTGTTAGAACTTAACCTTTTTTCTCCAAAAACTGGAGAAAAAAAAATGAGTACAAATAGACTAAAAGAAAGATTAGATAAAGGACCTGTTATATGTGCGGAAGGTTTTTTGTTTGAAATAGAAAAACGTGGGTATATGGCATCTGGTGAATTTGTTCCGATGGTATCCTTAGATCATCCTGAAGTGTTAGAAAATTTACATAGAGAATTTCAGCATGCAGGATCTGATATTGTTGAAGCCTTTACTTATAATGGGCATAGAGAAAAAATGCGCATCATTGGTAAAGAAGAACTTCTTGAACCTCTAAACCGTTCAGCATTAAAAATTGCTAAAAAAGTAGCACTAGATACTCCCAAAGGATCAAAACCAAATTTGATGGCAGGTAATATCTCTAATTCAAACATTTGGAAGCATAACGATTCACAATCTCAAAAAGAAGTTGAGGGAATGTTTTCCGAAATGATTGGTTGGGCCGTTGAAGAGGGGGCTGACATGTTAATTGGTGAAACTTTTTATTATGCTGAAGAAGCCTTTAAAGCACTTGAGGTTATGAAAAAAACTGGTTTACCAACAGTATTAACAATATCTCCAATGGGTGAAAATAAAATGAGAGATGGAAAATCTGTTGTTGATACTTGTAAAGAGCTTGAACAGCGTGGAGCAGATGTTGTTGGTTTAAATTGTTTTAGAGGACCAGCAACAATGTTGCCCTTTTTAAAAGAGATTAGAAAAGCAGTTAAGTGTCATGTTGGAGCTTTACCTATTCCTTATAGAACGAGTGAAGATTACCCAACATTTTTTAATTTACCAGATAGAAGCAATTGCCAGTGTCCATCACCACATGGAAGAACATTTCCTACAGCTCTAGATCCACTTCTTTGTAATAGATATGAAATAGGTCAATTTGCAAAATGGGCAAATATTTTAGGAATACATTATCTTGGAGTATGCTGCGGAGCAAACCCGATGTTGATTAGAGAAGTTGCTGAGTCAGTTGGCTTAACTGTTCCAGCAAGTAAATATAGAGAGAAGATGGAAAATCATTTTATGTATGGAAAAAATAAAAGAATTCCAAAACATATGACTGAATACGGAGATAAAGCATAAATTAGATAATTAAAGTTAGTTACCTAGACTTACTAAGTTTAGGTAACTATGTTACACAAACTGATGCTTGAAATATTTATTAAGACATTCTTCTTATATTTTATTGTTATTGATCCACTAGGTAATACACCAATATTCTTAGCAGTTACTCAAAACATGAGCAGCCAACAAAGAATTAAAACCGCATTGAGTGCAACAATAATTGCATCAATCATATTGCTATTCTTTGCATTTCTTGGAAGCACTTTATTAAGTTATTTGAATATATCTTTTCCAGCATTTACAATTGGTGGAGGTATCATTTTATTAATAATTTCTATGGAAATGTTGTTTGATAAAAGACAACAACGAAAAGAAGACGACATTGATTTTAACTCTGAAAATGTAAGTGTATTTCCTTTAGCGACACCCATTATAGCAGGACCAGCTGCAATTACATCAGTCATTGTATCAGTTTCAGATATGGGAAGTAATTTTACAAACCAATCTGTTGGAATGATTGCTTTAGCTTCAGTTTTAATTTTAACTTTTATATTTTTTTTTACTGCTTCAAAATTTTCTCAGATAATAAACAAAAAAGTTATTAGTGTAATTTCAAGAGTAATAGCAATTATTTTAGTTGGGTTAAGTGTTCAATATATTTTAGACGGAATAAAAACTTTTTTAGCTTAAAATATTGTTCTTAAGAGTATTTTAAAATACTATAGATTTGCAATGAATATAATTGTCTTACAGCACATTAAGATTGAAGACCCAGGGTTTATTAAGGATTTAATGTTGGCTGACAATGTTAATTTGACCACCATAGAATTAGATGAAGGTGAAAAAATACCAAATGATCTGACAAAGTTTGATGGAATGTTTTGTATGGGTGGTCCAATGGACACTTACATGGAAAAAGAACACCCTTGGCTAGTTGATGAAAAAAAGAAAATTAAAGAATTTGTTGTAGAACTTAAAAAACCATATTTAGGGTTTTGTCTGGGTTGCCAACTGTTAGGTGAAGTTGTTGGTGGTAAGGTTGTGCAATCTAAGCCTCCAGAAATTGGAATAATGGACATAAATTTTTCTAAAGAAAAAGAAAATGATATTTTATTCTCATCTTTTCCTGAAAAAATTAAAAGCTTGCAATGGCATTCTTATGAGGTTGATGGGTTTGATAACAATAAAGATGTAACAATTTTAGCTTCATCCCCGGTTACTAAATATCAAATTTTTAAATATCAAAATCATGCTTATGGAATTCAATTTCATATTGAAATTAAAGATACAACAGTTAGTGAATGGGGGTGTGTTCCAGAGTATAAGCAGGCTTTAGAGGATCAATTAGGCGAGGGAGCTCTTGATAAATTTGATAAAGCTGCAAAAAATAATATGTCAGATATGAATAACTATTCCAAGATTCTTTATAATAATTTTAAAAAAATATTATGAATAAATTAAAATTAGGACCTGAAGTAAAATTTAAAAAAGCAAAGTTACCATTAAAGAAAAAATTAGTTGGAAATTATACAATTCTTGAACCTTTAAATGTTAGTAAACATTCAAAAGACTTATATTCAGAATACTCAAAAGATAAAAAGAATATAATTTGGACATACTTGCCTTATGGGCCATTCAAAGCTTATTTAAGCTTTAGAAATTGGCTGAAATCATTTTGTTTAAACAGTAATCCTTTTTTTTATACAATTTATTCCAAGAGACACAAAAAATATTGTGGAATGGTGAGTTATCTAAGAATTGAACCAGATCATGGTTCAATTGAAGTGGGACACATTAATTATTCTCCACTTCTTCAAAATTCGGTTGAAGGAACTGAAACGATGTATTTAATGATGAAAAATGCCTTCGAAGTTTTGGGTAACAGAAGATATGAGTGGAAATGTAATAATTTAAATTTAGCCTCAAAAAAAGCGGCTTTAAGATTGAGTTTTAAATTTGAAGGAGTATTTAGACAGATGTTTGTGTTTAAAGGTAGGAGTAGGGACTCAGCTTGGTTTTCGATTTTAGATAAAGAATGGCCTAAAAATAAAAAAAGATTTTTAAATTATTTAAAAAAAACAAATTTTGATAAAAATTTTAAACAAATAAAAAAAATATGAATAATAAATTTTTTGAATGGGCAGGGGTCTTTACAGCAATTCTTTATTCTATATTTGTAGCCCTAAACATTGGAATAGAGTTTTTGGGATTTTGTTTGTTACTGTTATCTGCTATTTTAATTGGTATCTGGGCATATAGAGGAGGTCACAAGGGAATACTTGTACTACAATTTTTTTATGCCACAGCCGGTATAATTGGAATGATACGTTGGTTTTAATTAAAATTAGCAATAATTTTTGGAATGTAATTTTTAAAGTTAAAAAACCCTTTATTGCAATATTGCCAAGAGAATTGATCTAATTTTCTGTATAAAAATTTAATATTTTTTAATTGATTATTTTGAATAAAATCTAAATTTTCGCCAACAGTTGGATAGATTGCATAAACCTCTTCAGTAATATTTTTTAAACCATTAATGTTAATAGTTTCACAATTAACTAATTTTTCTTCTAATCTTATTTTTTGATCCTCTAAAAGATTAGCTTTAAATTTCAACAACTTTTCACTTAATTTGATAGTTCTATTTATATCATTTGAGACTAACAAAATTTTTTTAAATTTATGTTCTTTAAAATCAGAAAATTCAAATGTCATATTATTTTCAAATATTAATAAAGTTTTATCTTCAGAAATCTCAGGATTTTCAAAGCTCTTATTGGTAACTGAATATATTTTATCACTGGATATAGGCTTGGCATTTTCATTAAGTTTTATGTTTTTAAATCTATTATTT
This sequence comes from Candidatus Pelagibacter sp. Uisw_121, assembly GCF_047722545.1. Taxonomy (GTDB): domain Bacteria; phylum Pseudomonadota; class Alphaproteobacteria; order Pelagibacterales; family Pelagibacteraceae; genus Pelagibacter. Next base: position 1,243,969 of record NZ_CP159816.1, on the reverse strand, counting down.
GTAAATTTATTAATATTCCATTCACTTGCGAGGTAATGCTTGCCTTGAGTTTGAACTCCGGCCACCCATCTCCAACCAAGAGTGTTTGATGCAGTATCACCATCATAAAGATGTTGCATAAAAAACTCAGCACCCAATTGCCATGGTAATTCTAGTGTAAAAATCCAAATACTCGCAAACCACATTCTAGTGTGGTTATGAAGATAATTGTTTTCTTTAAGTTCAATTACCCATTGATTAAAACAATCTACATTTGTCTTTCCTTTAATTGCATCCAAATAATTTTGATTGTTTTTGAATTCATCTTTAATTTTACCTAGTTCATTCAAGTAATCTGACCAAGCATTAGGTCTTAATTCTAGCCAACCTTTCCAATAAACGCGCCACAGAACTTCTTGAATAAATTTTTCATTTTTTGCAAATGAAAACTTTTTAAGAGATTTATCAATTACCTCTAATTCATTAATTAATCCATGAGTTATGTATGGAGATAGACAAGAAATATTTGTTCTTTTATCAGGTCCAAAATCAAAATTTCTTAGTTTTGAATAATCTGTAAGATTCTGTTCAATAAAATTATTTAATTGATCAACGGCTTTAGCCCTTGAAGCTTCAAATATCATTTTTTAATTATTTAGATTTTCTTTTCTTTAGGCCTAATTTATCACTATGTCTTAATCTAAGAATAACTATTGCAGATGCAATTAAAACTATAGCTATAGCTTCATAGACTAATGCTGATGGATCCATTTCTTTTCCTTGTAATATAATAAATCGTGCGAGAGCAGTGATAGCAATTAAAAGAGGCAAAGTTATACTGATTGATTGCTGATTCCAAAAAACACGAACCATTGCTAAGACTTCTAAATAAAGAAACATTAAAAGTAAATCTGCTAGCATCACAGATTGATTTAGAAACATATTATTAATTTCCATACCAACAGCAATTACAGTGCTTACTAAAATAATGCACATTAGTGCTAGCTGTAAATTTTTTGCTATTTTATCCATTACTTATCTTTACTAAATGGTAGCCATTTTTCAAACACTGATTTTGATGGACCATCATATGGAATTGAATAAGAGCTGGGGTTAGGACTTGTTAAAATTTCTATTCCCTTAGAAAATACAAAGATAAATACAATAACAAATACAATAACCATGATTTTAAATGGATCAAAATTTTTGGTTTTGAAAACACTACCAGATTGTGCCTCTGCTTTATGAAAATGCTTGAATGTCATGTAGACTGCAAAAATAAGTCCAACGTGTGCTATGTAAAGACCAGCCCAACCAAAGGCAAAAGATGTATAAGAAAAAATATATAAACTAAAAACAGTTGTCCAAACGAAGCTTAGAACTAATAAAATTTGTAATCTCACAGATCTTGGCAAAGATCTTAGGTCGTTTTTACTGTCATCAAATAAAATATTTGCTGCATCTATCATCCAATTTTTTAGTGCTTCCATATAACCAGAATAGATATTTATACGTTAAAGGCAAAGGATAAAGTGTCCTTTAATTTTTAGCTTAAATTGGACTTTATTACATCCTTTAAATTTGCAGAGCTTTGAGCGCCTGAAATAACATCTGTTCCTATTTCAAAGAAAGGCACTCCATTAATTTTTTTTTCTCTTGCAACTGGAATATATGAATTAACTTCTTCAATATTTTTTGAATTAAAAAAATTATTAATTACATCTGCATTAATATTAAATTTTTTTCCAATATTAATTAAGATTTCTTTATCTCCAATATCAAGACCATTAATAAAATATGATTGATATATTTTTTCTTTAATTTCGATGTGTACACTAGATTGTTCAGCTAATTTTATTAATAAGTGAGAAAATACAGTATTGGGTGTTTTCTTTATCTTATCTAAATCAAAATTAAGATTTTCTTTTTTGGCTTCTTCTATCATTCGATCATACATCGGTTGAGCAAGTTCTTTTCCACCAAACTTTATTTCTAAGTACTCGCTTCTTTCAATTCCTTCTTTAGGCATGTCGGTATTTAGTTGAAATGGAACATGTTCTATTTCAAACTTAGTTTCAGGAAAGGCCTCTAAGGCTTTATTTAATCTTGTCTGACCAATAAAACACCATCCACAAATTGTGTCAGCAAATACTTTTATTTTCATTAATTTATGAACGAAGCTTTTGTTTATGAAAGTTAATAAATCTTTCTATGTTTGATTTATTAAAGGTTTTATTTTCTTCAAAAGAAACTTTTTTCATTGAGTAAGCGTTACTTTTTGTCTGTCTAGACATTATGGTGATATTACCTTTGTATAATTTAAGCTTAACAGAGCCATTAACTTTATTCTTTTTAAGGTCGACAATTTTTTGAAGTTTAAATCTTGCTTTTGAGTACCAATAACCATTATAAATAAGTTCAGCATATTTAGGCATAATTTCATCTTTTTTATGCATAGTTTCTTTATCTAAAGTAACAGATTCAATTGCTCTATGAGCAGACATTAATAGTGTTCCACCAGGTGTTTCATAAACACCTCTAGATTTAATTCCAATAAATCTGTTTTCAACTAGATCAACTCTACCTATTCCATTTTTACCAGCAACATCATTAAGTTTTTCTAATAAATTTCCAGGTGATAGTTTTTTCCCATTAACAGTTATTGGATCTCCATTTTTAAATCCTATAGTTACAAACGAAGCTTTGTTAGGTGCTTTTTCAGGTGACACCGTTCTTTGAAAAAGAAACTCAGGAGCTAAATTTTTTGGGTTTTCTAAAACCTTACCTTCAGTTGATGTATGATATAAATTATCATCAATAGAAAAAGGAGGAGCACCTTTTTTATCCGTAGGAATTGGAATATTATTTTTTTTTTGCATATTTAATTAAATCTGTTCTAGAGTTTAATTTCCATATTCTCCATGGTGCAATAATTTTTACCTTTGGCCCAAAGTAATGATAGCCTAATTCAAATCTTACCTGATCATTTCCTTTGCCAGTTGACCCATGTGAAACGGCATAAGCTCCAAATTTTTTAGCAGTAGCAATTTGACGTTTTGCAATTAAAGGTCGAGCAATTGAAGTACCCAATAAATAAACACCCTCATAAATTGCATGCCCTCTAAGCATTGGAAAAACGTAATCTTTTACAAAAACATCTTTTAGATTTTCAATAATAATATTTTTAACACCTAATCTTTTGGCATTCTTTATGATTTTTTTTCTATCAATTTCTTGACCTACATCAGCAGTGTAGCAAATAACCTCTGCCTCATAATTCTCTTGAAGCCATTTTAAAATAATAGAAGTATCTAGTCCGCCTGAGTATGCGAGGACAATTTTTTTTTTAGATTGCATTTATCTAGCTACAATTTGCTTTGGTAGCATTATAAGCTTTAGTGAAGCCTAGTAGAGAATAATGATCAATTGTTTGAGAACCTTTTTGGTTGTAACCTGTAATCATAATTCTTGATCCTTTTTTCATTACTTTGATCATTTTATTTTCTCGTTTATTATCAGTCATCCAGGCAAATCCCTCTTGAGCAATATCAAATTTGTATTTATTTTTTCCAGAAGTAGCAGTTATAGAATTTTTAGTATTAAATTCATAACCAGCTGTAATACTTATTTCATTAGTAATTTTTTCCCCAGGTCTAAAAGTAATAAATAGCCTAGCATCTCGCTGACTTTTTTTTGGAGCTTGTAGAACAGGTTTAGACTGTGTGAAACACACCTTGCCAGCATCAGAATTTATCACATAAGTATCCCAGTCTTTATGTTTTCCCATTTTTTTAACTTCTTCAGCATTAATCTGGCTGATAAAAGTAGTAACAAAAATTACGATTATAAAATTTTTAATTACGGACATGGGTTAGGGTAAGTTTTTTGTACTTCATTTATTTCATTAATTATATCTTCAGTTAGGTTTATATTTACACTTTCTATATTTGTTTTCAACTGCTCCATTGAAGTTGCACCAATGATAACTGATGTTACAAAAGGTTGAATTTCTAAAAATTTCAAAGACATTTGAGTTAAATCAAGTTTGTTTTTTTTTGCTATTTCATAATATGTATCTATAGCTTTATCAGTATTGGGTTTTGCATATCTAGTCCAAAAATCACCATCTCTTTCCATTCTAGAGTTTTTTGGTAATTGTTTATTTCTATATTTTCCAGATAAATAACCACATGCAAGAGGAGAGTAGGCAAGTAATCCTGCTTGCTCTCTAATAGATATTTCTGCAAGTCCAATCTCATAAGTTCTATTTAATAAATTATAAGGATTTTGAACGGAGAGCATTCTTGGTAAATTTTTATCTTTTGAAAGCTCTAAATATTTAGATAATCCCCATGGTGTTTCATTTGATACACCAACGTATTTAATTTTTCCTTGATCAATAAATTTTTTTAAATTTCCTAGAATATCTTCAAACCTAGTCCATTCATTACTATCAACATGTTCATAGCCCAGCTTACCAAAGAAATTTGTTTTTCTTTCTGGCCAATGTAATTGATACAAATCAATACAATCAGTTTTTAATCTTCCTAAACTTCCCTCAAGTGCTTCTGCAATATTCTTTTCTCCAAATTGATTTTCACCACCTCTTACATACTCTCTCATTGGGCCACAAACTTTTGAAGCTAAAATTACTTTATCTCTTTTTTTTGTTTTTTCAAACCAGTTACCAATAATCGTCTCAGTATGACCAAAAGTTTCTTCTCTTGGAGGAACAGAATAAATTTCTGCAGTATCCCAAAAATTTACACCTTGATCTAAGGCATAATCCATCTGCTCAAAACCTTCATTTTGGGTATTTTGCTCACCCCAAGTCATAGTACCAAGACAAATAGTGCTTACTTTTAAATCTGTATTTCCTAATTTTTTATAATTCATGATTATTTTAATCTTATTAAGACATCTTGAAATAATAGTAAAAGGCTATTATATATGTCTTATGGAATTCAATAAACAAAACATATTAAATAAAGTAAAAGAAGCTCAACAGTCAACCGTAGTAATGGATGAAGGTTTAAGAGCCTACATGCTAAAAGTCTATAACTACATGGCAACTGGAATTTTATTAACAGGAATAGTTGCACTTTTAACATTCAAAATGTCGGTTGTTACAAATGATGCTGGATCTATTGTAGGTCTAACTTCAATGGGTAATGCAATTTATATGTCAGGACTAAAATGGATTGTTATGTTGGCACCCTTAGGAATTGTTTTTTATATGAGTGCTAGAATGAATAAAATGTCAGCATCATCTGCTCAAACTACTTTTTGGGTTTTTGCATCACTAATGGGCTTATCATTATCATCGATTTTATTAGTTTATACGGGCATGAGCGTAACAAGAGTTTTCTTTATCTGTTCAGCAACTTTTGGTGCAATGAGCATTTATGGTTATACGACTAAAAGAGATTTAACTAAACTAGGTTCGTTCTTGATGATGGGATTAATTGGAATTATTATTGCATCTATAGTTAATATTTTCATGAAATCTTCAATGATGTATTTTGTAATATCTATTTTAGGTGTTTTAATCTTTGTTGGATTAACAGCTTATGATACTCAAAAGATTAAGAATATGTACGCTGCTAGTGATACAGGTGAGATTATGGGTAAAAAAGCTGTAATGGGTGCTTTAACTCTTTACTTAGACTTTATAAATTTATTTATAATGTTGTTAAGATTATTTGGACAAAGACGATAGTCTTTATTATTTCTTAAGGTTTTTCCAATTAGTATTTTTAAGTAAAATTTCTAGATCAAAAGAATTTTTAAAAACATTACCATTATAGTCTGTAATTAAATATTTTAGATTTTTATTGCTTGGTTTAAAGTTTTTACAAATTTTATATAAAGCATTCTCTGCTGCATTTTTAAATACACTAAAGCTAACCTGTCTGTTAGAAATATTTAAACCATAGTCCTTCCAAGATCCCTCAGAAACCATTTTTGCATATAGATCTAAAATGATTTTAAGTTCGTTTTTTTCAAAAAATTGTCTTTCATCTATTTGTTTATGAGAATTATTTACGACTAACTTTAAATTTCTATTCATCAAGTTTGTGTTTATTAATCAATGATATCTGAAATCCAGTAAAAACAAGGGTTATTGGCAGCATTCCCCACACCTTAAAGTTAACCCAAAATTCTTCTGTTTGTGTTCTCCAGACACATTCATTGAGGATTGCAAGACCAAAGAAAAAATACATCCATCTTTTGTTTAATAATTCCCAACCCATGTCAGTTAGGGCAATTGATTTACCCATAATCTTTTTAAGAACAGGCTCATTTGTAAAATATTTTCCAAAATATAAAGCAAGGGCAAATAAAATATTAATAATTGTTGGTTTTACATAAATAAAAACTGGATCATTAAAATAAATTGTTAGACCCCCAAAAAATGTAATTAAGATACCACTTATTAAAGGCATCATAGGTATTTTTTTTTTCAAAAAACCAGACAACCACTAGTGCAATTAATGTTGCAACTATAAGTGGAGGAATTGCAACTGCTAGGTTTTTATCATTGTTATAATAATAATAAAAAAATATAGCTAAAGGCCCAAAGTCTGTGGCAAATTTGAGAAAAGATTTATTCACTTGACAGATATTAACATAATAAAAAAAATATAAATGTTTTTTATTGATTTTTATTTTTAAACCCCCATATTAATAGCTATGGCAATTCAAAAAGCAAAATTTTCAATAGGCGACATTGTAAAACATAAACACTTTGAGTTTAGAGGTGTAATTTATGATGTAGATTTCGAATTTAATAATTCTGAAGAATGGTACCAGTCTATTCCAAAGAACGTTCGTCCTAGAAAAGATCAGCCTTTTTACCATCTATTAGCTGAAAATGATGAAATTACGTATGAGGCGTACGTTTCAGAACAAAACCTATTAATGGACGATTCGGAGGATCCAATTAAACACCCTTTAATTGAAGAGATTTTTTCTGGTAAAAGAGGCTCTAGCTACTTCAAGCCTTCTAATTAATTCTTTTTTCAAACACAATTAATCCAAATCTTGGACATATATAGCTGCTATCTTTAAGCATGTTCTGATCAGGAGTGTTAAATAACTATTTTATCATTATTGACTCCCTCTGCATTCTTGATCAGGATAATTTTTCATTATAAAATCAAATTATCTTTTTTTAATATATAATTTAAGAATGTTTAAATATTTTGAGCCTAATAAAATTTTTTCAATAACCTCTAAAGCACCAAAGTATGTTTTATTTTTATTTATTATTGTTTTAACAATTGGTTTAACCGAAGCTCTTATACTTTCACCTGAAGATTATAAACAAAGCGATGCAGTAAGAATTATGTATGTTCATGTTCCAGCTGCCTGGATATCACTTGGAATATTTTCAAGTTTAGCTTTGTTGTCTATTGGAAGTTTTGTTTTTAAAAATAAAAATTTTGCACTTATTGCTAAAAGTTTAGCACCTTCAGGATTTATATTTAATATCATTGCATTAGTTACAGGTTCAATTTGGGGAAAACCAACTTGGGGAACTTGGTGGGCTTGGGATGCAAGAATAACTTCTATGCTTATTTTAGCTTTATTTTACGGAATGTATTTATTGGCTTGGAGAATTTATGATGACAAAGAACAAGTAATAAAGGTGACCTCTTTGATTGCTATTTTAGGGGTGGTAAATGTTCCTATTGTTAAATTTTCTGTAGATTGGTGGAACACGTTACATCAACCAGCTTCAATTAATATTTTATCAACCAACACGGCAATTCACCCATCAATGTTAGTTCCATTGGGCATTATGACTGCGGCATTTGCCCTTTTTTCATTACTCATTTTTTTGATGAAATATAATACCGAACTGATAAAAGTTAAAAATAAAGGATTAGATAGATTATGATAAATGAATTAATTTCAATGAATGGATATGGAGCTTACGTATGGTCAGCTTTTTCGTTCACATTGATTAGTTTTACAACTTTGTACTTTGTAACTAAATTACAGCTTTCAAAAGAGCAAAAAAGATTTGCTACTAAATTTGGTTCTCTAAATGTTGAGCAAGCTAGAGCTGCGAGATCACAAAATATTAATAGAGAAATATTATCTAATACATCTAATATTTAACTAATAAACCATGTATGGTAAAAAGGTTAAATTACGATTTGTATTCTTAGCTTTAATCTTAAGCTCAGTAATTTTAACTGTTTTTTTAGTTTTACAATCATTAAAAGAAAACGTTGTATATTTTCAGTCTCCATCCGAAATAAAGTCTTTAATAGAATTAAACAAAAAAAAAATAAGAGTAGGTGGGATGGTTAAAGAACAATCAGTTTTTATAAATTCAAATGAAGTTAATTTTGTTATTACTGACTTTAAAAATGAGATTAATGTTGTTTATTCAGGAGCAGTTCCCAATTTATTCGCTGAAGGAAAAGGAGTGGTTGCTGAAGGTTTTTTAAAAGATAAGAATTATTTTACAGCTACTAAAATTTTAGCAAAACACGATGAAAATTATATGCCCCCAGAAGTTAAAAAAGCTATAGGAGATAAATAAATTGCTAGCTAATCAGGTAGGTTATTATTCTTTAATTTTAGGATTGTTGATCTCGGTGCTACTTTGTGGAGTTTCAATTAAAGACTTTAATAATACTAATAAGCAGATTAACCAAAATATATTATCTCTATCTTTTCTACAGCTAGTTTTTGTAATTGTAAGCTTTTTTAGTTTAATTATATCTTTTATAAACTCAGACTTTAGTAATGAAACAGTCTTTAATAACTCTCACACAACTAAACCATTATTCTATAAAATTTCAGGAACTTGGGGAAACCATGAAGGAAGCTTATTACTATGGTTATTAGTATTAACTTTATTTATTTTTCTATTTTTGATTAAATCTAGAGAGCAGCCTAAAAAATACAGAATTTTAACTTTATTATTTCAACAAATAATAATTATTGGGTTTTTCTTATTTGTATTAATGACATCAAATCCTTTTAATTATTTATTTCCAATTCCTAATGAAGGACTTGGTCTCAATCCAATTTTACAAGATCCAGCTTTAGCAATTCATCCTCCAATTTTATATTTAGGTTATGTTGGAACTTCTATAATATTTTCATCATCACTTGCTGCAGTCACACAAAATTATGTCACTAAAGAATGGGGTAAACATATTAAAAAATGGGTTGTAGTTTCTTGGATTTTTTTAACTATAGGAATTATGCTTGGATCAATTTGGGCATATTATGAACTAGGGTGGGGAGGCTTTTGGTTTTGGGACCCAGTTGAAAATGTTTCTTTAATGCCATGGCTAACATTAACTGCATTGTTGCACTGTATTGCAGTGTTAGAAAGAAGGGCAGCACTAACATCTTGGGTGGTTATATTATCTATTACAACATTTACCTTAAGTATGTGTGGAACCTTTTTAGTAAGATCTGGAATATTAAATTCTGTACATACATTTGCTAATGATCCTGCAAGAGGTATTTTTATACTAATATTTTTATTTGCACTAATTGTCTTATCGGTAGGAACATTTTTTATATTTCATAAAGAAAATAACAAAAGCTCAAATGATTTCTTTTGGCTTAGCAGAGAAACTTCCATCTTAATAAACAACTGGTTTATGATGTATTTTTTATCTGTTGTTTTAATTGGCACAGTATACCCAATTTTTTTAGATGTAATATCTAGTGAAAAAATATCAGTAGGGCCTCCTTTTTACCAAAAATTAATCGTACCTTTTTTAATACCATTTTTATTATTTATGTCTCTTGGACCACGACTTAAATGGATTAAATCAAAAATTGAAAATAAGAACTCACTTATTATCACATTTGCAATTTCAGTAATATTAACTTTTTTAATTATTAAGAATTTAACTACTGATTTACTTTTTTATACAGTTTTAATTTCTGCTGCTTTTTTTTTATTCTTTACAACTCTAAAAGAATTATTTACTAAAAAATTTAATAATATTTCCCAAAATATTTCACACTTTGGTTTTAGTTTGTTAATATTAAGTATTCTATTTAATAATATTTTATCTTCAGAAATTATAACCAACATAAAAATTGGTGAAAGATATGATTATAATAAAGGTGAAATTTTTTTTAAAAAGATTGAGGAAAGGAAAGAAAGTAACTTTAAATCTATCATCGCTTCTTTTGAGATAAAAGACAAAAACGGAAAAATTATTGAATTAAAACCTGAGATTAGAATCTATAATCAGCCTGTAACTATCACCAGTGAGGCTGATATAAAAACAACACTACTAGAAGATAAGTTTTTAGTAATGAACCTTGTAAAAGGTAATGAATATTTTAATATTAGATATCAAATAAAGCCATTTATGACTTGGATATGGATATCAGTTTTATTATTAAGTCTTGGTGGATTAATGAGTTTATTTAAAAGAAAGATATGAAAAATAAGTTAACCTTATTTATTGTAGTCATTTTTTTTAGTTTTTGTTTTGTTATTTTTTACAAAGGATTAGATACTCCAAATAACTACACGCCTAAAGTTGAAAAGAAAAAAGATATTCCAATTTTTAAAGCCAAGGATTTTGATACAGATAACTATATAAACTCAGATAAAATTTTTGAAGAGAATACCTTTTACATTGTAAATATTTGGGCATCCTGGTGTGTGCCTTGTAGAACAGAGCATCCTTTACTAATGCAACTAAGTAAAAATCAATCAATTAAATTAATTGGATTAAATTACAGAGACAACTTTAATAATGCAAAAAAATTTATTGATGACTTTGGTAACCCATATTCTAGAATTTTAATTGATAAAGATGGCACTTTAGGAGTTGAATTTGGTGCTTACGGTGTTCCGGAAACTTTTTTAATAAATAAAGATAAAAGTATAGTTAAAAAATTTGTTGGTCCAATCAATCAAGAAATTGTTAATGAAATCAAATTGATTATTAAATGAAAGTTTTAAAAATATTTACAATTCTATTTTTAGTAGCAAGCTTTTTAGGGTTAAAATCTGCTGAAGCAAACGATGCTTTAAAAAATAAAATTTTAAAAAATGTTCGATGTTTAATTTGTCAGGGACAGTCTGTATACGATTTCAGAGTTCTGAGTTTGCATCCAGCATAAAATTAATTGTTGATAGAAAAATTGATGAAGGATTAAAAGAAGACTCTATTTATGAATTTTTAAGAGAAAAGTATGGTGATTGGATAGTTTATGATCCACAATTAAATAAAAATACTTATATATTGTGGTTATTACCGTTATTGTTATTTTTGTTAGGTGGTGCAATAATGAGAAGCAAAATTAAAATTTAAAAACTAATTATTCATGAAGCTAAAAAAAATATATTTATTGTTATTCTTGTTACTTTTTCTTACTCCAGTAAAAAGTGAAACGGAGTACAGCTTCTATGCCGGTACTTTTGATACCCTAGATAAAGAAGGTGATGATGAGGCAACTCTATATGGTTTCGAACATAATAACCCAGTATTATTCAGAGACACGTTTATTGGAAAATTTTCTCCGATTACAGGTGGATTTGTTACAGATAAAAATTCAATTTATTTGTACACTGGTGTTCAGGCTGAATATGAGTTGGGTCCTTTAAATATTGTACCTAGTTTTGCACCTGGATATTATGAAGCAGGAAATGGAAAAGATTTAGGAATGGCTCTGGAGTTTAAAAGTGAATTAAAATTTAGTTTTGATATTTTTAAAGATTCTAAATTAGGATACTCTTATAGTCATATTTCAAACAATGAATGGGGTGATAAAAATCCTGGAGTAGATAATCAAACAATTTCATTTTCAAAAATTTTTTAATCTAATGAAGTTAAATGATTGTTATAATTTTAAAGACTTTAGAAAATTAGCCAAAAAAAGATTACCTTCACCTATATTTCATTATATTGATGGTGGTGCAGATGATGAGCAAACCTTAAAAAGAAACACAGAGTCTTTCAATGACTGTGACTTAGTTCCTAATATTCTTGCAAGTGTGGGCAAACCAGACTTATCAACAACTGTTTTTGGAAAAAAAATTGATATGCCAATTTTTCTTTCACCAACTGCAATGCAAAGACTTTATCATCATGAGGGAGACAAAGCTTCAGCTAGAGCTGCTGAAAAATTTGGAACTTTTTATAGCATGTCAACTATGGCTAATAATACCATTGAAGAGGTTGCTGATATTTCAAATGGACCAAAATTATTTCAATTATATGTGCATAAAGATCAATCAATTACTGATGACTTAATAGATAGATGCAGAGTGTCAGGTTTTAATGGAATGTGTTTAACTGTTGATACGTTGGTTGCTGGAAATAGAGAAAGAGATCATAGAACTGGTTTTACTACTCCTCCAAAATTGACACTTCAAAGTTTATTAAGTTTTGCTATGAGACCTGAGTGGGTATTTAATTATTTTACTCATAAAAAATTTGAATTATCAAATGTTAAAAATAAAACAGACAAAGGAACAAATATTTCAAAATCAGTTATCGAATATATCAATGAACAATATGATCCAGCTATGAATTGGAAGGACGCTGAATACTGTGTAAAAAAATGGAATGGCCCATTTGCGCTTAAAGGTGTGATGTCAGTTGAAGATGCAAAAAGAGCAATAGATATAGGATGTTCAGCTATTATGATTTCAAATCATGGGGGCAGACAATTAGATGGCTCAAGATCACCCTTCGACCAAGTTAATACAATTAGAGAGGCTGTAGGAGATAAATTGGAAATAATTTTAGATGGTGGTGTAAGACGTGGAACTCATGTTTTAAAGGCTTTAGCAGCAGGTGCAACGGCATGCAGCTTTGGAAAAATGTTTTTATTCGCCCTAAGCGCTGGAGGTCAACCTGGTGTAGAACGTTTACTGCAAAACATGCATGATGAAATTAATAGAAATATGATATTAATGGGTTGTAAAAATTTGAAAGAATTGAATGCGTCAAAATTAATATATAGAAAATGATTTTTAATTATTAAAATTATATATAAAAAAAATAAGTTAATATAAAGAATATAAATAATATAAATAATAAAATTAATTATGAAATTAGCAAAAAATTTAGAAAGATTAGGAACAGAGTCTGCATTTAGTGTTTTAGCTGAAGCTAAGGCTTTAGAGGCTAAAGGAAATCCAATGATTCATTTAGGGTTGGGCCAGCCTGATTTTAAAACACCAAAGCATATTGTTGAAGCAGCAAAAAAAGCTTTAGATGATGGTCACCATGGATATGTAATGTCCAACGGTATCCCAGAATGTAGACAAGCTGTAACAAGATGGATTAAAAAACGTTATAGTGTTGATGTAGATTTTGAAAGAATTTTGATCATGCCAGGTGGAAAACCTACAATGAGTTATGCCATTCAGTGTTTTGGAGAACCAGGTGCTGAAATAATTCATCCTACACCTGCCTTTCCAATATATGAGTCGATGATTAATTATACTGGCTCAACATCTGTTCCTTATGACTTAACCGAAGACAAAGACCTTAAATTTAATCCAGAAAAAATTTTATCACTAATCACGGATAAAACTAGATTGTTAGTACTAATTAATCCAAATAATCCAACAGGAAGTTTTGTGGAAAAAGCGGATATAGATGTACTGGCTGAAGGTCTTAAAAAACATCCACATGTAACTATATTAAGTGATGAAATTTATAGTAGGCAAATTTTTGACAACAAAGAAATGCCTTCATTTTTTAATTATCCAGAGTTGAAAGAAAGACTGATTGTATTAGAAGGTTGGAGTAAAGCATATTCTATGACGGGATGGAGACTAGGATGGAGTTATTGGCCTAAAGAATTAGTTCCACATGTTAATAAACTTTTAATTAACAGTGTATCGTGTGTAAATGCAGCAGCTCAATTTGCAGGAATTGCAGCATTAGATGGTCCAGACGATTCAATCAATGAAATGATGGTGAAGTTTACACAAAGAAGAAAACTAATTCACGAAGGCTTAAATAGTTTGCCAGGGATAGAATGTAGCCTTCCAGGAGGAGCATTTTATGCATTTCCAAAGGTAATTGGAACAGGAATGAATGGTTCAGAATTTGCAAAAAAATGTATGCATGAAGCTGGAGTAGCAATAGTTCCAGGGACAGCTTTTGGTAAAACTTGTCAAGATTACGTAAGATTTAGCTTTGCAGCCTCACAGGATAACATATCTAACGCATTGGAAAATATCAAAAAAATGCTAGGCTAAGACTAATGAGTGAATTAGTTCTGCCAAAGATTGATAAAGCAACGATAAATAAAAAAGAATATATTTTTAAAAATCTTGCTAAAATTATAAATCCAGAAAATGTTTTAAGTCATGCTGATGATATTAAACCATATGAAACTGATGCATTAGCAGCTTACACTCAGACACCACTGGCTGTTGTGATGCCAGAAAATACTGAAGAAGTAAGTAATGTTTTAAAGTTTTGTCATAAAGAAAATATTAAAGTTGTACCTAGAGGAGCTGGCACTGGTCTATCAGGGGGAGCATTACCTTTAAATGACGCAATTTTATTAAGTCTTGGGAAATTTAATAAAATTATAGAAATTGATTTTGAAAATAAATGTGTAGTAACTCAACCTGGTGTAACAAATTTAGGAATAACACATGCAGTACAACATAAAAATTTTTACTATGCACCAGATCCATCAAGCCAACTTGCATGCTCAATAGGAGGCAATGTTGCCGAAAACTCTGGAGGTGTTCATTCTCTAAAATATGGAACAACAACTAATAATATTTTAGGTGTTGAAATGGTAACGATGGATGGAACAGTTTGTAGAGTTGGTGGAAAAACTCTTGATCAAGAAGGGTATGATCTAATGGGATTGATTTGTGGTTCAGAAGGATTATTAGGAGTGATTACTGAAGTAACAGTAAAAATTTTAAAAAATCCTCAAGTAGTTAAAGCAGCGCTAATAGGATTTCCAACAATTGAAGAAGGCGGAAATGCAGCATCAGAAATAATTTCAAGTGGAATTGTTCCAGCGGGCATGGAAATAATGGACAAAGCTTTGATAGAGGCAACAGATAATTTTAGTAAAGCAGGTTACCCACGAGATGCAGAGCTTTTATTAATTGTAGAATTAGATGGAACCGAGTCTGAAGTAGATGAATTATTAAAACAAGTAAGAACTATTTGTGAAAAAAATAATTGCTCGAGTTTAAAATTTAGCAAAAATGAAAAAGAAAGACTATCATTTTGGGCAGGTAGAAAAGCAGCATTTCCAGCATGTGGAGCTATGGCACCAGATTATTACTGTATGGATGGATCCATACCAAGAGGAAAATTATCAGAAGCTTTACTTGAAATAAAAAAACTTTCTGAAAAATATGAGTTACCGGTAGCAAATTGTTTTCATGCAGGTGACGGAAATTTACACCCATTAATAATGTTTGATGGAGGTGATAAAGAACAATTAAGAAAAACTGAGGAATTTGGAGCTGAAATACTAAAAGTCTGTGTAAGGTTAGGAGGAGTTATAACTGGAGAACATGGGGTCGGAATTGAAAAAAGAGAACTAATGTGTGAAATGTTTAATAATACAGATATTCAGCAACAATTAGATATTAAAAAATCATTAGATGAAAAAAATTTATTAAATCCTGGAAAGGTTTATCCAATACTAAGAAAATGTGCAGAGGAAGGAAGGGTACATGTTCACAGAAATGAAGAAAAATTCCCAGATCTTCCAAGATTCTAACAACACTTATTATCCAGAAGATGAACTACAAGTTTCAAACGTAGTACAGGAGCTTTACAAAAAAAATCAACCAATGGAAATAATTGGTACAGGCTCTAAAAATTTTATTGGTAACAGAATACAATCAGCACAAAAACTATCGCTTTCTAAGGTATCAGGAATAATTGAATATTTACCTGAGGAACTTTACATTAAGGTTAAAGCAAATACGTCATTAGAAACGGTTGAAAAGGAGTTAGAAAAAAATAGTCAAGAGCTAGCTTTTGAGCCTATAGATTTTGGATTTATTGAAAATGGAAAATCAAATAAGGGCACTATAGCAGGTCATTTAGCTTGTAATTTTGCTGGGTCGAGAAGATTTAAAGTGGGAAGCATAAGAGATCACATTTTAGGTTTTAGAGGTGTAAATGGTAAGGGAGATATAATTAAATCAGGTGGAACAGTTGTAAAAAATGTTACCGGTTATGATTTATCAAAGTTAGTTACAGGATCTTTTGGAACTTTAGTAGCATTAACTGAAATAACATTAAAAGTTTTACCTAAAAAAAAATTATCTAATACAATTACAATTTATACTGATGATAAAGAATTAGTTAAAGATTTATTCGAAAAAATTTCTGGCTCAAGTAGTGAAGTCTCGGGAGCCGTTTATATTCCCGAAGAACCTAAAGATGAAAATTATGACCAAAATAAAGAAATGGTTTTTAAATTTAATGATTTAAAATATAAAGGATCATTTTTAGCGTTAAGGATAGAAGGAGATAAAATCTCAATAGAAGAAAAATTAAAAGCTTTAACAGTTGAACTTGAACTTAGTAATTTGAATACAATAATTTTAGATGTTCATCAATCAATACCATTTTGGAAAAAAATAAACAATCTTGAGATATTTAAACAAACAAAAAATAACCTTTTAAGAGTAGTGGTGCCCCCTTCAAAAGGTCCTAAGCTTACGCAATTCCTGGGTAACAAGTATAAATATTACATTGATTGGTGTGGCTCATTGTATTGGATAGAAGTTCAGTCAAAGAAAAATTCTAAGGTTAGTGATATTAAAAAATTGACTATGGAATTGGGTGGTTATTTAACTATCATAAAGACTTCGGATAAATATGATTATGAAGAAACAATTTTTACAGTAGATGATACAAGACTTTTAATATCAGAAAAGATTAAAAAAAGTTTTGATCCTAAAAGAATTTTTAATCCTGGAAAAATGTATAGAGGAATTTAATGCAAACAAATTTTACACAAAAACAATTAAAAGACGTTGATAACGCTGCAACAGAAAAAATATTTAAAAAATGTGTTCATTGTGGTTTTTGTAATGCAACTTGCCCAACTTATCAAATATTTGGTGATGAATTAGATGGACCAAGAGGAAGAATTTATTTGATTAAGGATATGTTGGAAAATCAAAAGAAACCAACTGCAAAAACAGTAAAACATATAGATAGATGTCTATCTTGCTACAGCTGCATGACTACTTGCCCTGCTGGAGTAAACTACATGCATATAATTGATCATGGTAAAAAATATATTGAAAAAAATTATGAAAGATCTTTTTTTGATAGAACAATTAGAAGTTTTCTATCAGTAGTATTGCCGAATACAGGATATTTCAGGCTAGCAAGTTACATGGTCAAATTGGTTAAACCCTTTAAGTTTTTAATGCCAACAAAAATAAAAGATATGATGAGCTTAATGCCAACAAGCTTTCCTAAAAAAACTATAAAACAAAAAGAAGTTTATGCTGTAAGTGGGAAAAATAAAATTTCTAAGGTTGTTCTTTTAACAGGATGTGTTCAAAAAGAAATTTCTCCTCAAATAAATGAGGCAACTATTAGACTTTTAAACAGACATGGTGTTGAGGTAATTGTTCCTAAAAAAATTAGATGTTGTGGTTCTTTAAATCATCATTTGGGAAAAGAAGATGATGCTCACCAAGATTTTATAAACAATATCAATACTTGGTATGAAGAACACTTAAAGGGTAATTTAGATGCAATTTTATCTAACACTTCTGGTTGTGGAACTACCATGAAAGACTATGGTTTTATTTTTAAAGATGATGAAAAAATGAAAAAAAAAGCCAAAGTTATTTCTGATTTAACAAAAGATGTATCTGAATATTTAAATGAAAATTTAAAATTAAATTTTAAATCTAAAGAAAAAAAATATAAGATCGCTTATCATTCTGCATGCTCGATGCAACATGGACAAAAAGTACACAATCAGCCTATGGAATTACTTACAAAAACAAATAATGAAATTATGGAAATTCCCGAAGGACACATTTGTTGTGGATCTGCTGGAACCTATAATATTTTACAAACTGAAATTGCAAAAGAATTACTAAGTAAAAAAGTAAAAAATATTGAAAGTTTGAAGCCAGATTTTATTTCAACAGGCAACATAGGTTGTATTACTCAAATTTCTAATGGAACCAAAACTCCAATTTTACATACCATTGAGATAATAGATTGGTATACTGGTGGCCCAAAACCAAAAATATTACAAAAAAATTAATTATGAAAAAAATTATAATTACGAGAAGATTAATAAAAGAGTCTGAGGAAAAAGCTTTAAAAACATTTGATACAAAACTTAATGGTAATGATGAGTTGTATTCTCAGTCAAAACTTATTGAATTAAGTGAAGGCCATGATGCAATATTAACTTCTTTAACTGATAAGATGGATGAAGATACTATAAGCAAATTACCAGATAGTATTAAGGTAATTTCTAATTTTGCAGTTGGTTTTGGAAATATTGATTTAGAGGCAGCTAAAAAAAGAGGAATAGCAGTAACTAATACGCCAGAAGTTTTATCAGATGCTACAGCAGAGATTGGAATTCTATTAATTCTTGGAGCATGTAGAAGAGTTCCAGAAGGTATTCAATCTGCAAAAGAAAGTAACTGGAAATGGTCAGCAGATTATTTGATAGGAAAACAGTTAACAGGTTCAAGACTTGGAATTTTAGGTATGGGAAGAATAGGACAAAAGATTGCAAAAATAGCAAAATCTTTAGGTATGATTATTCATTATCATAACAGATCAAAATTGACTGAAGAAAAAGAAAACGGTGCAATTTATCACGACAGTATCAAAAGTCTTTTTGGGGTTTCGGATGTATTATCAATTTGTTGTCCTGCAACAAAAGAAACTGAAAATTTGATTAATAAAGAAACATTAGAATATTTTCCAACAGGTGCTGTTATAACAAATGTGGCTCGTGGAGATATTGTTGATGATGAAGCTCTAATAGATGCACTAAATAGAAGAAAAATTTATGCAGCAGGTCTTGATGTTTACAAAGGGGAACCAAATTTAAACCCAGGTTACTTAAAAATTAAAAGTGCTTTTATTTTGCCTCACCTTGGAAGTGCTACAAAGCACACAAGAATTGCTATGGCTAATCTAGCTATAGACAATATTGATGAGTTTTTTAAAACAGGAAATTGTACTAATAAAGTAAACTAATTTCTATCTCAGATTGTATAACTATACTAAAGCGTCATTTTCTCTCTAGACTCTAATCCCTATTTATAATTATATCTCACCAGTTAATTAACTAACAGAGGAGAAATAATGATTAAAGAAAAAAAAACTCTGAAGGCTTTAACACCTTCAAGACGTAAGTTCTTTAAAGCAGCAGCAGTCACAGGTGCAGCAGCAGCAACAGCTGTAGCAATGCCTAATATTGCAACTGCAGACGGACACGTTACATTAAAGATGCAAGCAGCTTGGCCTTCAGGTGCAAACATCTTTTTTGAAATGGCACAAGACTACTGTAACATGGTTAGCGACATGTCTGGAGGTTCACTTAAAATTGATCTTCAACCTGTAAACGCAATCGTAAAAACTTCAGAAATTGGAGCAGCGGTAAGCGATGGAATCGTTGATATGGGTCACTGGGTGACTGCATATTGGTACGGTAAAAACGCTGCAGCTTCACTTTTTGGAACTGGTCCTTCATACGGAATGTCATCTCAAGAAGTTATGGGATGGATGGAGTATGGTGGAGGAAGAAAATTATATGAAGAAGCAGTATCTAGTGTTGGATATAATTACACTGGTTTCTTTCATATGCCTATGCCAGCACAACCTTTTGGTTGGTTCAAAAAGAACGTAACTAAAGTATCTGATGTTAAAGGTATGAAGTATAGAACAGTTGGTCTAGCGACTAACGTTTTAACTGCTATGGGAATGGTCGTAAGACAATTGCCAGGTGGTGAGATCCAACCAGCAATGAAAACTGGTTTGATTGATGCTGCTGAGTTTAACAACCCAACATCAGACTCACAGTTTGGAATGCAAGATGTCTCTAAACACTATCACTTAGGAAGTTTCCACCAATCTCAAGAGATGTTTGAAATTCCTATGAACACTAAGAGACTGAAAAGCCTTTCACCTGCTCATCAAGCTATCTTAAAAAACGCTGCTTATGCTGCGAATACAGATAACTACTTTAAGGCTCTTGTTAGATATTCTGACAGTTTAGCTGATTTGATGAACACACATAAGGTTAACGTTTACCAAACATCTGATGCCATTTTAGCCGAACAGTTAAAAGGTTGGGATAAAATTGTTGGAGAATTCTCTGCAAAAGATGCATTCTTCAAGAAGGTAATCGATTCTCAAAAAGCATACGCTAAGAAAGTAATGAAGTACTTGCTGATGAATCAGCCTAATTACAAACTAGCTTATGAAAATGAGTTTGGACCAATTGGAAAAGTTAAAATCTAATTAACTTTTTAATAATTTAAGAAGGGGGTTTCGGCCCCCTTTTTTTATAGTACAGTTTTTAACTAAATTAGAGTATCCTATTTAAATCATGATGAGAGCCTATATAAAATTAGCTGACACGTTAAGCACCTCAATAGGTAAGGCTTTTTCTTGGTGTATCGTTATTTTGATGGGTGGAACTTGTTATGAAGTTATGATGGCCTATGTATTTAATAAGCCAACACTTTGGAATTTTGACTTCAGTATGCAGATGTATGGTGCAATATTGATGATGTCAGGTGCTTATTGTTTAGCAACAGAATCTCATGTTAGAGGAGATGTAATTTACAGATTATTTAAACCAAGAACACAAGGCTATATTGATTTAGTACTTTATTTTCTTTTCTTTTTTCCTGGTGTCGTGTCTTTAGCATTTTATGGTTATGAATATGCTGCACTTGCTTGGAAGATAAAAGAGACTAGTTGGAGTAGCCCGGCGCAAATTAATATTTATATGGTAAAATCTTTAATACCTGCAGCGGGAGTATTTTTGGTTATACAAGGAATTGCTGAAGTATTTAGATCAATCATTTGTATTAAAACTGGACATTGGCCAGCAAGAATGATTGTTGCTGAAGAGACAGAACAAATTTTAATGAGAACAGCTCAAGACGAGGACCAAAAAGATGTTATTTAGTCTAACAAATCCAGAAGTTGCTATCTTCATGATGGGGCTATTTTTATTTGCAGTGCTATTGGGTTTTCCAATTGCCTTCACTTTAATGGCAATGGGAATAGGTTTTGGATATTATGCTTATTACGATCCTGCTTTAATGGATCACATATTTGATAATAGGATATTTTCTTTATTTGTAAAAAATACTTATACCGTTATGGATAATAACGTGCTCACTGCCGTCCCACTGTTTTTATTTATGGGATATTTAGTTGAAAGAGCCGGAATTGTATCAAAATTATTTTTTGCAATAAGACTTGCAGCTCACAGATTACCAGCTTCAATGGCAGTAGCTGCCCTAATAACATGTACTTTGTTTTCTACAGCAACAGGAATTATCGGTGCTGTTGTAACCTTAATGGGTCTACTTGCTTGGCCTGCGATGGTTAAAGCAGGATATGATAAAAAATTTGCTTCAGGAGTAATTTGTGCAGGTGGATGTTTGGGTATTTTAATACCACCTAGTATTATGTTAATTGTTTATTCAGTAATAGCTCAGTTATCTCCTTTGAGATTATTTGCTGCAGCAATTTTTCCAGGACTTTTGCTTGCAGGATTATATATAACTTACGCAGTAGGTAGAGCTTGGCTCCAACCATCAATTGCACCTAAACCAAGAGCAGAAGATATTCCGCCTCGAGCTGAAATTTTAAAAGAAGTATTAGTTTCTTTTGTCCCTCTTTTTGGATTAATTATGTTAGTCCTTGGAACAATCCTAGCAGGTATTGCAACGCCAGCAGAGGCAGCAGCAGCAGGAGCATTCGGTGCTATATTGTTATCTTGGTTTTATAAAACCCTTAAATGGCAAAGTTTTAAAGAATCTGTTTTTCTAACAGCAAAAACTACAGCTATGATTATGTGGTTATTTATTGGATCTTGGACTTTTTCTTCTGTATTTTCTTATCTAGGTGGTCATGAAATTTTTGAACATTTCTTTACATCAATTGAAATATCAACGTGGCAATTTTTAATTATTACTCAAGTAATAATTTTCCTTTTAGGATGGCCGTTAGAATGGACTGAAATTCTAATTATATTTGTTCCAATATTTTTGCCATTACTTGAGGTGTTCAATGTTAATCCATATTTCTTTGCAATGTTAATCGCTCTAAATTTACAAACATCATTTTTAACGCCTCCTATGGCCATGTCTGCCTATTACTTAAAGGGTGTTCAAAAGAAAAATGTTGAATTGATGGAAATATTTGCAGGAATTATGCCGTTCCTAGGAATAGTAATATTTGCAATGTTTCTTATGTATATGTTTCCAGGTATTGCTTTGTGGCTGCCAGAAACATTATTTGCAAACTAGATAATTTTGAATGCTAAATATATTTAATCAAACAACTAATAAATTGGTTGAGAACCTAAAATCGGGTCAGATTTCTTCAGTAGAAGTTTGCAATCAATATATTGAGAGAATTGAAAAATTTGAAAAAGATGTAAAGGCTTGGGAATATTTTGATAAAAAAAAGCTTTTAGAAAAAGCTGCTGAAGCAGATGAGTATAGAAAATCAGGAAAACCAATGGGATCTTTGCACGGACTACCAATTGCTGTTAAAGATATAATAGGTACTTTTGAAATGCCCACTGAATGTGGTTCTCCTGTTAGAAAAAAAATGCCAAGTTCACAAGATTCTGAAGTTGTTAATTTACTTAAGATTGAGGGAGCAATAGTAATGGGAAAAACTGTAACTACTGAACTTGCATATTTTCACCCAGGCAAAACTACTAACCCGCATGATAATTCAAGAACACCTGGGGGATCATCAAGTGGCTCTGCGGCAGCTATAGCAGCACATATGGCACCACTATCTATTGGATCACAAACTAATGGCTCAATTATTAGACCTGCTTCCTACTGTGGAGTTGTTGGTTATAAGCCGTCTTATGGGTTGATTTCACGAAGTGGAGTGATGAGACAATCTGATAAACTAGATCACATTGGAGTATTTGGAAAAACAGTAGAAGATGTTGCCCTGTTTGCAAAATCATTAATTAAAAAAGATTTGTACGATTCATCAACTATTCATTATGCGGCAGATGAAATGTTAAATGTTTGTAAAAAAGGACCACTTTATGAGCCAAAATTTATTTTTTACAAAACTAAAAACTGGAAAAATATTGATAAAGAATCACAAAAATCTTTTGAGTTCTTTATAAAAACTTTTAAAAAAAATATTGAAGTATTTGATACCCCTTCTTATTTTGATGACATTCCAAAATACCATAAAATAATTCATGAAACAGATATGGCAAATAATTTTCAAGGTTATTATAAAAAATCAAAAAAACACCTTTCTAAAGAAATGGTTAGTGCAATTGAAAGAGGCTTAAAGTATTCAGCCAAAGAGTATGCTGAAGCGATAGATTTTATGAAAAGAAGTTATGAATCTTACAAAGAGGTTTTTGAAGATTACCATGGGGTGTTAACTCCATCTTCAGCAGGGGTTGCACCGAAGGGTCTTAAGAGTACTGGAAGTCCAGAATTTTGTACTATCTGGACCTATATGGGTCTACCATCTATTTCATTACCTTTACTTGTTGGAGAAAATAATTTACCATTAGGTGTTCAGTTAATTGGAGACAAGCTAGATGATTTAAGATTCCTAGGTGTGGCCAACTGGCTAGAAAAAAATTGTAAAAAATATGCTAAATAAAATAACAACTCTATTAGGATCAGGCCTTGCAGCATTATTTCTTATAGGCCTTGCAACAACTTTAACTAGATCCTCGATGATAGGGTTTTGGGATATATTGCCAGTATATATTTTAATGGCAGTAGCAATTTATATGATGTTCTACGAAGCTTTTTTCGACAAGAATTAAATCTTCCTTTACGTGAATAATTCTAAAAATAGCTATTTACCTTTTTTATTATTATTTATTCAACCAATTTTTATGGCTAGTAACTTAATTGTTGCAAGAGGTGGGGTTGAGTATGTTCCTCCAATATCTCTAGCTTTTTGGAGATGGACTGCAGTTTTTTTAATATTACTTCCATTTACCTACAGTTCTTTAAAAAAAAATTTTAAGTTTGTAAAACAAGAATATAAAAGAATATTTTTCATTGGATCGATGGGTTGTGGTGTTTGTGGAGCTTTCCCATTTTTAGCAGGTCAAACAACAACAGTTACCAACATGGGAATTATATATTCATCTTCTCCAATATTTATAATCATAATCTCAAGTTTATTTTTTAAAGAAAAGATTAATCTTCTTAGGATTATTGGACTAGTTTCATGTTTAATAGGTGTTTTTGCTATTATTATTAAAGGCGATTTATCCTTATTAATTGGTCTTAAATTTACAATTGGTGACCTCTGGATGTTAGCTTCTGCAATAGGATGGGCTCTTTATTCTATTTATCTATTTTATTGGAAAACAAATCTAAAAATTTTTGACAGATTTACATTAATTGCATTCTTTGGTATGGTCAGTTTGCTTCCATTTTATTTAATAGAAGAGACTTTCTTTGTAAGAACTGTTTTTAATTCAGACTTTTTTATGTGGGTTTTATTTGCAGCTATATCACCAGGAATTATAGCATTCACCTTATATACAATGGCACAAAAGAAACTTGGTGCTTCAATTACTGGTTTTACGCTTTATATTTTTACTGTTTATAGCGCTATTTATGGTTTTCTATTTTTTAATGAACAGTTAGAGTATTATCATTATTTAGGAACTGTCTTGGTTTTTGGCGGTGTTTATTTAGTTAAAAAAAAAAGTAAATATGAAAAAAAAACTTAAAGAGTATTTATTGAAGTTAATTTTAATTATTCCGATAGCTTACTTTTCTTTACTTTTCATTATATTTATATTTCAACGAAACTTATTATATCACCCAAAAGAAAATAATTATTTTGGCGATGAATTAAAAGTTAAAATAGAAAAAGTAAAGATTGAGACAGGTGATAATTTTGAGTTACTAGGATGGTTTCATGAAAAAGACCTTAGAAATTTTAAAACTATCGTTTTCTTTCATGGTAATGCAGGAACATTAGAAAACAGAATACATAAAATTAATCATTTTAAAGAAATGAATATAAATTTTCTTATCATTTCTTGGAGAGGATTTAGTGGAAACTTAGGTGAACCATCTGAAAAAGGTTTATATGAAGATGGTGAGAGTGCAATTAATTGGTTAAAAAGAAAAGGCCTTAAAGATAATGACATTGTTTTGTATGGTGAGTCTTTAGGTACTGGAATTGCAACTCATGTTGCTCAAAAGTATAAATTTGCAGGCGTTATACTGGAATCTCCATTTACATCTATGGTTGATGCAGCAAAAAATGTGTACCCATATTTTCCAATCAGATTTTTACTTAAAGACAAATACGAAAGTGATAAAAAAATTAAAAATCTTAAGTCTCCAATTCTGATAATGCATGGAGAAGCAGATAAAATAGTGCCATTCTGGATGGGAAAAAAAATGTATGAATTAGCAAATAAACCAAAATATTCTTACTTTTCTGAAAAAGACAATCACATGATGGAATACAACGAAAAGATGATAGAGGTTTTGAGGGAATTTTTAAAGAGTTTAAATTAAGCCACAATCTGACCAAATAATTCACAAATTTCATTTCTATAAAAAGATAGTGAAAAAATTTATTATAATATCATTTTATTTAATCTTTATTGCAAGTTCTACAATTGCAGAAAATACAGAATCTTCAGCAAATAATCTCTTTCATATAGGACAAATGAATTCACATAATAAAAATTTTGCTCTTTTTTTTAAAACTAGAGATAAAGCTATTTTAGCAAGAGGGGAGGATTATAATTATGTTACAGATTTTCCTCAGGATTTATATATCTATAATTATGAAACAAAAATTTCATCACCATTAATTTCATACGAATGGTTTCCTTCACAGGCAAAACACCTTTTAGAAGGTTATGATTATCCAGTTTTTCCAGAAGACTTTGCTTATTATCTATTAAAAGATAACAACACTTTAGTCATGATTAGTGCAATTAAAAATATAAGAAAAAATTTCAAATTTGATATTGCTAAAAAAAAATTAAATTCATACCCATCAAATGGTAAGTTTAATTTTATAATTTCATCAATTGCAAAAAATTGTGGACATTCAGATCTTAAAGAAAATTATAAATGTAACTACTACAAGCCTTTAATTTCTAATAATCTAATTAATTAATTTGAGTAAATGCTTCAGCAAATTTTTCTGCATTAAAAATTTGTAAATCATCTTCTTTTTCACCAAGTCCAAGAGCGATTATGGGAAGCTTATATTTTTTAGCAAGTGCTAATAAAATTCCTCCTTTTGCAGTACCATCTAATTTTGTCATTATCAAACCAGTAAGGGGTATAATTTTGTTAAATTCTTCCACTTGATTGATTACATTTTGGCCAGAGGTTGCGTCAAGCACTAGGATTACATCGTGAGGAGCATCTGGATCTATCTTTTTAGTCACATTGGCAATTTTTTTATATTCTTCCATTAAATTTTTTTTATTTTGTAATCTCCCTGCTGTATCAATTAAAACATGATTAAAATCACTCTTTAATGCTTCCTCAATTGCTTTGTAGGCAACTGATGCGGGGTCGGACCCTTGAGTAGATTTTGTAATTTGTACATCAATTTTATTAGCCCAACTTTCTAATTGTTCTATAGCAGCTGCTCTAAACGTATCGCAGGCAGAAAACATAACTTTGTTACCGTTAGATTTTAAAATTTTACCAACTTTTCCAATAGTTGTCGTTTTTCCAACCCCGTTAACTCCTGATATTAGGATTGCGTTGAGTTTTTCTTTTTTATTAAAAAAATTCTCATTTTCCAAAGGTTTCATTAAAGAGATTATATAGTTTTTAAGAATTAAATTTACCTCATTCATAATATCTTTTTTTGGGTCAATCTTTTCTTGACCAATAATTTTTTTAATTTCTTCAGCTGCAATAAGACCAACGTCTGATTGAATTAAATATTCTTCAATTTGATCTAATGTTTTGTCATCTATTTCTTTTTTTACAATTATATCTCTTAAACCAGATGTAAATGCAGAAGCACTTTTTTTAAAACCAATTTTAAATTTATCAAAAATTCCCATTATAATTTAATGTCAATATTTTTGATATCAGACACAGGTCCTTTCATGTGAATGCTATTTCTTTCATCAATAGAAATTGTTAAACTACCTAACGCAAATGCTATATCTGTAGTTTTTTCAACTAGATTATTAATATTAGCTGCAACAGCAGTTGCACAAGCTGCTGTACCACAAGCTTTAGTAAGTCCAGCTCCTCTTTCCCACACTTTTACTTTTATTAAATTTTTATTTATAACTTTTGCCAACGTTACATTACATTTTTCTGGAAATAGTTGATGATTTTCAATTTTTGGACCAATAGTTTGTAAGTCAAATGCTTCAATATCGTCTACAAAAAAAATTATGTGTGGATTGCCTACATTTATGGCTGTTCCACCAATATGTTTGGTATTATTTCTATCGATAATTTCAATTTTTAAGTCTTGTGTATCTAGTTGCTTATTTAAAGGAATCTCTTGCCAATTAACTTTTGGTATACCGATTTCAGTCTCAACTAAATTATTTCCTAAAATTTTTGATTTTAGAGGGCCAGAAGCTGTTAAGAGTGTTATTTCCTTTTTACCACTTTCTTTTGATAAAAGATCTGCCACACACCTAGTACCATTTCCACAGGCACCAGATGCACTTCCATCTGAATTATAGAATTCTACATCTGCATCTGTTTCTTTATTTTTATTAATTAGAATGAGTTGATCACATCCAATGAAATTACGATCACATACTTTAATTATTTGATCTTTGTTTAAATTGAAATTCTGGCTTCTTTGATCGATAATTACAAAATCATTGCCCAAACCATCCATTTTAAATGCTTTAATATCCATATGTAGATATTTAACTTATTTATTGACTTTTTGAACCTCTATTATAGGTTGTTTTCGTTTCCACAAAAACGTTAAATTTGTGGTGTCTTTGGAGACAAAGAGATCAACACTAGTCAGCGATATTCGCCCACTAGTGCGAAACTGCTGTGCGTAATAAATATGTTTGAAAACTTAACAAATAAATTCGAAGAAATTTTTTCTTCTTTAAAAAAAGCAGCTTCACTTGATGAGAATCAAGTAGATGAAGGCCTAAGAAGTATTAAACAGGCTTTATTAGAAGCCGATGTATCTCTAGATGTAACTAAAGATTTTATAGAAAAAGTTAAGCCAAAGGTTATGGGTCAAGAAATAATTCGATCAACCTCCCCGGGAGATATGGTTGTTAAAATTGTTTATGACGAACTAGTAAGCCTTTTAGGTGAAAGCAACACAGATATTAATTTAAATGCAGTTCCGCCAGTTCCAATGATGCTGGTAGGTCTTCAAGGTTCTGGTAAAACCACTACAACAGCAAAATTAGCCAAATATTTAGAAAAAAATAAAAAGAAAAAAATAATGATGGTCAGTCTTGATGTGTATAGGCCAGCTGCACAAGAACAACTAAGATCATTAGGAGAGCAAAATGATATTTTAACACTACCCATTATTGAAGGTCAGCTACCAGCAGATATTTGTCGAAGAGCAGTAAGTGCTGCAAACCTAAATGGGGCAGAGATTATATTATTTGATACAGCAGGGAGAACACAAATAGACCTTCAGATGATGAGTGAAATTAAACAAATAGAAAGTATAATTAAACCAACAGAAGTATTTTTAGTTGCAGATTCTTTAACAGGACAAGTTGCTGCAGAAGTGGCAAAAGAATTTAAGAATACTGTAAATTTGACAGGTATTGTTTTAACAAGAGCTGATGGTGATGCAAGAGGTGGTGCGGCCCTTAGTATGAAATATGTTTCTCAAGTGCCAATTAAGTTTTTAGGGGTAGGAGAAAAAATAGAAAATTTAGAGGTTTTTCACCCAGATAGAATAGCTAATAGAATATTAGGTATGGGAGACATCGTTTCTCTTGTCGAAAAAGCTGCAGAAGATCTTGGTGAAGAGAATATAAAAAAAGCAGAAGAGAATTTAAAAAAAGGGCAATTCTCTATGGAAGATTATTTAACACAGCTTAGACAAATGAAAAAAATGGGAGGCATAGAAGGAATTATGTCGTTTATGCCAGGTGTTTCTAAAATGAAATCACAAATGGATGCTTCAGGAATTGATGAAAGCGTTATTACTAAAAATGAAGCAATCATTTTATCTATGACAAAAAAAGAAAGAGGAAATCCTAAAATCATTGATGGTTCTAGGAAAAAAAGAATTGCTAATGGCTCTGGAACAGATGCGGCCACTATCAATAAATTGCTTAAGCAATTTAAAATGATGTCTGAAATGATGAAGAAGATGTCAAAAGGAAACCTGAAGGGTATGTCTGATAAAGGAATACCTCCAGAGCTACTAAATCAACTTAAATAAAAAAAGGAAAAAAAATGATAAAAATAAGACTATCAAGAGGCGGAACAAAAAAAAGACCAGTATACAAAGTAGTTATAGCCGACAGTCGTCGTGCAAGAGATGGAAGATTTATTGAGAAGGTAGGATTCTTTAATCCTCTTTTACCAAAAGATAAAAAAGAAAGAGTAGGACTAGAAGCAGAAAGAATTAAATATTGGTTAGGTCAAGGTGCTCAACCAACTACTAGAGTTGCAAGAATTCTAGGTGAAAATGGTATTATAGCAATGCCTGCAAACGGTAGTAACCCAAATAAAGCTATTCCTAAAAAAGAAAGAAAAAAAGAAGGAGATGAAGCAGCACCAGCAGCAGCAGCTCCAAAGGAAGAAGCTCCTAAAGCAGAAGCAGCTCCAAAGGAAGAAGCTCCTAAAGCAGAAGCAGCTCCAAAGGAAGAAGCTCCTAAAGCAGAAGCAGCACCAGCAGCAGCAGCTCCAAAGGGAGAAGCTCCTAAAGCAGAAGCAGCACCAGCAGCAGAAGCTCCCAAGGAAGAAGCTAAATAGTTGGATTCATGTTGCAAGCTCAGATATTCACACTCTATCCTGATTTTTTTCCTGGTCCTTTAAATAAAGGGCTATATGGAAAAGCTTTAACAAATAAAATTTGGGATTTAAAAGTTGTTAATATTAGAGATGCTGCCGAGGATAAACACAAAACAGTAGACGACACTCCTTTTGGAGGTGGATCAGGAATGCTGTTGAAAGCTGATATTTTAGCAAAATCACTTGATCAAAATAAAAAAGACGGGGAGAGAATTTTTTATTTATCACCAAAAGGAAAAAAGCTTGATCAGAAATTGGCATTAGAATTATCAAAAGAAAAATCTATTAGTTTAATTTGTGGTCATTTTGAAGGTGTTGATGAAAGGCTGTTATCTACAAGAAATATAGAAGAACTTAGTATAGGAGATTTTATTTTATCTGGAGGTGAAACAGCAGCATTAGTTATACTAGATAGTGTTCTTAGATTGCTTCCAGGTGTCTTGGGAAATGAACAGTCAAAGACTGATGAGAGTTTTGAGAACGGGCTTTTGGAGTATCCTCAATACACAAAACCTCAAATTTGGGAGGAAAAAAGTGTTCCAGAAGTGCTATTATCAGGAGATCATAACAAAATTAAAGACTGGCGTTTATCACAATCAGAGGCTATAACACGCGTCCGAAGGCCAGATTTGTGGGAAAAATATAAGAAAAATTAATTTGATAAATATTAATATGAAAACAATTGAAGAAATAAACCAACATAACGTTAAAAAGATACTAACTGAGAAGAAAATACCAGATTTTTTTCCAGGAGATGTAATAAAAGTTGGTGTTAGAATTACAGAGGGTAAAAAAGATAGAATTCAATATTTTGAAGGTGTGTGTATAGCTAGAAAAAACAGGGATATAAACTCTTCATTTACAGTTAGAAAAATTTCCTTCGGTGAAGGTGTTGAAAGAACATTTCCACTGTATGGTACAGTTATAGATACAATTACAGTTATCCGTCATGGTAAAGTTAGAAGAGCAAAATTATATTACCTAAGAGACAGAACAGGTAAATCAGCTAGAATTGCAGAAAAAATTAGAAAAAAAATTGGTATAGAAGTTGATGTTAAACCAGAAGTGGTAACAGAAGAAACTTTAGCACCAGTGGCTGTAGAATTGGAAAAACAAACAGAGGTTCAATCAGCTCCTGAAAAACAACCAGAAGTTCAAGCAGAACCAAAAATAGAAAAAACAGAAGAAAAAAAAATAATTTTTTTTCAATGCCTTTAACTCTTTACGATAAAATTTGGAACGATCATTTAGTAGATCAACAAGATGATGGCACAGCATTATTATTTGTTGATAGACATTTGGTACATGAAGTGACAAGTCCACAGGCATTTGAAGGATTAAGAAATTCTAAAAGAAAAGTTAGACAACCTGGCTTAACACTAGCAGTTGCAGATCATAATGTTCCAACTACTGATAGGTCAAAAGGAATTGCAGATGCAGAGTCTAAAATCCAAGTAGACACCCTAGAAAGCAATTGTAAAGAATTTGGAATTCAATATTTAGGAATGAACGACAAGAGACAAGGAATTGTTCATATCATTGGTCCAGAACAAGGTTTTACACAACCTGGTACAGTGATTGTTTGTGGAGACAGTCATACAGCAACACATGGCGCATTTGGTGCTTTGGCATTTGGAATTGGTACCTCTGAAGTAGAGCATGTCTTAGCAACACAAACATTGGTTCAAAAAAAAGCAAAGAATTTTAGAATTAATGTTAATGGAAAACTTCCCATTGGTGTTACCTCTAAAGACGTAATTTTACAAATTATAGGAAATATTGGAACTGCAGGAGGAACAGGGTCTGTTATTGAGTACGCTGGCAGTCTGATTTCATCTTTAAGTGTAGAACAACGAATGACAATTTGTAATATGACTATTGAGGGAGGAGCAAGAGCAGGATTAATTGCTCCAGATGAAAAAATATTTGAATATTTAAAAGGTAAACCAATGTCTCCAAAAAATGAAAATTGGGATAAGGCTATGAAATATTGGGAAAATTTAAAAACTGATGATGGAGCTAAATTTGATAAAGAAATAGATTTAGTAGCAGAAGATATTTTACCAATGATTACCTGGGGAACTTCTCCACAAGATGTAATCACTATAGATGGCAAAGTTCCAAATCCTAAAAATGAACAAGATGAAGACAAAAGAAACTCTTTAGAAAGGTCATTAAATTACATGGGTTTAGAGGCGGATACACTTGCTACAGATATTAAGATTGATAAGGTTTTTATAGGAAGCTGTACGAATGGTAGAATTGAAGATTTGAGAGAAGCTGCTAAAATATTAAAAGATAAAAAGAAAGCATTCCATGTTCATGCAATGGTTGTTCCAGGCTCAGGCTTAGTTAAAGAGCAGGCAGAGCAGGAAGGCCTAGATAAAATATTTATAGCTTCAGGTTTTGAATGGAGAGAGCCCGGTTGTTCGATGTGTCTTGCAATGAATGCAGATAAATTAAAACAAGGAGAAAGATGTGCTTCAACTTCAAACAGAAATTTTGAAGGAAGACAGGGTAGAGGTGGAAGAACACATTTAGTCAGCCCTGGAATGGCAGCAGCAGCTGCAATTTCTGGAAACTTAGATGATGTTAGAAAGTATCAAAACTAAAATGCAAAAATTCAATTCACTTACAAGTATCCCAGTTTATTTACCAATAGTAAATATTGATACAGATATGATTATTCCAAAACAATTTCTTAAAACAATTAAAAGAACAGGGTTAGGAAAAAACTTATTTTTTGAAATGAGGTATGATGATAATGGAAATGAAATAAAAGATTTTATTCTAAATCAAAAACCTCACAATCAATCAAAAATATTAATTGCAGGAAAAAACTTTGGCTGCGGTTCATCAAGAGAGCACGCGCCATGGGCACTTTTAGATTTTGGAATTACATGCGTGATAAGCTCTAGTTATGCTGATATTTTTTACAGTAACTGTTTCAAAAATGGAATTTTACCAATTACTTTACCAGAAGAAAAAATAAAAGAATTATCAGAATATTCAAAAAGAAAAGAAGAAATTTCAATAGACTTAAATGAAGAAAAGGTAATTTTTGGAAATAGTGAAATCAAGTTTGATATTGATCCTTTTAAGAAAAAATGTTTATTAGAAGGGCTTGATGATATTGCGCTGTCATTAGCCAAAAAAGAAAAAATCACAACCTTTGAAGAAAACTTAAAAAATAGTAAACCATGGATATTTAATGATAAAAATTAAAAAAAGAAAAATTTTACTTCTACCTGGGGATGGCATTGGACCTGAAGTTATTCAAGAAGTTAAAAAAGTTATTTTATGGTTGAATTCAAATAAATCTCTAGATTTTGAAATTGATGAAGATTTAGCTGGTGGTTGTTCTTATGATAAGCATGGAACACCAATTACGGATGAAGTTTTTTATAAAGCTTTAGAAAGTGAATTTGTTATGTTGGGTGCAGTTGGTGGACCAAAATGGGATAACTTAGATTTTTCAAAAAAACCAGAAAGAGCCTTATTGAAATTAAGAAAAGAATTAAAACTATTTGCAAATTTAAGACCCGCAATTTGTTTTGAGCAATTAGTTGATGCCTCAACCCTAAAACCAGAAATTGTATCTGGATTAGACATTATGATAGTTAGAGAGTTAACAGGTGGAATTTATTTTGGTGAGCCAAGAGGAATTAAGCCAATAGAAAATGGTGAAAGAAAGGGAATTAATACCCACTCATATACAACTAGCGAAATAGTTAGAGTAGCAAAAGTAGCTTTTGATCTAGCAAGAAAGAGATCAAATAAGGTTACTTCATGTGAAAAATCGAATGTAATGGAAGCTGGGCAACTTTGGAAAGAAGAAGTCCAAGAGCTACACGACAAAGAATATAAAGATGTAGAATTAAGTCATATGCTTGCTGACAATTGTGCAATGCAATTATTAAAAAACCCAAAGCAATTTGATGTGATTGTTACTGACAATTTATTTGGAGATATGCTTTCTGATCAAGCCTCAATGTTAACGGGATCTCTTGGTTTATTGCCATCAGCTTCTTTAGGTGCAAAAAATAAAGATGGAGAAATGAGAGCTATGTACGAACCTATTCATGGTTCTGCACCAGATATTGCTGGAAAAGAAATTGCAAATCCAATAGCCTCAATTTTAAGTTTTGCAATGGCCTTAAGATACTCATTGGATTTAGATAATGAAGCTGATGCTTTAGAAAAAGCTGTGCAAGATGTCTTAAATGATGGTCTTAGAACAAAAGACATTATTTCTGAGGGAAAAAAAGAAGTATCAACATCAGATATGGGTGATGCGATAATTTCAAAATTGCAATAATTAAATAATTATTCTAAAGTTCTGGAATGCCAAATTATACTGCACCAGTAGAAGACATGATGTTTCTTTTTGATAAATTAAGAAATAATAAAAATTATAATGATCTTGAAAAATACAAAGAAGTTAATTCAGAATTAGTAAAAGATATTTTAGAAGAAGCAGCTAAGATTAATCAAAACTTAATATTACCATTAGCAAAATCAGGTGATGAAAACCCAACAGTTCTAGAGAATGGTGTGGTTAGAACACCGCCTGGCTATAAAGAAGCTTATTCTAAATATATAGAAGATGGCTGGACTTCACTTTCTTGTGATCCAAAATATGGAGGGCAAGGCATGCCAAAAACTGTAAGTGCTTTTTTTGATGAAATGTTATCATCTGCAAGTTTATCATTTAAACTTTATAGTGAGTTAAGTATTGGTGCATATAATTGTATTTCTCATCATGCTACAGATAAAATAAAAGAAAAATACCTTCCAAAAATGGTTGAAGGAAAATGGAGTGGTACGATGTGTCTTACCGAACCAGTTTGTGGAACTGATTTAGGACTTTTAAAAACTAAAGCTATTGAGCAATCTGACGGATCTTTTAAATTAAGTGGACAGAAAATTTTTATTACTTCAGGTGATCAAGACTTAACGGAGAATATTATCCATTTAGTTATTGCAAGAGTAGCTGACTCTCCAGCAGGAACAAAAGGAATAAGCTTATTTTTAGTACCTAAGTTTGTGGTAAATGAAGATGGATCTATTGGCGCAAGAAATGGAGTTTCTACAGGTTCTATAGAAAGCAAAATGGGAATTAAAGGTTCTGCTACATGTGTATTAAACTTTGATGATGCAACTGGATATATGATTGGATTAAAGAATAAAGGGTTAAATGCAATGTTTACTATGATGAATTTAGAGAGAATTGTTGTAGGAATTCAGGGCTTAGGAATTTCTGAAATAGCCTATCAAAATTCTTTAAGTTACGCGAAAGAAAGGAAACAAGGAAAAACAAATAATACAAAATCAACTAATGGAGCAGATTTTATTATTGAGCATGCTGATATTAGAAAATCTTTGCTTAATATGAAATCTATTATTGAAGGTGAAAGAGCTTTATGTTTTTGGTTATCTCAACAAACAGAAGTTAGTCTTTATCATCCAGAAGAAAAAATAAAGCAGGAAGCGTCAGATCTTGTGTCTTTAATGACACCAGTGGTTAAAACGATGTTTAGTGATATGGGAATGGAAATAACTAGTGAGGCTATGCAGGTTCATGGTGGTTATGGGTATACAAAAGACCAAGGAATAGAACAACTATATAGAGATAATAGAATCACCCCCATTTATGAAGGAACAAACTCAATCCAAGCAGCAGATTTAGTTTTTAGAAAGTTGGTAAATAAAAATGGCGATATAATTAATAAGTATTTAGAATTGATTAAGAATGATTGCAGTATTGAAAATGAAAAATTAAAACCTTTCATAAAAGAGCTAAAAATACATTTAGAGATCTTATCTACCTTTACTGATTGGATTAAAGAAAAGGTTCAAAACTCAAAAGATGATGCAAGTGCAGCATGCAATGACTATTTAAAAGCATTGGGGTTTGTGTCTATAGCACATGCGTGGATAAAAGTTTTAGAGGTATGTTTTAAAGATTATGAACAAAACAAAGACTTTTATGAGGATAAAATTCAAACAGCAAATTTTTATTTTAAAAGAGTTTTACCAAGAGCCGAAAGTCATTTTAAAACTGCCACATTGGGAAGTGATTATATAATGAATTTTAAATTCAGTTAATATGAGTCATTACAATACAAATTTAGATAAAAATGAGGCTAATTATATTCCTCTTTCTCCTTTAACATTTTTAGAAAGAACTAAAGATATATATCCAAATTATGAAGCTTTAGTTTATGAAAGTAGATCGTACACCTGGGGAGAGGTTTATAAAAGATGTGTTAAGTTTGCCAGCGCACTAGATAAATTGGGTGTAAAAACTGGAGATACAGTTTCTATAATGGCTTTCAATACACCAGAAATTTTTGAAGCACATTATTCAATACCAATGGTAGGAGCGGTAATTAATGCAATCAACACAAGACTAGACCCTAATACAGTAAGTTATATTTTACAGCATAGTGATGCAAAGGTTTTAATTGTAGATAGACAATTTCACGATGTAATTGAGAAGGCTTTAAAAAATGTTAAAAATAAAATTACAATTATTGATATTGATGACCAAGATATAGATACAAGTTCTTTCAAAAAAATAGGAGAGCTTGAATATGAAAGTTTTTTAAATAAAGGTGATGAAAATTATGAATGGAAAAAACCAAAAGATGAATGGGAAGCAATTTCATTAGGGTACACCTCAGGAACCACTGGAAGCCCAAAAGGAGTAGTTTATCATCACAGAGGCTCATATTTGATGTCAACTGGCAGTGCCACAGCCTGGAATATGCCTAACAAACTAAATTTTTTATGTGTTGTGCCAATGTTCCATTGTAATGGCTGGTGCTATCCTTGGACACTAGCAATGCTACATGCAAGAGTAATTTGTTTAAGAAACATCGATGTAAAAAAGATGTTTGAATTAATTGATAAATATGAAGTAACTCATTTTGGGGGAGCCCCAATAGTATTAAATATGATTGTTAATGCTCCAAAAGAAGATCAAAAACCTTTAAAAAGAAAAGTAAATGTTTTGACTGCAGGTGCACCGCCACCAAGCATCATCTTTGAAAAAATGGAAAACCTTGGCTTTGAAGTGATGCACGTTTATGGATTAACGGAAACTTATGGTCATATGTTGCAGTGTGCATGGAATGAAGATTGGAATTCTTTAGAAAAAGATAAAAAGAATGAGATCAAAGCAAGGCAAGGTGTAAGGTACCCAAATACAGAAGGTGCTATTGTAATGGATCCAGAAACAATGAAGCCAGTACCCAAGGATGGAAAGACTATGGGTGAAATTATGATTAGAGGAAATATTGTAATGAAGGGGTATTACAAAGACAAAGAAGCAACAGATAAGTCAATGGCAGGTGGGTGGTTTCATTCAGGAGATTTAGCTGTGACCCATCCTGATGGATATATAAAAATTCAAGATAGATCTAAAGATATTATTATTTCTGGAGGAGAAAATATTTCTTCAATCGAAATTGAAAATGCAATTGCAAAACACCCTTCAGTTTCTTTAGCAGCTGTAGTTGCTAAGCCAGATGAAAAATGGGGAGAAACACCTTGTGCTTTTGTTGAATTAATTAAAGATAAGCCAGCAACAGAAAAAGAAATAATAGATTTTTGCAAAGAAACGTTGGCAGGATTTAAACTTCCTAAAAATGTTATTTTTTGTGATTTACCAAAAACTTCAACAGGAAAAATACAAAAATTTGAACTTAGAAAAAAAATCAAGGATCAAAGTTGATTTTTCAAGTAGACAATAAAAGTGTCTATGTATCAGATTCAGGTCAAGGTATTGATAAAAAAAAACACACAATAGTTTTACTTCATGGAAGTGGTCTCTCACATATTGTTTGGTCTTTAACAGAGCAGTATTTATCAAATCAAAACTATAATGTTTTAGCAATTGATTTACCTGGTCATGGAAATTCTGAGGGTGATTGTTTAAAATCAATAGAAGATATTTCAGATTGGTTAGAAAAAGTTTTTAAAGAACTTAATGTTTCTGAATTAACAATAATAGGTCATTCCCAAGGGTGTTTGGAAGCATTAGAATATTATTCAAGATATTCAAAAAGAGTTAAAAATTTAATATTTGTTGGTGGTTCCTATAGAATGCCTGTTAATCAAGATTTAATAGATCTTGCTGAGAGTGGAGATGATAAAGCAGTTAAATTAATGATGAAATGGAGCTATGAAAACTCTAAAAAGTTTATTGGAGGTAATCCTGTAGAAAAAATTATTAATTCTCCAAGAGATATTAGGGAGGTTTTAGCCATTGATCTTGTAGCTTGTAATAATTATAAAAATGGATCTGAGGCTTTAAAATCAATCAAGTGCCCCACATTATTTATTTTTGGTGAACTAGATAAGATGGTTAACCTTGAAAAAGGCAAGAAATTTGCTGAACTTATTACTAATTCAAAAACTCATATAATAAAAGAATGTGGACATATGATTATGTTTGAAAAAGCTTTTGAAATGAGAGAAAAGATCTCTGAATTTTTAAAAAAATGAAAAACTTTTCAATAGCAAAATCTAGAAGATTAAGAAGTACTCCTTATACTGCAAGAATAGAGAAACAAGGGGTTACAGCATACACAATTTATAATCATATGCTGTTACCTGCTGCATTTGGATCAATAGAAAATAGCTACAAACATTTAAAAGAGCATGTTCAAGTATGGGATGTTGCTGCAGAAAGACAAGTAGAAATAGCGGGAAAAGACTCTGCGGAGTTAGTGCAATTGATGACATGTAGAGATTTATCAAAATCTAAAATTGGGAGATGTTATTATTGTCCAATAATAGATGAAAATGGAAATTTAGTTAATGATCCAGTTGTTCTAAAGCTGGATGAAAATAGATGGTGGCTATCAATAGCAGACTCGGATGTAATTTTTTTTGCCAAAGGTTTAGCGTCTGGACATAAATTTGATGTTAAAATTATAGAACCAGTAGTGGATATAATGGCAATACAGGGTCCGAAATCATTTGCATTAATGGAAAAAGTTTTTGGAAAAAAAATTACTGAACTTAAATTCTTTGGATTTGATTATTTCGATTTTGAAGGGACAAAGCATCTTATAGCAAGGTCAGGATGGTCTAAGCAAGGTGGATATGAAGTTTATGTTCAAAATACAGAGTCAGGACAAAAATTATATGACTTTCTTTTTGAAGTTGGAAAAGAATTTAATGTAGGACCTGGGTGTCCAAACTTAATAGAGAGAATTGAGAGTGCATTACTATCTTATGGAAATGATTTTGATAACAATGATAATCCATTTGAATGTGGTTTTGATCAATATGTTAGTTTGGATAGTGATATAAATTTTTTAGGAAAAGATAAATTAAAAGAAGTTAAATCAAAAGGAGCCCAAAAGAAGTTAATGGGTATTAAAATTGATATAAAAGAAATTAGTCTCACAGGATCAAAAAATTTATATGATGAGAAAAATAATATAATTGGTGAATTAAGATCAGCTTGTTACTCACCTCATTTTCAAATGGTAATTGGAATAGCAATGATCCAGAAGTCCCACTGGGAAGTATCTCAAACCGTTAAAATTCAAATAAATGATTACACTTTTGGTGGAAAAGTTTGCGATTTACCCTTCATCTAGTATAAAAGCCTAATAACATCATGAATATAGCAATTGTAGGAGCCACAGGTAATGTTGGAAGAAAAATTCTCGAAGTTCTAGAGAGAAAAAAACTTCCTATAAAGGAGCTATTTTTAGTTGCTTCACCAAGAAGTGCTGGTCAAAAAATAAATTTTAGTGGCAAAGAACATGAGATCTTTAACCTTGAAACATTTGATTTTTCAAAAATTCAAATTACTTTCTTTGCAGCAGGTGGAAAAATTTCAGAACAATATGCTTTAAAAGCAGCAAAGTATTCAATAGTTATAGATAATTCTAGTTTTTTTAGAATGGATCCTGATGTGCCATTAATTGTTCCACAAGTAAATCCAGAAGCAATTAAGAGTATGAAAAAAAATATAATTGCTAACCCTAATTGCTCAACAGCTCAGTTAGTAATTGCTCTTAAACCGTTACATGACTTGTTCAATATTGTACGAATAGTTGTTTCGACATATCAGTCTGTTTCAGGTGGTGGCAAAGACCCTATGAATGAACTAATAGAGCAAACTAAATCATCTCTAGAAAATAAAGAAATTAAATCTAGAAATTTTACTAAACAAATAGCTTTTAATGCCATTCCTCAAATCGATGTTTTTGCAGATGATGGCTATACTAAAGAAGAATTAAAAATGACCAACGAAACTAAAAAAATTCTTGGTGACAAAATAGAATTAACAGCAACATGTGTAAGAATTCCAGTTATGGTTTCTCATGCGGAGTCAGTAAATATTCAATTTGAAAAATCATTTTCTTTAGAAAAAGTTAGAGACACTCTTAGTAAAGCAAAGGGCTGTAAAGTTTACGATAAAAGAGAAGATGGAGGATATAGTACTCCAATTGAAGCAGAAGGTAGAGACGAAACTTATATCTCAAGAATAAGAGAAGATAAAACTAACAAGAATTCATTAAACCTATGGATTGTTTCTGATAATTTACTTAGAGGAGCGGCATTGAATGCTGTTGAAATTGCAGAAACTTTAATTAAAAATAATCTTTATGGAAAATAATAATCCTTTATCACCACATATTCAGATCTACAGATGGCACATATCTTCATTAGTATCTATTTCACATAGAATTACAGGAATAATAAATATAGCTGCCATAACAATAATTTGTTTTTGGATTGCATCCTTACTACTAGGTGAAAATAGTTATGAGTTTACTAAGGTATTTTTAAATTCTATTTTAGGAAAATTCATAATTTTAGGTTTAACATGGTCATTTAGTTTCCAGATATTAAGTGAAATAAGACATTTAATTATGGACCTAGGATATGGGTTTGAATTAAAAGTAACAAAGATAACAGGATTAATCGTGATCATTGGCTCATTTTTTTTAACAATTTTAATTTATTTAATTGGAAGGCAATTTATTTAGTATGAATAACGTGACTAAAAAATGGCTATTAATGAGAGTAAGCTCTGTGGTGTTGATACCATTAATGACATGGTTTATTTTAAATTTAGTTTCAGTTTTCAATAAAGATTATGTCGATATTGTTAATTTTTTTTCAAATCAGCCATCTAAAATTTTAGTTTCTTTGTTGTTAGTTTTTGCCTATTTTTTTTCAGCTTTAAGTATTAGTGAGGTATTTGAAGACTATATACAGGATGAAAAAATCAAAAATGTCGCAAACAAAATTTTGAATATATTTGCTATAATAATCCCCTTAATTACAATTATAATAATATTTAATTTAAATACATGAGTTCATATAAAATTATAGATCATGAATACGATGTTATCGTACTTGGCGCAGGAGGCTCAGGTTTAAGAGCTGCTGTTGGTTTAAGTGAAGCTGGTTTAAAGACAGCCTGTATTTCAAAAGTATTTCCAACAAGAAGTCATACCTCTGCTGCTCAAGGAGGAATTTCTGCATCTTTAGGGAATATGGGCGAAGATGATTGGCGTTGGCATATGTATGATACTGTCAAAGGTGCTGACTGGTTAGGTGACCAAGATAGTATCGAGTATCTTTGTAAAGAAGCTCCAGCAGCTGTTATAGAATTAGAAAAATATGGAGTTCCATTTAGTAGAACTGATGATGGTAAAATTTACCAAAGACCCTTTGGTGGAATGACAAAAAATTATGGTAATGGAATTGTTCAAAGAACATGCGCAGCCGCAGATAGAACTGGACACGCAATACTTCACACCCTTTATGGACAAGCTTTAAAACACAACACTGAATTTTTTATTGAATACTTTGCTCTAGATTTATTAATGAAAGATGGTGAATGTAAAGGTCTTATTGCTTGGAATTTAAATGATGGAACAATTCATAGATTTAGAGCTCATAGTACAATAATTGCAACAGGTGGTTATGGAAAAGCTTATTATTCTGCAACTTCAGCACACACTTGTACTGGAGATGGAAATGCAATGGTTTTAAGAGCAGGTTTACCATTACAAGATATGGAATTTGTACAATTTCACCCGACAGGAATTTATGGACATGGAACTTTAATTTCTGAAGGTGTTAGAGGAGAAGGTGGCTATTTAGTTAATTCAAAAGGTGAAAGATTTATGGAGCGTTATGCACCAAAAGCTAAAGACTTAGCATCTAGAGATGTAGTAAGTAGATCAATGTCAATTGAGATTAATGAAGGAAGAGGTGTGGGTAAAGAACAGGATCATGTTCACTTACACTTAAGTCATTTAGACAAAAGTATTATTGAAAGTAGACTTCCAGGAATAACGGAAGCAGCAAGATTATTTGCAAATGTTGATGTAACTAAAGAGCCAATACCAGTAGTGCCCACTGTTCATTACAATATGGGAGGTATCCCAACAAACTATAAAGCTGAAGTATTAACAGGAAACGATTCTGAAACAGTTCCAGGATTAATGGCAATTGGTGAGGCTGCCTGCGTTTCTGTTCATGGAGCGAATAGATTGGGGTCTAATTCTTTAATTGACCTAGTTGTATTTGGAAGAGCCGCAGCTAGAAGAGCTGCAGAACTTGTAAAACCAGGAACTCCACACGAGGATATAGGAGAGACTGAAACAGAAAAATGCTTAGAAAGATTTGATAAATTAAGAAACTCTAATGGTGAAAACAATACTGCAGAACTTAGACTTTCAATGCAGAAAACTATGCAATCAAAGTGTGCTGTTTTTAGAACAGAAAAAACACTTAAAGAGGGTGTTGATGATATTAGAAAAGCATACGATGGAATGGAATCAATTTCTGTAAAAGATAAGTCACTTGTTTTTAACACCGATTTAGTGGAAACATTGGAGTTTGATAATTTGATAAGACAAGCAATTACAACAGTGGATTCTGCTTATAATAGACAAGAGAGCAGAGGTGCACATGCAAGAGAAGATTTCCCAAAAAGAGATGATGAAAAATTTATGCAACACACTATAGCTTGGTGTAATGGAAAAGATTCAAAAATTGGCTATAGACCAGTTACTAAATCGACTTTAACAAATGAAGTTCAATACTTTCCACCACAAGAAAGAGTTTACTAGTGGTTCAAATAAATTTACCTAAAAATTCAGAAGTTCAAAAAGGTATCTATTATCAAGATAAAACTGGATCAAAAAATATCAGAAAAGTAAATGTTTATAGATGGGATCCCTCAAATGGAGAAAACCCAAGAGAGGACACTTATGAAGTAGATATGGATAACTGTCCTTCAAAAGTATTAGATATTTTAAATAAGATTAAAAACGAAATTGACCCATCATTGGCTTATCGGAGATCTTGTGCACATGGTGTTTGTGGATCTTGTGCAATGAATATGGATGGTAAAAATGGTTTAGCATGTACAAAGCCTCACTCAGAAATTGAAGGAGATATAAATATTTATCCATTACCTCATTTAAAAGTTAAAAAAGATTTAATTGGGGACTTAAGTGGATTGTATAAACAATACGAATCAATTGAGCCATGGCTAAAAACGAATACAAAAGTTGAAACTACAGAAATTATTCAATCTCAAAAAGATAGAAAAAAATTAGATGGTGCATATGAATGTATCATGTGTGCATGTTGTTCCACTTCTTGCCCAAGC
Source organism: Candidatus Pelagibacter sp. Uisw_121 (assembly GCF_047722545.1). Taxonomy (GTDB): domain Bacteria; phylum Pseudomonadota; class Alphaproteobacteria; order Pelagibacterales; family Pelagibacteraceae; genus Pelagibacter. Next base: position 1,200,143 of record NZ_CP159816.1, on the reverse strand, counting down.
TATTGGTGGAATGAGGATAAATTTTTAGGTCCTGCAGTTTTGCTTCAAGCTTATAGGTGGATAGTAGATAGTAGAGATGATGAAAGAAAAGAAAGATTAAAAAAAGTAGCTGATGAACTTAAGCTGTATAGATGTCATACTATTATGAATTGTACAAATTCTTGTCCAAAAGGATTAAATCCAGCAAAAGCCATAGCTGAATTAAAAAAAATGTTAGTTACAGCTAATATTTAAATAAAGCCTTTTTTAAATTTGCTGCAGCAGACAGCATCAAAGGTAGAATCTTTTTTAAACCATCAATATTTTTTCGACTTTTTGCTGTATGAGTGGAAAGACAAAAACATAGTTCATTATTAGCATTTGTTATAGGCAAGGATAGGCCTACCATTCCATTAAACCATTCCTCATCATCAAATGAATAACCTTGTTTTTTTATTTTATTCAATTCTTTTTTAAATTGAGAAATTTCTGTAATTGTATTTTTCGCAGACGCAGGAGTTTTAATATTTCTAAAAATTTCTAATGCATCGTCTTTTTTAATAGATGAAAGATAGAGCTTTCCTGATGCAGAAGCGTGCAAGGGTAGATGGTCTCCTGCTTCTAGATTTAGTTGCATTGGCCAATGGAACTCAATTCTGTCAAAATATACAAGCTTAGTTCCAATTGGTACAGACAAACTAACTGTTTCTTTTATATCCGTTGTAAGCTTTCTTAAATATGATCTCCTAAGAGTAAAATTTGGTTCATAGGGAAGACTTTTTAAGATTATTTTTCTAATTTTTGGTCCAGGAATATATTTTTTTGAACTACTTGCTATCAAAAACCTTTCATCACATAAAGTCTCTATGTGTCGATAAACAGTTGCTAAAGGAATATCTAATTTATGAGATATTTTTTTGGCAGTAAAGTTATCTGGGTCTATTAAGATTTCTTCTAAAATATTTAATATTCGCCTAGGCGAAGTTCTATTATTTCTTTCGTTCACAATTCTTGAATTTTTTTTAACTAAAAATTATGATAAGACAGGAATTGTAAACTCAGGACCACTATTGTCTTCAGACCATGTTACAGTTGCAGTCTTCAATTTAGTATAGAATCTTATTCCTTCAGGACCATGCATTGCATGATCTCCAAATAATGATCGTTTCCAACCCCCAAAGCTATGGTAAGCAACGGGTACTGGGATAGGAACGTTTACTCCTATCATTCCAATTTGTGCATTTTCAGTAAAGTGTTTTGCTATCATTCCACTTTTTGTAAATACTGCAGCACCATTTCCTAATTCATGACCATTAACTAATTTTAAAGCATCTTCGTATGTATCTGTTGTCATCATACTTAATACTGGACCAAAAATTTCTTCTTTGTAAATTTTCATATCTGGTTTGACATTTTCAAAGATAGTTGGACCTACAAAGTAACCATTTTCATAACCTTGAAGCTTCATATTTCTTCCATCAGCAAGTAATTTTGCTCCTTCTTTTTCACCCGCATCTATATACCCTAAGACTTTTTCATAGTGAGCTTTATTATTTAGTGGTCCAAAATCACTTTTTTCATCTGTGTATGGTCCAACATTTAATTTTAAAGTTTCTTCTAATAGTTTAGTTTTTAATTTTTCAGCTGTTTTTTCACCCACACATACCGCAACTGAAATAGCCATACATCTTTCACCCGCAGATCCAAAAGCTGAACCTATAAGGGCATCAGCTGTTTTATCAACATCTGCATCAGGCATAACAACCATATGGTTTTTGGCACCACCAAGCGCTTGTACTCTTTTGTTATTTTTTGTTCCTGTATGATAAACATATTCTGCAATAGGAGTTGAACCTACAAAACTAATTGCTTTAACATCTTTACTTTCTAACAAAGTATCAACAGATTCTTTATCACCATTTACAACATTTAAAACGCCAGGCGGCATACCAGCTTCAATTGCTAGTTCTGCAAGTCTCATTGGACAGCTTGGGTCTTTTTCGGAAGGCTTTAATATAAAAGTATTTCCACATGCTATAGAAACTGGGTACATCCACATGGGAACCATAGCTGGAAAATTAAATGGAGTAATACCAGCACAAACACCAAGTGGTTGACGTAAATTATATGAGTCAACGTTTGTACCAACGTTTGCCGAATGATCTCCTTTTAAAGAATCGGTAATACCAGTAGCATATTCAACAACTTCAATTCCTCTTTGAATAGAACCTTTGGCGTCAGGAATGGTTTTTCCATGTTCTTTAGAAACCATTACAGCTATTTCTTCCATATTTTTAACTAATAAATCTTTATATTTTGATAAAATTCTTGATCTGTTTATGGGAGTAGTTTTTGACCATTTTATAAAAGCCTTAGCAGAACTTTCAATAGCCATCTCAACAGTAGCTTTACTTGCTAACTCAACTTCTGCTATCTGTTCACCAATTGCTGGGTTAAGAATCGGACCGGTTCTAGATTCACTATCGCTATATATTTTTCCGTCTATAAAATGACTTATTTTTTTCATGAAACTCCTTTTATATTATATACGAAAGTTACACCAACCTTTTTTTCTTTGCAATCTCTTATTCCTTAAATGAGAAAAATATTATCATTTAAAGATTTTGAACTATTGACTCTTAAAATTACATAGGTTTAGATTGCAACTTAACCAATTAGATGGAAAGAGAGAGAGACCGTTTGATTAAAAGAGATAATGTACGTGTTTGTATTCCGAGGTATCTGCAAATTGGAAAAGGTAGTTTAAACGAACTACCTGAGATTATAAAAATTCTAGGATCTATTAAATCATTATTAATTGTAACCGACAAACAAATGGTAGCATTTGGTTATGTTAAAATGTTGCAGGAGGTTCTAAGTAAAGCAGGATTAAAGTCCGATGTATTTGATGACACTGTTCCTGACCCAACTGACACTGTAGTCTTACAGGGTATTAAATTTTTAGAAAAATGTAAAAATGATGCGGTAATCGGCTTTGGTGGAGGAAGTCCAATGGATACGGCAAAAGCAATAGCTGCAATGGCTAAATTTAGTAAAAATATTCAAGACTATAAACCACCATCAATGTTTGATAAAAAAGGTTTACCAATAATTGCTATACCAACTACAGCTGGAACAGGATCAGAAGTGACACATCATGCAGTAATTATTGATTCAAATAATAACGAAAAAATTTCGTGTAGAGGAGAGGGGTTTGTTCCAATTGTTGCAATAGTTGATTATGATTTAACATTATCAAAACCTAGAAGGTTAACTATTGATAGTGCAATCGATACTTTAACACATGGTATAGAAGCTTATGTTAGTAAAAAAGCTACATTATTTTCAGATAGAATGGCTCTAGATACAATAAGACTTGTTATGAAAAATATTTATGCAGTCGATAAGAACCCTAAAGACTTAAAAGCCAGAGAAGGATTAATGTTAGCAGCAACATTGGGAGGTCTTGCATTTTCTAATGCATCTATATGTTTGGTTCATGGAATGAGTAGACCACTCGGAAGTAATTTTAAAGTTCCACATGGTTTAAGCAATGCAATGTTGTTACCAACAATAACTGAATTTTCAATTGAACATGCAAAAAGTCGTTATGCTGATTGTAGTAGAGCTGGAGAATTTGCTTTACCACAGGACAATGATGATGTTGCTTGTAATAAATTAATTAAAGGACTTTATAAAATTAATAAAGATTTTGAAGTTCCATCAATGAAAAATTTTGGAATAAATCAAAAAAATTTTGAGGAAGAGTTAGAAAATATGGCAACTGATGCAGAAAATTCAGGAGCTCCAAACCTCAATCCAAGAGTGCCTTCTGTAAATGAGATGGTTGATCTTTACGGACAAGCATGGAGAGTATCTTAATATGAGTTGGAGATACTTTTCTTTAAGAACAAACAACTTAAAAAACAACAGAGAGGGAAATATGAAAAATAATAAATCAAAATCGCTAATAAATTCTTTTATTGGTGTTTTTGCTGTATTTGCTTTAATGATGACTTTTTCATTTCAGCAAGTTAGTGCAGCAGAAAAAATCAGATGGAAAGTACAGTCTACTTTCAACACTGGTTGGCCAGCACTTGGAGATCCGATTGCTCGTTTAGCAGACACTTTAGACAAAGCTACAGATGGTAGAATTAAATTAAAGGTTTATGAGCCTGGAAAAATTCTTCCACCATTAGAAATTTCGCCTTCAATTAGTAAAGGTGATTTACCTGCAGCTTACAACTATATGGCCTATGACCAAGGTAGAATTCCAGCAGCTGTTTTATTTGCAGCCGTACCGTTTGGAATGGAACCATGGGAATATGCTGCGTGGTGGTTTGAAGGAGAAGGTTCAAAATTAGCAAATGATATTTATAATAAGCAAAATATCAAAGTTTTGTTATGTAGTACAATTGGGCCCGAAACTGCTGGTTGGTATAGAAATCCAATTACAAGTCTAGATGATCTCAAAGGTTTAAAAATTCGTTTCTCAGGTTTAGGAGGAATGGTTTTAAATGAAATAGGAGCATCTGCAACATTGATGGCTGGTGGTGAAATTTTTGCTGCTCTAGAAAAAGGAACTCTAGATGCAACAGAATATTCAATGCCTGCAATTGATGAAGTACTTGGTTTTCACAAGATTACTAAGTTCAACCTATTTCCAGGTTGGCACCAAGTATCAACATCTACTCACTTCATGGTCAATTTAGACTTATGGAAAAAAATAGGTCCAGCTGACCAAGCATTGTTTGAGATGGCTTGTACAGCAGCGGCTATGAGAGCAATAACAACTGGTGAATTTTTACAAGGAAAGCAAATTGCAAGCTTCCCTTCTAAAGGTGTAACAGCTGCTAGATTGCCTGATAGCGTATTGAGAGAACTTCAAAAAGTTAGTGCAAAAGTTATGGCAGAACAATCTGCTAAAGATGCTGACTTTAAAAAAGTTTGGAACTCTCAACAAGCATTCATGAAAGAGTATGATGTTTGGCAAAAATGGGGTTATTTACCTAGAAACTTTTAGTATTTAATACTTTAAAAGTTTATAATAAAGTTAAAAAGCAGTCGGTTTACCGGCTGCTTTTCTTTTTAATTAAAACAGATTTTTATGGCAAATGATTTCACAAAAATTCAAAATAGCTTAGATAAAAAACTTCAGCTAAAACATCTTCCAATTACAAGAAAGATAGATGGGTTTATAAATAGTGTAGGCGAAATATTTAATTGGATATGGGTTGTTTTAGTTGCTGTAATTATTCTTAATGTAATCCTTAGATATGTATTTAAGAGTGGGATGATCGAGTTAGAAGAATTACAGTGGCACCTTTATGCTGTAGGTTGGCTAGTTGGCCTGTCATCTACTTACGTAGTAGACTTACATGTTAGAGTAGATGTTTTGACAGATAGTATGGCTTACAAAAGAAGACTTTGGTTTGAGTTTTTTGGAATTCTTCTATTGTTTTTACCATTCATTATTTTAGTGCTTATTTACTCAGTTCCATTTTTTGAACTATCATGGGAAACAAGTGAAAGATCTACTTCTGCAAATGGATTACCTGCAAGATGGCTTGTAAAAGGTTTTCTAGTATTTAGTTTCTTTTTATTATTATTAGCTGGCTTATCAAGAATAACTAGGGTTCTAGCAACTATTCGATCAGGGTTTGAAAAAATAAAATAGATGGAATTAATTTCTGAATATTACATGTCAATATTGCTCTTTTTGAGCTTCATAACTCTAATTTTTATTGGATTCCCAGTTGCGTGGACAATGGGAGGCCTAGCGGTATTATTTACTTTAATTGCAATGTTATCTGATACTTATTTAGACACTTTTTTTGGAGTTGATTGGAAATTTTCTTCGATGGTAGTTTATAGATTATACGGAGTTATGGCAAACTGGGTACTAGTTGCCCTTCCGATGTTTATCTTTATGGGAATAATGATGGATAAATCAGGAATAGCAGAAGACCTCATGACAGATTTAGCAAAATTATTTGGTCGTATGAGAGGTGGCCTGGCAATAGCAGTAGTTTTTATTGGAGTGTTATTAGCAGCATCAACAGGAATTATAGGAGCATCCGTTGTTTTACTTACAATTTTAGGAGTTCCTTTAATGTTAAAAAATAATTACAGTCCAGATCTTGCATGTGGAGTTGTTTGTGCGACGGGTACACTTGGAATATTAATACCTCCTAGCATCATGCTAGTGATTATGGGTGATCAAGTGAGAATTTCTGTAGGTGATTTGTTTATGGGTGCAGTATTTCCTGGTTTGATGCTTGGGTTACTATATACAGTTTTTATTATTACCTACGCATACTTAAAACCAAAAGTTGCTCCAGCACCAAAAAACGCAAAACCTGTTTCTTTAGATATTATTTTAAGAGTATTTAAATCGATTATACCACCAGCTTTATTAATAATTGCAGTCTTAGGAAGTATTTTTATGGGTATAGCAACCCCAACGGAGGCATCAGGAGTAGGTGCGCTAGGAGCATCTATTTTAGCTTTAATAAGAGGAAGACTTTCTCTTAAGGATTTAAAAAGTGTAATTAGAAAAACTACCCATACAACATCCTATATATTTGCATTATTTGTGGGAGCAACAATGTTTGCTTTAGTTTTAAGAGGATTGGGCGGAGATGAATTGATAGAAGGTGCTTTAAAAGGATTGCCTTATGGTCCAAATGGAGTTGTGATAGTTGTGTTGTGTATTGCCTTTATACTAGGTTTCTTTTTAGACTGGATAGAGATTACATTAATTCTATTACCTTTCTTAGCCCCAGTTATGGTTGATCTTGGTGTTGATATGGTATGGTTTATAGTTATGTTTGCAGTTGTTCTACAAACTTCTTTTATAACCCCACCAGTTGGCTTTGCTTTATTTTATATGAAGGGTGTAGCCCCTCAAGGAATAACAATACAAAACATTTATAGAGGAATAATTCCATTTGTTATTTTACAAGCAATAGCAGTTGCAATTGTTTTTAATTTTCCTCAAATCGTTACATGGCTTCCAAAAGTAGCCTACGGTCCATAAAAGTTTAATATATAATTTATGAAAAAGACAATTTTTTTAATTACAATATTATCTTTAGTAAGCTCTTTTACTCTTGCTAGTGCAAATTCTAATACTTCTTTAAAAGATTATTTAGATAAAAAAGATATAGAAAATGCCACAACACAAATTTACTTATTGAATAGATGTAGTGCAATTTATGCTTATGCATCTGGCATTATTTTAAAAACAGATGCTCTAAGCTCTAAAAGTTTTATTGAGATATCAAATAGTCTTTTATTTAAGTCGATAGAGTTAATGGTCATCGATGAAGAAAAAAAAATTAGAAGAAGCTCAAAAAAAAGCTGAAGAAAATAGAAAAGAGTTATTCAATAATTATATAACTGATGGTAAAAAAAATTGGGAAAAAAATAAATCACATTTTAAAGGGTCATATATCTCTGATGACATGGCTATCTGCTCTAAACTCACTGAAGATAAATAGATAATAATTTAAAATTCAGTTGAATATTCATTAATTATCAATAAAAGATACTGCTATATATGAAAAAGAAAATTTCTTTAATAGGCGCGGGTCAAATTGGTGGTACTTTAGCACATTTAATTGGTACTAAAGAGGTAGCAAACGAAGTAGTTCTTTTTGATGTTGCAGCTGGTTTTGCTAAAGGAAAAGCCCTAGATATTGCTCAATCATCATCTGTAGATGGATTTAATGTAAAGTTCTCAGGCACAGATAACTATGAAGATATAAAAGATTCAGACGTAATAATAATAACTGCTGGTGTACCAAGAAAACCAGGAATGAGCAGAGATGATTTATTAGGTATTAATCTAAAAATTATTAAACAAGTTGCAGAAGGTATTAAAAAAAATGCACCCAATGCATTTGTAATATGTATTACAAACCCTTTAGACGTTATGGTGATGGCCTTTCAAAAATTTTCAGGGTTACCAGCAAATAAAGTAGTTGGAATGGCAGGAATTTTGGACAGCTCAAGACTTAAATTATTTTTATCTCTAGAGTTAAATGTTCCTGTAAAAGAAATTGAAGCAATGGTTATGGGAGGTCATGGAGACACAATGGTTCCTCTACCAAGATTCACAAAAGTTTCAGGTAAACCATTACTAGACTTAGTTAAAGAAGGAAAAATATCTCCAGAAAGAGTAGAAGAAATTAACCAAAGAACTAGAGATGGTGGAGCTGAGATTGTTAAATATTTAGAAAAAGGTTCTGCATTTTATGCGCCAGCAGCTTCAGGAGTGCAAATGGCAGAAGCATATTTAAAAGATGAAAAAAAATTACTTCCATGTGCAGTTCATTTAAATGGAGAATATGGAGTTAGCAATGTTTATGCTGGTGTACCAGTAATAATTGGAAAAGATGGTGTTGAAAAAATAGAACAAATAAACTTGGATGAAAAAGAAAAAAAAGAATTTATGCACTCAATAGATGCTGTTAAAGCATTATGGGAAGCTGCATCAAAAATAGATCCAGATCTATCTAAATAAATCATGAATATTCATGAACACCAAGCAAAAAAAATCCTAAAGAAATATGGGGCAGTTGTGCCCGAAGGTGTTTTTGCATTCACAGTTGGTGAGTTGATTGAAAAATCAAAATCATTAAAAACAGAAAAGTTTGTATTGAAAGCACAAATCCATGCTGGTGGAAGAGGCAAGGCAGGAGGTGTAAAAATTTTAGATACCATTGAAGAGTTAAGTGTTGCTGCAAAAGAATTATTGGGAAAAACACTTGTAACACATCAAACTGGCCCTGAAGGTAGAGAGGTAAAAAGATTATATGTGGAAGTATCTTCCAATATAGATAAAGAATTTTATCTATCGTGCTTAATCGATAGAGTAAGTTCAAAAATTGTATTTATTTCCAGTGATCAAGGTGGAATGGATATTGAAGAGGTTGCGGATAAAACGCCTGAAAAAATTATAACAACAAAAGTAGATATTGTTAATGAAATCTCAGATGCTGATTGTGAGAAGATAATTAAAATTTATAGCTTAACTGAAGATGCTAAAAAGCAAGCAATAGCGCTAATTAAATCAGTATATAATATGTTTCTAGGCACGGATGCTAATATGGTTGAGGTTAACCCACTAATATTAACTAAAGAAAAAAATATAATCTGCTTAGACGCAAAAGTTAATTTTGATTCTAACGCGCTATTTAGACATCCTGAAATTATAGAGTTAAGAGATTTAAATGAAGAAGATCCAGCTGAAATAGAAGCAAGCAAACATGATCTTGCTTATATAAAGTTAGATGGAAGTATTGGTTGCATGGTTAATGGAGCAGGCTTAGCAATGGCAACAATGGACATAATTAAATTATATGGAGAAGAGCCAGCAAATTTTTTAGATGTTGGTGGTGGAGCTTCAAAAGAAAAGGTTTCTGCTGCATTAAAAATAATTCTTTCAGATAAAAACGTTAAAGGCATATTAATAAACATTTTTGGTGGAATAATGAGATGTGATGTTCTTGCTCAAGGTGTTGTTGATGCTGCTAAAGAGATAAATATAAGTGTTCCACTAGTAGTTAGACTTGCAGGAACAAACTTTAAAGAAGGAAAAGAAATTTTAGACAACTCGGGTTTAAAATTAATTTCAGCAGAAAATTTAGATGATGCTGCACAAAAAATAGTAGAGGCTATAAAATAGAATGTCAGTTTTAATTAATAAAAATACAAAAGTTATATGCCAAGGTTTTACAGGTACACATGGTACTTTTCATTCAGAACAAGCATTAGAATATGGAACAAATCTTGTAGGTGGAGTTACTCCTAAAAAAGGAGGACAAAAACATCTTGAGCGTCCAGTATTTAATACCGTAGCTGAAGCTAAAAAAGAAGTTGGTGCTGATGCAACTATGATTTATGTGCCAGCAAAATTTGCAGCAGCAGCTATAATAGAAGCTATTGATGCATCAATTGAGCTTATAGTTTGTATTACTGAAGGTATACCAATTCAAGATATGCTTCGTGTTAAACAAAAGCTAAATAGTTCAAAAAGCAGATTGATAGGACCTAACTGTCCAGGAATAATTACCCCTGATGAATGTAAAATTGGGATTATGCCTGGAAATATACACAAGAAAGGTTCTGTGGGAATTGTTTCAAGATCTGGAACTTTAACTTATGAAGCGGTTGCGCAAACAACTGAAAATGGATTAGGACAATCTACTTGTATAGGAATTGGTGGAGATCCAATAAATGGAACGAACTTTATTGATTGTTTAGATTTATTTTTAAATGATGATGAGACAGAATCTATTCTTATGATAGGTGAAATTGGCGGTTCTGCAGAAGAAGAAGCGGCTGAATTTGTTAAAAACCATAAAATAAAAAAACCTATGGTTGGATTTGTTGCTGGAATAACAGCACCCCCTGGAAGAACTATGGGGCATGCAGGAGCTATTATTTCAGGTGGTAAGGGTGGAGCAGAAGACAAGATTAAAAAAATGGAAGAATGTGGAATTACAATTGCAAAATCGCCATCTGAACTAGGCAAAACATTATTTAATAAATTATCTAATTGAAAATTATTTATCTGATATTATATCAATAGAATAGATGTCATCATCAAAAAATCTCGAATTCGAAAAAACTTCATTTCTTAGCAAATCTAACAGTGCATTTATAGAACAAATGTATTTAAAATTTATCAATAAAGACAAAGATCTTCCTGAAAGCTGGCAAAGTTATTTTGAGGGTATGAGTGAAGATTTAAGTATGATTGCCAAGGAAATTAATGGTCCCTCATGGGGTGTAAAAAAAAAAATTGATATTGATGAAATTGAAAAAAGGATCGAAGAAGAAGACAAAAAACTTTCTAATGGAAGTGATGATACAAAAGTTAATTCAAAAGATTTAATCAAAAGTAATATTAACTCAATCAGAGCCGTTGCTTTAATTAGAGCATATAGGCAAAGAGGACATTTATTAGCAAAGCTTGACCCACTTGGAATGATGAAGACAGAGTATTTAGATGAATTACATCCTGAATATTATGGGTTCAAAAAAGAAAATTATAATGAGAAAATTTATTTAGACGGTGTAATAAATAAAGAGCACTCCACCGTAAAAGAAATATTAAGTTTTTTAAACAAAACTTATTGTGGGCCAATTGGTTATGAATATATGCATATATCAAATCCAACCGAAAGAAAATGGCTTAGAGATAGAATTGAACAGGATGAGAACTCTCTTCAATTTACAAAGAATGGTAAAGAAGCTATTTTGAATAAACTTATTCAAGCTGAAGGATTTGAAAAATTTTTACATACAAAATATGTTGGTACAAAAAGATTTGGACTAGATGGAGGAGAAAGCCTAATCCCTGCTTTAGAACAAATTATTAAAATTGCTGGTCAATCAGAAGCTAAAGAAGTTAAAATTGGAATGTCTCACAGAGGTAGGCTCAATGTGCTAGCAAACGTTTTACAAAAATCATACAAAAGAATATTCAATGAATTTGCGGGAGACGTTCAAACAACAGGAGAAGAAGGAGCGGGAGACGTAAAATACCATTTAGGAGCATCATCGGATAGAAAATTTGATGGAAATTCTATACATGTTGGTCTTACAGATAACCCCTCGCACTTAGAAGCAGTTAATCCTGTTGTATTAGGACAGACTAGAGGAAAACAATTTTTTCATGAAGATAAAGAAAGAAATAAAGTTTTACCTATTTTAATACATGGAGATGCTGCTTTTGCTGGACAAGGTGTTGTGGCTGAATGTTTTGCAATGTCAGGTTTGCCAGGCCATAATACAGGTGGAACAATTCATTTTATTGTTAATAATCAAATAGGTTTTACTACAAGCCCAAGGTTTGCAAGATCATCACCATATCCATCAGATGTTGCAAAAATGGTAGATGCCCCAATACTTCATGTAAACGGTGATGACCCAGAAGCAGTTGTTTATGCTACAAGAATTGCAACAGAATTTAGATTAAAATTTAACAGAGACGTTGTTGTTGATATAATCTGCTACAGAAGGTTTGGCCATAATGAAGGAGACGAACCTTCATTTACTCAGCCATTAATGTATAAAAAAATTAGATCACACCCTACACCAGTAGAAGTATATGGAAGCAAATTAGTAAATGAGAATACACTTTCAGAGGATGAACTTAAAAGGTTTAAAACTGAATTTAAAAGCTTACTAGATGATCAATACAAAAATGCAAAAGATTATAAGCCAAAAATTGAATGGTATGAGGGAAGTTGGTCAAGATATAAACCAGAAAAAGGAAAGGATAAAAGAGGTGTAAGTGGTTTTGACCAGAAAAAACTTTTGGAAATTTCAGAAAAAATTAATTCAACACCAGAGGAATTAAATCTACACAAAACTATAATTAAAATTTTAAATATTAGAAGAGCATCAGTATCAGATGGAAAAGGTATAGATTGGTCAACAGCTGAAGCTTTGGCATTTGGCTCATTATTAGAAGAAGGTTATCCAGTGAGATTAGTTGGACAAGATTCAGGAAGGGGAACGTTTAGCCAAAGACACTCAGTTCTAAGAAATCAAGAAGATAACTCCAGATATGTTCCACTCAATAATATTTCAAAAGTTCAAAAACGATATGAAATAGTAGATAGTTTTTTATCAGAATTAGCAGTTTTAGGTTTTGAATATGGTTATAGTTTAGTTCAGCCAAACACATTAACAATGTGGGAAGCACAATTTGGTGATTTTGCAAATGGCGCACAAGTTGTAATAGATCAATTTATTGCATCTGGAGAGAGAAAATGGACAAGGGCATCTGGGTTGGTAATGCTTCTGCCTCATGGCTATGAAGGCCAAGGACCAGAGCACTCTTCAGCAAGACTAGAAAGGTTTTTACAACTATGTGCTAATGATAATATGCAAATAGTAAATTGTACGACACCAGCAAACTACTTTCATGCTTTAAGACGTCAAATGCATAGAGAATTTAGAAAGCCATTAATAATAATGACTCCAAAATCTTTATTAAGAAATAAGCATTGTGTTTCAAATATAGAAGACTTTGATAAAGATACATTTTTCCACAGAATTTTATGGGATCATGCACTAGATGAAGAAAATGGATTTATAAAATTAAAAGAAAGCTCAAAAATTAAAAAAGTAATTCTATGTTCGGGAAAGGTTTATTTTGATCTGTTGGATGCTAGAGAGAAATTAAAAAAGGATGATGTAGTGTTGTACAGAGTTGAGCAACTTTATCCTTTTCCAGTTAAAAGTTTAGTAAAAGAAATCAAAAAGTATGCAAAAAATGCTAAATTTTATTGGTGCCAGGAAGAACCAAAAAATATGGGAGCATGGTTTTCTGTAAGGGATTATATACAATGGACATTAGAAACTATTAACGCTAATAATAAGGAAATTTCTTATATAGGAAGAAGTCCGGACGCATCTCCTGCAACAGGGTTTGCAAAAAGACATATTTCACAACAGCAAGAAATTATTAACAAGGTTTTTGAATAAAAATGAGTGAAAAAATTTTAGTACCAGTTCTAGGAGAAAGTATTACTGAGGCGACAGTCGCTAAGTGGCTTAAGCAAGAGGGTGATACAGTTGAAGTAGATGAGGCAATTGTAGAACTAGAGACTGATAAAGTTAATTTAGAAGTTCCATCTCCCATAGATGGAGTTTTATCTGAAATAAATTCAAAAGATGGTGAAACCGTAGAAGTAGGAGCTCTTCTTGGTACGATAAGTCAAAATGGAACTCAACCATCTGAAAAAAAAAATAATTACAAAAATTGAACCTAAAAAAACTGAAAATAATGTAGTTAATTTAGAAATTAAAAAAGAAGTTCCTAAAGTTTTTAAAGAACCAGAAGAGGAAGAACCTTTAATATTAACCAATGAGATTAAAGAAGAGAAAATTTATTCTTCAAATAAAAATAATGAAATACTTTCACCAGCCGTAAGAAAAATGGTAGTTGAAAATAAAATTGATTTAAAAAAAATTAGTGGCTCTGGTAAAGAGGGTAGAATTCTTAAAGGTGACCTAATTAGCATGATGGGAGAGAACCCACAGCCATCAGAAAGAAAAATTAAATATGGTCAAGAAGAGAGAATTAAAATGTCTAGGCTTAGACAGACAATTGCAAAAAGATTAAAACAAGCACAAGAAAATGCAGCATTATTAACAACCTTTAATGAAGTTGATATGACTGGCATAATGAAAATGAGAAAAGAGAACCAGGAAGATTTCCAAAGTAGGTATGGAATTAAATTAGGGTTTATGTCATTTTTTGTAAAAGCATGTGTTGCTGCACTAAAAATGTACCCATCAGTTAATGCTGAAATAGATGGAGACGAAATTATCTATAAAAATTATTATAATATGAGTTTTGCAGTAGGAACTGAAAAGGGATTAGTAGTACCAGTATTAAGAGATGCAGATCAATTATCATTTGCTGATATTGAAAAAAATATTAAAACTATTTCTGAAAAAGCTAGAGATGGAAAAATAACCATAGAAGATCTTCAAGGTGGAACCTTTACAATTAGTAATGGTGGAGTTTATGGCTCAATGTTATCTACTCCAATATTAAATTTACCTCAATCTGGCGTGTTAGGTATGCACAATATAGTTGAAAGACCAATGGTAGTTGATGGTGAGATTAAAATTAGACCCATTATGTATCTTGCCTTATCTTATGATCACAGAATTATAGATGGAAAAGAGTCAGTATCGTTCTTAAAAATGGTTAAAGAAAACTTAGAGGATCCAAGAAGGTTATTTTTAAATATTTAAATGTCAGATAAATTTCAAGCAGTTGTAATAGGGGGTGGTCCGGGAGGTTATGTCTGTGCAATAAGATTGGCACAATTGGGACTTAAAACAGCATGTATAGAATCAAGAGGCTCATTAGGTGGAACTTGTTTAAATGTTGGGTGCATACCTTCTAAAAATTTATTAAATATTTCTGAAAATTATCATAAGGCAAAAAATTTTTCTAAACTTGGCATAGAAGTGGGTGAGGTAAAACTTAATCTTCAAAAAATGATGCAAAATAAGGATAAAGCGGTAACAATATTGACCAAAGGTGTAGAATTTTTATTTAAGAAAAATAAGGTCACTTATTTTAAGGGCACTGGAAGCTTTAAATCTGCAAATAAAATCTCAATATTAGATGATCAAAAAAAAGAAACTATAATTGAAGCAGATAAAACGGTAATTAGCACAGGATCTGTACCAGTAGAATTGCCAGGTATGGAATTTGATGAAAAAATAATTGTATCTTCAACAGGAGCATTAACTCTGCAATCGGTCCCAAAAAAAATGGTTGTAGTTGGTGGAGGTTATATAGGATTAGAGATGGGATCTGTTTGGTCTAGATTAGGTGCAGAAGTGCATGTAATTGAATTTTTAGAGCATATTACTCCTGGTATGGATAGAGAAATATCCTCAGAATTTATGAAAATATTAAAGAAACAAGGAATTAACTTCCATATGCAGACAAAAGTAGAAGGAATTAAAAAAAATATTAATGGTGCTATAGTTTCAACATCTGACAAAGATGGAAAAAAAGTAAATTTTGATTGTGATGTGGTTCTTATATCTGTTGGTAGAAAACCCAATACTACTAACTTAAATTTAGAAGCAATTGGTGTTGGATTAGATGAAAAGAAAAGAATTAAAACTAACAAAGCATTTCAAACAAATGTAAGTAATGTTTATGCAATTGGTGATGTAATAGATGGACCAATGTTAGCGCACAAAGCTGAAGACGAAGGTATTGCAGTCGCAGAAAATATTGCAGGACAATCAGGACATGTTAATTATGATATTATTCCTGGTGTTGTTTATACAACTCCAGAAGTTGCTTCAATTGGGAAAACAGAAGAGCAACTAAAAGAAGCAAATATAAAATATAAAATTGGTAAATTTTCGTTTATGGCAAACTCAAGAGCCAAAGCAATTGATGAAGCAGAAGGTTTTGTTAAAATCCTAGCTGATGAAAAAACAGATAAAGTTTTAGGAGCACATATTATTGGACCTCATGCAGGTGAATTAATTGGAGAAATTGGAGTTGCAATGGAGTTTGGTGCTAGCGCTGAAGATATTGCAAGAACATGTCATGCACACCCAACATTTTCTGAAGCAGTAAAAGAAGCAGCGTTATCAGTAGATAAAAGAGCAATACACTCTTAAAGTATTTTCATATTATAAAGATATGAAAGTACCGATTCTTATACCAAATATTTTTAATCATCCATTTACCTATAATTCAAATTTAAATTTAAAGGTTGGGGACTATGTAGTAGTACCTTTTGGAAAGTCAGAATTGACTGGAGTTGTATGGGATGATTTTGAAAAAAAAAACAAACAAAAATTTTGCAATTAAAAAAGTTTTAAGAAAACTAGATGTTCCATCACTAAAGAAAAATACAATTAAATTCTTAAATTGGTTTTCTGAATACAATATGATCCCTAAAGGTATGGCACTAAAATTGTTATTATTAAGTAGTGATGCCATAGAAAAGTTACCAATTGAAGCGTATGAGCCATTCAAAATTGACATCAAAGAAAATGAAATAAAACTTTCTAAAGAGCAAAAAGATTCATTAAAAAAAATGAATGTATTAAATCAAAAATTTAGAGTTCATGTTTTACAAGGCACTACAGGGTCTGGTAAAACGATGGTTTATTTTGAGGCTTTAAAAGAGATAATTAATAAGGGTTTTCAAGGGTTAATTCTACTGCCAGAAATTGGGTTAACAGGACAATTTCAAAATAAATTTATAGAATTTTTTGGATTTAAGCCTGCTGTGTGGCACTCAGGTATTACAAAAAAAAATAAAGTAATTATTTGGAGTGGAATAGCAAATGATAAAATTAAAGTTGTAATTGGTGCTCGGTCTTCATTATTTTTACCTTTTAAAAAACTAGGATTAATTATTGTTGATGAAGAACACGATCAATCTTATAAACAAGATGAGGGAGTAACTTACAATGCGAGAGATATGGCAATTTCTAGAGCATCCTTTGAAAATATTCCAATCAATTTAATAACAGCCGTCCCCTCTATTGAAACTTATGACAATATTAAAAAAGGTAAATATAGTTTATCAAAACTTGATCAAAGATATTTAAATGCATCTTTACCAAAATATGAAATAATTAATCTTAATAATTCAAAGTTAGAATCTCAATCTTGGATATCAAAAGAAACAATTGAGAAAGTAAAATTTCATCTTGAAAAAAAAGATCAAGTATTATTTTTTTTAAATAGAAGAGGATTTTCACCCCATGTTTTATGTAAAAAATGTTTTACTAGTTATTCATGTCCAAATTGTTCAATAAATTTAGTTTATCACAAAAACAAACAAAATTTATTATGCCACTACTGTGGATACAAAGCATTACTAAATAGGGACTGCTCTAAAGAAGGAAAATGTGATTTTATTTTTAGTGGGCCTGGAGTTGAAAGGATATCTGAAGAAGTAAAAAAAATTTTCCCCACCAAGGAAACAACTATATTTTCTAGTGATACAATGAATAAAAAAAGTTCAGCAGATGTTTTAGAAAAAATTATAGATAATAAAATTCAAATTTTAATTGGAACTCAATTAATTTCTAAAGGATTCCACTTTCCAAGTTTAAATTGTATTGTTGTTGTTGATATTGATTTATCATCACAAGGTCATGACTTACGAGGCGCAGAAAAGAATTTACAGTTATATCACCAACTTTCAGGTAGAGCAGGAAGAACAGGAAAGCCAGCAACTGTTTATTTTCAAACTTATAATTTAGATACCAAAATGATAACAGACATTACAAATAAAGATCCTGATATTTTTTTAGATAAAGAACTTGAAATTAGAAGAGAAAATAATCTTCCACCGTTTCAGAGATTTATTGCTTTAATAATTACTGGCAGCAATGAAAGAGAACTTGAAAAAGAGGCTTATAAGTTTAAAGTTTTTATAGAAAGTGCTGTCGAAGGTAGAGTTCTTGGCCCTGTAAATGCACCCATATTTAGATTAAAAAGAAAGTTCAGAGTAAGACTTTTGATCAGAGGTAGAAAATCACTAAAAGTACAGAATTCACTAGCCAAAATCATTGAAAAATTCAAATTTCCTACTGGAATGAAACTAACAGTTGATGTTGATCCAATAAACTTCAATTAACGGTCAAAAAATAACACTTTTAGACAATGTGTGACTTGAAGAGAATAGGGTCATATGTTAACTAAAACAGAAATTTAATAAATCTTCAAATATTTATAAGGAACAATAAATTGAGCAAAAATAAAGGTTTTTCCGAAACTTCAGCAGGCAGATATTCCCTGGCACTTTATGAATTAGCAATAGAAGCTAATAATTTAAGTGAGATCGAGGTTCATTCTGCTTCAATTATTAATTTAATTGCTTCAAGTGAAGATTTTAAATCTTTAATTAAGGATCCAACAAATAACAAAGAAGACCAATTGAATGCTCTAAGCAAAATTTCAGAACAATATAAATTAAATGAATTATTAAAAAAATTTTTAAGTTTCTTAATATCTAAAAGAAGATTTTTTTATGTGGACAAAATTCTAAAAAGCTTTGTTGAGACATGTTCAGTTAAAAGAGGTGAATTAAAAGCAGAATTAACTTCTGCAAAAGATCTTACTGAAAATGAGATTAACAACATAAAAGAAGAATTGACTAAAAACTTTAGTTCAAAAATAAAATTAAACTACAAACACGATGCAAGTTTAATTGGGGGTTTGATTGTGCAAGTCGGAAGCACAATGGTGGACACTTCCATTAAAAATAAATTACAACAAATCGAAAATAGGATGATAGAGGCATAAATGGATATAAACCCATCAGAAGTAACAAAGATATTAAAAGAACAAATTAAAAAATTTGGCGATAAAGCAGAAGTGACTGAGGTTGGTCAGGTTTTGTCAGTAGGAGATGGTATTGCTAGAGTATATGGATTAGACAATGTTCAAGCTGGAGAGATGGTAGAATTTTCTGATGGATCAAAAGGAATGGCTCTAAACTTAGAAAGTGAAAATGTTGGAGTTGTAATTTTTGGAGATGACAGAAAAATTAAAGAAGGTGATGTTGTTAAAAGAACAGGAAGTATTGTTGATGCACCTGTTGGAAAAGAATTATTAGGAAGAGTTGTTGATGGATTGGGAAATCCAATTGATGGTAAAGGTGCTTTAGATAAAACAACAAAAAGAAGTAGAGTTGAAGTAAAAGCTCCTGGAATTATTCCAAGACAATCTGTTAGTGAACCAATGCAAACAGGCTTAAAATCAATTGACAGTCTAGTTCCAGTTGGAAGAGGACAGCGTGAATTAATTATTGGTGATAGACAAACGGGAAAAACTGCAGTTGCTATTGATGCGATCATTAACCAGAAAAAAATAAATGAATCTGGAGATGAGAAGCAAAAACTTTACTGTATCTATGTCGCTATAGGTCAAAAAAGATCTACAGTTAGACAAATTCAAAAAACTTTAGAAGAAGCTGGTGCAATGGAATATACAACAATTGTAGCTGCTACCGCTTCAGACGCAGCACCACTTCAGTTTTTAGCGCCATATACAGGCTGTACTATGGGTGAATACTATAGAGATAATGGTATGCATGCATTAATCATTTATGATGATTTATCTAAACAGGCTGTAGCTTATAGACAAATGTCACTTTTATTAAGACGACCTCCAGGAAGAGAAGCTTACCCAGGAGATGTATTTTATTTACACAGCAGATTACTTGAGAGAGCAGCCAAGCTTAGTGATGAGCATGGTGGAGGTTCATTAACCGCTCTTCCAATAATTGAAACACAAGGTGGAGATGTATCTGCTTTTATTCCTACTAATGTTATATCAATTACAGATGGTCAAATATTTCTTGAAACAGAATTATTTAACCAAGGAATTAGACCAGCGATTAACGTAGGTCTATCAGTTTCTAGAGTTGGATCTGCGGCACAAACAAAAGCAATGAAAAAAGTTTCTGGTTCAATGAAGTTAGAGCTTGCTCAATATAGAGAAATGGCTGCCTTTGCACAATTTGGATCTGATTTAGATGCATCAACACAAAAACTTTTAAATAGAGGTTCAAAACTAACTGAACTTCTAAAACAAAAACAATATTCTCCTATGACAGTTGCTGAACAAGTAATTTCAGTTTTCTGTGGAGTTAAAGGTTATTTGGATGATATAGAGCTTAAAGATATTGCTGAGTTCGAATCTAAGATTATTGAAAAATGTAAATCTGAAAAACCAGAAATTTTAGAATCTGTTTTAAGCTCAGGTAAGCTTGAAGAAGATACTGAAAAATTATTAGTTGAAACTATCATGGAACTTAAGAAGAACTTTAATTCTTAAAATATGGCAACACTAGACGACTTAAAAAAAAGAATAGTGAGTGTAAAGTCTACACAAAAAATTACCAAAGCTATGAAAATGGTTGCGGCTGCTAAACTTAGAAGAGCACAAGAAAATGCTGAAAAGGGAAGACCTTATTCTGAAAAAATGAATAACATTATTCTTAATTTATCTAGTGGTATTTCTGATAAGGAAAATGCACCTAAGCTCCTTTCTGGAACAGGTGAAGATAAGGTACATTTATGTATTGTGTTAACATCTGACCGTGGTCTATGTGGTGGTTTTAATACAAATATTATTAAAAAAGCTAAAACATATTTTAAAAAAATATCTGATGAGGGAAAAACTTTAAAGATTATAACTGTTGGATCTAAGGGATATGATCAATTAAAAAGAGTTTATAAAGATGATATTGTAGAGAGAATATCTTTTAAAGATTCAAAAACTATTAATTATCAAGATGCTGAAAAAGTAGGAAAAATGATAATTGAAAACTTTGAAAAAGAAGAATTTGACGTGTGTACAATTTTTTATAATAAATTTAAAAATGTAATCACTCAAATACCTCAAGAACAACAAATAATTCCTTTAAAAACATCTGAAGCAGAAGAAAATTCTTCTGAGGATAATTATGAATTTGAACCAGATGAAGATGAAATTTTAAGCAATTTGTTGCCTAAAAATATATCTACTCAGATTTTTAAAGCGATGTTAGAAAATTCAGCTAGCGAACAGGGTTCAAGAATGAGCGCAATGGATAGTGCAACTCGAAACGCAGGTGAAATGGTTGACAAGCTTACTATTGAGTATAATAGAAGTCGTCAAGCAGCTATTACAAAAGAACTAATTGAAATCATATCAGGAGCGGAAAGTTTATAATTATGAGCAAAGGAAAAATCACACAGATTATTGGAGCAGTAGTAGACGTAAAATTTGATGGAGAATTACCAGAAATTTTATCAGCATTAGAATGTAAAAATGGAGACAACAGATTAGTTTTAGAAGTTGCTCAGCACCTTGGTGAATCAAGTGTTAGAACAATTGCAATGGATGCTACTGAAGGATTAAAAAGAGGTGATGAAGTAACGGCAACAGGCGCTCCCATTCAAGTTCCAGTTGGTCCAGAAACTTTAGGAAGAATTATAAATGTAATAGGTGAACCTATTGATGAAAAAGGTGAAGTTAAAACAAAAGAGAAATGGCCAATTCACAGAGCAGCACCTGAATTTAGTGATCAATCAACAGAGACAGAAATTCTAGTTACAGGAATTAAAGTAGTTGATCTATTAGCACCATATGCCAAAGGAGGAAAAATTGGTTTATTTGGAGGTGCGGGTGTTGGTAAGACAGTACTTATTATGGAGTTAATTAACAACGTAGCAAAAGCTCATGGTGGATTTTCTGTGTTTGCTGGTGTTGGAGAAAGAACTAGAGAGGGAAATGACCTTTATCACGAAATGATAGATTCAGGCGTTATTAAGCCAGAAGGTCCAGGATCAAAAGCGGCACTAGTGTATGGTCAAATGAATGAACCCCCAGGAGCTAGAGCAAGAGTTGCCTTAACAGGTTTAACTGTAGCTGAATATTTTAGAGACCAAGAAGGACAAGATGTATTATTCTTTGTTGATAACATTTTTAGATTTACTCAAGCAGGTTCAGAAGTTTCTGCATTATTAGGAAGAATTCCTTCAGCTGTTGGATATCAGCCTACACTTGCAACAGACATGGGTAACCTTCAAGAAAGAATTACAACAACTAACAAAGGTTCTATTACATCTGTACAAGCGATTTATGTACCAGCAGATGACTTAACTGACCCGGCGCCTGCTACATCTTTTGCTCACTTAGATGCAACAACTGTATTGTCTAGACAAATAGCTGAAATTGGAATTTATCCAGCAGTAGATCCTCTAGATTCTACCTCTAGAATTTTAGATCCTAGAATAGTTGGAGATGAGCATTACAGAGTTGCCAGAGAAGTGCAAAAAATTCTTCAAACTTATAAATCACTACAAGATATTATTGCGATTTTAGGAATGGATGAATTATCCGAAGAAGATAAATTAACAGTAGCTAGAGCTAGAAGAATTCAAAGATTCTTATCACAACCTTTCTTTGTTGCCGAAGTCTTTACTGGTTCTCCAGGAAAATTAGTAGATTTAGAATCTACAATTAAAGGTTTTGCTGCAATATGTAATGGTGAGTATGATCATTTACCAGAAGCTGCATTTTATATGGTGGGTACAATTGAAGAAGCTATAGAAAAAGCAGAAAAAATGGCGAAGGATGCTGCCGCATAATGAGTGAAGAGTTCAAAATAGAAATCGTAAACCCAGAGAAATCTTTTCTTTCAAAAGAAGATGTAACAGAAGTTGTTGTGCCTGCTTTTGAAGGAGAAATGGGAATTTTAAAAGACCATATTTCAATTATTTCATTTTTAAAGCCAGGGATTATTAAAATCTTTTCTAAATCAGGAGAAGACAATTATTACGTTGAGGATGGAATTGTTGAATTTAAGAATAATAATTTATCAGTTTTAACAAGTTCTATTTTTAATATTAAAGATATTGATAAAGATAAAACTAGTGAACTACTTGCTCAAGCAGAAGAAAGTTCAAAAAATAGCAATATTACAGATCAAAATAAATACTTAGTTGATCAAAAAATTGATGTGCTAAAAACTCTTAATTAATAATTTCTTTTACTTTTTCTTTAACATCTTTGTATACATGTAGCTTAAAGTCTACAACTAGGTCGGTTATATTCTCAAGATCAATCCACTTCCACTCACAAAATTCAGGATGTTTAGTCTTAATATCAATTTCGTTATCTTGCCCTAAAAATCTCATTATAAACCACTTTTGTTCTTGACCCCTATACTTACCTTTCCAAATTATACCTAATAAGTTTTTTGGTAATTCATAAGAGATTAATCCATCACATTCTTTAATTAGTTCAACATTTTTTATACTAGTTTCTTCTTCTAGCTCTCTGTAAGCAGCAGTTAAATAATCCTCACCCTTATCAACTCCACCTTGGGGCATCTGCCAAAAATTTTTTTGATTATCAGTTCTTTTTGCAACAAAAACTTTATTATCTTTGTTTAGGACAACAATTCCAACTCCACTTCTAAGAGGTAAATTTACTTTATTGTCCGACATTTATCCGTTGAGTAATTTTATTGCAAAATTCAATTGATTATCGGTTTCAGAATTAAATTTAAAATCATCTGAACCTTCTGTAACTTCTATATCAGGCGTTACACCTACTTCAGAAATAGATTTTCCTGAAGGGAGATAATATTTTGCAATAGTTAATCTAATAGCACCTCTATTTTTTAAAGGGATTATTGACTGTACAGAACCTTTTCCATAACTATTTTCACCAAGTATAATAGCTCTTTTATGATCTTTTAATGCACCAGCTACTATTTCTGATGCCGATGCCGATCCATAGTTAATAAGTATAATTAATGTTTTGCCATTTGTCAGATCACCTTTTTTAGCAAACCATTTTCGATTTTCTGAGGCTTGTCGACTTCTTGTCGATACAATCTCTCCATTTTCTAAAAAAAAGTCTGAAATTTTAATTGCCTGAGAAAGTAATCCACCAGGGTTATTTCTTAAATCTAAGATATATCCCTTTAGATCTTTATTTTTATTTAATTTATTAATTTTTTCTTTAATTTGTTTGCTACTATTTTCATTAAAGGAAGTTAGTCTTATATAACCAATATTATTATCTATAAGTTCAGATTTTACAGATTGAACCTGAATAACCTCTCTCATTATATTAAAAACTAATGCTTTTTTTACACCTCTTCTTCTAACTGTTATTTCAATACTTGATCCAACAGGCCCCCTCATTAAGTCTACTGCTTGCATTAATGATTTTCCTTGAACCTGAGTATTATTAATCTTCACAATATAATCACCAGCTTTTAAGCCTGCTTTTGATGCTGGAGTATTATCTATTGGTGATATCACTTTCACTACACCTGCTTCCATGCCAACTTCAATACCAAGCCCACCAAACTCTCCACTGGTTTCAGTTTGCATACCTTCAAAACTTTCAGGTGTCATATATGCTGAATAGGGATCTAGTGATTGCAATAAACCATTTATGGCTGAATCCATACTTTTTGATTGATCTACTTCATCAACGTATTCTTTGCTAATTTTTTCAAGCACCTCACCAAACAAATCAATTTTTTTATATATGTCAGTATTTTCAGAAAAACTTTTTTGAAAAGTAAATAATAGTATTATAGAAAAAATAAAAAATCTTTTAGTCAAAATCATATCATCACTTTTTCTTTAGGAATAACTTGTGACCATATTTTTTCTAATTCATAAAATTTTCTTTTATCTGGGTGAAATATGTGAACAATTAAGTCTATACCATCAACTAATTTCCAGTCCACACTTTCTTTTCCTTCAATCTTAGAATTTTTTACTCCATTACCCTTTAATTTTTCTAATACCATTTCAGATAAAGCTTGAATATGCCTAGAAGAAGTTCCGCTTGCTATAATCATATAGTCAGCCATTGAGCTTTTATTCTTAAGATCTATTGAAATTATATCGAGGGCTTTATTAGAATCTAGAGTTTTTAGAATTAAATTTTTAAGGTCTGAGTTTTTTTCCATTAATACAATTTACCTTATCAAATTTTTCTTAATTGAGAAGATGAAATATTGACTTTTTTAAAATTAATAAAAGATAATTTTTTTTTATTCACACCATTAAAGGTAACAGACTTTAGCGATTTAGCTTTATACCCCTGTCGATCAAATACAAGCAGATTGCATTTTTTTAAAATGGATTTCCACTTATACCATTTATGAAAATTGATTAGATTGTCAGCACCCATAATAAAATAGATCTTGAATTTTTTATCTTTATCTAAATAATTGATGAGATCGATTGTTTTATTAGATAGAACTTTTTCTTCATAAAATTTAACTTTAATAAAATCATTTTTACCAATGAATTTTTTTGCAAATTTTATTCTATTTTTAAGATCTGTTTTACTTGCGTTTTTAAATGGGTTTTGTTTAGTAATTGCCCATATAATATTTTTTAATTCTAATATTTTTTTAGCCTGTTTAGAGATTTCCAAATGGCCCTTGTGGGCAGGATCAAAAGTTCCCCCCAAGATTCCAATTTTTGTCTTTTTCTGTTTTAAGTTATTTTCTAGTTTTACCATTACTAATAATTTCATATTTGTATGAAACGAGCTGTCCTAATCCAACAGGTCCTCTTGGAGGCAACGTGTTTGTTGAAATCCCAACCTCACCACCAAAACCAAATTCACCACCATCTGCAAATTGAGTAGATGTATTATGCATTGCTATTGAGCTTTTAACATTTTTTAAGAATTTATTTGCAGTTTTTTTATTTTTAGTAATTATAGAGTCGGTGTGCATAGTTCCATATTTGTTAATATGATTAATGGCATCGTCACAATCTTTGACTGTTTTTACAGAAACTACTGCTGATAAATATTCAGTAGACCAATCTTTTTCTTTTACTGGATAAATTTTTCCCTTGTAATATTTTTTCAAAAAACGGTCTCCATAGATCTTGCAATTATTTTCTTCTAACTTTTTTAAAATTGGGTTACAGAATTTCTTAACAATTTTTTCATGTATTAAAATTGTTTCCGTAGCCCCACAAATACTAGTGTTTCTTAGCTTAGCATTATAGATAATTTCTGTAGCCATCTTTAGATTGGCATCCTTATCAATAAAAGTATGACAAAGACCTTCCAGGTGACCGATAATAGGGACACTTGAAAATTGCTGAACTCTTTTTACTAAATTTTTTCCACCACGAGGTATTATTACATCAATATAATCTTTCATTTTTGAAAGCATAAAGTCGACCATTTTTCTGTCTTTGGAGTTTACAAATTGAATAAAGTTTTCATTCACTCTATTTTCCCTAAGTGACTTTCTAAATAGTTTTGCTAAAATTTTATTAGTATTTATAGCCTCAGAGCCACCCTTTAAAATTACAGCATTTCCAGATTTGAAGCATAAACTTGCAACATCGGATGTCACGTTTGGTCTACTTTCGTAAATAACACCTATAACACCAATAGGTATAGACACTCTGCTAATTGTTAAACCATTTGGTCTTCGCCATTTTTCTAAAGTGGTATCAACAGGATCTTTTAAGTTAGCAATTTTATTTATAGAATTTTTTATGCCTATTAATTTTTTTTCATCAATAGTTAATCTTTCTATTAGATTGTTTTTTAAGCCCTTGCTAAGAGCAAATTGGATATCTTTTTGATTAGCTTTAAGTATGGATTTTTTTTTCTTTACCTAATAAAAAAGCATATCTTTTTAAAATTTTATTTTTAGTTTTTGAATTAACTTTATCTAGTGACGCCTTTCTTGCATTTTGACCTATTAATTTCATATATTTACTCATTTTATACCTCTACTATATCATCTTTATGAATTACTTCTGATTTAGAAATATATCCTAGTAATTTTTCTATCTCTTTTGAGTGGTGACCCATAATTTTTTCTATTTCATTCGATGAAAAGGAACTAAGTCCTCTTGCGCATTCGTAATTATTTCTATCTAAAACTTTGATGTGGTCACCTTTACTAAAACGGCCAGACACTTTTTTTATTCCTGCTGCTAATAAGCTTTTACCATTTGAAAGTGCCTGTTTTGCACCGTCATCAATAATAAGTGCACCCTTAGGTGAAATAGAGCTAATAATCCATTTTTTTCTAGCAGCCAATTTTGAAACTTTAGGTAAAAACCATGTGCAATTATTCTCTTCAGTTATTTTTTTAATGGGTCTGCTTAATAATCCATTTGCTATTACCATTTGACATCCTGATAATTGACAGATTTTTGCAGCATCTATTTTAGTCTTCATACCACCTGTGCCATGCTCACTAATACTTTTGGTGGCTATTTTTTCTATATCTTTATCTATATTTTTAATTTCTTTTATTAATTTTGCATTTTTATATATTTTTGGATTGTGCGTATAAAGACCGTCTACATCAGAAAGCAATATAAGTGAGTCCGCACCCGATATTTGTGCAACACGAGATGCTAATCTGTCATTGTCACCATACTTAATCTCTGAAGTAGCAATAGTATCATTTTCATTAACTATTGGCACAAAGCCTAGTTTAAATAAGTTATCAAAAGTTCTTTTTGCATTGAGGGCTCTTCTTCTTTGTTCTGTGTCTTCCAAAGTGAGAAGAATTTGAGAAATATTAATTTTCAATTTAACAAATATTTCCGAGAATAAATTCATTAGTTCAATTTGCCCAATAGATGCAACAGCCTGACTTTTATCAATCTTAAGGTTCTTTTTGCTAATATTTAGTTTTTTGCAACCCATTGCTATTGCCCCTGAGCTTACAATAATAATTTTTTTATTCTGTTTTATTAGTTCCTGAATATCTTTAGCAAATTCAGTAAGCCATTTTTTTCTTACTTTTTTTTTATCATCTATTAATAAAGATGAGCCAATCTTAATTACAATTATTTTAGAATCCTTAAGATACATAGGAGAGTAATTTAGCTTTAATTTTAGATATTGAGCCTTTTTCTAATGTTGAGAGTGTAACCACCTCAGAGTCTTTATTTTTAGAAAAATTCTTTAAAATTTCTTTCACCTCTTCTTCCTCTAATAAATCTGTCTTATTTAATACAATTATTTCTTTTTTTTCTAGTAAATCTTTACTGTAACTCCCTAGCTCATTTCGAACTTGTTTATATGTATTTTCAAGGTCTTCATCAGTAATATCTATTAAATGCATTAAAGTTTTACATCTTTCTATGTGTTTTAAAAATTGAATACCAAGACCCACACCTTCATGTGCACCTTCAACTAATCCAGGAATATCAGCTAGAGTTATTTCCTTATCATCATAACTTGCAACACCAAGATTTGGATTTAGTGTTGTAAATTTATAGTTTGAAATTTTAGGCATCGCATTTGTAATGGCAGCTAGTAAGCTTGATTTACCTGCGTTAGGTAATCCAACAATACCAACATCCGCAATAGTTTTTAATTGAAGCCAAATTACATATTCTTCACCAATTGCACCTTTAGTAAATTTTTTTGGAGCTCTATTAGTGGAACTTTTAAATCTAGTGTTTCCAAGACCACCTTTACCACCTTTAGCTACAATAAATTCTTCACCTTCTTTTTTAAAATCATAAATTAAAGTTTTATTATCTTCTTCAAAAACTTGTGTACCTATTGGAACCTTTAAAAATAAATCTTCTCCACCATGACCTGTACGATTTTGTCCAGAACCATTTACTCCTCTTCCTGCTTTATGGTGTTGTTGAAATCTATAATCGATAAGGGTATTTAAATTTCTTTCTGATCTTAGGAATATGGTTCCACCTTTACCTCCGTCACCACCGTCAGGTCCACCGTATTCAATAAATTTCTCTCTACGAAAACTAGGAGAACCATGCCCACCATTGCCGGCCTTTACATAAATTTTTACTTGATCTAGAAACTTCATATTACAACTGTTAGTTTTTAGTTGTACTACTAATTGGGTTTTACGGAAACGAATGTTCTGTCTAATCTACCTTTTTTAAATACTACTTTTCCTTCAACAACAGAAAAAATTGAATGATCTTTTCCCATACCCACATTTTCACCAGGAAAAATTTTAGTTCCTCTTTGTCTAACAATGATGTTTCCAGGAATCACTACTTCACCACCATACTTCTTAACTCCAAGTCTACGACCAGCACTATCTCGTCCGTTTCTCGATGATCCACCTGCTTTTTTTGTAGCCATAATTTGCCTAATTTATTTATTAACTGCTTCAGCTTCTACTTTAGCTTCAACCTTTTCAATTTTTTTAGTTGGTTTAACCATTTTTTCTGCTTCAGATAAAATTTTACCATCTTTAGAAAATATTTTACTAATTCTTATTAATGAATATTGCTGTCTATGACCATTCTTTCTTCTAGAATTTTGTCTTCGTCTTTTTTTGAAAATTAATATTGTTCTATTTTTTCCATTTTCAACAAGATCTGCTTCAACTTTTGCACCTTCAACTGTCGGTGATCCAACTTCAATATTTTTGTCATCTCCATAAGCTAAAATTTCTTTAAACTCTATTTTAGTTTCGAGTTTAGAATCCTCTAATCTTTCAATTTTAAGTATTTCTCCAGCCTTTACTTTATACTGTTTTCCGCCTGTTTGTATGATTGCGTATGACATTGTTTGATCTGTTTTTATAATCAGCAATATAGTCGGGGACCTATTTTAGTCAAGTCCGAATAAGCTAGAAATTATCCTTTAAATCCCTCAATTTTGAAAATATTTCTTCTGTATCAGATCTAAGAAAAATATTGCACTCTAATTCCTCTTTAATAGTGGACGGAATAGTGGGTAGATTGTTTTTTAATTTTTTATTTATATCTTTAATCTTAATTTTTAGGTTTTCATTATCTTTATCATGAGTAATACAAAATTTTGAGTTTTGTTTAGTATATTCATGTCCACAATAAATCTTCGTTTTTTCTGGCAATGCTTTTATTTTCATTAATGAATTATACATCTGAGAGTAGGTTCCTTCAAAAATCTTACCACAACCAAGTGAAAAGAGAGTGTCTCCTGTAAAAATTGATTCTTCATTATAAAAATAAAAACATATATGACCAAGGGTATGACCGGGTATATGAAAAATTTTAGCCTGGAAATTTTCTTTGTGCAAAATGTCTTGATCGCTGACTAATATATCTATTTCTGGAATTCTATCCTTATCTCCTTTATACCCAATAATACTAGCTCCATATTTTTCTTTTAGTTCTGTATTACCTCCCACATGATCATAATGATGATGTGTATTTAATATATATTTTAAATGTATATTTTTTTCTTCCAAATATTTGATAATAGGTTGTGCTTCACTTGGGTCGATCACACATGCAATATTTTTAGTTTTATCAATGATTAGATAAGAATAATTATCTTGCAGACAGGGTATTATTTGAATTTCCATTTAATTTTCAATTAAAAAAATACCTAGTTCTGCGGATAAATTTTTAATATTTAGGTTAAGTTTATTAATAGAAGATATTTTTTCATTATGCAGTGCTGATGATTTGCCTAATTTAATCTTTCTATTTTCACAAAAGTTATAAAAATCTTTTATGGTGCACATATGAAGGTTAGGGGTATTATACCACTCGTCGGGTAGATTTTTTGTAATTGGCATTGTTCCTTTAATTAATAGGTGAAGTCTAACCTTCCAAAAACCAAAATTAGGTATTGTAACAATAGCTTTTTTGCCGACTCTCAATAGCTCTTTGATGACTATTTCAGGTTTTAAAAATGCTTGTAATGTTTGACTTAAAATAACGAAATCAAAGGAACCGTTAGGAAATTGTAATAGATCTTTTTCTGCATCACCTTCAATAACCGTTAGTCCTTTTGATAAACATTTTTGAACATTATCTTTTGAGATCTCTATTCCCCTTATGTCTATTTCTTTATTGTCTTTAAGATATTCCATTAATATGCCATCTCCACAGCCCACATCTAAGACTCTAGTATTTTTTTTAATTAGATCAGAGATTATTTTAAATTCTTGTTTCATGTTTAATTTTTAGAATAAGCTGTTTTAATATAATCACCTAGAGTATTTAAAAACTTAGGAACTTCTAAAAGGAATGAATCGTGCCCTTTATCAGATTCAATTTCAACAAATCCGACCTCAGCACCTATGGCATTTAAGGCTATAACAATTTCTTTATTTTCAGAAGTTGGATAAAGCCAATCAGAAGTAAATGATATAATAAGAAACTTAGTTTTAGTTTTTTCAAATGCTTTAGATAAATTACCGTTATGTTCTTTGATTAAATCAAAATAATCCATTGCTCTTGTTATGTATAGATAGCTATTAGCGTCAAATCTATCAACAAATACAGACCCTTGATATCTTAAATAACTTTCTATTTGAAAGTCTGCATCAAAACCAAATTTCAAATCATCTCTTTCTTGCAACTTTCTTCCAAATTTCTCCTGAAGACCATTTTTAGATAAATAAGTTATATGTGCAGCCATTCTTGCAACAGACAATCCTTTGTTAGGATTTTTATTTTGATTAGAGTAATCACCATTTTCCCAATTAGCATCAGCCATAATTGATTGTCTACCAAGTTCATTAAAAGCAATGTTTTGAGCTGAGTGACTAGCTGTACAGGCTATTGGAATAGCAACTTTTGCTTTATCAGGAAAGTTATTAACAAACTGAAGTGTCTGCATGCCACCCATAGAACCACCAATAACAGCAAATAATTTATCAATATTGAAAAAATTTAAGAGATTAAATTGTGCGTTAACCATATCATTAATTGTGATGACAGGAAAAGTGGTACCATATTTTTTATTAGTATCAGGGTTAATTTCATTAGGACCAAATGAACCCATACACCCACCAATAACATTGGCACAAATTACAAAGTATTTATCCGTATCAATAGCCTTACCAGACCCAACAGCATAGGACCACCAACCTTCTTTTTTAGTAATCGGGTTTATACCAGAAACAAATTGATCACCAGTCAAAGCATGAAAAATTAGAATAGCATTATCTTTTTTTTGATTTAGAGAGCCATAAGTCTCATAAGCTATTGAATAGTTATTGATAGTTTGACCACAATCTAATTTTAATGGTTTATCTATTATAATATTTTTTATGTTCACATTTTTATTCATAAATATTAGCCAAATTTGAATTGTGAGACAAAAAAACTTATTTAGCGGTTTTTTTTAAGCGCTCGCAATTCAGTTAAATCAGCGCATATTTTTTGTACTAGATAGTATTTCTTATGTCAATTTTTTTAAAAAATGACTTATTCTATATGAAAGCATAATATTTTATTTATAAGGTAAATTAAATAAATAAAATGACAGTTCCAAAATTCAAAAAATTCAAAATAGAGGCCTATAAACCGGGTAAGTCGAATATAGCAAAAATACGAAATGTTATAAAATTGTCAGCAAATGAGTCAGCTCTTGGCGTCAGTCCAAGAGTAAAAAAAATTTTACAGAATAAAGAATTGTTAATATCAAAGTATCCAGACGGTAAAGCAAAAAACTTAAGAAAAGAAATTTCAAAAAAATATAAGTGTGATTTTGAGAAAATAATTTGTGGTGCAGGGTCAGATGAAATTATTCAAATGATTTGCCAGTTATACTTAAAACCCTCTGATGAAGTGATTGTTCCTCAATATAGCTTTTTAATGTACAGAATATATGCACAAATAGTGGGAGCAAAAGTTGTTTTTTCCAAGGAAGAAAATTTTAAAGTTTCAATAAATGAAATTATAAAGAAAGTAACAAAAAAAACTAAGATTGTATTTATTGCTAATCCTAATAACCCAACAGGAACATATCTAAGTAGAGCAGAATTAATAGAACTAAGATTGAAATTGAATAAAAATATTTTACTAGTTTTGGATGATGCATACTTTGAATATATGAAAAATAAAGATTATAAATCCGGTTTAGATTTATTTAAAAATAAAGATAACGTTGTTGTGTTAAGAACTTTTTCAAAAATATATGGCCTAGCCTCATTAAGAGTTGGTTGGGGTCACGGGCCCAAGAAAATTATCTCTGCAATGAATTTAATTAGACCTCCATTTAATGTAAATCAAGTTGCACAGTTGGCAGCAATAGAAGCTTTAAAAGATAGAAATTTTATTAATCTATCTGTGAAACACAATATCACAGAAGCAAATAAAGTTAGAAATGTTTTAGAAAAATTAAAAATTTTCTCTAATGAGGTGACAGCTAATTTTTTACTGTTAAATTTTGATAAATGTAAATTTTCAGCTAATAATATTTTAAATAAAATGCAGTTAAAAGGAATTATATTAAGATCTACAGAGGATGGATATAATATTAAAAACAAATTAAGATTAACAATTGGATCAAAAAAAGAGAATATGAGATTTATAAAAACAATTAAGGCTATCTTTAATTAATTATGAAAAATATTTTAATTATAGGCTGTGGTTTAATTGGTTCTTCATTATTAAGGGCAATATTTGAAAAAAAAATAGCTAAAAAAATATTTGTCTATGAAAAATCAAAATTAAATATTTTAAAAATCAAAAAATTAAAATTACCATGTGAAATTACAAATGATTTAAAGCAAATTATCCCAAACTTAGATTTGATAATATTTTGCACTCCACTAGGGGAATATGAAAAAATAATTTTAAAGATAAACAAATATTTATTACCTAAAACTATCATTACAGATGTTGGGTCATCTAAAGTAAAGTCTATGGACTTAATTAAAAAAAAATTGAAAAAAGGAATTTTTTGGACATCCAGTCACCCTATCGCAGGTTCAGAAGTTAGTGGCCCAGAAAATGGAGTAAAAAATTTATTCCTTAATAAATGGTGCATATTAATAAAAGAAAAAAATACCAACAGAAAACATCTTCTGATACTTACCAAGTTTTGGAAAAAGATTGGTTCAAAAGTTGCAATTATGGACTCAAAAAGACATGATACGGTTTTTTCTATAACAAGTCATTTGCCTCATTTAATAGCATATAATTTGGTTAAAACAGCAACAGATTTCGAAAAACAACAAAGATATGAATTAATAAAATTTAGTGCAGGTGGCTTGAGAGATTTTTCAAGAATTGCCGCTTCCAATGAAATTATGTGGAGAGATATTTTTTTTAATAATCAAAAAAATATTTCTAAAGCTATTGATTTATTTATTAAAAATTTACAAGCATTTAAAAAGGATATTCAATCAAGGAATAATAAATCAATAATTAAAAAGCTTACAGATACAAAAAAAGTTAGAAAAAAAATAATAAAATTAAAGCAAGATATAAATAAGCCTGATTTTGGAAGAAAGAATTAAACTTTTATATTTTTAATTAATTTAGCTAGATACATTCTAAAATGATCAGAATGATTTAACAGCAGATTTATAAATAGGTTTTCTTGCTTGAGCCCAACTAGCAGTTTTTATCGATTTTGGGTTATTTTCATGGTTTAGACAATTTTCATCCCATTCTAAATCACAAAAATTTAATAATTTTTTTATTTCTCCTGTTGGGTTTTCAACTAAATTTTCATAAACTATATTATAAATCTCATTTGGGAATAATTTTTTCCAAAATTCAATATAATTTTGATAAAGAGAATAATACGAAGCGAGGTTATCAAGATTATTAGAAAAAGGTAAAGTCCCAGAAAAAAAATTTTTATAATTAGACCAGCAAATATCAATAGGATCTCTGTTACAATTAATAATTTTTGAGTTTGGAAATATACTTTTTATAAAACCAATATATTTAAAGTTTAATGGCGCCTTATCAGTAAAAACCTTATTTGAAGAATCTATTTTTGATATTTTGGAAATGTATTGTTTTTGCACTATTTCTAATAAATTTTTTAAATCATTATTTTTGATAGTATTTAATTTTTTATTATCTAAAATTTCTTTATGTATAATGTTTGATAAATACGGAAGCTCTCCACCCCCAAAAACATTTGCGTGAGATGATATTATTTGCTCGATTAAGGATGTACCAGATCTAGGCATACCCACTATAAAAATTAATTGGCGTAAGTTTTTATTTATTATAGTTCTATTTACATATTCAGTTGTTTTTTTAATTCTTTCAAATTTTTCAACATCTTGACATATATCATAACTAACAATTTCGTTTAGGTATTCATTCGCTTTGTTAAAGTTTTTAAAAGAGTCTTCATATTTTTTTACATCTTCGAAAGCTTTTCCAAGTGCAAAATGAAGATGTATTAATTGGTTTTTATTAAGAGTTTTATCTTCAATTTTATTAATCATTGTTTTAAGATGATGACTACCATCTCTATATTTTGTAAATGATGTAATTAACCGATCCGCCTCAGTGAATTTTGGATTAATTTCTAAAATTTTATTCAAATGATTCTCTGCATCATTAAATTTACCTAATGTTATATAGATTGATGCTAAGTTAAGTTGTATTTCTACTGAGTCATTGTTGACTAATAAGGATTTTTTATAAAAAAAAATTGCTTCATCTGTCTGATTTAAATCTTTTTTAAGGTTACCAATATTATTTAAAATATTTATATAGTTAGGCGCAACATCAAGTCCTCTTTTAAAATAATGTTCTGCCTCTTCAAAGCTTTCTAACTTGTGTTTACTTATTCCCATGTTGTTCAAAAAATAAGGATTCTTTGGGTTCTTTTTAAGAGCTTCCTCCATAATCTTTACAGAAAGATCAAATTTTCCTAAACTTTGATATGCAATTGATAGTATATTATAAATTATTTGATGACTTCGATTTCGTAATAAACCTTTAGCTTCAGCTATTACCTCATCGAATAGACCAGCACTCAATTTATTGGTTAATACATCAGTTTTTATCTTTAATTGTTGATCAGATATCATTGATTTTTTTAATACTTGTTACATCTAAATTGGATTTTTTCTTAATTTCTAAAACAGTATCTTTAATATTCATTCTCACAACTTTTTTTTTGGGACCATAGGCATGAATTAAATAATTATTATCAAGACAAATTGCAACATGCCCTTTCCAATAAATAAGGTTATTTTTTTTATATATATTTTTTTTATTAACTTTGTTAAAAAATTTTACCTGATCTTTAGTATCTCTTGGACAAAATATGTTATTAAATTTAAAAAAAATTTGAACTAAAGCAGAGCAGTCAATACCCTTGTAGCTATTACCACCCCATTTGTACTTTACATCTTTAAAAATTTTAACATTATCAAAAAGTTTATTTTTATTTTTAATGAGGTTCACATCTTTTTTTTTAATCCAGTATTTATCAAAATTATAAAATTCACCTTTATACTTTTTTACTTTGATCAATGAACAAAAGCTAATCTGTTTATCTAATTTAGATTGTATATTAGGCTTAGTATATAGAGAAGCTTTTAAAACTGAAATCTTATGTGTTTGTTTTTCATTTTCAGGAAAATT
Organism: Candidatus Pelagibacter sp. Uisw_121; assembly: GCF_047722545.1. GTDB lineage: Bacteria > Pseudomonadota > Alphaproteobacteria > Pelagibacterales > Pelagibacteraceae > Pelagibacter. Next base: position 1,163,780 of record NZ_CP159816.1, on the reverse strand, counting down.
TCCCCTTGTAATATATCCAACATAATTATCATAAGAAGTTTTAATTTTTAATGTACTATTAAGTCTTTTAATTATTTTAAATTTATCTCCATACAAAAGTTGCGTAGATATTTTTTTCTTGGAAGAACTATCTTCGTAAACATTTAGAATTAATCTATTATTTATCATTCAATTTTTTATTGGAGCTACTTTTGATAGCCATATTATTAATATTAATACTGGTACACCAAGTAAAGCAGTAACTATAAAGTAATTTGAATAACCGATAGCATCAACCCAACTACCAGAATAACCAGCGACTAATTTAGGTATAAAAAGCATTACCGAGCTAAATAGTGCATATTGTGTTGCTGTAAACTTTATAGATGTTAGGCCAGATAAATAGACCACAAAAGCGGCACCAGCAAATCCACTTGCAATATTATCAGCAGTAATTACAGCTATTAAAAATTTAATGCTCGCCTCAGATATAGCAAGCCAGGCAAATAATAAATTACTACAAGAGGCTATCAACGCACCTAAAAATAATGATTTCATCGTTCCAAATTTTAAACAAAAAAATCCACCCAAAAACCCACCTATTATTGTAGCAAAGACACCAAAAAATTTTGAATATGTTGCTATTTGATTTATGTTAAACCCTTTTTCAAGATAAAATATATTTGCCATGACGCCCATTACAACATCTGCTATTCTGTAAAGCCCTATTAGTAAGAGTATGGAAAAAGCAAACTTTCCATATCTTTCTATAAAATTTAATATTGGATCAAAATATATCTTCTTAACTTTTTTTTTAGAAATATATTTAGTGTTTATTAAGAAGAAAATAATAATTCCAAAAAAAGAAAAACATAAAATAATTCTCATAACAGAGAATAAGAATTTTTTTAGTATTTCACTTGTTTCAAAGGGATTTTCAATAAAGTTATATAAAAAAATAAAGCCAGCTAATGAAAGAATGAAAATGAATAAAAATTTTGCATGCTCATTGATTTTTAAGATATTTTTTTTGTTTATTTTAGGTTCTTCTGACCATAAAGTTGTTGCTATGCCAACAAGCATAAATAGAGCCATAATTAAATAAACAATTTTCCATACATCTTTATTATATATTTCACTACCAAAGTAAGATGCGATCCATAAACTGCCTGCACCACCAACTAACATTGCTAACCTATATCCCGCTATATACATGGATGAAAGTGGACCCTGTAAATATTGTGGTGCTGACTCTATCCTGAATGCATCAACCACAATATCTTGTGTAGAACTAAATATGGCTAAAGATGTTATTGATATTGTAATAAATATTAAGCTTTTCGCAGGGTCTGTTAATGAAGTTAAAATTAATGAAATAATAATCATCAATTGAGTAAAGAGCAACCATCCTCTTCTGTGCCCTAATTTTTCAAAATAAGGAATTCTAAAGTTATCAACTATTGGGGACCATAAGTATTTAAATGCATAAGCAAAACCTACCCAGCTAAACAGTGTTACAGTACTTCTATCGATACCAGCTTTAAATAGCCAAACAGATAAAGTAGAAAACACTAGAAGTATAGGTAGTCCTGATGAAAATCCAAGAAACAACATCTTTAATGTTTTGTCTTTAAAAAAAATATTAATATTTTTATCTTTCAATTTATTGCCTCCAAAAAGATGGTAGAAATAATACAAGTATTGCAAAAAGTTCTAATCTACCCAATATCATTCCAAGTGTTAAAATCCATTTAGAAATTTCTGGTAAACTTGAAAAATTGCTATTAGGGCCAATTGTAGAACCTAATCCTGGACCAACATTTGAGATTGAGGTTGCAGCACCCGAAATTGAAGTAACAAAATCTAAACCACTTAAAGACAGGAATGCAGTTATTAAAAAAAATACAACTAAATAAAGAAAAATAAAAGAGATGATAGAAGCCATAAATTTTTCATCTACATTATTTTTGTCATATTTTATTATAAAGATACCTTTAGGGTAAATAATTTTTTTTAATTGATTAACAATAAAAAGATATAAAATTTGAATTCTAAAAATTTTAATTCCACATGTAGTGGAACCAGCACATCCACCAATGAACATTAAAGTTAAAAAGAAGATGAGTGGGAAATTACCCCATCCATCGAATTCACCAGTAACATATCCCGTACCACTTAAAATAGAAATAACATTAAAAGAAATAGCCCTAATATTTATCTGAGAAAAATCTTTGTTATGAAAAAACAAATAAATAAAAAGTATAATAATTGAAAAAATAATAATTTTAAAAAAAAATTTTATTTGAACATCAGAAAAAAAAAATTTTTCTATCACCATTTAAAAATTTTATATAAGCAATAAAAGGTAAACTACCCAATATGATGAAAACCATGGATGAAATTTCGATAGGTAGGCTATTAAAATATCCAATTGATTCGTTATAATTTGAAAAGCCACCGGTTGCTATCGTGGTCATTGAATGAGTTAAGCTATCAAAAATATTCATACCAAAAATTTTGTATGTGGCAGCACAAAACACTGTTAGACCTAAATAAATATAAATCAGTCTAAGAGAAATTTCTTTCGATTTTGGTAATAACTTTTCTGAAGAATCGTTACTTGAAATTTTAAATAATTGCATTCCACCGACATTCATTATTGGCATTAAAGTTATTGCCATTACAATAACACCAATTCCTCCTAACCACTGAAGCATTGCTCGCCACAAAAGTATCGATTTAGGGGCGCCTTCTAAGTTTTGAATAATTGTTGACCCTGTCGTGGTAATCCCAGACATACTTTCAAAAAAAGAGTCAGTAATTGACAGTTCAAGAGTAGAAAAAATAAAAGGCAAAGAACCAAATATTGCAATACTTAACCAAGATAGAGCAGTTAATAAGAATGCTTGCTGCAGATTTAATTTTTTATCATGATTTAAATTTGTTAAAAAAAATAAAACACCAAATATTATAGAAATTATAGAGCCTCCAATAAAGGAAGAATCAATTTCTGAATAAATAAACTGGAATATAATCGGAATCATCATAGAAATTCCAAGAATAATTTGCAAAACACCCAAGGTAAAAAAAACAGTTTTATAATTAGACATTTTGAAAGAACATTATTTTATGGTAAATAAATTTCAACTCTATAAGAATTAATAAAAACAGCAAATATATGATATTTGCCATTAAACAAAGTGATTGAAAAAAATAATTTAGACAAAACTAACGCGTGGCCTTTTGTTGAGGCTAAAAAATTACTGCGTGAAAGAAAATCCTTTATTGCTAAAAAGGGTAAAATAATCTTACAAACAGGTTATGGTCCAAGTGGGTTGCCCCATATAGGTACATTTGGTGAAGTTGCAAGAACATCGATGATGGTTAATGCTCTAAAACAACTCACTGACACACCAACAGAAATCATAACTTTTTCTGATGACATGGATGGCTTTAGGAAAGTTCCAGAAAACGTTCCAAATCAAGAGCTCTTAAATAGAAATCTTCACAAACCTTTAACTCAAGTGCCCGATCCATTTGAAAAATTTTCAAGTTTTGGTGAGCATAATAATGAAATGTTAAAAGATTTTTTAAATAAATTTAATTTTGAATATAACTTTCAAAGTTCTTCAGTTCTTTATAAGGGTGGTTTTTTTAACCCCACATTACAGATAATCCTAGAAAATTATCAAGGTATTATGGATATAATTCTTCCAACACTTGGTAAGGAAAGACAAAGAACCTACAGTCCATTTTTACCAATTTGTCCAGATACTGGTAAGGTTTTAGAAATTCCAGTTTTAGAAATCTTAAAAGAAAAATCTAAAATTATCTTTGATAATAATGGAAAAAAACTTGAGGTAAGTATCTTAGATGGAAATTGTAAATTACAATGGAAAGTGGATTGGGCAATGAGGTGGTATGCCCTCGATATAGATTTTGAAATGTATGGAAAAGATTTAATAGAAAGTGCAATATTATCTTCAAGAATAGTTAAATTGATTGGCAAAACAAACCCATCCGGCTTTGCTTATGAACTATTTTTAGATGAAAAAGGTGAGAAAATTTCAAAGTCAAAAGGTAATGGGATCACCATTGATCAGTGGTTAGAATATGCGTCTCCTGAAAGTCTTTCATTGTACATGTATCAAAATCCTAAAAGAGCAAAAAAACTATACAAAGAAATAGTTCCAAAAACAGTTGATGAATATTTAGATTTTGTAGAAAAAGCTAAAAATCAAAATGAATTACAGTTACTAATGAATCCAGTTTGGCATGTACATAATGGATTAATTCCTAAAGAAGATACTATTATGAGTTTTTCAATGCTTTTAAATTTAGTGGAGGCAAGTAATGCAGATTCCAAGGAATTACTTTGGAAGTTTGTAAAAAAATATAAAAAAGATATCTCAGAAAAAGATCATATAATTTTTGACAATTTAATTGGCTACGCTATTAAATACTTTAACGATGTAATCAAAATTCAAAAAAAATATAAGAAACCAGATTCAAACGAAAAAATTGCATTAGATGCTCTAGTAAAGACTCTTGATGATTGTAATGATGCAATGTTACCTGAAGATATTCAAACATTAATTTACTCAACTGGAAAAGAAAATGGATATTCAGAAAATCTACGTGATTGGTTTAAATTGATTTATGAAGTCGTATTTGGAGATGAAAATGGTCCAAGAATGGGCTTTTTTATAAGCTTCTTTGGAGTTAACGAAACTAAAAAATTAATAACAGAAAAAATAAAATAATGTTTTCAAAATTAAGATCACTAATTTTTAAAATTGATCCTGAAACTGCTCATAATTTAGCAATTAAATCTTTAAGATTAAATTTGACACCAAATTTAAAGGATGAAAATAAAGATGATCCAATGTTCAAGACTAAACTATTTGGTAAAGAAATAGATAATCCAATTGGAATGGCTGCTGGATTTGATAAAAATGCTGAAGTTTATAATTCTTTATTTAAACTTGGATTTGGGTTTGTTGAGGTGGGGACCGTTACACCATTTAAACAGTATGGAAATCCAAAACCAAGAGTATTTAGATTGGTGGAAGACGAAGCACTTATAAATAGATTAGGATTTAATAATTTAGGATCAGAAAGTGTAAGTAACAGAATTCGATCAAATTTGAATAAGGGCTTATTAGGAATTAATATAGGTCCAAATAAAGATAGTGATGATAGGCTAAATGATTATTTAATTGGTCTTAGAACCTTTCATGATATCGCTGACTATATTACAATTAATATTTCCTCACCTAACACAGAAAACTTAAGAAGTTTTCATGATGAAACTAAATTTGACGAATTAATGAATTTAGTTAAAGAAGAAAAAATTAAGCTTAAATCTAAAATACCAATTGTTGTAAAAATTTCTCCTGATATTTCAGATGAACAAATTGAAGCATTAAGTAAAATATTGTTAGAACATAAAGTAAGTGCAATAATTGTTTCAAATACAACTGCAGGAAATAGAGGTAAATTAAACAATATACTGAAACATCAAAAGGGTGGTTTATCTGGAAAGCCTCTTGAAGAAAAGGCCAATAAATTAATAAGTAAGTTTTACAGATTATTAAAAAATAAAATTGAAATTATTGGAGTAGGTGGTGTGGACTCAGGAGAAAGTGCACATAGAAAATTTTTAGCTGGTGCAAGCTATGTTCAATTATATACTGGTATGGTTTTTCAGGGCCCCAATATTGTTGGAAAAATAAAAAAAGAGTTAAAAGAAATATTAATTACTGATGGGATCGGGAATTTTAGAGAAATAATAGGCAAGAAACAGCCTAATTAAAGCTAATAAACTTGACGAGGTCACTAACTCATCTTATATAATCAATAAATATTATGTCTAAAAAATGTGAATTAACCGGCAAAATACCTATGAAAGGTCACAATGTTAGTCATGCTAACAATAAGACTAATAGAAGATTTTTACCAAATTTAAAAAAAACAAAATTTAAAAGTGAACTTTTAAAAAGAAGCTTAACTTTAACAGTTAGCAATGCAGGTGTTAGATGTGTTGATAAAAAAGGTACCTTTGATGAATTTTTAAAGACTGCAAGAAATAAAAATATATCACCAAGATTAAAAAAATTAAAAAAAAGTATATTAATTAAGTCACCATTCGTTAAAAAAACACCCAAAGTATTCCCTAGCAAATCAGCTTAATGAAAAAGTTTTTTATACTACTCTCATTTATAATGGGAGTTGTTGTTTTAACTTCAAATTATTTAGTACAATTTCCGATCAATTATTATGGTTTGGAAGAAATATTAACTTATGGAGCTTTTAGTTATCCAGTTGCATTTTTAATTACAGATTTAGCTAATAGATCTTATGGCAAGGTTGTAGCTAGAAAAATTGTTTATGTTGGTTTTATTATAGGGATTGTATTTACTCTTTTCTTTTCAACAAATTTTGCAGACTTAATTTCAGTCAGAATTGCTATAGGTTCAGGCACAGCATTTATGGTTGCGCAGTTGTTGGATGTTCAAATTTTTGACTATTTAAGAAAAAAGAAATGGTTTGTTGCTCCATTAACTTCATCGTTAATTGGGTCTACTGTTGATACCTTTTTATTCTTCTCTATCTCATTTTACGCAACTGGAATACCATGGGTTACTTTATCTCTAGGTGACTTAGCGGTTAAAATATTCGTAGCTTTAGCAATGTTAATTCCATTCAGATTATTATTGGGAACTCTTAAAGCTTCAAAAGCTTAGTATAAAAATTTGTACGATAAAATTTTATAAGCAAGTTTTGCTACAAGAAAATTGTAAGAATTAAAACCTTTTATAGGTGAAAGTTCATTTATATCTGCACCAACAATATTAGAGTTCTTAGCAGCTATCCGTATAATATTTAAAGTTTCATCCCATAATAGTCCACCTGGTTCAGGTGTACCTGTTGCGGGCATTATACTTGAATCTAAACCATCAACATCAAATGTTAAATAAACTGTTTTATTCTTTATCATTTTTTTAAATTTTTTTAAGTCCCATTTACTTTTGTCTTTTGCCCAAAAGATATCAATTCTAGATGAGTTTTTTTTTAAGAATGGTATTTCACTTTGAGATATATTTCTGATCCCAAATGAGATTATTGAAACATTTTTATGATCAAGACATCTCCTAATAGCTGAGGCATGAGAAAATTTTTCTCCATTATAACTCTCCCTTAAATCTGCATGTGCATCAAAATGTAGTAGGCATATTTCTTTGTGTTTTTTTACAAATGGAGCAATACATCCAGGTGTTATTGAGTGCTCCCCACCAAAAGTGATTGGAAATAGTTTTTTATCTAATATTTCTTGATTTATATCAGACATCTTTTTAAGAGCTTTTTTAATGTCTTTATCAATTTTAAATGGTTTTAAAGTTTTAATTCCAATTTTTTTGTAAGGCTCACAATGTAATTCTTCATCATATAATTCAACTTGATGTGATGCTTTGATAATTTCTTTAGGGCCATTACGAGTGCCACCACCATAACTTACAGTTTTTTCTAAACCAAATGGAACAACTACTACTTTTTCTTTAAAATTAACATTATTGTCAATTCCTAGAAACCCATTTTTATTAGAAAGATATTTCAATTTTATTTAAATATTTTTGAGAAGTTTTTTCTCATTCTATTTTTCCAGTCACCTTTATGATAAGCATCACTTGCAATCAAAGGAAGGACACTAGTTGCTTCTGCAAAAACCATTTGTTCTTTTGCAATATCTACTTTACCCCAAGAACTTGCTTCTTTTAATGTGGAGCTACTACAAGCACCATCCCTAGAATCTGCCACTGTAATTTGCACTGCATACTTATGCATCTCAACCTCTTTTCCTAAAAGTTCAGCACAGATAACAGTATCTTGAACAAAATTTTTTGGTACTCCTCCACCAATCATAAATAAGCCAGATCCTTTCGATTGAATCTTTATTTCAGTTAATTCACGAAGTTCTCTAATAGAATCTATCGTAATATGGTTTTTAGGGTTATTTTCTTGGTGGGTGACCAATCCAAAACCAGCACTTGAGTCTGTAAATGCGGGACAAAAAATGGGAACATTATTGTCATATGCTGTTTCAATTAAAGAATCTTTTTTTTTAGAATTTTTCTTTAAATATTTTCCCATTTCATAGATGAATTCTCTCGATGTATAACTTCTTGGATCAAGTGTATCTGCTATTTCACATATTTTTTGATCACATTCCTGTAATTCTTCTTCATCAATATATGTATCATAAATCCTATCTATATAATTTTTTCTTAATTCAGTGTCATCTTGAAACTGTGAACCTTGGTAATGTTTAAAGCCTAAAGCTTCAAAAAAATCCATATCAACTATTGAAGCTCCTGTAGCAATAATTGCATCAACCATATTATATTTAACTAAATCTTTATAAATATTCATACATCCTGCGGCAGAAGTTGACCCAGCAAGTGTTAAAAAAATTGTGCAATCCTTATCTTGAATCATTTCATTAAAAATATTGGCTGCATTTGCTGTTTCTCTTGAAACAAAAGACATTTTTTCCATTGAGGAAATTATTTTCCTTGCATCAAATGAAGTAATATCGATGTGTTCAACTGGATTTTGTAAGAAGCTTTTTTTGCTATTATGAGTTAAATTTTTGTTTTCTGACATTAAGCAACTAATATACCTTTATTGCTCTCTTTACCATATAACGTCATTATAGGTTCGTCTTCTACTTCATAAATTTCATTAGAATAAAAACCATTAAATTGAGTTCTGAAAGTTAGACCGTAGGCCCCAAGTTGACCTAGCTCAATATAATCATTTTCCTTAATATTATTTGGAAGTAGAAATGGTCCCTTCATGTAATCCATACTATCACAAGTAGGGCCATAAAAATCAAAAGCAGTTAGTTTTTTTGATATTGCTTTTCCACTTTTAATCAAACGAGAAGGGTAAACTATGTTTGGTGTACCCGCATCAAAAAGAGTTCCATACGTTCCATCATTTATATAAAGTTTTTGTTTTTTTCTAAGATTTACTCTTACGATTGTTGATCCACTTTCTGCGACTAATGCTCTTCCTGGCTCACATAATATTTCAGGAAGTTTTTCTAACTTTAAATTTGATAAACCTTTTTTTATTTCTTCAAAATAATTATCCAAAGATTGAGGTACTAGATCTGGATAAATTGCAGGAAATCCACCTCCAATATTAATATAATCTGGAATAATTTTAGTTTTTTTTATTATATTTCCAATGTCTGCAATCCCTTTTGTATATGAAATAGGATGCATGCATTGAGATCCCACATGGAAACTTAAACCTATTTTTTGTGCATATTGCTTTGTTAATCTCAATAAAGCAGTCGCCTCAGATATGGACGCTCCAAATTTTTTTGATAAATCTATTTCAGCATGCTCATTTGAAACGGCTACTCTTACAAATAATTCAAGGTCTTTTGCCTCGTTAGTTGTTTCAATAATTTTTATTAATTCATCTTTAGTATCAAGGGAAAAAGCTTTAACATTATGATTAAAATAAGCTTCTTTAATATTTTCTCTACTTTTGACTGTATGCATATATGAACATTTTGCATTAGGATTAATTGCTCTTATATCTTTAATTTCTTGAATAGAGGCTATATCAAAGTTCTCAATCCCACTTTCAACTATTGTTTTTAGTACTTCAGGATGTGGGTTAGTTTTTACTGCATAAAGTACTTTACCAGGAAATTTATTTCTAAAATATGTAGAAGCTAATTGTATTGATTTTTTCCTAATACAATAAATAGGTTTTTCTGGCTTTAGTTGATTTATAAGATCATCAACTGTTTTAAATTTTTGCATTATGTCTCCAAAAAAAATTTAATAAAAAAAAGTTTTTAAAATACTTAAAAACTTTCATATAAATTATGCAATTAAGGCAATAGTTAATTAATGTAAAGTAAATAATAGGTGTTGAAATTATTAGATAAGGCACCATATTAGTTGGATGGCTGAACTGAACAATTTAAAAAAACTTGCTGATTTTGACAATAAAACCTTATTAATTGTTGATGATGACAATCCTTTCAGAGACAGGCTTGCTAGATCAATGGAAAAAAAAGGGTTTGAGGTTTTTCAAGCTGAGAGTGTACAAAAAGGAATACTATCTGTTAAAGAAAAAAAACCAGGCTTTGCTGTTGTTGACCTTAGACTAGCTGATGGAAACGGGCTTCAAGTAGTAAAACAAATTCAAATTTCTAATCCAAGTAGTAGAATTATAATGTTAACAGGATATGGAAATATTCCAACGGCTGTAGCTGCAATTAAAGAAGGTGCAATTGATTATCTTGCAAAGCCAGCAGACGCAGATGATGTTGAGAAAGCATTGCTAGCTGATCCAGAGAAAAAAGCTGAACCACCAGAAAACCCTATGTCAGCTGATAGAGTTAAGTGGGAGCACATTCATAGAGTTTTTGAATTATGTAATAGAAATGTATCTGAAACTGCCAGAAGACTTAAAATGCACAGAAGAACATTACAAAGAATTTTATCTAAAAGATCCCCTAGATAAATTTTCTAAATTTAATAATTTTTTTAGCTAATATAGTTAACAAACAAATCTTAAATAATTCAGCTAATAAGAATGGTGTAACTCCTAACTGAAGAATTGGTTTGTCCCATCCAATTAAAGTTCCCAACCAAATAGCTCCAAATACATAAATTACTGAAACAGAAAATATTAATTTTCCAAAAATTATAAAAATATTTTTATTGAAATTTAAATAGCCTGTGAGAAAAGAAGCAAATAAAAACCCAATTAAATATCCCATTGTTGGACCTGTAAAATAAACTATTCCAATACCTTTTTCTGGTGAGTTAGAAAATACGGGCATACCTAGAATACCCTCTAGAAGATAAACAGCTACAGATGCCAGGCCAATTTTATATCCAAAAGCAATTCCTAAAAAAAGAACTACAAAAGTTTGCATTGTCATAGGCACAGGATAAAATGGTATTTTTAATTTAGCTGAAATTGTTAAAGCCATAGTTCCTATGAAAATTAGAATAAATGTTTTTAATACTTTTTGAATTGAATTAGTTTTTAATAGATCCATATCTACAAATTACTATTTATTAATGTGATAATCTAGTTCTTTATTAGTCTTAAAAAAACATCCTCTAAATCACCATCATCAGTTGAAATGTCTATAATTTTGACGTTATTTTTCTTAATTAAATTAATTAATTCTTCCATATTAATTTTACTTTTTTCATAAGAAATACAAACCTCATTATCTATATGTGAAACTATTTTTAAAGATTCTAGATCATCATCATTAATATTAATCTTTATTTCAGTTTTAAAGGTTACTTTTTTGGTTTGAATTCTGTCTAATAAGTTCTTAGTGCTGTCTAGAGCAACGATATTTCCTTTATTTAATATAGCTATTCTTCCACACATTTCCTCAGCCTCCTCAAGATAATGAGTTGTGAGAATGATAGTTACACCAAGTTCATTGAGTAATTTTACATTTTTCCATAAATTTTGTCTTAACTCAACATCAACGCCAGCTGTAGGCTCATCCAAAATAACTATTGGTGGCTGATGAACTAGAGCTTTAGCCATTAGTAATCGTCTTTTCATTCCACCAGATAAACTTCTAGCATAGCTGTTAGCTTGTTTTTCTAGGGATACCAATTTTAGAATCGTATCTGTAATTCTATCTTTTTCTTTAATTCCATAGAGACCAGCCTGTAATTCTAATAATTTTCTTGGACTAAAAAATGGATCAAGATTTACTTCTTGTGGAACTATTCCAACTGAAGCTCTAACTTGTCTTGGGTTCTTATCTAAGTCAAAACCCCAGACATTTACTTGTCCGGCTGTTTTTATCACTGTTCCAGCTAAAATATTTATAAATGTTGTTTTTCCAGCACCATTAGGACCAAGAAGACCAAAAATTTCCCCTTCTTTCACGTCCAAGTTTAAATCATTTAACGCAAGGTTGTCCTCAGCTTGTTTACTTGAATAAATTTTTTTTAAATTTTTAACAGAAAGTATATTTTTTTGCTCCATGCATGTTAATACATTTATAGTATTTAAAATAATTAAGATAATATTATTTAATGGATAAAATAAAAAAAACAGATCATTTTTATTTAATAGATGGTTCGGGTTATATTTTTAGAGCTTATTACGCATTGCCACCCCTAACTAGAAAAAGTGATGGTCTTCCAGTTGGTGCGGTTAGTGGATTTTGCAGTATGTTATTTAAACTATTAGAGGACTCAAAATCAAATGAAAACCTTCAAAAACCTACACACTTTGCAGTAATATTTGATGCGGCTAGAAAAACTTTTAGAAATGAAATTTATTCAGACTACAAAGCTAATAGATCAGAAGCCCCAGATGATTTGGCACCACAATTTGAATACATAAGAAAGTCTGTAGTTGCTTTTAATTTACCGTCTGTAGACCTTCCAAACTATGAAGCAGATGATTTAATAGCTACTTATGTAGAACAAATTTTAGCAAAGGGTGCGAAAGTAACAATAGTCTCTTCAGATAAGGACTTGATGCAACTGTACAGAAAAGATGTTCGTATATTCGATCCAATGAAAAATAAGTTTATAACACCCGAAGATATTGTGAATAAATTTGGAGTGGGTCCAGAAAAAGTTATAGATGTTCAATCCTTAGCCGGAGATAGTAGTGATAATGTTCCTGGAGTTCCAGGTATAGGAATTAAAACTGCAGCAGAACTGATTAATAAGTATGGAACTTTAGAAAAGCTACTAGATAACGCACAAGAAATAAAACAAAACAAACGAAGAGAAACACTTATAGAAAACAAAGATAAAGCGATAATTAGTAAAAAATTAGTGACACTGATGAAGGATGCTCCAGTTGAAAGAAAGATAGAAGAATTTCATTTAAAGGAGATTGATAAAGATAAGCTATATAAATTTTTGAGAGAAATGGAGTTTAATAGGCTACTTAGCTCTGTCATTTCTGCATATGGAGAGCCTGAGCTAGGAGAAATCACAAAAGAGACAAGACCTGAAAAAAAACAACAAAATATAAATAAAAAAAATTATCATCTAATCACTAATGAAAAAGAAATAGATGAGTGGATTAACGAAGCAGAAGAAGCAGGAGAACTAGCAATTGATACTGAAACTAGTTCATTAGATGCACATCAAGCTGATCTAGTAGGAATTTCATTAAGCACTAAAATTGGTAAAGCTTGTTACATTCCAATTAGTCATAAGTTTAAGGGATGCTTAAAAAAAGAAGCTGTAATTAAAAAACTAAAACCACTTTTAGAAGACAAGAGTGTAAAGAAGATTGGTCAAAATATTAAATTTGATTTTATTGTCTTGTTTAAACAGGGAATAAATATGAATTCAATGGAAGATACAATGTTGATGTCTTATGTATTAGATGCTGGAAAAAATAGACATAACATGGATACCTTGTCTGAGATTCATCTACAGCATAAAACGATTTCATTTAAAGAAATAGTTGGCACGGGTAAGAAAGAAATAAATTTTAGTGATGTAGAGCTAGATAAGGCAATGGAGTATGCTGCTGAAGATGCTGATATTACTTATAGATTATACAAAGTATTTAGTAAAAATTTAAAATTAGAAAAATTAACTAATATTTATGAGATATTTGAAAAACCTTTAATTAAAATACTAGCATTTATGGAAATTGAAGGAATTAAAATTGATAACAAATTTTTAAAGGTATTGTCTGAAAAATTTGAAAAAAAAATCAATAAACTAGAAAAAGAAGTTTTTAAAATTTCAAAAAAAGAATTTAATATTGCTTCACCAAAACAATTAGGTGAAATTATTTACAATGATTTAAAGATTGCCGTACTTAAAAAAACTAGAAAAGGAAGCTTTGCTACAAATGCAAGTGTGTTAGAAGACTTAGCATTTAAAGGACATGAATTTCCTAAATTAATTTTAGATTGGCGACAAGTATCTAAACTTAAAAATACTTATTCAGATGCCTTACCTGAACATATAAATCCAACAACCAAACGAGTTCATACCTCATTCTTGTTGGCAGCAACAACAACAGGAAGATTAGCTTCGAGTGATCCAAATCTACAAAATATTCCTATTAAATCAGAGGATGGAAAGAATATAAGAAAAGCCTTTATAGCAGAAAAAGATTTCACATTAATATCTGCAGATTATAATCAGATAGAAATGAGAATTTTAGCTGACTTGGCAGAAGTTAAAGAATTGAAAAAAGCGTTTAGTAATAATGAAGATATTCACTCACTTACAGCAAGCCAAGTATTTAATATTGATATTAAAAAAGTAGACCAAGATATGAGAAGGAAGGCCAAGGCTATTAATTTTGGAATAATTTATGGCATTTCACAATATGGACTTGCAAAACAAATCAACGTTTCAAATCATGAAGCAGATGAATTTTTAAATGCCTATTTTTTAAAATTTCCTGAAATAAAAATTTATATGGACAATACAATTAAGTTTTGTAGAAAAAGTGGCTATGTAAATAATATTTTTGGTCGTAGATCTCATTTTAACGGTATTAATGACAAAAACTTCAATGTAAGAAACTTTCAAGAAAGAGCAGCAATCAATGCGCCCATTCAAGGTTCAGCATCTGAAATCATGCGACTTGCAATGATTAGACTTAATAAAAAATTTGAAAGCATTAAAAATAATAAATCAAAAATATTATTACAAATTCATGATGAGCTAATTTTTGAGGTTCCGGTAAAAGAGGTTAAAAATATAACTGAAATAATCAAGGATGAAATGACAAGTGTTACAGAAAGTGATTTACACACTTTTTCAACACCATTGACGGTAGATTTGAATACAGGGGATAATTGGGGAATACTTCATTAATTTATCTCCATTGCCTAAATTAGAACAATTTAGTATTTTTAAAGTAGATTATGCAAACACAAACAATAGCTCTTATTGACGATGATAGAAATATACTCACAAGTATAAGCATAGCTCTCGAAAAAGAGGGCTTTAACGTTCAAACTTACATTGATGGAGAAAGTGCTTTGATTGGTTTAACTAGAAATCCACCGAATCTTGCCGTTATTGATATAAAAATGCCAAAAATGGATGGCGAAGAACTTTTAAAAAAGTTAAGAAAAAAAACTTCCTTACCTGTAATTTTTTTAACTTCAAAAGATGATGAGATAGACGAACTGTTAGGCTTAAAGTTGGGTGCAGATGATTTTATAAAAAAGTCAGGAGGTTTTTCCATTAAAGTTTTAATAGAGAGAATAAGGGTTCAGCTTAGAAAAAAAGATATTAACAATAATCTTGAAGACACAAAAAATATTATTTCACATGGGAAGCTAAAACTTGACCCCTCGCAACTTGAATGTGAATGGGATAGCAAACAATTACCAGATAAACTTACCACTACAGAATTTTTAATAGTTAAAGAACTAGCAAAGAGACCAGGAATAATAAAAGAAAGAGCTCAACTCATGGATATTGCTTATCGAGAGGATACAGATATTGAGGATAGAACCATTGATAGTCATGTTAAAAGAATTAGAAAAAAATTTAAAAAAGTTGACCCTGATTTTACAGCTATAGAAACAAGATATGGCAGTGGATACAGATGGAACGTTAGTTAATGTTCAACAATTTTCTAAAAAGTTTATCTATATTAAAAAAATTTTTATTTATTAATTTAGTTATTTTTTTGATTATAGGGTTTTTAACAGTCCTTTACATTAGCAACGCAAAACCTAATTTAATAAAGAATAAAACATCCAAGCATATTAAGATAATTAATAATACAATTGAACATATTTTAAGGTTAAATATAAAATTTGAAGAAGAAGATATTAGAAGATTTTTATTTTCAACAAGATTTTTATTTCAAAACTTAGATAGAGTTATCTTATTTGATAATCAATTTAATTTAGTAGGTGATACTGATACGCTAGATTTAGACCCGAGATCCTTTTCTAGCAGGCTAGATATAGTCGAGTTAGAAATTTTAAATGAAAAAAAAAACAAAAAAATTGTAGAAACAAAAAATATAAATAAAGAGAAAACAGTTTCGCTTAAAGATGTTCTTACTAATTATTCGTGGTCAAAAAATTATGGAAAACCCTTTACCTTTACCCAGGAAGGCTATGACCAGTTTTTGTTAACAACAGTTAAAAATATAACATTGAATGGAGTTAATATCGGATACTTAGTAATCACAGAAAATGCTAATGATATAAAATCTGCTATTGATGAAAGAAAAACATTTATTCTAAGAACAGCAATATTTATAGCTATAGTAATATTTATATTCTCTTTTGTCTTAAATAGATATTTTCTTAAGCCTATAAAAAACTTAGTATTGTATACAAAAATTATAAAAGAAAAGAGTAAAAAAAAAACAAATATTAATGAACTTAAAAGTAGAAATGATGAGCTAGGAACTCTGTCAAATTCGTTAGATGATATGACAAGTGAACTTCAAAAAAGAATTTCACATGCGGAAAATTTTTCAACTGACCTTGTTCATGAAATAAGAAATCCCCTAACATCATTAAAAAGTGCTTCAGAAATATTGAATGATACTGATAATCAAGCTCAAAGAAGTAAATTAATTAATATTCTCAATCACGATGTTCAAAGAATTGAAAGATTAATCACTGACTATTCTCAAATATTAAAAGACGAGGTTGCATTAAGTAAAGAAAAAATGAAAAAAATTAATCTTAAGTTAATTGCAAGATCTGTAGTAGATGATTTTAATAACATTTATGAAGCAAAAAGAGGAATCAAAATAATGTTAAATGATCAAGATGATCAAGAAGAGTATATTGTTAATGGAATAGAAAATCGAATTGAACAAATTATTGCAAATTTATTAGATAATTCAATTTCATTTAGCGAGGATAACAAAAAAATCTTAGTTGAAATTTATAAAGGAGATAAAGATAAAATTATTTTAAAAGTTATTGATGAAGGTAAAGGGTTTAAAGAATCAGATACAAAAAAAATATTTAATAGATTCTATAGTAATAGACCAGATACTTTTGGTGAACACTCTGGTTTAGGTTTAAATATAGTAAAAAACCTTGTTGATCTTCATGGTGCTACTATTAATGCATCAAACAACGTAACACAAGAAGGTGCAAATGTTGAGATTGTCTTCCCTAAAGTCTAATCATAAGTTGATTAATTAAATTTTTATTATATAAAACTGAGCAATGGATGATTTTAAAGTTAAAGATATATCTCTAGCAGACTATGGAAGAAAGGAAATTTCAATAGCTGAAAGTGAAATGCCTGGCTTAATGGCATTAAGAGAAGAATATTCAGGAAAAGCACCTTTAAAAGGAGCAAGAATATTAGGATGTCTTCATATGACAATCCAAACAGCAGTTTTAATCGAAACTTTAGTAGAGCTTGGGGCAGAAGTTAGATGGTCTTCTTGTAATATTTTTTCAACACAGGATCATGCTGCTGCTGCAATAGCTAAAGCAGGAATACCAGTTTTTGCCTGGAAAGGTGAAACTGAAGAGGAAGCTGTATGGTGTATAAGACAAACAATTGAAGGTAAAAAAGACTGGAAAGCAAATATGCTATTGGATGATGGCGGTGACCTAACTGCAATGATGCATAACGATTATAAAAATTTATTAAACGAAGTAAAAGGTGTCTCAGAAGAGACAACAACTGGAATTAAAGCATTAAATAAAATGGAAAAAGATGGGTTATTAATGATACCAGCAATTAATGTTAATGACTCAGTTACAAAATCAAAATTCGATAACCTGTACGGTTGTAGAGAAAGTTTAGTAGATGGAATTAGAAGAGCAACAGATGTCATGATGTCTGGTAAAGTTGCAATTGTTGCGGGCTTCGGTGATGTTGGAAAAGGCAGCGCTGCATCTTTAAGACAAAGTGGAGCAAGAGTTATGGTTACAGAAGCGGATCCAATTTGTGCACTACAAGCTGCAATGGAAGGTTATGAGGTAGTTTTAATGGATGAAGCAATAAGTAAAGCGGATATTATTGTTACAGCTACAGGAAATATAGACATCGTTACTGCGGATCATATGAGAAATATGAAAGATAGAGCAATACTATGTAATATTGGTCACTTTGATAATGAGATTCAAGTAGAAGCCTTAAAAAATTATAAATGGACAGAAGTAAAACCAGAAGTTGACGAAATAGAATTAGTTGATGGAAAGAGAATTATTCTTTTAGCCAAAGGTAGATTGGTGAATTTAGGTTGTGCAACTGGACACCCAAGTTTTGTAATGAGTGCATCATTTACAAACCAAGTAATGGCACAAATTGAGCTTTGGCATAATCATAAAAATTATAAAAATAAAGTTTATGTGTTACCAAAATCATTAGACGAAAAAGTAGCTATGCTTCACTTAAAGAAAGTAGGAGCAAAACTTACAAAACTATCAAAAGACCAAGCTGACTATATAAGTGTTGAAACAGAAGGTCCATTCAAGCCAGATGCTTATCGCTACTAATAGCGAAAAAATAGATATCTCCTTAGAAGATAAAACATCTGAGTTAGCTAAAAAATTTTCAAAAACACTAAATAAAGGAGATGTAGCTTATTTTCATGGAGAAATAGGTGTAGGAAAAACAACATTTATAAGACACATAATTAATAATCTTCAACAATTAAAAAAAAAAAGATTTAACTGAAGTTACTAGCCCAACATTTAATTTGGTAAATGAATATGATGTTGGAAATTTTATAATACAGCATTATGATTTGTACAGGTTAACTGACTATAGTGAGATAAAAAATATTGGTTTATTTGAAAACAGAGAAGAAATTGTGACATTAGTTGAGTGGCCTGAGAAAATAAAAAAAACTATTGATAACAAAATTGATTTATTTTTTGAATATAATGATGATTTAAATAAAAGATATTTAACAATTAAAGGAGTTAAAAACAAAAAATAGATGTTGCAAACTAATAATAAGTTAAAAAAAATTAAAGGTGATGCATCATTTAGGTCTTTTTATAGAAAGTCATCATTAAACAAAAAATCAATCATAGTTTTTGCTTCTAAGGAAAAAGAGAAAAACTTGTTAATATATGATGCAATAAATAGTCTTTTAATTAAAAATAAAGTTTTAGCACCTAAGCTTTATAGTGAAAATTATAAAAAAAATTATATAGAAATTGAAGATTTTGGAGACGACTCGGTTTTTAGTCTATTAAAAAAAAATAAGAAACAACGAGAAAATCTTTACAAAAAATCTGTTGATTTACTTGGTGTAATTCAAAAAATTAAACAAAATCAATTTAAAAACTTTAAAGGAAAAACTTATAAAATTCCAATTTATGATAATGTTAAATTATTTAATGAAGCAAATTTATTCTGTGAATGGTATGCAAAAAAATTTGTAAAAAAAAATAAATTAACTAAATTTAAAATCGATATAAAAAAACAAATTAAGTTTTTACTAACGCGCCTTCAATCAAAAGAAAAAGTTTTTGTTCATAGGGATTTTCATGTGTCAAATTTAATGAAGTTTAAAAATAAAATAGGAGTTATCGACTCGCAAGATGCTTTAATTGGAAATAGGACTTATGATTTAGCTTCCTTAATTGATGATGTTAGGTTTAAAACAGATAAAATATTCAAAGATAAAATTTACCGTTATTATCTAAAATTAAATAAAAAAAGAGTTAACGAAAACATTTTACTAAGTGATTTTGAAATTTTATCTATTCTAAGAAATATGAAAATTATTGGGATATTTACAAGATTGGCTATGAGGGATAAAAAAAATCAATATTTAAAATTAATTCCTTATGCTTGGAAATTAATTGAATTAAGAATTTCTAATAATAAGAAATTTTCTGAACTCAAAGACTTACTAGACCTTAATTTTTCCAAAAAAATAAGAAATCAGAAATGAAAATTAAAACTGCAATAATTTTATGTGCTGGATATGGCAAGCGCTTAAATCCAATAACACTGACAACTCCGAAGTCTTTACTAAAGATAAACGAAATAACTTTATTAGAAAATTGTATAAATTTAATACATTCTTTGGGAATTAATAAAATTTTAATCAACACATTTTATCTTAGTGAAAAAATTGAACAATTTTTTAAATATAAGAAATTTAATTTAGAAATTAAGATAATTAATGACGGTTCAGATATTTTAAATACAGGTGGTGGAATTTTAAATATGATAAATTCATCTAATGAAACAGATTTTATTACATTTAATCCAGACACTGTATGGAATGAAAATTATAAGAAATACATTAAAGATATGGAAAAGTTTTATTTTTTAAACAAAGTTAAGAATATACTTTTATTAGCCAATGAAAACTTGAGTTTTGACAAAAATTTAAAGGGTGATTTCAATCTTAAAAAAAATATAATAAAAAAAAATGAGTTTAATCATTTAATTTATACAGGATGCCAGATCCTGAATAAGAGTTTATTTGACTCATATGATGTCAGCGATTTTTCAATTTCAAATATTTGGAATGAATTAATTAATAAAGATGAGTTATATGGTTTTGAGAGTTTAGAAGACTTTAGACATTTAACAGATCTTAATATTTATAAAAAGCTATTAAAAAACTAATAAGTCCTTAGCCCTATTTTGATCTAGGTAAGAGCATTCTTTAATATTTTGTTTTGAATCTAAACTTATCAAAAGTGGATTACCTGTTGGTATTTCAAGTAGCGTTATTTTTTGATTATCCAATTTAAATAAAAATTTGCATAGAGCTCTTATAGAATTTCCATGAGCTGAAATTAAAATATTTTGTTCATTTTTTAGTTTTTCTTGAATTTCATCGATATAAAATTTCATTACCCTTTCGTAGGTATCTTTAAGCGACTCGGAATCAGGAATATTTTCTTTTGGAATACCCTTATAAACCTCTATATTTAAAGGGTGATATGGATTATTTCTACTTAACGGATCTGGCTTAATATCCCAAGATCTTCTAAAAGCATGGATTTTATCTTCACCAAGCTTTTCTTTCATTTCGTCTTTATTTAATCCTGTTAAAGCTCCGTAATGTCTTTCATTTAATTGCCATGCTCTAACTGGTTCTCTTTTGTCTCTTAATGTATCTTGAATAAATTTTAGTGTGTTGATAGCTCTTAACTGAAATGATGAATAAAAATGATTAATATCAATTTTAATTTCTTTAATATACTCACCAGCTTTGCAGGCTTCTAATTTTCCTTGTCCAGTGAGATCAACATCAACCCAACCTGTAAATCTTTTTTCTAGATTCCATTCACTTTGACCATGTCTTACTAAAATTAAATGAGCCATTTGATATATTCTGATAACTGATAAAAGAAATAAAATAAATAAGATTATTATGAGAAAAATAAAATTTTTTTTTAAAATAGGTTTTTATTCTGCAAATATCATATTAATAACTTTATATTTGTTTCCAGGCAGTATTTTTGGCTGCTTTTTATATGATAATTGCTATATACAACCCCAAATTACTAAAGACCTTATTGCAGGAGACTTTATAATTTCATCAAATCATATTTATGCTTTTGTTCTACTTACAAGCTTAGGAGTATTTTCTTTTCATAATACTAAAAAAATTAATTTTGTAATTGTTTATTTGTTTTTATTATCAATTATTTTAGAATTATTTCACATTATTATTTCAGTTCGTGAATTTGAAATGAGTGATTTATTTGGAAATATAGCAGGTGTTATATTGGTAATATTAATCTATAAGATTGTGATTAGATATGTCGAAACTTAGAAATTATTTTTTAATTTTATTGATTATCTTTATTACTGGCTGCTCCTCAATACCTCAAAACACCTCAAATAGTTGTTCAATTTTTAATGAAAGATACCTTTGGTATAAACATACAAAGAAAACAGAAAAAAAATGGGGAACCCCAATTTATATTCAGCTAGCTATAATTAAGATGGAATCAGACTTTGATTGGTTAGCTAAACCTCCAAGACAAAAATTATTTAAGATTATACCATTTAAGAGACCATCTAGTTCATTTGGATATTCACAAGCAGTAAAGGGAACTTGGGAACAATATAAAAATGAAACTGGAAATAAGTTAGCAACAAGAACAAGGTTTAAAGATAGTGTGGACTTTATTGGATGGTACACCGATAAAACGGAGTCTCTTTTAAAAATTTCTAAGAAAGATGCTTTTAGACAATACCTCGCATATCATGAGGGGTGGGGTGGTTATAAAAACTATAAGAATAATCAGAAAGTTATAGGCTTAGCTAAAAAAGTAGAAAAACAATCTAATAAATACAAGTCACAATTACAAAAGTGTCAGAAAAGATTAAATAAAAATAAATATATTATTTTTTAACGAAGTTGTTTCTTTAGCTCAATATCAACAACATCTATTCGTTTAGTATTTTTTGCTAATACTAAATACATGGTTGGAGTTACATACAATGTAAAGAATGTTGATATAATCATTCCACCTAGAATAGTGGCACCCACAGCTAGTCTCGAAGCCTCACCAGCACCTGGTCCAATATTTCCTATAACTAAAGGCATCATTGCAATCATTGTGCTTATTGATGTCATCATTATGGGCCTAAACCTTAATTGACAAGCTTCCTTAACAGATGTTTCTATATTTTTTCCAGCCGTTCTTAACTGATTAGCATAATCAACAATTAGAATACTATTTTTAGTCGATATTCCAATTAGAATGACAAGGGCTATTTGTGAGAAGATATTAATTGAACTGTTCAAGAAAAGAATAAAGACCAAACCTCCAAACAAAGCCAGTGGAACGGTTAACATAATAATGAATGGATGAATAAATGAATTAAAGGTTGCAGCCATTACTAAGTAGGCAGTTAGAAATGCTAATCCAAAAATAATGAATAGTTCGTTGCTAGTTTCTTTTATTTCTTCTGATTTACCTTTCCATGCAATTTGATTAGAAGAGCCAATTTCTTCCATTGCTTGCTCTAGATATGCAATTGCTTCTGTAAGTGTATAAGATTCAGATATATTTGCAGATATTGTTACAGCTCTCTGCCTGTTATATCTTGATAATTTTTTTGCAGACCCTTTTTCAGTAAACTCAACTAAATTTGCTAAAGAAATTAACTTACCTGTACTTTCTGATCTAACAAATATTTTAGAAATTCCTTCCTGAGATCTTCGGTCCGCTAAGTATTGTTGAAGTATAATTGGATATTCTTTACCAAGTTTATTAAATTTTGTTACAGTTTTTCCACCATAAAGAGTTTCTAGAGTTTTCCCAATTGAGTCAGTAGATATATCTAAATCTTTAGCTTTGTTTTTATTAATTACTAGTTTGATTTCAGGTTTGTTTCTAGAATAGTCAGACTCTATCCTTGATAAATTTTTATTTTGTCTTAACTTTCTAATAACCTTAGATTGTATTTCTTCTAATTCTTCATAAGTGTTACCTAATATGACCATTTGTACTGGTTTATTATAACTAGAAACTCTAATAGATTGTGGTGAAATTGGAAAAGCCACAGTTTCTGGCACTGTCACAATTTTTCCAATTGCTTCCCTCATTATTGTTACTGAACTTTTTTTTCTATCCGCCCATTCATCCAATAATGCAATTATTATAAAGCTATTAAAAGAATTTTTGTTACTGCCAAAGCCGGGTACTCTCATTATCAATCTTTTATATGGACTATTCTCAGCCTGAAGAAGTGGAATTAATCTTTTTTCAACATCTTCTGCTCTTTTTTCAGTATATTCAAAAGAACTACCCTCATCTGTAAACCCAAGAACAAGATATACACCTCGATCCTCCATAGGTAATAATTCTTTTTTTGTAAAATGAAATAAAACACTAGATATAATAATAGTGAAGATAATGAATGAAATAATAATTTTTTTCTTATTTAGCCAATAGCTTAATGTTTCTTCATAAAATTTTGATAATGATTTAAAAAACTTATCAAATTTTGTAACTATAAGATTTTGTTTAGATTCTTTCTTTAAAAACTTACTTGCTAACATGGGTGACAATGTAAGCGCAACAAAAGAGGACACTACAACTGAAAAAGATAGAGCAATTGCAGTTTCTCTAAATAATGTTCCTGCAATTCCATCTATAAAAATTAAGGGAATAAATACAGCAACTAGAATTAATGTTGTAGCAACGATTGCAAAACTAATTTGTTTTGATCCTTTGTAAGCTGCAACCAAAGGGCTTTCTCCATTTTCAATTCTTCTATAAATTGCATCTGTCATTATAACTGAATCATCAGTGATTATTCCAATTGCCAGAATAAAGCTCAATAAAACAAAAATATTTATTGATAAACCAAATAAGTAAAGACCTAAAAAAGATGCTATCAAACTTACAGGTAATGCAACTGCTGGAACGATTACAGCCTTTATATTTCCCAAGAATAAGTAAATAATAATAACCACAAGTATAAAAGCAATGATCAAAGTTTTGTATACTTCATCAATAGCAGTACCAACATATGTTGCTCTGTTAAAAGCTACTTCTATATTTAGATCACCTGGTAATATTTTCTTAACTTCGTCTATTTTCTTATTTATTTCTTTAGAAAGTTCCACTGTTGAAGCACCACTTTTTGCGTAAATACCAATTCCTACAGTTTTTAGATTTAAAGCATTCTTACTTTGTGCTTTGAAAAGATTTTTTTCTGAAACTGGACCGAACTCTATATTGGCAATATCTGAAAGTCTTACAATACTATTTTTGTTTCTTTTTATAGGTAATGCTTTTAATTTTTCTATATCATCATATGATTTATCTAAATTTAAAATTAAATCAATATTGTTAGCCTCAAGAGTACCTGCTGGTAGACTTACATTTTCTTTTCTTATTGCTATCTCAACTTCTTGAATGGTCAAATTGTAAGCTGCAAGTTTAATTGGATCTATCCAAACTCTAACACTTAAATCTCTTAAACCACCAGTTCTAATAGTTCCTACGTTCTTAACGCTCGAAAATTGATCTACTAAATATCTCTCAACATAATCTCCAAGTTCTAGGTCACTCCAAGTTGCAGAAGATACAGCTAGCCACATAGTGGTTGAAAACCCTGCTGATTGTTTAAGTATTTGAGGGGCATCAGCTTCACTTGGTAATCTATCAACAATTCTAGCGACTCTTTCTCTAATATCATTGGCTGCATTATCTAGGTTAATGTCAGTATTAAATTCAACATTAATTGAACTACTTCCATTTTCTGATGTTGAGTTAATATTTTTTACTCCTTCTACCCCACCAATTACATCTTCAATTACTTGAGTTACCTCTTGATCAATTATAGGAGCTGAAGCAGACTTATAGTCTACTTTAATTTGAACTACAGGAGGCTGTAAGCCTTCAGGTAATTCTCTTACGGGCAACTGTGAAAAAACAAATATACCAAAGACGATTAATATAAGAGACATTACCCACGCAACAACTGGTCTTCTTATACTTATATCGGTTATAAACATTATCTTTTAATAGGTTCTATCTTGCCTCGAGGTCTAACTTTTTTTAGCCCTTCAGCAACTATAGTTTCTCCCTCATTAAGACCAGAGATTATCTCAATAAATCCACCACCTCTTATTCCAATTTCTATTTCAGTTTTATTTGTAATATTGTCTTTTGAAACTTTATAGACATAGGTTTTGCTTCCCTCTATCATCATACTAGTATCAGGTATTGCAAGAGAATTCCGTTCATTATAATTAATAATAACCTCTAGAAGAGAGCCTGGAATTAATTCAGAGTTTTCATTTTCAATTATAACCCTTGTAAGCAAGCTTCTTGTTTCAGCATTAATCCTGCTTGAAACAGCATAGACTTTTCCACTGTATGTTTTATTTTTGTTACCTGAAAACTTTGCCTTAATGGGCAAATCTTTTTTAATGAATGACGCAAAAGTTTCAGGAATTTTTAGGTCAGAATATATAATCGAGTTATCATCTAAAGTTATAATAATTGAGTTATCCGAACCAAGAATGTCACCAGTAATACCTCTGTATCCAAGAACACCACTAAAAGGTGCTACAATGTTTCTATCTTTAAGCTTAACAATTAGATCACCTTTTTTTACATAATCCTTAAGGATTAGTTCAGATGTTAAATTATCTCTTTTAATTCTAAAAGATTCTGCTCTCTTTGATACTGCTGTACCAAAGCTTTCAATATTTTCCGAAAAGCTTTTGTAAACTACTTCTTTAACAATTACTCCAGGAGGAGGCCTTTTGCTAAATTTTTTTTTAAAATGATTTCCTATCATTGCTCTTCCAACGATTACTATTGTAATAATTAAAAAGAAGACAAGGATTGCTGTACTGATTTTTGTTGATCTTTTCATATTTTAATTCTTTCCATATTCACTCCATGATCCGTCGTAAATAGTAGGCATATATTTATTATCTATTAAAGAATAAGCAAGAGCCAAAACTGAAGCGGTAACTCCAGAACCGCAGGTAAATGTAATATTTTTGCCCACCTCATATCCAGTTGATTTAAACTTTTCAAAAATTTTTTCTTTGCTAATAAATGTATGATCTTTATTTATAAGTTCAGAAAAAGGTAGGCAAAAAGAGTTTTTAATAGAGCCACTTCTCAATCCTTTTCTTGGTTCAGAAACACTACCTTTAAATCTTTCTAAACTTCTTGCATCAATAACATTAAATCTATTTTCTAAAATATTTTTATTAATTTGGTTTATATCTTTTACTAACTCTTTTTTTTCATGCACGATATAGTTGGAAGGAATATTCTTAATTATATTACTAGTAGTTGGTCTATCTTCCTTAATCCATTTTTTTAATCCGCCATCTAATACATGAACTAATTTTGGATTATGACCAAAATAGATAAAATTATACCAACATCTACATGAACTGATTACATCTGAATTATCATAAATAACTATCTGATCATCATTTTTAATTCCCATGTTGGACACAATATCTTCCCATGACTTAGCATCTGGCAACATATGAGGTAGGTCAGTATTTTTTTTAGAATTCTTGTCTAAATTAAAAAAAATTGTATTTTTAATATGTTTATTTTTGTATTCTTCAAAACCATTGCGTTCTGTTTGAGGCATATGCCATGAGCAATCAATAATTTTTACTTTATCTAATTTTTTTTTTAGCCAATTTGTATCAACTAAAGACATGTTATCTTTTTTCCAAATATCTCTGATGGTATTCTTCCGCTGCACAATAATTTTTTAATAAAGAAGATTTTGTTACAACATTTCCAGATAATTTTAAATTTACTTTTTTTATAACATTTTCAGCAATTTCTTTTTGTCTGTCACTTAGATAAAATATTTCACTTCTATATTGTGTCCCAAAATCAGGTCCTTGTGAATTTAAGGTTGTGGGGTCATGAATTTCAAAAAAGAAATCTAAAATCTTTTCATAAGGAACAATTTTAGGATCAAAATCTAACTTAACAACTTCTGCATGATTTGTATTTCCAGTACATACCTCTTTGTAAGTGACTGTTTTGCTGTCACCACCACAATAACCAACTTCAGTTTTAATAACTCCCTCAAGTTTACTAAACTTAATTTCTGGTCCCCAAAAACATCCTAATCCTAATACTGCTATTTCCATTGATTATACTTTAATTTGATTTACAAATTATTGCTATGCTAACTAAAAATCAATTAGGTTTTTTGTACATGTTTCTATCAGTATGTACCTTTTCAGTTATGGATTTGCTTGTAAAATGGTCAAGTGACTACCCAACTGGGGAGGTTTTATTTTTTAGGGGCTTTTTTGGTCTTTTGCCTACATATTTTTTAATACCAAAAGGTAAATTAAAAACTTTTTATACAACTGATAGATCAAAAGAACATATATTCAGATGCCTTATGGGTTTAATGGCTTTGATAGCAATAGTTGTTGCGTTGAGAGAACTTCCTTTAGCTGTCGTTGTTAGTTTGTCATACGCAGCACCATTATTTATTACCGTATTATCAATTTTTTTACTAAGTGAGAAAGTAGGTATTTTTAGATGGTTGGCAGTCTTAATAGGATTTGTAGGAGTGATCATAATTGCTGAACCTGGCTTTAAGGGCATGAATTATCTCTATTTTCTTCCACTAATATTTTGTATTGGCATGGCTTTTGTAACTATCACAATTAGAAAGCTGTCCACAACAGAGCCTATTTGGCTTATCTCAATTTTTTTTACAATTACTATTTCAATTGCTGGCTTAGCCACAATTCCAATGGGATGGATAATGCCAAATTTTCAAGACTTTATTCTTTTAGCTTTAATTGGAGTAACAGGAGGTTCTGCAAATTTATTTTTAACTCAATCATATAAACTTTCTGAAGTATCTTTAGTAGCACCTTTAAAATATTTAGCTTTAGTGTTTGCTATATTTTTTGGTTATTTTATTTGGAATGAGATACCAACTATAAAAACGCTAATTGGTGCATCACTTGTAGTTCTTGCGTCACTTATAATCTTTAGAAGAGAAATTTATCATAAACAAAAAATACCATCTACCACTAGACATGAATAAAAAACCAAAATATTGGAACACTGCAAAAAAATATTTATCTAACAAAGATAGAGTGATGTCTTTATTAATTAGCAAGTACAAATCCCCTTCAGAAGCTGTGCTTACTTCCAGAAAAGACATATTTTTTTCATTATGTAAGAGCATGATTGGACAACAAATTAGTGTTGCTGCAGCTAACTCTGTCTTTTTGAAATTTAAAAAGAAGTGTAAAAATAAAATTAATGCAAAAACAATTTCTAAACTTTCTTCTGCTCAACTTAAAAGCTGTGGATTGAGTGGACAAAAGGTTAGGGGAATAAAAAGTTTAGCCAAACAAATATTAGATAAATCATTTAACTCTAGATTAATTCCTAAGATGTCAGATGAAGAAGCTATTATCTATTTATCTCAATTAAGACAAATTGGCAGATGGTCAGCTGAAATGATCTTATTATTTACTTATAATCGTTCAAATATTTGGCCCATACAAGATATTGGTCTTTTAAGAGGAATTTCAAAAAATTATAAAAAAAAATATTTACCACCAGAATCTTATGTAAGGTTACTAAATAAAAGATTTAGTCCATATTGTTCAGTTGCAACTTGGTATCTGTGGAGAAGTATAGATCCAGAACCTATTCAGTACTAAAACCTTCAATAATTTGTAAGTTTCGCTCTGTAGTTTCTTTGGCTAAAGCCCAACCATCCTGATACTCTTTAGAGTTATGGCATTTCATAGCTTGCTCGTGACTTGGAAATTCCCAGATTACAGTTCTTGGGTAAGTTTCACCTTCTAAGGTTTTAAATTTTCCACCTCTTACTAAGGGCCTTCCTCCATAACTTTTTATTATTTTGGTGACTTTTGCCCCATAATTTTTTATGTTTTCTTGGCTATCTATTCTTTTGTATAAAGCAATCCAGTAGGCTTTCATTATTTCTCCTTTTTAAATAATTTTTTATATGATAATTAATTTTATGGCAGAAAAATTAATTATCACTTTCGATCAGTATACAAAGATTGTAGAAAAGTTAGCAATAGAAATTCACAATAATTATAAGCCAACAGTACTAGTGGGTATTATGAGAGGAGCAGCTCCTATATTAGACATTCTTTCTAGAGTTCTAAAATTACCTATAGCCTACATAGTAATCCAAAGTTACTCAGGAAAAAGAATGGAAGACAAGCAAGGTCAATTGATGTTTGCTCGAGAAATTAGCTCTTTAGCTGAGAATAAAGATTTTGATAAAGTTTTATTAGTAGATGATTTGTCTGACACTGGATTAACTTTAAATAAAAGTATTGAATGGTTAAAAAATTATGAGCCAACTAAAGATTATATAAATGAAGTTAAAACTGCATGTTTATGGAAAAAAAAATCATCCACATTTGAGCCAGATTTTTGCCCAGTAAAACTAGATTCAGACCCATGGATTGTTCAACCTACTGAACATTATGAAGAGATATCTATGGAAGAAATAATTAAGAGAAATAAATAGGGCTGGAATAATTCCAGCCCTAAAAATTATATTTTAAGCAACAGCAAAACTAACAACACTTAAGATCGCAATAACCCATATTGCTGGTGAAGTTGAAGAAAACTTACCAGTAAACAATCTGATTAATGCATAAGAAATAAATGCCAAAGCAATACCATTACTAATACTGTAAGTTAGAGGCATAGCGATCATAGCAAGCACGGCAGGCGCAGACTCACCAATATCATCCCACTCAATATCAGTAATGTTTCTAACAAATAAAACTGACACATATAAAAGTGCAGCTCCATCAATTTCTTTTGGCAAACTTGTTGCTAATGGAGAAAGGAATAAACAAGCTAAAAATAAAACTCCAATAGTTAAAGAGGTCATTCCAGTTCTTCCACCTGCTTTTACACCAGCGCCAGACTCAACATAACTTGTTACCGTAGTTGTTCCCATTAATGCTCCTGCTACAGTTCCAACGCTATCAGCCATCATTGCTTTATCTATATCTTGGATTTTACCTTTGCTATCTACTTTGCCAGCAACATTTGCTACAGAAGTTAAAGTTCCTGTAGTATCAAAAAAATCTATAAACAATAATGTAAATATTACTGTAGACATTCCAGCAGTAAGGGCAGCATTAAGATCAAAGTCAAATAGATAAGTCATTGGAGGAATACTTCCAACTACGCCATTAAATTTTGCAAGTCCTGACACCCAAGCAATAATACTAAAACCAATAATTCCAATAATAATATTTCCTTTAATATTTAATTTTTCCATAACAATCATCGAAACAAATGCTAGGCAAGCAAGTAAAATTAAAGGATTTTTCATATCACCTATTGTGACAAGAGTTACAGGGTGATCCGCAACTACACCCATAATTTCTAAACCAATAATTGCTAGAAATAATCCAATCCCTGCACCAATTCCAAGTTTTAAACTTTTTGGAATAGAATTAATTAGCCAAGCTCTAATTGGCGTTAATGAAATGATTAAAAATAAAACACCGGCAACCAATACTGCACCAAGTGCTGCTTGAGGCGTATAACCCATTCCAGCAACCACTCCAAATGCAACAAAAGCATTAATCCCCATACCTGGAGCCAAACCTATTGGCCATGTTTTTCCATAAAATGCCATAATAAAACAAGCAAGTGCAGTTGCAACAATTGTTGCAGTGAATACTGCCCCAAAATCAAAAAAACCTTTTTCGGGTCCTGCAAATTCACCTGATAAAATAAATGGATTTAAAAACATAATGTAAGCCATTGTTAAAAATGTTGTTACACCAGCAGTTACTTCTGTTTTAAAATCAGTCTTATGTTTTTTATAGTTAAAATATTTTTCTAACATTGATCCTCCTAATATTAGATTTGATTATTATTCGAATTTTGAAGTTAATACTCTTAAAAACCCAAGTTTATTAACATAATTCAACTTATAAGTTTATATTTATACAATATTTAGGGTGCTATCATTGAATCGTGCAAAAATTAAAACTTTTTTTTATAAGTTTGTTTTTTATAAGTTTATTTTCTGGTTGCCAAACAATTAAAGACAAAACAGACAAAATTGTTGAAAAAGAAAATACAAAGTTAAGTCAATTTATTGGAAAAAGTTCAAGCAATTTACAAATTGAATTAGGTAAACCTGATGAAGATTTTAAAAATGATAAGGGTAACCTAGAGTTTGTTTATAATTCTAAAAAATATGGAATACTATGCGAGAGAAGATTTGAACTAGATTCTAATTCTATAGTTATTGGTTTTGTTTCAAATGGTTGTTTCTAAAAATTAGAGACTAAATTTTTCCAGCAATTTTTAATGCAAATGCATAATCAAGTGCAATTTCCTCTATAGCTCCATCTCTACCAGATTTACCACCATGACCTGCATTCATTTCAGTTTTTAAAAGTAATAAATTATTATCAGTTTTATATTCTCTAAGTTTAGCAGTAAATTTTGCTGGCTCATCAAACAATACTCTGTTGTCACTTAAACTTGTTGTGATTAGCATATGAGGATAATCCATTTTTTTTATATTGTTATAGGGAGCATAAGAATAAATATAATCAAAGTGATCTTTTTTATCTTTTGCATTTCCAAACTCATCAAATTCCCCAACTGTTAAAGGTAAAGAGTGATCCAAATTAGTTGTCAAAGAATCTACAAATGGTACTGCCATTATAATTCCTAGAAATAACCCAGGGGCTTGATTAACTACAGCACCCATAAGAAGACCACCTGCGGAGCCACCCATGCCTATTATCTTATTTTTTGAGGTATATTTATTTTCAATTAAGTATTTTGCAGAAGCAATATAATCTTCAAAAGTATTTTTTTTATTAAGCAGTTTTCCTTCTTTCCACCACTTCATACCTCTTTCCATACCCCCTCTAATATGGGCTGTAACCCAGATGATATCTCTATTAATTAAACTTAATCTAGTAGTAGAAAAGCTAGGGTTCATAGAACTTCCGTATGAACCATAACCATAAAGCAACAATTTAGCACTTCCATCCAGTTTAGTATTTTTATGTCTTGTAATTGTAAGAGGCACCAATCTTCCGTCGTATGATTTGCAATCAACTCTTTCAACAATGTAGTCTTCAGGATTATGACCAGAGGGGATCTCTTGTTCTTTAACTAATTTTTTTTCTTTTGTGCTTAAGTTATAAGAATAAACTCTAGACTGTGTTTTAGGTGAAGAATAACTTATGTATATCTCGTCTGTATCTTTATCTCTTTGCATTAAAGAGGCACCAGGAACATATACAGTTTCATCAGAAAAAATTAGCTCTTCTTCTATTCCAGTTGTGATATTTTTTACAAATAATTTATCTAAAGCATCTGAAGTTTCAGATCTTATGATCCAATTTTTTAAAAATGTTAACCCTCCAATTAGAACTTCATCTTTTGAAGTAATAAAGGTTTTCCAGTCTGGTTTTTTCAAGGTATCACTAATGTCTATTTTAAAATCTTCAGCATTTTCATTGGTATGATTGTAAAATTTACCATCCCAAGAATTGACCGAATAAAGAATTCCTCTTTGTCTTTTTTTTATTAATTTAGGTTTAGGATCTTTTTCATTAACATCAAAGTAATATTGTTCAGAGGTATTATGGTCTGAAGAGTTGATAAAGAAGTATTTATCATCTGAGCTTAAACCAATTCCGACCGTGAAAGCTTCACTTTTTTCTTCAAAAATTAATTGATCTTTGCTAACTCTAGTTCCTAATTTATGCCTATAAATTTTTCTTGGTCTATGATTTTCATCAAGTTTTGAATAAAAAACATACTGGTCATCTAAACTAAAAGTTATGCCACCTGATGTCTCCTCTATCTTCTCAGTAACTAATTTTTTTGTATTAATATCTCTAATATATATTGTGTAATATTCAGAACCTTTTGTATCTAAAGAGTATCCCAAATATTTATCATTAAAACTAACCTCTAAATCGCCAACACCAAAGTATTCAACTTTTAGTTTTTCTTTTTCTTCATCTCCATTCCAAATTTCTTCAATATCATTGGTTCCAATTTTTTTCCTTAATTTTATAGAATAATTTCCTTTAGCAGTTGTTTTTGACCAATACTCATAATCAAAATCTTTAAAGGGTAGAGATTCATCGTCTAATTTTATTCTTCCTTTGATCTCATCAAATAATTTTTTTTGAATGGTCTTGGTGTCTGATAAGTGAAAATCAGTATAAGAGTTTTCTTCTTCAAGATATTTTCTGACTTCGGGGTTTAATTTTTTACTATCCTTTAAAACCTCTAAGATGTCACTTTGGTGTATCCAGCTATAATCATCTTCCCAACTAATATTATGACACGTTTTTATTTCTGATTTTTTTTTAAGATGTGGTATTTTCATGGAAACAAATTAAATATATGAATATTATCATTTATACACTAGTTTTTTTGGGAATTGTTTACTTTTTACTTAAATTAGTAGCTAACATTTCGTCAAAAAAGATATCAAAACATTTAAGAAAATTAATTTTTTTAGGCTTAATAATTTTGGCAATATTACTTGTGGTTGCAGGCAAGTTTTTATTAAGTATACCACTTACGTTGCTTAGTTTGGCTTTAGTTAAGCTTAAGGGGTTTTCAATATTTCAATTAATTGGATTATTTAGACTTATACAAACACTCAGAAGCTCTGGAAGATTTTCATTTAACCAAAATCAAAATATTAAAAATTCCTCTAAAATATCTAGAGAGGAAGCCTACAAAATCTTAAATTTAGATATAAAAAAAAAATATTACTAAAGATGATGTTAAAAATGCATATGTAAAAATTCAGAAGAAAATACATCCAGACATCTCACCAGAGACTGCAAGATTATCAATGATTGTAAATGAAGCTAAAGAAATTGTATTAAGGGATATTTCTTAGTTAAGAATTTTTTTTAATTGAATAAAAATTTTATCTGGATTAATTTTATCTTTACCTAGAGTATTATGCGTTACCGTACTTTCTCCATCTGGGATAATTGGATACATTCTTGGACTGTAATTTCCATATACTAGAGGGGTGTCTGCCATTAAAACAATTGTATTAATGCCAAGACCTGACGATAGGTGACTAAAACTTGAGTCATTGCAAATAGAAACGTCACAATTTTTAATTATTGGTAGAGTTTCATTTATACTTAAATCATCTAAGGGAACACATTTGTCCTTAAATTCCGTATTAAGTATTTCTTTTAAAATTTCTTGTTCTTCTTTATTTTTACCGGTAGCCAAAAAAAATCTAGATTTGTAAATATTAGAAGTCAGGCGAATAAGCTTTATGAATGTTGTGGCTGGAATTCTTTTAGTTGGACCTGATCCGCCTATACCAAGAAAAATATTTTTTTGATCATTACTAATTCTAAATTTGGATTTCACATCTTGTACTGATTTATCATTGATAAGAATTTTTGGATCACTTTCTACAATTAAATTTAAATTTTGATTTATAAATTTTTTTGCAGCATCGACTATATGTTGGTTTTTTTTTATGAATAATGGGTATTGATGAATGTTTTTAATACCAGCAAATTTTGCAATTAAATAAAACCTAAGTGATGAGTTAAAAATAAAAACTTTATCAAAGTTATGCTTCCTAAGATCTTTTAATAAACTTATAAATCCACTAAAACCCTGGTGTTTAGCCCCCTTTTGTTTATTGCTTTGCTCAAGAATAATTATTTTTTCAATATTTTTATGATCTTTCAAAAATTGTTCAGCTTTTGAACTTTGTTTAGCAAGAATACTTACTGGTGTATTAAACTTTTTAGAAATAGCATCTATAAATGGAAGATAGATTATCATATCCCCAATCCCCATTTTATTTTGTACCACTAAAATTTTCATTTAATACTTTATCATCTTTACTAAATTTTTATTTTATATAAGTTTAACATATGAGTAAAATTAAAGGCATTTATGCGGCATCAATGTCAGTATTTAATAGTGATTTAAGTCTAAACGTTAAAAAGACAGTTAACCATGTTGAAAAAATAATAGATATGGGTTGCCATGGTGTTGCTATTTTTGGAAGCACAGGACAAGCGCAACTTATATCTATAAGTGAAAAAATTGGTCTATTAAATGAATTATCAAAAAGCAAATATAGAGAAAAATATTTAATTGGAACTGGGCTTAATTCTTTAAATGAAACTATAAATTTAATGAAGGTTGCAAGCTCTTTAAATTTTAGTGATTTTTTAATAATGCCACCTGCTTATTATAAGTATGGTGATAAAGAGGTAATAGAGTTTTATTCAAGGGTGGTTGAGGCTGTGCCGGAAAGTAAGATTATTTTATACAACTTTGAAAAGTTATGTGGTTATAAGTTTAGTATTGAATGCGTTGAAGAGCTTACTAAGAAGTTTCCAAAACAAATAGTTGGTGTTAAAGACAGCTCGTATAACCTATATGAAAATTTAAAGATTGATAATTTCTCAGTAATGCCAGGATCAGAGTTAAAACTCCTAAAAGGTCTTGAAATCGGATGTGATGGTATTATTACGGCAACTTGCAATGTAACAGCAAACTTGTCTAGAAAAGTTTATGATGATTTTAATGAAAAAAAACAACAAAAAGAAAATGAGATTCTGTGCAAGGTTAGAAGTACATTTGATCAATATAATTTAATATCAGGGTTACATTCTTTTATGTCAGATCAAGATGACAATTACAAAAATGTTATACCACCTGTCAGTCTTTTAAGTGAAAAAGATAAAAAACAACTACTAGAGGATCTTCGTAAGTTTAATTTTACATTAGAATCTCTAAAGACAGCATAAGTAGATTTAATAAGATTTTCCAAAATATATTTAAACAAGAGACTATATTTATTACTAATTAATTGATAAATCTAATTTGCTTAAATCATGAAAAAAATAAAAAAAAATCTTGTTAAAAAAAAACCTTTAGCAAAAAAAAAAGGTTAAAAAAATTATAAATAAAAAACAAAAAAAAAATTTAAAAGTAAAAAAAAATATTAATAATAAAAAAAAGATAAGCAAAAATATAAAAAAAAATAATAAAAAAAAAAAAGTTAACACTAAAAAAAAAGCAACCTTAATATCCAGAGTAGTTACACTTCAGAATTCTTTAAAACCAGAATTTAACTTTAAAATTAATTTTAGTTTTGAAAAATATATTCAAGCTTTTTTTGATGGTATCGCCAATAGAATATCTGAATATAAAAGCTTAAAAGCTGAAGAAAAAAGAAGAAGACAACTTGAGGAAATTGAAAAAAAAGAAAAAGAAAAATTACAAATTCAAAAACAAAAAGTAAAAGAAGAAGAGGAGCAAACTAAACTCAAAGAAAAAGCATTAAAAGATGAAATTAAACTTGAAAAAGAAAGAGCAAGAGACATAAAATCATTTTTACGTAAGGAACAAGCATTACTCAGAATTGAACATGCTGAAAGACAAAAACAATTTCTAAAACAATTACAGTTAGAAAAGCAGATAGAAAAATTTAGAATAAGAGAGATTAAAGAATTAGAAAAACTTGAAAAGATTTCATTAAAAGAAAAAAGAGATGATTATGCTGGCCTTCAAGCAAGGATAGAGAAATTAAAAGATAAATATAGAGTTATAAGAGATCAAAAAATTAGAGAGAGAGTAGAAGCTCTAGGAGTAAAAATTCAAGGTAATGAGGATAGAGAAACTTTACTTCAAAAAGAGAAGGATTATAAGATTGCAAGACAGAAAATTGAACTTTCTCTTGAAAGTTTTTACAGAAGTGCCAGTAGTTTAGTTTTTCAACTAAACAAGCGGCACATCACTAGACACATGTCTATTTTTAGATGTA
Organism: Candidatus Pelagibacter sp. Uisw_121; assembly: GCF_047722545.1. Classification (GTDB taxonomy): domain Bacteria; phylum Pseudomonadota; class Alphaproteobacteria; order Pelagibacterales; family Pelagibacteraceae; genus Pelagibacter. Next base: position 1,126,497 of record NZ_CP159816.1, on the reverse strand, counting down.
TTGACCAAAGATTTGAAACTGGTGAAATCTTTATCAAATGGGATGAAGCACCAAATGAAGAGTGGTTGCTATTAATTTATATAAAAAATAATTCTCCAGATGAAGGAATAGTCATTGAAGATAAATCAGACACAGAAAAAAATTCTTCTCATGAATTTAAATCAAATGAAATATTTAAAGCCTCAGATCTAATGGTCGACTCACTAACGCAGTTAATTTCAAGAAAAAGAGCTAAAAAAGATTAAATTAGATGCTATCTTCTCTAATTAATCTTTCAATTTCAGGTATCAGTTCACGACTTTTAAATGATGGGTAAAATTTTAATGCGTTCTCAATACTCTTAATTGCTTTTTCATATTCTTGAAGTTTTATGAAAATTCTTGCTTGTCCTGATAAAGCCCCAAAGTGTCTAGGCTCAATATCTAAAACTTTATCAATATCATTTAATGAATTTTTAAACTGACTCATTAAAAAATATACAGTTGCTCTTTTATTCCAAGCTTCAGACCATTTAGGGTCATTCTCCAATATATTGCTAAAAACTTTTAATGCATAATTATAATCCCCATATTGCATTAGCTCTGTTCCAAACTCTAATTTTTCAGTTAATTTAATATCACTGGGATGCTCATTCCAGATAGACCAAATTTTTTGTTCCAATAGAGTAGCACTTTTTGAATTATTAATAATTTGAAGTTGGTTAAAAAGATTATTTAAAATAACTTTTTGAGAAGACTGAGCGGAAGAAACAAAACTAAATATTAATAAGAATAGTATAAAAACTTTCATAACTAAAATATATTTTATTCAGTACCTCATCTCAACATTGAAAACTTATTTTAAAAGTTGTTTTTTATTTTTTAAAAATAAAAAGAAAGCAATAATTTCATAAAAAAATGAAAATAAAGTAAAAATTATAGGAGTTTTAAAAAAACTATAAAGAAACTTATATTTAGGAATTTTTTTCCATACTAATAAAAAAGCTTCTGCTCCTCCTATCACTTTCTCCCCATCTTTAATATGAAGTCTGCGTAGAAGGTTCTTGGCATTTCTTTGAGTTTCTATTTCTGCTGATTTATTATTTGTAATATCCACCCATTCTATGTCTTTAATGTTTTGCTTTTTATATAAATTTATTTCAGCACGACAAATTTTACAGGAATTATTAAAATAAACTTTCACAATCTATTTTTTATCTTTCCAAGCTGTCATTCCACCAGTCATATTTTTCACATTTTTTATTCCCATTTCCTGCATAGTTTTTGTTGCAAGTGTGCTTTGACCTCCAAGACCACAAAAAACTATATATTCTTTTTCAGGATTTTTTTTAAACATTTCATTTTCTAAAGGACTACCATCAGCTAGATAAAATTCTAATAAGCCTCTTTCCAAATTTATAGCATTACCAATAGTCTCTGATTCAAAGCTATTTTTATCTCTTACGTCTATAAATTGAATATTTGGGTCATTTAGTTTTTCTTTAGCTTCTTCAATGGAAATATTATTTATCTCGTTAGAAACGTTCATTAATTCATCAAATTTTTTCATTATATTGTCCTTTTTTTTAATTTATTCCTAAAATTATAGAAAATCCGATAGATTGTATATGTGCGAAATACGACAATTGAAAAAATAATTATAACTATTATTTGTTATCTATGAATGATTTTTTTACCAAAACAGATTTATCAAGAAAAGATGCTGAAAGTATTATATCAGAAACATTAAATAATTGTGACGATGGTGAGCTTTATTTAGAAAATTCTAAAAGTGAATCTATTGTACTTGATGATGATAAAATAAAGAGTTCTAGTTATAGTTCTGACCTAGGATATGGCTTAAGAGCTGTAACAGGTGAAGTGGTAGCTTATTCTCACTCAAATGAAATTTCAAAAAAATCATTAAATCAATCTGCTAACAATCTAAGCTCAACATTGAAATCTCAAAAAGGTATCTACAATCATGAAATTCCACGATCTAATGAAAAATTTTATAAAGATGTTAATCCAATAGAAGAAAAATCATTACAATCTAAATTAGATCTTTTAAAAGAAGTTAATAATTACACCAGAGCCAAAGGTGGAATGGTCCAACAAGTCACTGCTAGTTTTGCAGGTGAGCATAAATCAATAGAAATTATAAGATCTGGAGGTGAAGTCCTTACAGATGTTAGACCTTTAATTCGTTTTAATGTTTCAGTCATGCTTGAGAAAGATGGAAAAAAAGAAACAGGAGTTTATGGAATTGGTGGAAGACAATCCTACGATGAATATCTCAAAGATGATAATTGGAAAAAAGTATGTGATGAAGCATTTAGAATTGCCTCTGTAAACCTTGAAAGTAAACCTGCACCAGCAGGAGAAATGAAAGTTGTTTTAGGATCAGGTTGGCCAGCAATACTTATTCATGAAGCTATAGGACATGGCCTTGAAGGTGACTTTAATAGAAAAAAAACATCTGCCTTTCATAATTTAATGGGTCAAAGAGTTGCTAGTGAAGGTGTTACTATTGTTGATGATGGAACTCTTCACAACAGAAGAGGAAGCTTAACAATCGATGATGAGGGAACACCAACTGAAAAAACTGTTTTAATAGAAAATGGTATATTGAAAAATTTTATGCAGGATCGATTAAATGCAAGATTAATGAATACAAGATCCACTGGTAGTGGAAGACGAGAAAGTTACAAACATGTTGTTCTACCAAGAATGAGAAATACCATGATGTTAAATGGAAAATATTCTCAAGAAGAGATGATTAAATCAGTTGATAAAGGAATATTTGCGGTAAGTTTTGGAGGTGGACAAGTTGATATTACTTCGGGAAAATTTGTATTTAACTGCACGGAGGCTTATGAAATTATTAACGGTAAAATTGGATCACCCATTAAGGGTGCAACATTAATTGGCGATGGTCCTTCAATTTTAAAAGAGGTTTCATTAGTTGGAAATAACATGATGCTTGATCCAGGTATTGGAACTTGTGGAAAAGCTGGACAAGGTGTTCCAGTAGGTGTGGCGCAACCATCGATCCTAATTGACAAAATGACGGTTGGTGGAACTCAATTATAAATCATATGGTTAAAGATCAAGATTATTTAAAAAAGACAGCTTCCTTTTGTATAGATTTAGCAAAAAAACTTGGAGCAACAGATTCAAGTGCAGCTGTTATGCACTCCATTTCAGAAACAGTAAATTTCAGAAACAAAAAATTAGACGAATCTGATAGATCGGATAGCCTAGGCGTTAGTCTTACAACTTATATCGGCAAAAAAAAATCTAGTATTTCTTCTTCAAATCTTACAGAAGAAAATATCAAGACATTGGTAGAAAGATGCATTGAGACAACAAAAATTACTCCAGAAGATGAATATAATTCATTACCAGATAAAGACTTACTGGCTAATAAAATAAATGATCTAAATTTATATGATGATGACCATATAGAGAATGATGAAAAAATTGAATATTTAAAAGAAGTAGAAGAGGCTGCATTTCAAAAAAAAGAAATTATTAATACAGAAACTGGTTTCTCCGAGTCAAAATCAAATTTTATATTAGCAAGCAGTGATGGTTTTTTAAATGGTTATAAGTCTTCTTCTTTTTCAGCTTCATGTGTTGCTGTAGCAAAAGATTCTAATAATAAAATGGAGAGAGATTATGAATTTACCAGCACTTGTCATCTAAATGACATGTTAAAACCTAGCCAAATTGGTGACATGGCAGCAAAAAAAACACTACAAAAATTAGATCCAAGAAAAATAGAAAGTGAAAAAATTAGCATCGTCTTTGATAGGAGAATTTCAAAAGGAATATTGAGTGCTTTTGCAAGTGCAATATCTGCCTCATCTATTGCAAGAGGTACATCTTTTTTAAAAGATAAAATTAATGAAGAAATTTTTACGTCTTCAATAAATATTTTTGATAAACCCAATATAGCTAAAGGATTGGGGTCAAGGTATTTTGATTCCGAGGGAGTGAAAACTGATGAACTAAAATTGATAGATCGAGGTGTTTTAAAGCATTATTTAGTAGATACCTATAATGGAAAAAAGCTAAATCTTAAGTCAAACGGTAGAAGTGGAGGAACAAGTAATTTATTTTTTGAAAAAGGGTCTATCTCATATAAAAATCTTTTAAAACTAAATTCAAGAACTCTTTATATTACAGAAACAATTGGACATGGAAGTAATCTGGTTACAGGAGATTATTCAGTTGGTGCTAACGGATTTATGGTTGAAGATGGAGTATTTAAATATCCCGTTAGTGAAATTACAATAGCTGGAAATTTTAAAGATATATTTAAGAACATAACACTAGCAGATGATCTTGAGTTTAAATATTCAACGAATGCACCAACAATGTTAATTGAAGGTATGGTTGTTGCTGGGAAATGAAGGATTTCTGTATTATTGGCTCAGGTATTTCTGGTGCAACAATTGCTAAAGCGCTCAGTAAAAAATTTTCACTAGATGTTTACGATAAAGCAAGAGGAGCCGGAGGAAGATCAGCTAATAAAAAGCTTAATAAAAATGAAAGTTTTGATCATGGTGTTCAATATATTTCACCAAAAAGTGACGAATTTAAAAAATTTATAAAAAGTTTAATTTCAAAAAAAATTGTTAAAAAATGGCCAGGTAAACATTTATTTTTAAATACTGATAAGAAAGAAGACAAAAAACATATTAAGATAATTGGAAAAAAGGGTAATAACGCAATCAGCAAATATCTATTAAAAGATATCAACTGTAATTTTAATAGCAAAGTTATTAAAATTTTTAATAAAAATAAAGTGTGGGAAATATATTTTTCTGACGGGTCAAAAAAATTATATAAATCGTTAATATTAACCTGTCCATTTCCTCAATTAAAAAAACTTTCAAAAAAATATATTAACCATTCATTTATTAATCAAAGAATAATAATGGATGCCAATATAACAGTCATGATGACTATTAAAAAAAGCAAACTTAATATTAGTAGCTATTTTTTTAATGATAAAATTTTAGGTTGGGCTGGAAATGAAAATAGTAAAATGCGTTTTAAAAGTAAAAATGATCTTTGGACCTTGCAAAGTACGTACTTATGGGCAAATAAAAAAATTGAAAAAAATCGAGAAAATAAAAAATTGAACACCAAGATTATGATTGAACAGTTTTTTAAACTTACAGGCATCAAAAAAACTAAAGTTTTATTTTCATTAAACCATAGCTGGAAATATTCATCCAACTCAAAACCTTTGAGAATTAAAAGTTATTGGAATTCTTCTTTAAACCTTGGGGTTTGTGCAGATTGGTTTGTTGGACCTAGACTCGAGTCAGGATGGATAAGTGCTCAAGATCTTTCTAATAAAATAAATAGATAGTTTTATTCAAACTTTTTAACCTTATATTCCCAATTTCCCAATCTAGAATAAGTAACTTTTAAAATTAATGAATTTTTTTTATCAAACCATATATCAAAATTAAGTCTTTTATCTTTTGGTAAAGACATGTCTTTTGAGGTTAATTTAAAATGATCTACGTCGTAAGTTTTACCGTAGAGTTCGATTTTTTCTTTAGCAATAAAGGTTACCACTTGTTCTTTGACGCTACCTGATACAGGACTAATTTGACTATCAGTTTGTAAAATTTTGTGGCTCCACCAGTTACCAACTATGTTATTTGCTGATGCTATACCATTATAGGAAGAACCTTGAATATCAAATTTATTTGTTTGTTCATTAAATTCTAAATTTACATATTTTTTTTTATCATTTTGAAGTGTTTTAGAGTTAAAAGAAATTAATTGATCTTTAATATATTTTTCCTCTCCATAACCTTCAATTTCAAAAATTGTTGCCCCAAATAATTTTACCGTAAATTTAATTTGATTTGTAACTGTTGTCTTATCTCCATCCTTTTTGAAAAAATAATAATTATAACCAATAACTTCACCATCTTTTAAAATCTCCATTTCAATTTTATTAAATTTATTATAATGCGCTATATGAGCATTAGAGCTGAATGAATATGTTAAGAATAATATTAGTATAAAAAATTTTTTCATAAAGTAGTAACAATAATAGACTTTAGTTTTAAAAGAAGTAATTTATTGAAAAATATGTTCTTAAAAATAAAAAATATTCCCAAAGTATATTGGAGTTCTGAAAAACCATTAAATCTTAAACCAAAAATTTCAACTTTCCTTTTTTTGTGTCTTGGATTAACTTTATTTGGGCTTGGCGAAGGATTATTGATAGTCTCTTTTGCTGGGGCTTCGCCTTGGTCTGTTCTTGCACAAGGTATTGCATTGAATGTTGATTTCTCTACTGGAATAATAACTGTATTTGTGAGTATAGGTGTTTTGCTATTATGGGTACCACTAAAACAAAAACCTGGAATTGGAACAATCTTAAATGCAATAATTATTGGGTTAATGATTGATGTCTGCATAAAATTTGTGCCAACTCCTGATAATTATATTTCTCAAATACTTTTGGCAATTATAGCGGTACTCACTGTAGGACTAGGTGGAGGTATCTATTTAGTTGCTAATTTAGGAGCTGGACCAAGAGACGGACTAATGGTGGGCTTACAAAAAAAAACAAATTTACCAATTGCTACTGTTAGAGCTTTTCTTGAAATTACAGTGATGTCCATAGGTTGGTATCTTGGAGGAACTGTAGGAGTTGGAACTTTATTATTCGCTCTTGGAATAGGACCTTCTGTTGCTCTTAGTTTATTTATTGTTGGAAAGTCTTTTAATTAAAGGGGTGTTGAAGATTTTTCGTTCTTTTTCCTATCATTAGGATTGAGAATTGCTTTTCTTAATCTAAGAGATTTAGGGGTAATTTCTAATGCCTCATCAGTGTTTAACATGCTTAGCTGTTCTGCAATTGACATTTGTCTTACTGGAGTTAACACAACATTTTCGTCAGTTCCTTGAGTTCTCATATTGGTTAATTGTTTGCCCTTCATAACATTGATAATCATATCACCAGCTTTTGGGGCCAATCCAACAATCATTCCCTCATAAACAGGATCATTATGAGTTACAAACATTTCACCTCTAGCCTGTAAGTTAAATATAGCAAATGCAACAGCTTTTCCATTTGCCATTGAAATTAAAGCACCATTTTTTCTGCCATCCATTTCACCTTCAAATTTTCCATAACCATGGAAGATTCTATTAATTACACCAGTACCCTTTGTTAAAGTTAAAAATCTACTTGTGTAACCCATCAAGCCTCTTGTTGGTGCATGAAAGATTAATCTTTTTTTATCTTTCCCTGTATCCTTAAGATCAAGTAATTTACCTTTTCTTCTATTCATTGAGTCAATAATTTTTGATGAAAACTCTTCATCTACATCAACAGTAATTTCTTCAATCGGTTCCATTCTATTTCCACCTTCATCTTTTTGGTATAAAACTTTTGGAGGACTTACTGTCATTTCAAAACCTTCACGTCTCATTTGTGTTAATAAGATTTCAAGCATTAACTCGCCACGACCACTAATTACAAAAGCATCTACGTTTGCATTTTGAGAAAAAGAAATTCCAACATTGTTCTGTGCTTCAGTGACTAATCTGTCTCTGATTTGAGTGCTCGTTAATTTTTTACCTTCTGTTCCAGCTAAAGGTGAACTATTTACACTTATAGTAATAGACATTGTTGGAGGATCTATTGGAGTTGCTGGAAGTGGATCGTTTACTTCAAGATCACAAATTGTATCTGCTACATTAGCTTTTTCTAAACCTGCAATTACAACAATATCTCCTGCTTCACCAACTTCAATGGGTACTTTCTTTGTTCCTTCATACCTAAAAATTTTAGTTAATCTACCTTCATCAACTTTCTCACCTTTAAGATTTATTGCTTTAATAGGCTGGTTAGCTTTTGCTGTTCCTTGAGATATTTTTCCAACCAAACTTCTACCCAAGAAACTATCTGCGTATAATAAAGTAGATAGCATTGCGAAAGGTTTAGTTTTATCAAGATCTGCTGGCTTAACATGTTCTATAATTAAATCTAATAATGGGTGTAAATTTTCTCTTGGTCCATCTACTTCTTTATCTGCCCATCCAGATCTGCCACTTGCATACATAACTGGAAAATCTAACTGTTCTTCGTTTGCATCTAAACTTACAAATAAGTCAAATGTTTCATCTAAAACTTCATTAGCTCTTTGATCAGCTTTATCCAGTTTGTTAATTACAACAATGGGCTTTAAACCTTGCTTAAGAGCTTTTGCTAACACGAATTTTGTTTGTGGCATTACACCTTCAGCAGAATCAATTAATAATAAAGCACCATCAGCCATACTTAAAACACGCTCTACTTCAGCTGCAAAATCTCTGTGACCTGGTGTATCGATAATATTAACTCTAGTACCTTGCCAATCAATAGAAGCAGGTTTAGCTAGAATAGTAATTCCTCTTTCTTTTTCCAACTCCCCAGAGTCCATCAATCTTTCATCTACAACTTCATTTTCTCTAAATGAACCACTTTGTTTCATTAGATTATCAATCATAGTTGTTTTACCATGGTCAACGTGAGCGATAATTGTGATGTTTCGAATATTGTTACTCATAATTTGACGCTCTTATACATTAATTGAGTCATTTGAAAACTTAAAAAAAATCAATATTTACTCACTTAAATTAATTATTCTAAAAATTCACTTCTTGTGATTGTTATAAAAACGTATAGATATCGCTATATAAATTAGACGTATTAAAGGATTAAGAGCATATCTCCTTAAATTTTAAAAAATCTAAATACCTAAATGGAAAACTTTAAATTACTAAAAATAGAAGATTCGTTAAAGAATTCATTGGAAAAAATGAAGTTTACGAAACCAACTCCAATTCAAGCAATGGCAATTCCTGTTGCTTTAGAGGGAAAAGATATTTTAGGAACAGCTCAAACAGGAACTGGAAAAACATTGGCATTCAGTATTCCTCTAATAAATAAGTTAATATTAGATAAGAATGCATTTGCATTAGTTATGTGTCCAACTAGAGAGCTTGCAACTCAAGTAATGGCCGCAATTAAAAGCATTATTAGTGATAAAATTAATATTAAAACTGCTTTGCTTATTGGTGGAGAGGCAATGCAAAAACAGCTTAGACAACTAGGTAATAGATCAAGAATAATAGTTGGAACTCCTGGAAGAATTAACGATCACTTAAAAAGAAAAAGCTTAAATTTATCAGCTACTAAATATCTAGTATTAGATGAAACTGATAGAATGCTGGATATGGGTTTTACCCCTCAAATAGAATTAATTTTAAAATTTGTTCCAAAAGATCATCAAACTTTATTATTTTCTGCAACACTACCTCAGAATATTGTTAGAATTTCTGAGAGATATCTAAATAAGCCTCAAAGAATTTCAACAGGGTCAACATCAGTACCTATTGCAAAAATTAAACAAGAAACTCTTCAAGTTTTTAAAGAGAATAAATACGATCAACTAGTAGACCAATTTATAGCAAGAAAAGGATCAATATTAGTTTTTGTTAAAACTAAAAGAGGTGCTGATAAAATGGTTAAGCGTCTTAAAGAAGAGGGTCATTCAGCGGATGCTATTCATGGAGATCTTCGTCAAAGTAAAAGAGATCGTGTAATTACCTCATTTAGAAAAGGCCTTAAGAGAATATTAATTGCAACAGATGTTGCTGCAAGAGGTTTAGATATTCCTTTAATTCAACATGTAATTAATTTTGATCTTCCACAAGTACCAGAAGATTACGTCCACAGAATTGGAAGAACTGCTAGAGCAGGAACAGAAGGTTCTGCTTTAACTTTTCTTACTCCAGATGATAGATCGATGTGGAATGAAATTAGTAAATTAATTGATCCAAATTTTAAACCTGCGCCTCGTGGCGCAAGAGGAGACTCAAGAGGAGGAAAAAGAGGAAAAGCTCCTTACAATAAAAAAAGAAAATTCAGAGATGAAAAAAAATCATTTGGTAAAGGAAGACCTGACCGATCATCAAGAGATGGAGAGAAAAAAAGTTTTGGTTATAAAGGAAAATCTAGTTTTGGAGATAAGTCAAAACCATCTAGTTATGGAAGATCTAGCTCATCATCAAGAGATGGAGAGAAAAAAAGTTTTGGTTATAAAGGAAAATCTAGTTTTGGAGATAAGTCAAAACCCTCTAGTTATGGAAGATCTAGCTCATCATCAAGAGATGGAGAGAAAAAAAGTTTTGGTTATAAAGGAAAATCTAGTTTTGGAGATAAATCAAAACCCTCTAGTTATGGAAGATCTAGCTCATCATCAAGAGATGGAGAGAAAAAAAGTTTTGGTTATAAAGGAAAATCTAGTTTTGGAGATAAGTCAAAACCCTCTAGTTATGGAAGATCTAGCTCATCATCAAGAGATGGAGAGAAAAAAAGTTTTGGTTATAAAGGAAAATCTAGTTTTACTAAAAAAAATGAATCGAAACCAACAGGCTTTACAAATAATCCTAAATATTTTGGAAAAAAAACATCTGAAAATTCATCAACGAGTGGAGAAAAAAAAAAGCTCTAGTTTAGATGGAAAAAAGAAGTTTAAAAGTAGAAGTGACAGACCCAAAAGCTTTACCTTTAAAAAACATAGTCAAAAAAGACCTAAAGTCTAAGACTTTTTAGATTTCTCTTTTTTATTTTTTCTTTTTTCTTTTAGGCTTAATTTTGGCTTTTTAGCAGTGCTAGAGTCTTTAAATGATTTTCCACTATATCTTTTTGACATACCTTAATCATATAACAGCTTAATAAAAAAGAGCCACTAAATAGGTGATATTAGAATTTCTTTTGAAAATGATGAGGCTATATTCTCATTTATTTAATCAATAAATCCTTGTTTACCTACATTATTTTAAAACCGCTCATCAGGCCTTATCACTAATTATTGATCTCAAAAAGGGAGCCCAAAAGATGAGTTTATTAATTTCATAAAAATAATTTATGATACGACATTTAAGCTTTAATTTTATTTTTATGATATAAAAAAGTAACTATTAAAAATATGAATTTATTTTATATATTAAAACAAACATATTTTAAAAGAATAAATAAAAATTACTTTTCACAATTTGGAGAAGATAAAATAATTAGAGAGTTAATTAAACCAAATTATAAAAATGGTTTTTATGTTGATGTTGGATGCTACCATCCAAAAAAACATTCAAATACTTATTTATTGTATAAAGAAAAAAAATGGAATGGAATAAATATTGATATAGAGCTGGATAAAATAAACGCATTTAAATTATCTAGACCAGGAGATGAAAATATTTGTAGTCCAATTTCAAATAAAAAAAGTTATGTAAAAACTGTTAAATATCAAAATTTTGGTATTGGATCTCATGTTATAAAAAGTAGTAAATATTCAAAATATTCATTTTTAACAAAGACATTAGATGAAGTGTTATTAAAATCTAAATATAAAAATAGACAAATAGACTTACTTAATATTGATGTTGAGGGAACTGATTTCAAGGTTTTAAAATCTTTGAATTTAAAAAAATATAAACCTAAAATAATTATAATTGAAACTCATAACAAAGATATTAATAAAATCTTACAATCAAATATTTATAAATATTTAATAAAATTTAAATATAAGTTAAGAAGCTGGAGTTTTTATTCACTTATATTTATTTTGCCAAATTCAAAAATTTTATTAGACCGATAATCTATTAAAAAAAATTTTAATATAGAAGAAAAACACCACTCAAAAATTCTCAAACCTATTATTATGTCTTTAGAGGATTAAAAAACCTTAAAACTTTCATTCTAAGAATTCTAACCCAAACAAATCAACATTTATTTTACTACTTTGAAATTGTTTGGTAGCCTAAGTGGTCTCAAATAATAGACTCATTTGATGATTTTTTCTTCGTGCTTTTTTCGTGCTTTCTTCGTGCTCTAATAAAATGTTGGGACAAAAAAAAAGCCCAGTAAAAACTGGGCTTTTTATAATTTTTAGTAAAGTGAACGGGTTTACATTCTCATTCACTAGTTCAGTAAGTCTTAATTTACTTATCTTTTCTTAAAATTGTTCATCTATGTTCATCTAAATTAGAGTTAAATTCAAAAGGAACTCAAAAGATGACTTCATTAAGGAGAGCAGTTAAAATGATTTTAATGAAAAAAATATCTTTATATATATCTCTAGTTTTGATGTTTTTTGTTTTTACATCATATTCTAACGCAGAAAATAAAGTTAATTTTACTGTTAGTGCAAGCGAAGATTTTACTGGTAAAGAATTTAAAAGTGATAAAAAAGGTTGTGGATTAAAGAAGTATCAAAAAGGTAACCGAGATAAGGAATCTGTTTTAAATATCTTTTATTCAAAAAACTCTACAATTAAAGGTGGAAAATTTGAATGCAGTCTTCAAAATGTAATATATGCTAAATGGAATTTAAATTTAATTATATCATCAGTTAATGCTAGCAAAGGTTCAGATAATGCTTTTGAAATTAGAAATTCAAATGCAATAATTAAAGATAGTAAATTTTCTTTCTCACCTCAAAATAAGTGTGTTGAAGGTGAAAATGGCTTACTTGTTTTTTACAATAATATTTTAGAAAATTGTGAGCAGGGATTTGATATTGAAAAAACTGATAGTTCAGAATTTACTGCAGTTATTTTTCTAAAAAATGAATTTATATCAATTGGACATGATGCTTTCAATTGTCACGATAGATATGATAAAAAAGCAAATAAAGTTTATTTGTTTCTAAAAGACAACACATTTAAAAAAAAAGGTAAAAAATTTAAAAAATTTGGAAAAAATAGTAATTGTAAAAAAAGATTTAAAATTTCTGCAGAATTAGAAGATGCGATATTAAATTCTGATTTTGATAAAATAGAAATTATAGTTAAGAAAAAAATTAAAAATTAAAATAAAAAAACCCTCGAAGTGTTTAACAACGAGGGTTTTCTAAACTTTTTAAAGTGTAGGTTGAGGAACCGTATTACATGCCCATGCCACCCATGCCACCCATGCCACCCATTCCACCAGGCATTCCACCGGGCATTCCGCCAGCGCCAGCGTCTTTATCATCTGGTTTGTCAGCAATCATAGCTTCTGTAGTTACAAGTAATCCAGCAATCGAAGCAGCATCTTGTAAAGCTGTTCTTACAACTTTAACAGGATCGATGATACCTTTTGCAAACATATCAACGTACTCTTCGTTCTGAGCATCGTAACCCATATTCTTTTTATTTTGCTCAAGTAATTTTCCAACTACAACTGAACCATCAACTCCAGCATTTAAAGTTATTTGTCTAATAGGAGATTGTAAAGCTTTAGCAACTAATGCAACACCAGCTTTTTGATCGTCTCCTTTAACTTTAAGTGTGTCAAGACTTTGTGAAGCATATAAAAGAGCACAACCACCACCAACTACTATACCTTCTTCAGCAGCAGCTCTAGTTGCGTTAAGAGCATCTTCAACTCTATCTTTTCTTTCTTTAACTTCTACTTCAGTTGCGCCACCAACTTTGATTACAGCAACTCCACCAGCAAGTTTAGCTAGTCTTTCTTGAAGTTTTTCTTTGTCATAATCAGAAGTTGTTTCGCCTACTTGTTGTTTAATTTGACCACATCTAGCTTCAATTTCAGATTTCTTACCATTGCCGCTAATAATTGTAGTGTTATCTTTATCAACCTTTATTCTTTTACAAGAACCAAGATCAGTAAGTTTAACATTTTCAAGTTTAACACCGATATCTTCAGAAATAACCTGACCACCTGTTAAAATTGCAATATCATCAAGCATTGATTTTCTTCTATCACCAAAACCGGGTGCTTTAACTGCAACAACTTTTAAACCACCTCTAAGTTTATTTACTACAAGAGTTGCAAGAGCTTCGCCCTCAACATCCTCAGAAATAATCATTAGTGGTCTTCCAGATTGCACAACTGCTTCTAAAAGGGGAACCATTGGTTGTAAGTTAGTTAACTTCTTTTCATGCAATAAAATGTAAGGGTTTTCTAACTCAGTAGTCATTTTTTCAGCGTTAGTGATAAAGTAAGGTGATAGATAACCTCTATCAAACTGCATACCTTCAACAACGTCTAACTCAGTTTCAACTCCTTTAGCTTCTTCAACAGTGATTACACCTTCATTACCAACTTTTTGCATTGCTTTTGCAATCATGTTGCCAATTTCTTTATCACCATTAGCTGAAATAGTTCCAACTTGAGAAATTTCATCAGTGTCTTTAACTTTTTTTGCTGAAGCAATTAAGCTTGCTTTAACATGATCTACAGCAGCATCTATTCCTCTTTTAACATCCATAGGATTCATGCCTGCAGTAACATATTTTACACCTTCTTTAATAATTGCTTGTGCTAAAATAGTTGCTGTAGTTGTTCCATCACCAGCTTCCTCATTTGTTTTGCTAGCAACTTCTTTAACCATTTGAGCGCCCATGTTTTCAAATTTATCTTCAAGATCTATTTCTTTAGCTACAGAGACACCATCTTTAGTAATTCTTGGTGCACCGTAAGATTTATCGATCACAACATTTCTACCTTTTGGTCCAAGTGTAACTTTTACTGTGTTTGCAAGGATATCAACACCTCTTATCATTGCCGCTCTTGCTTCAGAGTCGAATTTTATAATTTTAGCCATTTTATTTTTCTCCTTTAAATTAAATTATTTGCCTGAAATACCCATAATGTCGGACTCTTTCATTATGCTGTATTCTTTGCTGTCTATTTTGATTTCAGTTCCTGACCATTTGCCAAAAAGAACTTTATCTCCAACTTTCACATCCATTGGAATTAGTTTTCCATCTTCAGTTTTTGCACCACCACCAACAGCAATCACTTTACCTTCTTGAGGCTTTTCTTGAGCTGTATCGGGGATAATTATTCCTCCAGCAGTTTTTTCACTACTGTCTAAAACTTCTATTAAAACTCTATCGTGTAACGGTTTAAATTTCATAAATTCTCCTTTTATTATGCGACTCATATAGCTATTAGGTGAACTATTTCAAGAGATGTTAAAAAAAATATGTGGGGTAAAAAACCAGAGAAATTGTGTTTTTTATAAGTTATACCTCCCATAATGACTAAAAATTTAGATAGTGATGGATTAAGATCGATCGTAGAGAATTATGATATTTTTTATATCGATTTATGGGGTGTGGTTCATAATGGGATAACTCTTCATAAAAACGCAATTGAAGCCTTAGAAGAGATCACTAAAATAAACAAAGACTATGTTCTTTTAACTAATGCACCAAGACCCAATAAAACAGTAAATAATTTTTTAGAAAAAATGGGAATGGATAAAGAAATTAGAGAAAAAGTTTATTCTTCAGGAGAAGCAGCACTGAATTATTTAAGAAAAAATTCTTTAGAAAAAAAGTTTTATCATGTGGGTCCACCAAGAGATTTTGATTTATTTTTAGATTTTAAAAAAAATAAGACTAATGACATTAAAGAAAGTTCATATTTACTCTGCACAGGTTTATTTGAAGAACAAGGTGTGGATTTAAATTATTACAAAGAATTATTCAAAGATCATCTTAATAAGAAAATGATATGTACTAACCCAGATTTAATTGTTGATAGAGGTGAAAAAAGAGAATTATGTGCAGGGTCTGTAGCACTTGTGTTTGAAAAAATGGGAGGAGAAGTTATTTATTTTGGAAAACCATTTCCTGAAGTTTATAATCAAGCAATTAATAATGAAGGAAAAAGAGTTTTATCTATTGGTGATAATTTAAATACAGATATTAAAGGAGCCAATTTTTTAAATTATGATGCTTTAATTATATCAAATGGAGTTCATAGAGATGAAATTAAAAAAGAAGGTATAGATGTAATTTCAAAGAAATATGAAGTTGTTGTAAATTTTATTCAAACAGAATTGAAGTGGTAGAAGATGAAGCTGTATAAAGATTTTAATATTTCAAAAAATCATAAAAAATCAATTATCTTAATTGGAAATTTTGACGGTGTTCATTTAGGTCATCAAAAATTATTTAAGCTAGCAAATACTTACAAAAAAAAATTTAATTTAAAGATTGGTGTTTTAACATTTGAGCCAATGCCTAAAATGTTTTTTAATAAAAACTTTAAAAATTTTAGAATTTCAAATGCAAATCAAAAAAAAAATAATTTTAGATCACTTAGGGGTTGATTTTATAATTACTAAAAAATTTGATAAAAAATTTTCTGCAATTAAATCTGATTTTTTTATTAAAGAAATTTTATCAAAAAAATTAGAAGCTCAATACATATTTGTTAGTAATAACTTTAGATTTGGCAATAAAAGGGAGGGAGATGTTAGGCAGTTAATAAAAGATGAAGAAAAATATCATTATAAAATAGTAAAACCACAACCACTAATCTTAAATAAAAAAATTATTTCTTCAACGTATATTCGCTCTCTTCTAGAAAAAGGACAATTAAAAAAAACTAATAAGTTATTAAGTCGAAATTGGTCAATTGAAGGAATTGTTCAAAAAGGAAGGCAACAAGGAAAAAAAATTGGTTTTCCAACCTGTAATATTGATATTAAGGATTATGTGATTGCGATGCCAGGAGTGTATGCTGTTAAAGTAAAACAAAAAAACTCAAATAAATCACTAAAAGGGATTGCTAATCTTGGTTATAGACCAACTTTTAATCAAAAAAAAATTTTATTAGAAGTGCATATTTTTAATTTTTCTGGAAATCTTTATAATAAGTATTTATCAGTAGAGTTCACAAAATTTATAAGAAAAGAGAAAAAATTCAAAAACGTTGAACAATTAAAAAAGCAAATTCAAAGTGACTTAAAAGTTGCTAAAAAAAGTTAACATGAGCAAAGAAAATATAAATTTACCTAAAACAGCTTTCTCCATGAAAGCAAATTTACAGAATAAAGAACCTGAAATTTTAGAATATTGGAAAAAAATTGATCTTTATAAAGAGCTGAGAAAATCCAATAAGGGTAAAGAGAAGTTCATACTTCACGATGGCCCACCATATGCGAATGGTAATATTCATATGGGGACTGCTTTAAATAAGATTTTGAAAGACATAATAGTAAAATTCCATCAGATGGATGGTAAAGATTCTGTATATGTCCCAGGGTGGGATTGTCATGGTTTACCTATTGAGTGGAAAATCGAAGAGCAATATAAAAAAAACAAAAAAAATAAAAATGAAGTTCCAATAACAGAATTTAGAAAAGAGTGTAGAGAATTTGCTGAAAAATGGATTGAAGTTCACAAAACACAATTTAAAAGATTAGGTGTTGTTGGAGATTGGGATAATCATTACGCAACAATGAGCTTTGAAGCAGAAGCCCAAATTGTAAGAGAATTAGGAAAATTTTTAAAAGAAGGAAGTCTTTATAGAGGGTTTAAACCTGTACTTTGGTCAACTGTAGAAAAAACTGCTTTAGCAGATGCTGAAGTTGAGTATCAAGATCATAAATCAGATACAATTTACACAGCCTTCCCAGTTAAAAAAACAAATATAAAAGAATTAGAAAATACAGAAGTCATTATATGGACAACTACTCCATGGACTATACCTGCAAATAAAGCACTGGCTTATAATGAGGCCTTAGATTATTTAATAATTGAATTAAGTGATGAAGGAGATTTTAAGAATAAAAAAATAGTTGTTGCAGAAGCTCTACTAGAATCTGTTATCAAAGATTGTGAAATCAAAAGTTACAAAGAAATAAAAAAATTTAAGGGTAAGGATTTTAAAGATACAATTTGCAGTCACCCTTTTTTAGAGCTTGGTTATGATTACGACATACCAATGCTTGAAGCAAGATTTGTTACAACAGAACAGGGAACGGGTATTGTTCATTGTGCACCCAGTCATGGTCCTGATGATTTTAACCTTTGTTTAAAACACGGGATAAAAGCTATAGAGACTGTAGATGGTGATGGTAAATATACTAAAAACCTTCCTTTATTTGAGGGAACTCATATTTTCAAAGCTAATCCGATTGTTATTGAAAAATTAAAAGAACAAAAAAAGTTATTATCTAATGGAGAGCTAATTCATTCATATCCGCATTCATGGAGATCAAAAGCACCCCTTGTTCATAGAGCAACTCCACAATGGTTTATTTCAATGGAAAGCCATGGCTTGAGAAAAAAAGCGTTAAAGGCTCTTGATGACACTAAATTTTATCCGGACAAAGGCAGAGAAAGAATAAAAGCAATGATTGAAACAAGACCAGACTGGTGTGTTTCAAGACAAAGAGTTTGGGGAGTTCCGCTTCCAATATTTGTTCATAAAACGACTAAAGAAATTTTAGTAGATGATAATGTTAATGAGAATATTGCAAGTATTTATGAAAAAGAAGGTTCTGATTGTTGGTTTTCTGATAGTCCTCAAAGATTTTTAGGGAATAAATATAAAGCAGAAGATTATGAAAAAATAAGTGATATTGTTGAAGTTTGGTTTGATAGTGGGTGCACACATGCATTTGTTCTGGAAAAAAGAGAAGATCTTCAATGGCCAGCATCAATGTATTTAGAGGGTTCTGACCAGCATAGAGGTTGGTTCCATTCATCACTTTTAGAATCTTGTGGAACAAGAGGTAGAGCGCCTTATGAATCGATATTATCACATGGATTTGTTGTGGATGGTAAAGGTCTCAAAATGTCAAAATCTGTAGGAAACGTAATTGCACCTGAGGATATTTTAAAAAAATATGGTGCAGATATTTTAAGAATATGGGTTGCATCATCTAATTATGCTGAGGATTTAAGAATTGATTATTCTATTTTAGAACAACACGCAGACTCTTATAGAAAAATTAGAAATACATTTAGATATTTACTAGGAAATTTAAATGATGATTTTAAAAAAGTAGATATAAAAAAATTGGATTTAAATCAATTACCAGAGTTAGAGCAATATATGCTTCATAGAATTTTTGAATTAAATAAAAATTTTAAAAACTATTTTAAATCATATGATTTTCATAATCTTTATAAGGAATTGTTAAACTTTTGCACTGTAGACCTATCTGCGTTTTATTTTGATATTAGAAAAGATGCTTTATACTGTGATAGTAAAAGCGCAGAGAGAAGAAAAAATTGTATTATTGTCTTAAATATAATTCTTGAATCTCTTATCAAATGGTTTGCACCAATATTGTCATTTACAACAGAGGAAATTTTTACTTTAATAAATAAAGATAACAAAAGTATTCATTTAGAAGAATTTATGGAATTTCCAAAATCATTTCAAAATGAACAATTAAATAAAAAATGGAAAGAGTTAAAAAAGATAAGAGATATTTGCAACGTTAGTATTGAAGCAAAAAGAGCAAGTAAAGAAATAGGCTCAAGTCTAGAAGCAAATCTTATAATAAGCTTAAATAAAAATTTAATAGAATTAATAAAAAATACTGATATGGCTGAGCTTTGCATAACATCTGCAGCAGAAATTATTGAAACTACGAGTAATGAAACTACAGTACAAACAAAAAAAGCAGAGGGAGAAAAATGCCCTGTTTGTTGGAAAATTAACAAAGATGGATGCGAAAGACATCCAAATTAGAAAGTAATGCAAATTAAGAAAAAAAAAAAAATAATTTTCTGTAGTTTAGTAATTGTTGCTATTGTTTTACTGGATAGACTCACAAAGTTATACGTATTAAGTTTAGTTGAAATACACAATCATGTTGATATTTTTGTAACATCATTTTTAAATATATATTTAGTTTGGAATAAGGGAATTGCATTTGGATTACTGAATTTTGAGCAAAAGGAAGTATACAATTTTATTACAGGAATTATTGCAATGATTTCCTTGGCTGTTTTGTTCATGATTATAAAAACAAAGGATATAAGGGTTTATTTTCTCTCTTTTATTTTTGCTGGCGCTATAGGCAACTTATTTGACAGGTTGTATTATACTGCTGTACCAGATTTCATTGATTTACATGTAAATAATTTTCACTGGTTTATCTTTAATGTAGCAGATATTTTCATTTCTTTTGGAGTGATTTGCCTTATTTTGGTAGAATTAATTTTTGATAAATACTTAGTAAATGAAAATAAATAATATAATTTTAATTTTAGTAATAGCGTTAACTGGACTTTCTTGTCAGTCAATTAAAGATGGGCTTAGTGGAAATAAATCTGAAAATAGTGATGAATTTTTAGTGCAAAAAAAAAGTCCACTAGTTTTACCGCCGAAATTTTTAGAGTTACCTCAACCAAAAGATAAAGATGATGATGAAAATATTATACTGTCAGGACAAGAGACTGACATCCAAAAAATGTTAAACATTAAAAATGAAACTGTTAGTGGCATAATTACAAAAAATAAAACAGCAGAGGATTTCGTATTAAAAAATATTAAAAACAATTAATGCTCACTAAGAATATTAATTTTAAAAATTTTAAAAAAGTTAAAAAAATTAAAAAAGTTAAAAAACTTTTTGAAAATTTATTAAAAGACCAACCTTTATTATTTGAAACACTAAAACCAAATTATAAATACAGCTATTCTAAAAAAATACTTTCCAAATATAGAAAATTTTTCAATATAAGAATAATTGGAATGGGAGGGTCTGCACTTGGAGCAGAAGCAATTCACGATTTTTTAAAAAAAAAAATTAAAAAAAATTTTAAGTTTGTAAATAATTTAAATAATAGTGGAGATTATTTTCAAAATAAAAATGTTAATTTAAATTTGATTATATCTAAATCTGGAAATACTCTAGAAACAATAGTAAACTCAAATACATTAATCAAAAAAAAAAGACCATAATATTGTAATTACAGAAAATAAAGAGAGTTATCTAACTAATCTAGCTAGTCAACTTAAAGCTGAAATTTTTGAACACAAGAATTATGTAGGTGGAAGATATTCTGTATTATCTGAAG
This sequence comes from Candidatus Pelagibacter sp. Uisw_121, assembly GCF_047722545.1. Classification (GTDB taxonomy): domain Bacteria; phylum Pseudomonadota; class Alphaproteobacteria; order Pelagibacterales; family Pelagibacteraceae; genus Pelagibacter. The sequence continues at coordinate 1,105,645 of NZ_CP159816.1, read as the reverse complement.
TAGGAATGCTGCCTACAGAATTGATGAATTTGAATGAAAATAAATTTAAACAATTTAACAACCTTATTAAGAATAAAAACTTTGTAAATAATCTTGTTGATAATGTAACGGCAACTTTAAATTTTATTAATAATGGTAAGTTTACATCTATAATTTTGAACTATGATGAGCAATCAGAAAACCTATTTAAATGGTATCAACAGTTAGTAGCTGAAAGTCTAGGTAAAAAATCAAAAGGACTTCTACCAGTTATATCATCAATGCCAAAAGACAATCACAGTTTGATGCAACTCTATTTAGATGGTCCAAAGAAAAGTTTTTATACATTCTTTAACACTCTAGATAATAGAGACACAAAAATGCAAAATAATAATATTTTATTAAGTCACAAATATTTAAAAAATCAATCAATACAAAAAATTAAACAATCCCAAATGCTTGCTACTGAAAAAGTTTTTATATCAAAAAAAATTCCCTTTAGAAGCTTTAGTGTTTTAAAGCGAGATGAAAAATCACTAGGTGAACTTTTCTGTTTTTTTATCTTGGAAACTATTTTATTAGGAAGATCTTTAAATGTTAATCCTTTTGACCAGCCTTCAGTTGAATTGATTAAGAAAGAAACAAAAAAAATATTAAGCTAAATTATTACCAAAAATAATTTTTGAAATTCCGTAATTTTTGTTTATTATTGTTTTAAATTTTTCAGGAAATATATTTTCTTCTTTTCTATGTCTATGAATTATTATAACGCCATTTTCTTTTAATAAATTTAATTTAATGATTGTATTTAAGATATTTAACACTTTTTTTTCTTTATAAGGAGGATCCATAAAAATAATATCAAATCTACCATTCAATAATTTAAGTGTATTTTCTAAAAAAATATCCCTTTCTATGATTTTTGAGAAATTTTGTTGGCTCATATTGTTTATATTTTTTTTGAGAATAGTTAATGCATCTTTGTAGTTTTCTATAAATGTAACAAATAGAGCCCGTCTAGATAGACATTCAAGACCAAATGAACCGACACCAGAAAATAAATCAAGCACGTTAGCTTTCTCAACTTTTACATCAAGTAACTTTGAATGGTTAATTATGTTAAAAATTGATTCTTTAGTTAAGTCTTTAAGGGGTCTTGTTAACCTGTCTGAAGGGAGAAGAATTTTTTTACCTTTGAGATCACCTGAAATTATCCTCATTCATTAATCACCTTGTGTCCAATATCTTTTCTAAAAAATCCACCACCCCAATTAAGCCTATCAATATGATTAAATATTTTACTTCTACTCTCCTTAAAACTAGAGGATAAACTTACAAAGTTAATAACTCTGCCTCCATTTGAATATATTTTATTATTATTCTTTTTAGTTCCAGCGTGATACAAGAAATCACCTTCATCTAAATTAAGTTTGTCTAAATTTTCAATCAATATATCTTTATTATATTTATCGGGATAACCTTTCGAGCAAAGCACTACGCATAAACTTTTTTGGTTAAACCATTCTATTTTTAAATTTTTTAAATTTCCATCACAACATGCCTCTATAATTTCTAATAAATCTGTTTTTAATTTTGGTAAAATAGTTTGGCACTCTGGATCTCCCATTCTTACATTATATTCTATTAAAAATGGCTCTTCATTGACAATCATTAGTCCAGCATATAAAAAACCTCTATAATTAGAACCCATCTCTTCTAGAGCTTTAATTGTTGGTTTTATTATTTTTGTTAATATTTTCTGTTCAAGTTTTTTGTTTATTAATCGTGAAGGAGAATAAGCACCCATACCCCCTGTATTGCTCCCCTTATCATTCTCTAAGACTCTTTTATGATCTTGTGCTGTTTCAAAATTTTTAATTTCTTTACCATTGGTTATAATAAAATAGCTCATCTCTTCACCAACAAGAAACTCTTCAATTAAAATATTTTTTGCTAATCCAAACTTTCCATCAAAAACCTCTTTTATTGCTAAATTTGCATCATCCTTATTTTCACAAATATAAACACCTTTCCCAGATGCAAGACCATCAGCTTTAACAACAAGTGGAAACTGGGTTTTGTCCAGAAAAGATATTGCACCATTAGCATTTTCAAAAATACCAAACTTAGCTGTTGGTATATTGTGCTTTTCGCATATTTTTTTTGTAAATATTTTTGAGCCTTCCAATTGAGAAGAAATTTTATCAGGGCCAAAAATATTTATTTCTGTATTCTTAAAGAAATCCACTATTCCATCAACTAATGGTTTTTCTGGTCCAACTATTAATAAACTAATTTTATTTTTGATTGAAAATTCTTTAATTCTATTTAAGTCTGAAAAATCAATTTCAATATTTTCCGCTATATCTGAGGTTCCAGCATTACCAGGAAAGCAGTATATCTTATTAACTCTAGGTGATTTTTTGATTGATAAACATAGAGCATGCTCTCTTCCACCACTTCCAATTATTCCAACTTTCATATAGATGTATATAAACTAAAAATGAATAAAAAATTAGCAAAATTAAAATATTTACCAAATAACTTTGAAATTATCGAAAATGGTGATCATGTTATTTGTGTTGTATCAGGGAAATTAATTAGTTTAGAAAGTCTTAATTATTGGAATGTTGAACTTCAAGAACCATATTTTTCATATGTAGAAGCTCATAAAAAAAAAGAAACTAACTAAATTCTTACTTCCATCTATCATGAGACCATATCCACTGACCTGGATTTTTTAGAATTGCTTTCTCCAACCAAAAGTTAAGTTCTCTAGTAATTTTTTCAGTTGAGGAGTTCTTTGAAAACTCCATAGGTTTTTCAATTTTAATATTAAAGTTTACATCATTATGCCTCTCAATAGAAATTGGTACCACTTTACAATTAAATTTTTTTATAAATTGAGCAGGGATAGTTGTGGTGAATGCTTCTTCATCAAAGAATTTAGATTTTATCCCTTGTGAAACTCTCTGATCTATCATTAAGGCTATAGAGTAGCCTTTTTTAAATAATCTTAATAATTCTCTAACTCCACTAGTTCCTTTTTTAATTTGATTTCTGCAAATATATTTTGTCCTAATTCTTTCCATTAATACGTTTAAGAAAATATTATTTAATGGTCGATATATTGCTGAAAGATTTACACCAGATTTTTCAATTTCCATTGCCATTAATTCAAAATTGCTGAAATGGCCAGAGATAAAAATTACTGGATTTTTTTCAAATTTTATTTTTTCAAGAACTTCCTTACCCTCTGTGTTAATATTTGATTTAAATTGATCATTTCTAAAACTTTTAATGAACATATATTCAGACAATGTTCTTCCATAATTATTCCACATATCTTTTGTGATGATCTTAATTTTCGATGAATTAATTTCAGGAATAGCTCTTTGAATATTCGTTTTAATAAGTTTTTTTGATCTAAAAATTGGACCAAAAGTTTCAAATAATTTTCCACTGATATAAGATGAAATTTTTAATCCTAAAAATTTATAAATAATAAAAAGAAAGGATATGATTAAAAACTCAAAAAAATATTTAATTTTTTTCATTTAATTTAATTAGTTTGTTTGTGAGACTTTCCTCATCTGATATATCAAGACTTGATTTAACATATAAAATTTCATTTCTGTTAAAGTTTTCTAGCCTTAAGTAATCTTTTTCCGTGGTTATAATATGGGCATTGTATTTTTTTGCGTTAATTATTATTTCATCAAAATCTTTTTTTGAATATTGGTAATGATCTGGATATTCTAAATTACTTACAATTTTTAATTTATTATTTTTCAACATTTCTATAAAAGTTTTATGATTACCAATACCAGAAAAAACTAAGTAACTTTGATTTTCGTCAAATTCACTTATGTTTAGCGGTGTGTATATTCCAGAATTAATATTAATATTTGGATTAATTTTTTTAATCTGCTCTTTAATGACAATTAGACTTTCTTCATTTCCATTTAAAAAAACGTTTTCATAAGATTTTAGATTATTAATATTTTCTCTTAAAGGTCCTGATGGCAATGTAAGTCCATTTCCAATCCAATTTAGATTATTAAAACAAACAATTTCTAAGTCGTATTTGATGGAGCTATCTTGAAGTCCATCATCGAAAATAGCAACTTCAAAACCTTTTGCAATTGCTTCATTAAGTGCAGTAATTCTTTTTAAATTACTAAATAAGGTTCCATTTTTTCTAAGTAGTTTTTGCTCATCAGTTTGGTTGGGATAAAATTTTTTAACAAAACAAGCTTTGATATTATTTTTATCTAAAATTTCTTTTATCTTGATTGTTAGTGATGTTTTGCCAGTTCCTCCAATATAGATGTTTCCAACACAAATTGTTTTGATTTTTGAACTAGAAAATTTAGGTTTTGATTTTATTTTAGTGATTAAACCTAAAATTATTGAAAAAGGTAATAGTAGATATGAAAGAAAGGTCGGTTTTTTGTGATCCCAGAATTTAGGTTTTTTTAATTTCATTATTAAATAAACTATTTATCTCATCTTTAGTTTCATTTAGTATTTTTTTTCCTATTTTTGCAATTTTTAAATAGTTTTTTTTGTTATTGGGATTCATAATTAATTTGTCTATTGAGTGAGTTAAGCTTTTTACTCCATTAACTTTGTAAGCAACCTTTAGTTTATTGAGTAATTTATAAGTATCTTTAAAGTTGTCTACGTTTGGTCCGTACAAAACAGTAGAGCCTAAGTTGGTAGGTTCAAGAGGGTTTTGACCACCTTTCCCTGAAATTGATTTACCCATAAAAACTATATTAGAAGATTGATAAAATTTCTTCGTCTCACCATAAGTGTCCACCAAATAAATATCTGTATTATTTAATTTTTTTGGTCTTGAGCTATGCAAAACTATATTTAAATTTAAACTTTTAATTTCATCAACTATTTTACTAACACGATGAATATGTCTTGGTATTATTATTGTTAATAAATTTTTATATTTTTTCTTTAGCTTTACATGGGTATTTGCACAAATTATCTCTTCACCTGGGTGTGTACTTGAGGCACACCAAATTTTTTTAAGATTTATATTTTCTAAAAAAGTTTTGTCTAGTTTAGTAAATTTAGATTGTTGATTATTAAAAAACTTAAGGTTTCCTATTTTTTTAATTTTTGAGACATTTAATTTTTTAAGATAAATAATTGTTTCTTCATTTTGAGGGTAGGCAATTGAAATATTCTGAAAAACTGAGTTTGAAAATTTTTTTACATGTCTCCATTTATTAAAAGTTTTTTTTGTAATTCTTGCATTAAGAAGTTTTAATGGAATTTTTTTTTTATTAAGAATCTTAAAGATACTAGGCCAAATCTCAGACTCAACAAATATTGCAATAGTTGGCTTCCAGTAATTCAAAAATTTATAAGAAAAAAATACTGAGTCTATAGGAAAAAATTGATGAACAGTTTTTTTTAAGTTAAATTTTTTAAATATTTGAGCAGAACTCAAAGTTGAAGTAGTTATTAAAATTTGGTTTATAGATTTATTTTTTTCGAGCTCTTGAACAAGAGGCAAAATACTTAAAAGTTCACCTACACTTGATCCATGAAACCAAATTAAATTACCGCTAATACGTTTTTTTGATGGAAAACAAAATTTTTCTTTATATCTTTTTTTATCTTCTTTTTTTTTTAAAATTCTAAAAAATATAATTAATGGAGAGAATATTAAAGTTATGGTTATTATTATTTGATATAAAAAAAACATTATTCTTTACGAATTTGTTTCTCGTAGAACCTTTTATAAAGTTCTGAATTATTTAATAATTCATCATGTTTACCGTTTGCAACAACATTTCCAGAGTCAATAATATAAATTTGATCAGAGCTTAAAATTGTTGATAGTCTATGGGCTATTACAATAGTTGTCCTATCTTTGGTTAATATTTTTAACGCATCTTGAATTTTACTTTCAGTTTCAGAATCCAATGATGATGTTGCTTCATCTAAAAGAATTATTGGACTTTTTTTGATCATAGCTCTTGCAATTGATAGTCTTTGTTTTTCTCCACCAGATAGTCTAATTCCATTTTCACCTATTATGGTTTCATACTTGTTGGGCAATTGTTCTATAAACTCACTTGCATAAGAAAATTTTGCTGCTGAAATTACTTCTTCATCAGAAACATCATCTTTTGCATATTTAATGTTATTTTTTATAGTATCGTCAAACAAAGTTGTATCTTGACTTACAAGTGAGATCTTATCTCTTAAAGATTGTATTTTGACTTTATATATAGATTGATTATCAATCAGGATATCCCCAGATTGTGCATCATAAAATCTAGGTATTAAGTTTAAAATTGTTGATTTTCCAGAACCACTGTGTCCAACCAAAGATGTCATTTTACCACCAGCTATATTAATATTAATATTCTTTAAGACGTTTTCTTCATTAGAATTATATTTAAAGTTTAATTTATTAAATTTAATGGATGCATCAGTGATATTTATGTCTTTAGAATCGTCGCGATCTATAATTGTATTTTTATGATCAATAATAGGTAGAATTCTATTGGCTGCTGATAAACCTTGATTTAATACCATATTGATTGTTGATAGTGATCTTACAGGCTGGTATGCAAGCATCATTGCAGCAAGAAACGAGAAAAAATTTCCTATTTCAATCTCACCCTCAAGCGCCAGTTTTCCAGAATAGAATATTAAAATTGCAATCATTATTCCAGTTAAGGTTTCCATGATTGGTGACAGCCTTACAAATATAGTGTTAATCTTAATATTTTTATCTTTTAATTGATTTAGATGATTATCTGTTCTTTTACTTTCATAATCTTCTCTTTGAAATATTTTGATTAGTTTGTGGTTTTTAAATAATTCGATTAAATGTGTATTTAAAAAACCAGATTTTTCTTGTGCCTCTGTAACAACCTTCCCCAGTCTTTTACCAAGAGTTTTTGACGCTATACCGGCTACAGGTATCATGATTATTGCAATCAATGATAATTTCCAATTTTGATAAAACATTACAAATAATAACCCAAGCAGAGTTAAGCTATCTTTGAAAATGTTTAAAATTGCTGTACTGAGCATATTAGTTATATGATTTACATCATAAGTAAGATTTGAAATGAATTTTCCAGAATGTTTTTGATCAATTAATTGAGTATCTGCTTTAATTAGAGATTTTACCATTTGTGACTGGAGGATTTTTTTAATCTCCTCCGCAACTCTAATCATGATCACTTTTGCGAAATAGAGGGCAAAACCTTTAATTGCAAATGCCACAATTATCAATGAAGGAATTATAACTATTAAAGACTGGTCTTTTTCAACAAATATTTTTTTTATAGCAGGATCTAAAAGCCAAGCTATTGCAGAAGTGCTTACTGCAACAAGGACTCCAAAAAAAACCGATATTAATATTTTATTAATATATTTTTTTGAGTAATCTTTATAAAGTCTTTTATAAATCTCTGAATTATTCATTAAAATTTTCCAATTAAAATATTACAAAAAATGAGAAGACCAACTAAATTATTACTTTTAAAAACTTCTAAGCACATAGATGGGTTTTTTGCGTTAATAGATTTAATTTGGTAAAAAAATAAGTGAGCAATTGTTATCAACAAGCTTGCATAAAAAAAGTAATTAGAATTCATCATATAGCCCACAATTAAAATAGAGAAAATTAGAAAAACATAACATATAGATACAAAGTTTTTTGGTTTATTTTTGAATTTTATTGAAGTTGATTTTACACCTATAATTTCGTCATCTTTAATATCTTGAAATCCATAAATTGTGTCGTATCCTAGTGTCCAAAATATGGCTCCAAGATAAAAGATAATAGCAATGGCATTTATTTCACCCTGTATTGCTGTCCATCCTAGAACTAAACCATAATTAAATGTTATTCCTAAAAATAATTGAGGCCAATAAGTAAATCGTTTCATTAAAGGATATGTGAATGCTAGAGGCATAGATCCCAAGGCAAGTAAGATTGTTAAGTTGTTAAAGTTAATTAATACCAAAAATGCAAGTAGGCATAAAATCAAAGTATAAAATATTCCTAATTTTATTGAAACTTGATTGGACGCAATAGGTCTATTTTTTGTTCTAGAAACTTTTTTATCAAACTCTTTATCAGAAATATCATTTACAATGCATCCAGCAGAACGCATTAGAACTGATCCTAAAAAAAACAATGACAAGTAAAAAAAATAATTACTTAAGTTTTTTGAAAAATCATAAGCAAGAGTTAGCCCCCACGCACAGGGCCAAAATAATAACATATAGCCAATAGGTCTTTTTAGTCTTGTTAGCTCGATAAAGAGGTTTAATTGTTTCATAATAATTTACTTGTAAATAACAAAGGCTAGTTTCATAATCAAACTGATTCGTATGAATATAGATTACACTGTTACGGCATTGATGTTTCCGGCCATTCCTTTATTGATGAGCGTATATAGCAACAGATTTCACTCACTAAGTAAGCTTATTAGACAACTTCATGATGAGCACGTATATGAAAGTCATATTCCACCAGAGTGGAAAAAACAGTTTATAAATTTAAATGGAAGAATTGTTCTTTTAAAGTGGACTATTATGTTTGCTGCATTTGGTTTCTTATTTAATATGCTGACTGTGTTTGCCCTTTATTTAAATGAAATTTTTGCTGCAAGAATAATCTTTGGATCTTGTTGTTTATCGATGATGATTTCAATTATTGTTTTTATGAGAGAAATTCAAGTATCGACAAATGCATTAAAATTGCATATGTCTGATATGGATGTAGATTTAGATTAATTAGGAATAATAACTGCAGGGCCAGTTAATAGTCTTGCTTCTAACTCTTCATGGGCTTTTTTAGCATCATCAAGTGAATATTTTTTTGAAATTTCAACTTTAAATTTTCCAGATAAAATTGCATCAAAAACTTTTTTAGCAGACTCAACTAATTCTTCTCTTGTCATTGTGTAATGTGCAATAGAAGGACGAGTAAAAAATAATCCTTTTGCATTAATATGTTTTTTAACATCTATAGTATCAACGTAACCTGAGGCATTTCCAAAAGCTACCATCATGCCTCTAACTTTTAGTGTTTCAATCGATCCATCAAATGTCTTAATACCAACACCATCATAGACAACATCAACTCCATTTTTACCTACAATTTTTTCTACCTCTTCAACAAAGTTTGTATCTGTATAATTTATTACATGATGACAGCCATTTTTTTTAGCAATAGCCTCTTTTTCTTTAGAGCCAACAGTTCCAATTACTTCAGCTCCTAATGCATTAGCCCACTGACATAATATTTGGCCAACACCACCAGCGGCTGCGTGGTATAAAACTTTGTCACCTCTTTTAATTGGGTAAGCTCTGTGTAATAAATATTCTGAAGTAATTCCTTTAAGCATAATGCATGATGCGATTTCATCTGAGATACCCTCTGGAACTAAAACTAATTTTTCTTGAGGAAATAATTGTTTTTCTGAATAACTTCCAATGGGCATTGAAGAGTGAGCAACTCTATCTCCAACTTTAAACAGATCAACTTCAGAACCAACTTCTTCAATTATTCCACATGCCTCTAGGCCAATTCCGCTTGGAAGAGGAATAGGGTACAAGCCTGTTCGGTGATAAATATCAATATAGTTAAGACCAATTGATAGATTTTTTATAAGAACTTCTTTTGGACCTGGTTTACCGATTTCAATATCTTTAACTTCTAAAGTTTCGGGACCACCAAATTTTTCTATTTTAATTGTTTTCATTATTTTACAAATGTACCATTATGATAATCTTGCACTGCTTGCAAGATCTCAGCTTTAGTATTCATTACAAATGGACCCCCTCTAGCAATAGGCTCACCAATAGGCTTTCCAGATATTAATAAAAACTTGGCTTTAGTTAAGCTAGATACTTTTAATTTTTCACCTCTAGTTAGAATAATTAAAGTAGAGTTTTTAGCTTGGTCATGGTTTTGATCTCCAACCTTGATTTCTCCATCAATTAAGTAAATTAAAGAATTATGTGTTGAGGGAAGAACAAAATTAAACTCTTTACCTTCTTCAATCTCCACATCAAAGTAAACAGGTTCAACGTTATGGCCCTTAACAGGTCCTTCTGCATTTTCAAACTTTCCTGCAATTACTTTAACTGTTTTTTCATTATCTTTATGAGTGCTCATTTTATCTGCATCAATATAAATATATTCAGGTTTGTTCATTTTTAATTTTGCTGGCATATTTACCCACAATTGAAACCCATGCAGCTTGCCTTCGGTCATTGCAGGCATTTCTGAATGAATTATTCCACCACCAGTTTTCATCCACTGAACATCTCCTGAAGACATTCTACCTTTAGCACCAGTGCTATCCTCATGTTCAAATTCACCACTTAACATATAAGTTACTGTTTCAATTCCTCTGTGAGGGTGAGGAGGGAAACCACCAATGTAATCATCTTTATTTTCAGAACCAAATTCATCCAACATTAAAAAAGGATCGTGGTAATCAATAAGGTGAGTGCCAATACTTCTTTTTAATTTAACACCAGCACCATCTGATGCTGCAACTGGTTCTATTATTTTTTCTACTTCGATTTGGCTCATATTTATGTTCGATTACCTTTAATTAAAAAATAAACTCCACCAATTAAAAGAAATATTTGTTCACTGGTAAATAGTTTTGTTGTGAAGAACCAGTCTTTGTGAGCAAAGATCAGTATAGTTATCATTAAGATAGTTATGTTTAGTCCTGATAGTCTTGTGAGTATATTTCCAAAAGGATTTTTAATAAAACCACCTATTATCAATGCCAATCCAGTCAATAACTCAGATATAGCAACAGTTGATGCTAGTACAGGTGATAAGTTAAAATAATCAATTAATCCTTGAGGAGGTAAAGGAAATTTACCTAAGCCATGAATTGTAAAAGCTATCCCTATTCCAAATGTAAAAAATAAAGAGGCTAATCCATCTATGTTAGAAAAAAAATTATTAACTTTATTATTTAAATTTTGCATTTTATCCTTTATTTTTTATTATGTGATCCATCACAAAATGGTTGATTGTTAGTTTGTTTACAAGCACAAAAAAACATTTTTTTAGTTTCTTCAGCCTTGTATGCCAGAGGTGTAAAATCTGTACCTTTATGTGATCCATCACAAAAAGGCTGCTTTGTACTTTTTCCACATGAACACCAATAATAAGATTTATCTTTTTCAACTTCAACAGCGATTGCACTTTCACCTGCTCTTTCTCCATTATTCATATTTACCCTTTCAATTTGTTTGACTTGTACATAGTGCCTTGTTATGAATAATGCAATAACGCAAAATAATCATACTAGTATATAAAAACATACCATGAAAAACTTAATAGATTGTCCAGCTGAAAGAGCCGTTTACTTTCTTGGAGGTAAATGGAAAATTAGAATTTTGTTTAGTTTGCTGCAAAGTAAAAAAATTAGATTCGGTGAACTTAAAAAAGGATTGAAAACCATTACACAACAAATGTTATCCAAGCAGCTTAAGGAGTTAGAGGGAGATGGAATGATTAATAGAAATGTTATTCGAATAATGCCCCCAAAAGTTGAGTATTCACTCACTGAATTTGGCTTTTCGGTTATGCCTATCTTAAGATCTTTTTCAGAGTGGAATAAAAGAAATACTCGAACTATTTCAGTAAAGCTAAATAAGAATTTTGAAGAAAATAGAATTAGATAATATCAAGCAGCTGTTTTAAGTTTTTAACTTCATCTTTAGGTTTGTAATCAAGGTTATCAAAAATATTATTATTTCTGTTCACCCAAATAGAACTGTAGCCATAATTTCCACCACCAGATACATCCCAAGTATTTGCACTTAAGAATGCAGCTTCTTCTTTTTGTATTTTATATTTTTTAATTGGTAAGTCATAAACTTTCGAATCTGGTTTATAAATTCCAACTTCTTCAATTGAAAAAATATCATCAAATATATTATCTAAATTATTACTCTTAACCAACTCATTAAGAAGAGAAGGTGTACCATTAGAAAGAATGCCTAATTTATAATTTTTTCCTTTTAATTTTTTTAAAACCTCAGGTACTTCAGGAAAAGGTGAGAGTACCTTATAAAGATTTAATAATTCATTCTTCATAGAAGCATCTATTTCAAATGCTTTCATTGATTTATCTAAACTATCTTCTGTCACCTGCCAAAAGTCTTTATGTCTATTCATTAGACTTCTAAGCCAAGTGTATTCAAGTTGAGTAGTTCGCCAGTAATTTGCAAAACCTTCCCACTTATCGCCAATTTTATCTTTACATTTTTCTGCAGCAGAATTGACATCAAATAAAGTGCCATATGCATCAAAAATTATTGCTTTAATATTTTTCATAAATTAACTTAACATTAATGAGTAATATTAGATTATTTTTTAAAGAAAGTTTATCACTTAATTTAACAGCTAAGCTTGATAAATCACAATCTCACTATGTAAATAAAGTGATGAGGGTTAAAGTGGGTGAGGTTTTTTCTTTATTTAATAGCAGTGGAGAGTGGGAAGCAAAAATTTTAACTATTTCAAAAAGTATAGTTGAATTTAATATTAAAAAACAATTAAGACAAAAAAAAAATGTAAAAGAATTGTGGTTAGCTTTTTCACCTATCAAATCTAACTACTTTAATTTTATGATTCAAAAAGCAACAGAGCTTGGTGTTACAAAATTTTTACCAATAATATTTGACAGAACAATTGTTAGAAAAATAAACAAAGATAGATTAGAAAAAGTAATTATAGAAGCTGCTGAGCAATCTAATCGTATTAATGTTCCATCTATTGAAGACCCTCAATCATTAAAAAGTTTTTTAAATAATGAAAAGATGGACTTAATATTTACTGATTTAAATTCTCAAAATAAAAAATTAAATTTGGCAAAATTAACTAGCAATCCAACTTGCGTAATTATTGGTCCAGAAGGTGATTTTTCAGAGGAAGAAAGGGAGGAGATTCTTAGATTTATGGATGTTCAGCCAATTAAGATAAATGAAAACATATTAAGGTCTGAAACTGCAGTAATTTCAGCACTATCAATTGTAAATTACTTTATAAATTGATATTTTGTCGCTAAAACAAAAGTGTAATTTTTAAAAAGACACTTTATATAGTGTGTAACAAATGAAAAAAATTTTATTTACAGTTCTAGCTACAATTTTATCAACTCATGCATGGGCTAATCAACCTAAAAATTGGCAGTTGGGCTTCCAAGATTCTGCATCTCAAGGAATGAGTGAAATTGTTAGTTTTCACAACAATATTCTACTTCCAATAATTATTGCTATCACTGTTTTTGTTTTATTTCTTATGATTTATACTTGTATAAGATTTAGAGAATCAAAAAATCCTAATCCATCAAAAACTACTCATAATGTTGCAGTAGAAGTTTTGTGGACATTAGTTCCATGTTTAATTTTAATCGTAATGGCAGTTCCATCATTTAAACTTTTATACAAGCAAGATACGATTCCAAAAGTCGATGTAACAATTAAAGCTGTTGGTTATCAGTGGTACTGGGGATACGAATATCCTGATGAAAATATTATTTTTGAATCGTACATGATCAAAGAAGATGAATTAAAAGAAAATCAACCAAGATTACTAACTGTTGATAATGAAATTGTTGTTCCAGTTAATAAAGTGGTTAAAGTTTTGATCACAGCTAATGATGTATTGCATGCTTGGGCATTACCATCTTTTGGAGTTAAAAGAGATGCCGTTCCAGGAAGAATAAATGAAACTTGGTTTAAAGCTGAAAAAGTAGGAACATATTATGGTCAATGCTCTGAGTTATGTGGAATACAACATGCTTTTATGCCGATCACAGTAAGAGTTGTGACAGACGAAGAATATGCACAATGGTTAACAGAAGCTAAAATGAAATTTGCAAATGAGCCAATTACAGAAAATGAATATAAAAAACTAGCGAGTAAATAAAAATGTATACACAAACAGCATCACAAGACGATCATCACACACCAACTGGTTGGAAACGTTGGGCTTACTCAACTAACCATAAAGATATTGGAACAATGTATTTAATTTTTGCAATTTTTGCAGGAATTATTGGAACAGCTTTTTCAGTATTAATGAGAATTGAATTAATGCACCCTGGTGATGGAATTTTAGGTGGAAATTATCACTTATATAATGTGTTGGTTACTGGTCATGGATTAATAATGATTTTCTTTATGGTGATGCCTGCAATGATTGGTGGATTTGGTAATTGGTTTGTACCCATCATGATTGGTGCACCTGATATGGCTTTTCCAAGAATGAATAATATTTCATTTTGGTTATTACCAGCTTCATTTATTTTATTATTACTTTCAATTTTTGTAGATGGCCCTCCAGGTCAACAAGGTGTTGGTGGAGGATGGACTTTATATCCACCTTTGTCTTCTAAAGCTGGACAACCAGGACCTGCTATGGATTTTGCTATTTTAAGTTTACACTTAGCTGGAGCTTCTTCAATTTTAGGAGCAGTTAACTTTATTACAACAATTTTGAATATGAGAACGCCAGGTATGACTTTGCACAAAATGCCTTTGTTTGCTTGGTCTGTTCTAGTTACAGCATTTTTATTGTTATTATCACTACCAGTTTTAGCTGGTGCAATTACAATGCTTTTAACGGATAGAAATTTTGGAACAGCATTTTTTGATGCTCAAACAGGTGGAGATCCTGTTTTGTACCAGCATTTATTTTGGTTCTTTGGTCATCCAGAAGTTTATATTTTGATACTTCCTGGCTTTGGAATGATCAGTCATATTGTTTCAACATTTTCTAAAAAACCAGTATTTGGATATTTGGGAATGGCTTATGCAATGGTTTCAATTGGTGTTGTAGGTTTTGTTGTTTGGGCTCACCACATGTATACCGTTGGTTTAAGCACTGATACTAAAGCATATTTTATAGCAGCAACAATGATTATTGCAGTACCAACAGGTATTAAAATATTTTCATGGATTGCAACAATGTGGGGTGGATCAATTTCATTTAAAACTCCAATGCTATGGGCATTAGGCTTTATATTTTTATTTACAGTTGGTGGAGTAACAGGCGTTGTGCTTGCAAATGCAGGTGTTGATACTGCAATGCATGATACTTATTATGTGGTTGCTCACTTTCATTATGTATTATCTTTAGGAGCAGTATTCGCAATCTTTGCTGGATTTTACTACTGGTTTGGTAAAATGTCCGGTTACGAATATTCTGAAACTTTAGGAAAAATGCATTTTTGGTTAACATTTATTGGAGTTAACCTGGTATTTTTCCCTCAACATTTTTTAGGTTTAGCGGGAATGCCAAGAAGATATGCTGATTACCCAGATGCATTTGCGGGATGGAATTACGTTTCATCAGTTGGTTCATACATAGCAGTTGGTGGTTTATTAGTATTTTTTGTTAACTTAATTTATTCTTTTTCTAAGAAAAAAGCTGCAGCTCAAAACCCTTGGGGTGAAGGTGCTACGACTTTAGAATGGACTGTACCATCACCACCAAATTTTCATACTTTTGAAGAATTACCAAAATTTGAAGATCCAGATGGTGTTGAAAAAGTTTCTAGTTAGTAAAGTTTTAGCTTTTTCTATATTAAATATTAATGATTAACTCTAAATTAAAAAATAGAAACTTAAGTCAGGAGAATGTGTTTAATTTTTCTGAATTATTTAAACTAATGAAGCCAAGAGTAATGTCTTTGGTAATCTTTACGTGTGCCGTAGGACTTTTAATGGCACCTACTGTAGTTTCAACAAAAGATGCAATGATTGCAATTCTTTTAGTTTCAATCGGAGCAGGAGCTGCTGGTGCTCTAAATATGTGGTACGAATCTGATCTTGATGCATTAATGACCAGAACTTGCTTAAGACCAATTCCAATGGGAAAGGTTAATAAAAACCAAGCTCTAATTTTTGGAACATCACTTTCATTTTTTTCAGTAATTGCATTAGATTATTATGCAAACACAATTTCAGCAGCGTTATTATTATTTACAATTTTATTTTATGTGTTTATTTACACAATTTGGTTGAAGAGAAAAACACCACAAAATATCGTAATTGGAGGAGCAGCAGGAGCATTACCGCCAGTAATTGGATGGACTATTGCGACTAACTCACTGTCTCTAGAGCCGATAACTTTTTTTCTTATTATATTTTTTTGGACGCCATCCCACTTTTGGGCGTTAAGCCTCTATAAATCAGATGACTACAAGAAGGCAAAAATTCCAATGCTTCCATTAACTAATGGGATAGAGAGTACTAAAATAAATATTTTAGTTTATTCATTGTTAATGTTGCCAACGATTATTTTACCTTATGCAATAGATTTTGTTGGACTAGTATTTTTAGTACCAGCTTTGATGCTTACATTATATTATAACTTTTTATGTTTTGAGCTTTATATGTATAAAAAAAATAAATTTAACCCCAAGAAGGCAAAAACAATATTTGGATATTCAATTTTATATTTATTTTTGATATTCGTTATTTTTTTGATAGATAAGATATTATGATGATACCAGATAAAAAAACTAAGAGAAAAAATATTTTAACAGCAGTAGCAATATTAGGATTTATGGTATTTCTGTTTTTTTTTACTCTCTATAATACGGGTGTTTTCGATAGATCAATATAGTGAAAAATAAAACCTTAACTCCAATTCTTTTAGCTGGAATCTTTTTTCTTATGCTAGGACTCTCATTTGCTGCAGTACCTTTATATGACATATTTTGCAGAGTTACAGGATTTGGTGGAACAACTCAAATATCAAAAGAAGCACCACTAATAGTTTTAGATCAAAAAGTTAGTGTTCGTTTTGATACAAATGTAAATACACTTCCTTGGAACTTTAAAGCAAAAACAAATGTTATGGATGTTAAGATTGGTCAGGTGAATCGAATCGAATTTGAAGTAGAAAATTATGGGAATGAAACTACTTATGGAGTTGCTGCTTTCAATGTATCACCTTCATCGTTTGGTAAATATTATAGTAAATTAGGGTGTTTTTGTTTTGAAAAGCAGGCTTTAAAAGCAGGTGAAAAAGCTACTTATATTATGACTTTTTATTTGGATCCAGAAATGGTAAATGATCCCAACACTAAAAATATTAAAGATGTAACTATGTCCTATACTTTTTTTTCATCAGATTACTATAACCAATCAAAATTGTAAAAATGTCTGCAGAAAAAAAACACGATTATCATTTAGTAGACCCAAGTCCTTGGCCTATATACGTTTCATTTTCATGTTTAGTTTTAGCAATAGGCTCGGTTTATTATTTGCATAGCGAAGTTTCTTGGGGAATGTATCTAGGTTTAGCATTACTACTTTATGGGACATATATGTGGTTTAGAGATGTTGTTATTGAAGCAGAACATCAAGGTCACCACACACCAGTAGTACAAATTCATCATAGATATGGAATGACATTATTTATTGCTTCAGAAGTTATGTTTTTTGTTGCATGGTTTTGGGCATATTTTGATGCAAGTTTATTTCCATCTTTAGCAATTGGGGGAATATGGCCGCCTGAAGATATTGTAACCTTTGATCCATGGGATATTCCACTAATTAATACATTAGTTCTACTTTTATCTGGAACGACAGTAACATGGTCTCACCATGCTTTACTTGAGGGTGATAGAAAAAGTTTTATTCAAGGACTAGTTCTTACAGTAGTACTTGGTTTCTCTTTTTCATTATTGCAAATTTATGAATACCAGCATGCAACTTTTGATTTTGCAGGTAACATATATGGTTCAGTGTTTTATATGGCAACAGGCTTTCATGGTTTCCATGTTATTATTGGTACTATATTTCTAGCAGTATGTTTAATGAGAGCAAGAAAGGGTCACTTTACTGAAGAACATCATTTTGGATTTGAGGCAGCTGCTTGGTACTGGCACTTTGTGGATGTTGTGTGGCTATTCTTATTTGCTGCTATTTATATTTGGGGAAGTTAATTTTTAGCCCTTGAGATATAAATTTTTATTTTCTATTTTCGTATTTTTTTTTATTTCTGTCTTTATTGCTCTTGGTAGCTGGCAGATTGTCAGACTTAATTGGAAATTAGAATTAATCAATCAGATAAAAACTTCACTTAAAGATGAACCGGTTAACTTATCCAGTAGTACAATCAAAAACTATTTAAAAATTAAAACTAATGGGTCAATTGATTTTGAAAAACAAATTTATCTTTACAATCTAAATGAAAAAGGAAAACCTGGTTTTGAAGTTATTAATCCTCTAAAAATAGGAAATAATGACTATCTATTAAATAGAGGGTGGATACCTTTTGATATGAAGAATAGTAAAATTATCGATATAATTGATAAAAATGATATTGTTGGTATTTTAAAAAAACAAACAAAAGCAAACAGGTTTAAACCTGAAAATAATATTTTAGATAATTATTGGTTTACTCTTGATAGAGATGATGTGTTCAAATTTACAGGTAAAAAGTTTTCACCTTATGTTATTTATCTCTCAGGAAACAATGAATTACCCAAGCCAAAATTGATCACTGCAAATATTTCAAATAATCATAAAAAATATGCCATGACTTGGTTTTCATTAGCGATTTCAATTTTTATACTATATTTATATTTTAGAAGAAAATATTATTAGATGAAATATATAAGCACTAGAGATAACTCAAAAGAGTACAGTTTTGAGGACGTATTTATTAAAGGACTTGCAGATGATGGTGGTCTATTTATTCCAAAAGAAGTCAAAAAATATAGCACTAAGGAGCTTGAGTCGCTAAGTGGCTTAAGTTACCAGGAATTAGCAAAAAAAATAATCTACCCTTATATTGGAGATTTTATGTCTGAGAGTGAATTATCAGATATTGTTGATAAATCATATTCAGTATTCAGAAAAAATAATGCGGTAGCTTTAATTAAAGTAGGTGATGTTAGACTTTTAGAGTTATTCCATGGCCCAACGCTAGCCTTTAAAGATATTGCAATGCAATTATTAGGAAACTTCTATGAGCATTATCTAAAAAAAAAATAATAAAAATATAAATGTTATTGTTGCTACATCAGGAGATACAGGTGCCGCTGCTATAGATGCAATTAAGGGAAAAAAGAATATGAATATATTTGTTCTTCACCCACATAACAAAGTTTCACTTGTTCAAAGAAAACTAATGTCAACTGTTAAGGAAAAAAATGTCTTTAATATAGCGATAGAAGGTAACTTTGATGATTGTCAAAACTTAGTTAAATCAATGTTTGCAGATAAGGAATTCTCTAATTCAATTAATATGTCTGGAGTTAACTCGATAAATTGGGCAAGAATTATCGCACAATCAGTCTATTATTTTTATACATATTTCCAGATTAAAGATGATAGGCCAATTAACTTTTCAGTACCTACTGGGAATTTTGGTGATGTGTATGCTGGTTATCTATCCAAAAAAATGGGTTTACCAATCAATAAACTTATTGTTGCAACAAATCAGAATGATATTTTACACAGAGCAATTTCTAGAGGAAAATATGAAGCAGAAAAAGTTTTAGAAACAAATTCACCAAGTATGGATATTCAAATTGCAAGTAATTTTGAAAGATTAATTTATGATTTGAATGACTTTGATGATCGTGAAACACAAAAAGTTATGAGTGGAATTAAAGAAGAAGGAAAATATATTATCCCAGAAAATAAGATAAAAAAAATTGATAGAGATTTTTTGTCAGCAAGTATAAATGAGAATGAGGTTTTAGATATTATCAAGGAGGTTCATACCATGCATAATATTGTATTAGATCCTCATAGTGCAATAGGTTTTGGAGCTTTAAAAAAAGTTAATATAGAGGGCAACAACATTGTTTTAGCTACAGCCCATCCATGCAAGTTTCCCGAGGCTATAGATAGATCAATAGGGATCAAACCTGACTTACCTGATGAACTAAAGTATGTTATGGATGAAAAAGAAAATTATGATATTATTTCAAATAACCTAAGTAAAACTCAACAATACATTAAGGAAAAAATATAATGAAATTAAAAGAAAATGAAACAATCCCTAATTCTGAATTTTTTATTATGGAAGATGGAAATCCCATTAAGAAAAATACTTTTGAGTTTTTTAAGGGTAAGAAGGTAGTTTTATTTGGTTTACCTGGTGCCTATACATCAGTTTGTTCAGCCAAGCATTTACCTGGATATGTTGATAACCATAATAAATATCAAGCAAAAGGTGTAGATTTAATAGTCTGCATCTCAGTAAATGACCCATTTGTAATGGAAGCTTGGGGAAAAAGCCAAAATGTTAAAGATAAAGTTTTAATGATGGCTGATCCATTTTTGAGTTTTACGAAAGCAATAGGTGCTGATGTTGATAAAAGTGCTCGAGGCTTAGGTGTAAGATCAAATAGATACACAATGCTAATAAACAACCTTAAGGTAATTAAATTACAAGAAGAAGAAGATGCTGGCGCATGTGAAGTTTCAGCTGCTCAAAATTTTTTAAATTTAGTTTAATCCAGCAGCTTGTTTGGCTAATAAATCAACCTCTTCATTTAGAATATTTCCAGCATGAGCCTTAACCCATATCCATTTAATTTCATGAGCTTGATTTAATTCATAAAGCTCAGTCCAAAGTTCTTTGTTTTTTACTGGTTCCTTTTTAGAAGTTAGCCAATTGTTTTTAATCCATTTATGCACCCAATCAGTAATACCTAATTTCACATATTGGGAGTCTGTATAAATTTCAATAGGTTGCTGTTCTTTTATTTCCTGAAGCGCTTTAATTGGAGCCATTAGCTCCATCTTATTATTAGTTGTATCTTTAACACTTCCACTAATTTTTTTAATTTCATCATTAATATTGATGATTGCAGCCCAACCACCATTTCCAGGGTTTTTTAAACAAGAACCATCAGTATAAATTTTTATCATTATTTATAATAATCTTTGTAGCCATTCAGATTGTTATGGATAATTAGTTTTTGAAAATATTCGTTTGGTTCTTTGATCTGAATTAGTGCAGTTTTAGGAGTATTAAAATAATCATAAATTCTAGTTAGTAGGTATCTTAAAGCTGCCCCTCTACATAATATATTTAATGAGTCTCTCTCTTTTTTTGAAATAGCTCTTATAGTTTCATATCCATCAATCAAGTATCTAATTTTTTTATTATTCATTACGAAAGAATTTTTTTTCTTATCAAAACATAAGGCATTTATACAAATTGCAATTTCATACATCAGAAAATCATTGCTTGAAAAATAAAAATCAATAAATCCAGAAAATTTATTTTTATTAAAAAAGATATTATCTATAAATAAATCTCCATGAATAATTCCACTTGGTAATTTTTTTGGCCATTGATTTTTAATATCTTTTAAGCATACGTTAAGAGTAGGTTTTAGTTTTGGAGCTATTTTACTAGATGTAAACTTTATACTTTTTAATAAACCATCTAATTTATTAATAGACATAGAGTTCTGCCTATATAGTTTTATTCTAGTTCCAGCCTTGTGGAATTTTGCAATATTTTTCCCAACATCAAAGCAATTTTTATAATTAAGAGTCACCTTATCTTTTCCCTTTAAAAAAGTCACAACACTAGAGGGTTTATTTTGAATTTTACTTAAGTACTTACCATCAATATTCTTTAATGGTTTTGGACAAATAATTTTTTTTCGATTTAGTTTTTCCATTAAGTTCATAAAAAAAGGTAAATCTTTTTTCTGAACTCTCTTTTCAAAAATTGTTAAAATAAATTTTTTTTTACTTGTTTTTAATGAGTAGTTTGTATTTTCTATACCTTTTTTAATTCCTTCAGATTTGATTATTTTTCCTAACTTGTAATCTCTACTTAGTGATAGAAGATCTTTACTATTTATTTTAGTGTATACAGCCATCTAATTTAATTTTGCAGGAATTTTAAAAACAACATTTTCTTTGATAATTTCAACTTCCTCAATTTTTATTTTAAAATTTTCTTTTAATTTATTAATGAAATTTTCAACTAAAACTTCAGGTGCTGATGCGCCAGATGAAACACCAATTGTTTTACAATTTTTTATTTTTTCAAAAGGAATTACACTCTCTGAATGAATTAGTTCAGCGTGTTGGCAGCCAGTTTGTTCTGCTACCTCAACTAAACGAACTGAATTTGAAGAATTTCTACTTCCTAAAACAAAAAACATATCACATTTTTTGGCGATATTTTTAACAGCTGATTGACGATTAGTAGTTGCATAGCAAATATCTTCTTTAAATGGTTCTTTAATCTGTGGGAATTTTTTTTTAAGAGCTTTTATTATATTTTTAGTGTCATCAACAGACAGAGTTGTTTGAGTAACATATGCAATTTTTTCGTTATTATCTAATTCATATAATTCAACATCATGCTCATCTTGAATTAAATCGATCGTATCTTCTGGTAATTGCCCCATAGTGCCAATAACTTCTGGATGATTGTTATGCCCTATAAGAATAATATGGTAACCAGCTTTGTGAAGGTTTTCTGCCTCTCTATGAACTTTTGAGACAAGAGGACAAGTAGCATCTATATATTCCATTTTATAGCTATCAGCTTCTAGAGGTACTGATTTTGGTACACCATGTGCAGAAAAAATTACTGGTCTAGTTTTATCTTTAATCTCCTCTAACTCTTCAACAAAAATTGCACCTATTGCCTTAAGACTATCTACTACATATTTATTGTGTACTATTTCATGTCGCACATAAACTGGTGCACCATATTTTTTAATACTCTTTTTAACTATTTCTATTGCTCTTTCTACCCCAGCACAAAAACCTCTTGGAGCAGATAACAATACTTTAATTTCTTTATTTTTCATTTTTTTCTAAAAGATACTCAAGCAATATATGAGGAAAGGTTAAAGACGCCAAACCAATAAATATAACTTTTAATATGGCATCATTTAATTGATAGAAATTAGAAAGGAAATATAAGCTTATGACATATAAAATTGCAGTTAAAACTGTAAGTGGCATAGCTTTTTTAGTAAATGTTATAGCACCAATTTTAAAACTTTTTTCATTAAGCTCTGCTATCAACGAAATTGAATGTCGGAATGAATGTAGGAAGCAAAAGTATACTGTAAAGGCAATTAGTGGAGTTAAAAAATAATTTAGAACAATAATAGAAAAAAAATCTAAAAATATCAAAATATTCATAATTTTAAAATTTTTCAAAAAGTAATAAATACTAGAAAGTAAGGAAATAGATAAAGCAAAAAGTAATATACTGTTATCTTCAATAAAGTTTAAGAATAAATAAAACTTTTCATTTTCTACTAAAAGTAATTTAAAAATATTAATTGTTTCAACAAAGTGAAACATTAGTGGTGCAACGATTATTAGAGAACCTTTTAAGAAATAAAGAATTAGATTGGATACATTTTTATTGTTTATCAAAAATTCTGTATCTTCTTTGCCAAAATGATATGAGGCAACAACTAAAAATAAAATAAGAGACACAGTTGGAAAAAATAACCAAAATATAATGATACCAATCCCAATAAGGGAATATATTAAATAAAAGAAATAAGATTTTTTTATATTATATAACTGGCTAAGTTTTTTACCTTTTTTATTATCTAGTGCACCATGTGAAATTCCGATTGAAAGAATAAAAAATAAACACACCACTGGAGAGATGATTAAGTTTTCAAATCGATTAACAATCAAGGCAATAAAACATGAAAAAATAAAAAAGATAATTGAATGATAGAAATTAATTTTGTTTATCAGACTATACATTTTATTTTAAAAGGGCTTTAATAAATAACCATTTAGGCATTTTAAGAATTATTAATAAATCTTGAAAAATATTACTCTTATTAGATAGAAATTTAATTACAGTTTCAGGAGAGTTATTAAACATATTGAAAAATATATTTGGCATTTGTTTAGCATGATTGCTTAAAACTCTTAAAAATATTTTATCTAGAAACTGATACTTTTTTTTAATTTCATATCTTCTAATTTTATTAATATTATTGATATTTTCCCTTAAATATCTACTGTGGTCTTGGATATTCAGAAAAGTATACCCAGTACTTAATCTGGTCATGTGTCCAGCAGTGCCAATATTTATTTTATTTTTTTCATTAATATTTGATGGATAAAATAGTGGTACAGCACCATTTTCTTTATAATTAATTTTGTAATTTTTAATATTTAAATGATTTTCAATGTAATCTTTTAATTGCTCATCATAATTCATTTCTAGATCATTATTCATTTTAGATAGCCAGGTGGTTTCAACTAAAGCCTTATTTTTGCTATAAGGCAATGTGTAAAAGAAATGAACACTGTTACGTTGTGGGCAATCAAAGTCCATTAAATTCATGATTTTTTCATCAAAAACATCATTAGCAGTTTCAATCTCAATACCTTTAAAGTGTTGCCAAAGTTTATTCTTTTTAGAATCTATTGATGGAACACTATTAAAAATTAAGGAGTTATTTAAGTTTACCTCATTAATATTTTTATAAAATTTGATATTATGATTCTGCTTCAGTGTAGAGTTTATTTTTTTATAGAATAGTCCACTATCAATTGATTGATAAGGTAGTTTATTACATTCAAAAAATTTAGTTTTATTCGGTATATTTATAGAAAAATTATCCCAACTCTTTTTTACACAATCTTCAAAGTTATGGCTTGTTGTTTTCCAGAAAGACCAAGTTTTATCCCTCTTGTAGTCTAATCTAGGCTCAATAATTGCTAATGTTTTATCTTTAAGTTTATTATGCGTTTCTAATTCGTATGCCAAAGATAGCCCAGCACAACCACCACCAATAATTATATAGTCAAATTCTTTCATTTAAATCTATTTCCTCACTAATTAAAAAGTGTTCATTATTCATATAACCACTTTTTTGTTTTGTTAAAAAAAGTGTTGCTAAGTCTAATACAGAAAAAATGGTCTGACAGATTTTTGCAATACTATTTACATAAATCTTACCTGCTTTATTATAATTTTCTATATTCTTTGTTCTTAAAATTTTATCACCTATTTTTTTATAAACCCTTCTAGCTACAAGTATTGCAAATCTAAACTTAAAGGGTATTTCCTTTATTGCTATAAAAGAACTTTTATAGAATAAATCAGCTAAAGCTAATGTGTCGCTTATTGTCTCAAAATCATTCTTAATATAAAATCTATTAATCTTTGAGTCTTCTACAACATCTCTGGAAATATTTGTTAGCTGCATTGCAATGCCTAAATCTATGGCAGCTTTCATTGAATTGTCATCTTTAACATTTAAAATTTTTGCCATCATCAAGCCTACTGTGCCAGCAACTCTGTAAGAATAAATTAGTAAATCTTTTTTATTATTTAATTGAACTTTTTTATTTAAATCTGATTCAACACCATCAAATAAGTCTTCAATAATTTTTATTGAAATTAAATGATGATCCATAAGATCCCACATATTCTTAATTATTTTATTATTATAGTTTTTATTAAGAAAATCATTTTTAAAAACTAATAGATTTTTTTTTTTAATATCTAATTCGTCATTGTCATCTGCAATATTATCTACAGTTCTACAAAAATCATATAAAGTCGAACACTTTTGATAGGTTTTTTTTGGTAAAAAGAAACCAGCCCAATTAAATGACTTTGCGTAAATAGACAGGTAATTTTTATTAGACATTATATAATCTTATCTAGAACTTTTGCTGAGGATAGCACACCAGGAACACCTGCGCCAGGATGTGTTCCTGCCCCAACAAAATACAAACCATCATAAATTTCTGATTTATTATGAAATCTAAAATATGCAGATTGTGTAAATTTGGGTTGGATCGAAAAACCTGATCCAAATTTAGTATTCAATTCATTTTCAAAATAATCTGGTGTTAAATAGAAATCTTCAATAATATTCTCTCTAAGATTAGGAAGTAATGCTTTTTCCATTTTATCTATTACTAAATTCTTCATTTTTTCACCTTCAATTTTCCAATCAATTTTGGATTGATTGTTTGGAACGGGCACAAGAACATAAAAACAATCATTTCCTTCAGGTGCCATTGATTTGTCTGTAGCTGATGGTCTATGAAGGTAATAACTTATGTCATCATTTAATTTTTTATTATCAAAAATATCACTCAGGTGTTCTTTATATTTATCACCAAATTTGATTGTGTGATGCTCAACATCTGGGTATGTTTTTTTTGTTCCAAAATAGTAAACGAATAGACCCATAGAATACTGCATTCGATTTTGTTTCCATTTAAATAGAGAGCTTGTTTTATTTAGACTTAGAAGTTTTTCATATACAGCAGGAGGATCAGCATTACATATTACATTATTTGAATGTATTTCTTTTTGATTATCTAATTTTACTCCACTAATTTTTCCATTATTTGAAATTATTTCTGTTACTTCATGTCCTTTGATTAATTCAATTTCTTGTTCAATCATTAATTTTTCTAAGCCATTGATTATGTTCCCAGTTCCACCCATTGAATAATGTATGCCCCATTTTTTTTCGAGATATAGAATTAATCCGTATATTGATGTTGTTGTAAAGGGGTTTCCGCCAACTAAAAGAGGATGCATACTTAGCATACGTCTTAATTTTTCATTTTTTATGTATGAAGAAACTAATGAATAAACTGATTTATAGCTTTTAAGTTTTAGTAAAGAGGGCAATTGTTTCATCATCACAAGTGGTTTATCAAATGGAACATCAGCTAGTTCTGTGAAGCCTTTATCAAATATTTTTTTTGTGAATTTTACAAGCTGCTCATAACCCTTAACATCATCTTTGTTTATTTTTTTAATTTGTTTTTTCATTTGATCTTCATCACCAGAGTAATCAAATACACCTCCATCTTCATAAATAAACCTATACCAAGTTTTCAAAGGAGTGAGTTTTATGTAATCTTGAGACTTTTTATTAAATAAAGTGAAAAGCTCTTCAATTAGATGTGGTGCAGTAATTACTGTTGGTCCAGCGTCAAAAGTAAAACCATTTTTTTTAAATACTCTAGCTCTTCCACCCAAGTCAGGGTGTTTTTCAATTAAAGTTACTTTATGATTTTTGGCTTTTAATCTTAGTGCTGCAGCTATACCACCAAATCCAGAACCAATGACAATAGATTTCATTGAGTTAATTTATAGTTTTTTTAAAAAATTGTAAGGTAATTATTAGCTTATTTTTTTTAAAGCTATTTTTGTTTCTTCAAGGTTCTTTTCAAAAAGACCATCAAGCTTTGATTTATCAACAGAGGTATTAATAATTTTTTTAACTGAATCAACGGCAATTTTAATTGAAACATCTTTTATTTCTTTAAGTGCAGCTTCTTTCATTTGTGAAATTTTATTTTCTGCTAAATTCTTTTTAATTTCTGAAGATTTGTGAAATTTATCATTCATTTCAATTATAAGGTGATCACTATTTTTTTTGGCTTGTTGCAAAATATCATTGCTTACTGTTTGTGCGGTATCAAGTTTATTTTGAGCACTATCTAGTAAGACCTTCGCTTCTTGTCTTAGCTTTTCGCTTTCATCTATTTCATTTTTAATATCAAGGATAAGCTTATTTAAAAGTTCATTAATTTTTTGAGGTATTTTTAAATAAACTAAAGCTCCTATAAATATCAAAAAGGATATTGCTACCCAGAAAGTTGCATCAATTACCATAATATTCATCCATTTTTTTTTCTTGAAAGATCTTCTACTATTGCAGAAATACTACTACTGTTAACTTCAGCTCCTATTAGTTCCTGCAGCAAGTCTGAAGAAGTCTCTTCAGCAATCTTCTTGATTTTTTCTGGTGCATTATCTCTAAAACTTTTTATCTCAATCTCTGCTTTATTAACCTCTTCATCAATTTCTTTATCTAGTGCTTCTTTTTTTATACCAATATCTTTCAGGACTTTTTCTCTAGCTTGTTTAAAATAGTTTTTCGCCTCATTTTTACTGTCCTGTACTATCTTTTCATATTCTTCAATTCTTTGCTCACTCTCTTCTCTTTTCTTTTCAGCAGCCTCAATATTTTCTAAAATTTGAGATTTTCTAGTTTCTAGATTGGCACTTATTTTTGGAAGTATAAGTTTAGATAAAACAACATATAAAATTCCAAAAGTAATGATTAACCAAAAAATTTGAGAAACCCAAAACTCAGGATTTAATTGAGGCATTCCACCGCTTTCAGCTGCAAAAGCTTCCATAAAAAACAGGAAGCTTAAAAATATCGACTGAAAAAATATTTTTTTAATCATTAAATTTAAAATGCAAATAAAATAATTAATGCTACAACTAATCCAAATAGGCCAGTTGCCTCAGCTAAAGCAAAACCTAATAAAAGATTAGGAAATTGTTTTTGAGCTGCAGATGGGTTTCTCATTGCACCAGAAAGGTAATTACCAAAGATAATTCCAATTCCAACACCAGCGCCCGCTAGAGCTATTGCTGCTAGTCCTGCTCCGATCATTTTTGCTGCTTCTAATTCCATTATATCCTCCTTATGTTAGTTAATGGTGTAAATTTAATGCATCGTTTAAGTAGATGCAGGTTAAGATTGCGAAAACATATGCTTGAAGAAAAGCAACTAGTATTTCCAAGCCAGTTAATGCAACCGAAAAACTCAGTGGAAGCCATCCACCAACTATTCCAAGGCTTATTACAAAGCCTCCGAAAACTTTCATCATAGTATGACCAGCCATCATGTTCGCAAATAAACGAACTGAAAGACTGACCGGTCTACTTAAGTAAGAAATTATTTCTATAACAACTATTAGTGGCAATAGTACAGCAGGCACTCCACTAGGTACAAATAATTTTAAATATCCTAATCCATGTTTCATAAATCCAATAATTGTTACACCTATAAAAATAAATGAAGCTAAAATAAAAGTAACAATGATATGGCTAGTTACTGTAAATGCATAAGGGATCATCCCAAACATATTACAGAATAACACAAACATAAATATTGAGAAAATAAACGCAAAGTAGGGTTTCGCTTTTGATCCTGCAGTATCACTAATCATTTTGGAAACAAAAGTATAACTTAATTCAGAAAGAAGTTGCATCTTGCTTGGTAGTAAAGAATTTTTTTTTTGACCCTAAATTAAAAACTAATAAGATTGCAAGTGAACTAATCACCATAAACAAACTTGCGTTTGTAAAAGAAATATCTATTGCTCCTAATTTAATTTCTGGTCCAATTCTATAAACTTCGAACTGGTTCATTGGGTTTGTAGCCATAATTTTTTAAGTCTATTTTTGCATATTTTTTGCAGATCTGAATACGTTTATAATTCCAGCAACAACACCTACAAAAAAAAATATTAATATTAACCAGGGCTTAGTACCAAAGGTCTTGTCTAAAATAAACCCTATAATTGTCCCAACAGCTACCGCGGACACTAATTCTGTACTTAATTTAAAGGCAGTTCCAATAGAAGAGGGTGCATCTTCATTTTTATAAAGATTTTTCTTTGAAAGTTTAGTTTTTGCAATCTCCAAGCGAGTTTTAAGGCTATTTTTTGGCATTAAAATTATTAAGCAACCATACTCTCTGCTTTTTGTAAATCTACAGCAACAAGTTGGCTAATACCTTTTTCAGGCATTGTAACTCCATAAAGTCTATTCATTTTTGACATAGTTAGAGCGTGGTGGGTTACGATAATAAATTTAGTGTCAGTAATTTTAGTTAAGTCATCAAGAAGTCCACAAAATCTTGTTACGTTAGCATCATCTAGCGGAGCATCAACCTCATCTAAAACACAGATTGGAGATGGGTTGGTAAGGAACACAGCAAAAATAAGAGACAAGGCCGTTAAAGCTTGTTCACCACCAGATAATAAAGTTATAGACTGAAGCCTTTTACCGGGAGGACTTACCAACATTTCTAAACCAGCTTCAAGTGGATCATCAGAGTCCACCAACTCTAGCTTTGCATTCCCACCATTAAATAGTTTTGTATAAACTTCATTAAATTTCCTATTAACTTTCTCAAAAGCTTCTAATAATCTCTCTCTTCCCTTTTGATTTAACTCATTAATACTTTCTTTTAATTTTATAATGGCAGATACAAGATCTTCTCTATCTTGTTCCATTTTTTTTATTTCAATTTCGTATTTGTTTGTTTCTTCATCTGCTCTAAGGTTAACCGATCCTAATTTCTCTCTTTCTTTTTTTTTTTGCATCAAGAGCATCTTCTTGAATGACAGAGTCTGGTAGTTCTTCAACACCATTTAAATTAGAATTTTCTAAAATGTCATTTTCTTCAAGGTTAAGTTCAGAACTAATTCTTTCGAGCAGATCATCTTTACGTTTTTTTAATCCTTCAACAGTTGCTCCAGAACTTGCTTTCCTCTCTCTTATTTGAATAGATTTTTCTTGAACATCATTTAACTCAAGTCTTAAATCATTTATTTTTTTATCTGTTTCTTCGATTATTTTTTCATTCTCAATTTTTTCATTTTGTGAAATTCTCAGACCCTCAGTAATTTGCCCTTTTCTTTCTGCTTGGGCTTTGGGTTGTTGATCACGCACATTTAACTGTGATAGCAATTTATTCTTTCTTTCAGTTAATTCTGTTACCATTTTTTCAGAATTAGAGAGTAAGTTTTTCCAACTTTCAACTTCTGATTCTATAGCTTTAATTCTTTCATTTCTTTTTATTGACTCTTTTTTAATTGATTGATTTTTACTAAAGCTATCTGCATATTTTTCTTGAAGTAATTTTATATTGTTATTCTTTTCATCAATGTCAGTTAATTTACTTTTACTTTCATCACTAACTAAATTATTTAGAAAATTATTTAATTCTATCTTAGTTCTATCTAGCAATGTAAGGGCTTGGTTAGCTTCATTGCTATTTATTAATTCTTTAATTTTTTCAATTGTATTAATAACGTCTTTAATTGGGTCAATACTGATATTTATGTTCCCATTGGCAAATATTTCAATAATTTCATCTACAGCTTTTTGCTCTTCATTAAGTTGGCTTTTTGCCTTCTCAAGGTCTTCGTTTGATAATTTTTCTGTTTCAAAATATTTAGAGTCTATTTCTATTAATTCACTTTTTTCTTCTTTTAATCTTTTTTCATTTGAGTTTGCATCTATTACAATGCCTTTTTCTCTATCAATATCTTCCTCAATTGTTTTTAAAGATTTTTTAAAATTTTCTATCTCATCTTGTGTTCTCACATTTTCTTCATCTAGACTTTGTAACTCTAAGTTCAATCGTTGAATTCTTGATAGGTTCTCAATATTTTTTTCTCTTAATGGAGAAACTTTATCTGTCTCAATTTTAATTAAACTCTCAAACTGAGTAATTTGTTGATTGAAGTTACTGACTTCTCCTTCTGCCTCATTATTGATTTTATTTTCTATTCTAATTTCATTATCAATGTCTAATAATTTTAAATAATATAACCCTGCTTCAATTTTTTTTATTTCTTCAGATATAAGTTTGTATTTCGTTGCTTCTTCAGCTTGTTTTTGAAGGTTTGCCAGTTGTTTTTCTTGTTGTCTTCTTAATTCATCAGCTCTTTTTAAGTTTGTCTCTGCAGCATTTAATCTAAGTTCAGCCTCATGCCTTCTAACATGTAATCCTGAAATATTAGCTGCTTCTTCCAAGATTGCACGTCTGTCAGTAGGCTTAGCAGTTACTAAGGCTCCAATACGCCCCTGACTAATCATTGACGGTGAATGAGCACCTGTAGATAAATCTGCAAAAAACATTTGAGCATCTCTAGCTCTAACTTCTTTATCATTTATATAAAATTTCGAACCTTTATCTTTTTCAATTTTTCTTCTAACCTCTATATGATCTAAATCCTTATATTGCATTGGGCCATCATGACTTGCGTTGTCTACACTAATAGAAACTTCTGCTATATTTTTAGAAGACTTATTAGACGTACCATTAAAGATGACATCTTCCATGCCTGAGCCACGCATACTTTTAGCTGAAGTTTCACCCATAACCCACCTTAAGGATTCTACGATATTAGATTTTCCACAACCGTTTGGACCAACGATGCCGGTTAAGCCGTGTTCTATTAGAAAATTTGTTTTTTCAGCAAATGATTTAAATCCATTTAATTGGATTTTTTTAAACTCCATGAACTAACTTATATCAGTTTTTCCAGATATTTTTTTAAATTCTTATAATTTAGGGCTTTATCAAACTTTTTGTCATTAATTATTATCGTAGGAGTAGCATTAACTTCAAATTTTTTTACCCCATCGATTCGATCATTTAAAACGTAATCTTCTATAGCTTTATTGCTAAGGCATTTTTCAAAATTTACATTCACATTTTCACCTTCTAAGAATTTTTTCAAATAACCCGTTGCTTCCTCTGGTGTTTTTCCTCTGGCCCATTTTTTTTGGCCAGAGTATAAAGTATTCATAATACTTGAACTGCCATCGTTATTACATTGTGCAATTTTTGATGCATTAAATGCAGCTAAATCTAATGGAAAATGTCTAAATTCAATTCTTACCAACCCTTTATCAATGAAGTCTTTTTTTAGTTCTGGATAAACATCTTTATGAAAATTTGCACAGTGACCACAAGTCAATGACTCGTAAGCAATTATTGTTATTTTGGCACTTTCTTCACCCACGGTAATTCTTTTAATTATTTCATTATCTGCAGCAAACGCTTTAGCAGAGAAGATTATAAATATTATAAATAATGCTGAAGTTAATCTTTTCATCGTTGTTTAAATAGTTTTGTTAATTCAAGTAATGATTTTTTAATTTTATCATTTTTAATACTATTTATTCTATCTGCATATTTAATATTTGTCACATGGTTTTCATTAGTATTTAATTTTTTGAATTTTGTTTGAGCATCATCAAAACTTATAAATTTTAATTTCTCAACAACGGCATAGCCAAAGAAACTATTCATTTTATCCATTATTATTTTTTTTGAATATTCTAAATCAATTTCGTGTCCTCTCTTTACCATTATTTGAAGAGTGCTTACTCCAAATTTATTCGAATTTTTAAAGGATTTGGGATAGCATATTTTAAAAAGATCACCTCCAACTATGTACTTCCAGTTATTAAGTGTTTCAGAAAATATATGACCCTTTTTTTTTGATTATTTTTTTAATATTTTTTGGCAAAGTGTCTTTAAAAGACCTTAAGCCTTGAATAGTTTTAAACCTCTGCTTAGTATTATTTTTAAATTGCATATGATTAAATCCATACTAACAAAAAAAATTCTTTATTGGTACGATAATAATAAAAGATCACTCCCATGGAGAAAAAAGCTATCACAAGTTAAGCGAGAATATTACACGTTAGTAAGTGAATTTATGTTGCAGCAAACACAAGTTGCAACTGTAATTCCGTATTTCAATAATTTTATAAAAGATATTCCTGATATTAAATCTCTATCAAAAATTAAGGAACATAAACTTTTAAAGTATTGGGAGGGCCTTGGTTATTATTCAAGAGTAAAAAACTTAAAAAAGACTGCACAAATATTAGAAAAAAATTTTAATAGAAGGTTACCAAGTACGATTGATGAATTAAAATTATTACCTGGAATAGGTGACTACACTTCTAATGCAATAATGGCAATTGCCTTTAACAAGCCATTTATTCCCTTAGATGGAAATATTGAAAGAGTAATTAAAAGGTTATTAAATTTAAAATTACCTGAAGAAATTACAAAAAATAATCTTGTTAAGAGTAAAAAAATATTAGGTAATTCAACTAGAGCAAGTGATTATGCGCAAGCGCTAATGGAGCTAGGCGCATTGATTTGTCGACCTAAAAATCCCCTATGTCACAAATGCCCTTTAATTAAAAATTGTAAGTCTTTTAAAAAAAAAAGATTTTGAAATAATGAAAGAAAGAAAAAAGAAGATTGATAAATTTTATTTGTTAGAAGTTTATAAAAAAAATAATAAATTTTTACTGATAAAAAATACTAAATTTAATTTTTTAAAGAATTTACAAATATTTCCCATGAAGCAAATATCCAAACCTGATAATTTAGCAAAGGCTTTAAACTTCAAGATATCAAATATGAATATGAATGTAATAATCAAGTTTTCCAAGTTAAAGGGTGCAATTTCTAACTCTTCTTGGATTGATAGCTCTAAGCTTGAAGATTATACTTTGCCCACATTTACTAAAAAAATTTTTAATTATTTAAAAAAGATTTAATGAAAAATATAGCAATAATAGGAGCCGGTATTTCAGGTCTGTATATTACAAATCTTTTAAGTCAAAACTCTAATTATC
The DNA here is from genome assembly GCF_047722545.1 of Candidatus Pelagibacter sp. Uisw_121. Classification (GTDB taxonomy): domain Bacteria; phylum Pseudomonadota; class Alphaproteobacteria; order Pelagibacterales; family Pelagibacteraceae; genus Pelagibacter. The sequence continues at coordinate 1,071,402 of NZ_CP159816.1, read as the reverse complement.
AAGTCACAATTTATGAGAAAAATAGCTCTGTTAACTTGGAAAAAGGATATGGAATTCAACTTTCAGTGAATAGTATTAAACTATTAAATCAAATAAATTTTCAAAAAATTCAGGCAGAAGATAAATTTCACCCACATAAACTAGATTTCTATTCTTTAAAAAAGAATAAGAAAATATGTGACTTAGATATATCCATGTTTAACAGCACTGATAAAAAATATACTACCTTGCAGCGTTCTACTTTAATTAATTTCTTAAAAGAGGGGCTTCATGAAAATATTATCAATTATAATAAAAAAGTTATAAAAATTAACGAAGAAGCTGAAAGCAAAGAAGTATCTTTTGAGGATGGTTCATCAGTTAAATGTGATTACTTGATTATTTCTGATGGAACTTTTTCAAAAACAAAATCATTAATTGCTAATAAAGAAATTAAACCAAAATATTTTAATTCTATTGCTTTAAGAGCTACAATAGATCAGGGTGCTATTAAGGAAATTAACCCAAGGAATATATCTTTATTTTTAGGATCTAATTTACATTCAGTTTTTTATCCTATTAATAATAAAGGACAGTTTAATTTCATTAGCATTGTTAGAAAAAAGCTTAGCACTAAAGAGTTATCTGACTATTCTTTATTTGAGAACAAAGATTTTATTGCATCTATTATGTCTGAAATATCAAAACAAGTAGCTCCTGAAATAATTAAAAATTTGAGAAACATTAAATGCTTTCCAATATTTGTGAGTTCTAATGTGCATGAACCAAAAAATAAAAATACCTTTATCATTGGGGATGCTTTTTTTGCTTTACCCCCAACCTTCGCACAAGGCGCATCTCAATCAATAGAGGTTGCTCATGAACTATATAAAAATTTAGAAAATGAAAATACTCAATTCAACTCTGAAAGAGTTAAAAGGGTAAAGATGATTGATATGAAATCAAAACTTAATTATTTTGCTTTTCATTTATCTAACCCATTAACAATTTGGATTAGAAACTTAATAATACAAAAATTAGTAAAAAATAAAAAATTTATTAACAGCTATCTTGGTAAAATTTATAAAGACTAATTTTTAGAAATTAATCTTTGTCTCAAATTATCAATTGGCACTGAAACACCATTCACTGTGCAATGCCAATAAGTCCATCCATTACAGCTTTCAGATCCAAGTATTGTTGCTGCAACTTTATGAATCGATCCTTCAGCTTGATTATGTTTGATACTTCCATCTGCCATAATCTTAGCAACTATTTTTTTCTTTTGATCAAAGATACTTGTTCCAGGTTTTATTATTCCAAGCTCTACTAAAGATCCAAAAGGTATTCTAGGCTTAGATCTATTATTTTTTAGAGTGTCTAAAAAATTATCTTCCAAAGGTTTTGTATTTTTTAATCTTTCTTCGGCTGCTTTAAAATAGATCTTCTCTTTTTCTATACCATAATATTTTCTACCTAATTTTTTTGCAACTGTTGCGGTTGTTCCGGATCCTAAGAATGGATCTAGAATTAAATCGTCCTTATTTGATGATGCCAATAAAACTCTATGTAATAAAGATTCTGGTTTTTGAGTAGAGTGAATTTTTTTTCCATTTTTCTTAAGTCGTTCCGCTCCATTACAAATAGGTAAATTCCAATCAGATCTCATTTGAAGGTCGTCATTTAAACATTTCAAAGATTGATAGTTAAAAGTATATTTTGACTTCTCACTTTTAGAGGCCCAGATTAAAGTTTCATGAGCGTTTGTAAATCTTGTTCCTCTGAAATTAGGCATTGGGTTATTCTTGTTCCAGATAACATCATTTAAAATCCAAAAACCCAGATTTTGTATTGCAGTGCCTACTCTAAAAATATTATGATAACTTCCTATGACCCAGATCGCTCCATCTTTTTTTAATATTCTTCTACATTCAGAAAGCCAAGCAACCGTAAAGTCATCATATTTTTTAAAGCTTTCAAACTGATCCCATTTATCATTAACAGCACTGACTTTACTTCTGTCTGGTCTAGTAAGAGAATTTTTTAATTGTAAATTGTATGGTGGGTCAGCGAAAACAAGATCAAAGGTTTCGCTTGGAATTTTTTTTAATTCCTCGAGACTGTCACCATTAATAATCTTATTTTTAAAATTGTTTTCCATTTTGTATAAAACAATTAGACTCCAAACAGATTTTACGGTCAACCTGTGATTGAATTAAATGGATTCAATTTGTGTTTATTATTTCTTAAACAACCAGATCTTGTGTTGTTATTATTAGGATTTATAGAAGATCACTAATAGGTGAAAATGTTTTACGGTGATATTTGTTAATACCAAATTGCTTAATTGCTTTTAAATGTTCTTTGGTTCCATAACCAGAGTTTGTATCCCATCCATAATTATTAAATTCTTTTGAAAGTTTCGTAATAAATTTATCTCTACTGACTTTTGCAATAATTGATGCAGCAGAAATGCTTGGGATTTTTTGATCTCCTTTAATTATATATTCTAATTTATAATTTTTTAGGTCAGGTAGTTTGTTGCCATCAATTAAAACAAGTGAAGGTTTTATCTTTAATTTAAGAATAGCCCTTTTCATTGCAAGTAAACTTGCATGCAATATATTAATTTTTTCAATTTCTTTAATCGATGCCTGACCTATAGCCCATATAGAATTTTCTTTAATATATTTTTCAAGCTCTTCCCTTTTATCTTTTCTTAAAGTTTTTGAATCTTTTAATAGTTTTTTATCAATAGAATTATTTAATATGACAGCTGCTGCATAAACTGGTCCGATTAAACTTCCTCTGCCAACTTCATCAACACCTGCTAAGATCTTCATTAAAGAGACAATTTTAGTTCTAAGATTTTTTGTTTAATCTTTTTTAAATCATCCCATGAATGTTTTTTATTTTCAGGAGCTCTTAAAAGATAAGAGGGATTAAAAGTTATGATAACGTTGTAACTTGTATTCTTGATAATTACTTCCTTCCATTTTCCTCGCTCGATAGAAATTTTACTATTTAAACCTGTTATAGACTCCATAGCAGTACTACCCATCAGAATTATTATTTTAGGATTTATTATTGAAATATGTTTTTGTAAAAATTGGGAATATCTTTTAATTTCTGTAGAGTTTGGTTTTCGATCTTCAGGAGGTCTAAAGTTTACTGCATAAGTTGTGTAAATATTTTGTTTTTTAATGTTTATTGCAATCAGCATTTTTTTTAAAAGATCTCCTACCTCGCCTAAAAAAGTTAATCCGGAGTTATCTTCTTCAATACCTGGGGCTTCACCAATTATCATTATTGGGCTATTAATATTTCCATCTCCTAAAACCATCTTTTTTGAATTATTTTTTAAGTTACAATCACTAATTGAGTTTATTTGTTCTTTAAGATCCTCAAGCTCTTTAACTTTATCTATTTTTTGAATATTCAGATCTTTTTTTAAATCATTACTAGTATTTTTTAGTCTATTGATTGGGTTTTCATCAAAAATAAAGTCAGATCCAGTAGAGTTTAAAAACTCAGAGTCAAAATTCGTTTTTTGATTTATTACTTTTTTAGACATAGAATGGTCAAATGTTGGTAAAGTTTTTTAAATTATTTTTAATATTATTACTTTATCAGAGTCCATTATACTCAAAAAATACCAGTTTAAACGATTTTAATGCGAGGTATTTGTCTAATTATTTTTCAGGAATTGTAGCTTATGAAAATCTAGATAATGCGGAAGCTTTAAAATTTTTTAATTCATCAAAAATATTAATAAAACAGCATGAAGCCTATCTTGAGAGGTATGTATTTTCCTTAGTGCTTGATGGCAAAGTTAAGAAAGCAATTAATCAAGTTAAACAGAGCTCAACAAAAAACAACTCTGACTTTTTTCAAGCTAATCTATTACTGGCAGTTGATAGTTTAAAGAAAAAAAACTTTAAAAAAAGTAGAGTTTATATCGATAGATCATATGAATTTATTAACAATGATAGGCTTTCCCTAATCATTGCAGAAACCTTCAAACAATATTTATCAGTTTTTGAAGAAAAAAAATTAGTGAAGCAAAAAAATACGTTTGGAAATTTTTCATTTATTAACGAAGTTTTTCAACGATGTTATTTAAATGATAAAGATACTGAGAAATATTTTAATACATTAATTAATTCACAAAACGATGCTGATTATTCAAGGTATACATTTTTTTTGATCAGTTATTTAATCGAGAATGATAATTACGATAAAGCAAAAAAAGTTACTAATAATTTTGATTATTTAAATTCATCAGTATTAATTTCTCAAGGTAAAAAATGGATAGAAGATAAAAACTTAGGTAATTTTCAAGATATTTTCTTATGCACTAATTCGAGTGATATCGTTAGTGAGCTATTTTTTCTAATAGCAAATCTCTATTCATCTCAGAATGATTATGAGAAATCAAATTTTTACCTAAACATAGCAAACTATTTAAATCCTAAATTTATTTTTAATTTGTCTTTATTAGCTGAAAATTATTATTTGAATGATGATTATTCCAATACATTAAAAACTCTCAAAGTATTTGATAAAAAGCATGAATTTTATTATTGGTTTAAGTTAAAAAAAGAGTCTCAAATTATTTTAAAAAAGTCTGATCAAGAAACATCTTTAAATTTTATCAATGAAAAATTTAAAGAAATTAAAAACCCAAATAAAAAATTTTTATTTGATATTGCAAATATGCATAAAAATGCAAAAAGATATATTGAAGCGATAAGTTTTTACGATCAAATACTTTTAAAAATGGACGTTAATTCTGACTTATACGCTGAAATATTATATAGGCGTGGAGGAAGTTATGAAAGATCTGGAGATTATATAAAAGCAGATAAAGATTTATTAAATTCTCTGGAAGCCAACCCAGATGATGCTTATGTTTTAAATTATTTAGCTTATTCATGGCTGGAAAGAGAACATAAAATTGATACAGCCCTTAAAATGCTCGAAAAAGCTTATGCAGCCAGAAGCAACGATCCATATATTATTGATTCAATCGGTTGGGCATATTACTTGGTTGACGAATATGAGAAGGCAGAAAATTTGCTTAAAAGGGCAGTTGAATTAATGCCTCAGGATCCAATAGTTAACGATCATTATGGTGATATTCTTTGGCAGCTGGATAGAAAAATTCAAGCAAGATATTTTTGGCAAGCTGTTTTAAATTTAGATGAAACAGAAGATACTATGAAAGAAACTATTAAAAATAAATTAATAGAAGGATTAAAAAATTCCTAAATTATGAATAGTTTTAAGATAAAGTCTTATGCAAAAATAAATTTAGCTCTAAACGTTACTGGAAAAAAATCAAAGCTTCATAATATTGAAAGTTTAATTTCTTTTATTGATTTACATGATTCAATCACACTAAGAGAAAGCAAAATAAAACAGCATAACATAAATTTTTTTGGAAAGTTTTCTAAAAATATTAGTAAAATCAATACCATTTCAAAGTTGCTAAAAATTTTAGATAATAAAAAACTTTTAAATAATAAAAAATTTGAAATTAAAGTTATAAAAAATATACCCCAAAAAGCAGGAATGGGAGGTGGGTCCATGAATGCTGCCAGTCTATTAAATTTTTTTATTGAAAAAAAAAATAATTAAATTAAAAAAAAGTGAGATAAGAAAAATAAGTAATGAAATAGGATCAGATGTTATCTTAGGTATAAAGCCATCATTTGCTATTCTTTTATCTAATGGAGATATTAAAAAATATAAAAATAAAATTAAATTTCATATATTAGTTGCGAAACCTAACTTTGGATGTTCTACAAAATATATTTATTCTAAAGTTAATTCATTCTCCAAACCACAATTCAACCCTCTCAAACAGAAACTATTTGAAGCAAAATATTTAAAAAATTTAGACAATGATCTTGAAAAAGTTGCCTTAAATAAATATCCGGAACTTAAAATAATTAAATCCTACCTCAGCGGTTTACCCAATTCCTTATTTGCTAGAATGTCTGGATCAGGATCCTCAATAGTGGCTTATTTTCATTCCAAAAAGGCCTGCAAAAAAGCCTGCAGTCAATATAAACGAAAATTTAATAGCCACTGGTGTATTGAATCAAAAACTATATAATTTTTTTTTTTTTGTGATATATGCAACTAATATTGGCCCATGGTGAAGTGGTATCACATCTGTTTTTGGTACAGAGATCCGAGGTTCGAATCCTTGTGGGCCAGCCATATATGAATAATTTATTAGATAAAATTTTTTTTAGATCTCAAAACCTTAATCACATAAATTTAGGCTTCAAAAATATAAAAAAAGAAACTGAGGTTTCAAGAATATTTGAAGCAATTCATTCATACTCTAGCAATATTGAAATTCGTTATGTTGGTGGATGTGTAAGAAAGATTATTAATAAAGAAAGATATGACGATATAGATTTAGCGGTAAATTTAAATCCAAAAGAAGTATGCGAGGCTCTTACTAAAAAAGACATAAAATATTACGAGAGTGGAATAGAACACGGAACAATTACAGCATTAATTAATGACATAAAATTTGAAATTACATCATTAAGAAAAGACGTTGATACAGATGGACGACACGCAAAGGTAGAGTTTTCTGACAGTTGGAAAGATGACGCTTCTAGAAGAGATTTTACTATCAATTCTATTTATGCAGATATTGAAGGAAATTTATTTGACCCATTTGATGGAAAAAAAGATTTAGAAAATGGAAAAATTAATTTTATTGGAAATGTAGAAACAAGAATTAAAGAAGATTATTTAAGAGTGTTAAGATATGTTAGATTTTATCTTAGTTATTCCAAACATAGTCATGACTCAAAAGTTATTAAGGCAATTAAAAAAAACCTAAGTGGTGTTTCAAGTATTTCCTCAGAAAGATTAATAGATGAATTTCAAAAGTTATTAAAATCAGATGGTTTTCTAAAGTTAACCAAGGATAAAGATTGTTTAGAGATTATAAATCTTATTTTTCCACAAATTAAAAACATTTCTCTATTTAACAAAATGAATAGTTTTGCAAAAAATAATTTTCTTCAAGTAGATTTTATTTTTTTGTTATCTTTAATGATTATTGATGGAACTGACAATGTAGATTATTTTATTTATAAATTCAATTTATCTAAAAAAGATCAAAAAAGACTTACATTTTTGCATAAGTTTAATTTAGAAAAAAATACTAGCCAAACTTTTTCAGAAAAAAATTTGAATAAGGTTTTTTATTTTAATGGTAGAGAGGCATTATTAGATGTTCTTTATTTTAAGATTTTTAAATCCAAAAAAGTAGACAATAAGTTAATTAAATTAATTGAAATTTTTAAAAAAAAAGAAATGCCTGTCATGCCATTTAAAGCTAGTACTTTGATGGAAAAATATCAAGTTCCTGAGGGAAGAGAGCTGGGACAGAAGTTAAAAGCAATAGAAGTGGTCTGGACTAGTAATGATTTCAAAATTTCAGATAAAGAAGTTCGAAAAATAGTAAGTAATTAAACGTACTTTACGTCTTTAATTTCAAAGTTTTTTACTCCTGCGGGAGTTTTAATTTCAACTAAATCATTTTTATTTTTCCCAATTAAACCTCTACCTATTGGTGATTGAAAAAATATTAGTTTTTTTTGAAGGTCAGCCTCATCTCTTCCAACTATTTTATAGGTAATTTTTTCTTCAGTATCTAAATTTTCTAAATCTACAGTTGAGCCAAAGATGACTTTTCCATTATTACTCATTTTTGTAACGTCAATTACATTTGCTCTTGCGATATTATCATTGATCTGAACTATTCTTCCTTCATTATGTGATTGTTCTTCTTTTGCAGCATGGTATTCGGCATTCTCTTTCAAATCCCCATGTGATCTTGCTTCAGATATTGCAGCTACTATCTGTGGACGTTTTTTCTCTTTTAAAAAAATTAGCTCTTCTTTTAAAACTTCAAGTCCGGCAGTTGTTATTGGTTCTTTTTCCATTTTAATTCCATTTTGCTATTGGTGGTAAAGACATTAATATTCCCTCAACATTGCCGTCTGTTTGTAAACCAAATTTTGTTCCTCTATCGTATAGTAAGTTAAACTCAGCATATCTACCTCTTTTAATATACTGTATCTCCTTTTGTTTTACAGTCCATTTCTTTTTGTATTTCAATTGTATCAAAGAGTTAAATAGCATTTGAAAGGTAACTCCAAGATCTGTTACAAATTTAAAATCTTTCTCCCAATCATTTTTTTTATAATCAAAAAAAATACCACCAATTCCTCTTGTTTCTTTTCTATGTGGTAAATAAAAATATTCATCACACCACTTTTTATATTTTTTATAGAATTTTTTATCATGTCGATCGCACATTTTTTTTAATTCGTCATAGAGGAAGTTTTTTTCTTTAAGATCTTGAATGCAAGGTGTTACATCCATACCACCACCAAACCATCCATACGTTGTATAGATAAACCTTGTGTTAAAATGAATTGCTGGAACATGAGGGTTTTTCATATGCATTACAACAGAAATTCCTGACGCCCAAAAATTTCGATTTTTAGAAGCACCTGAGATTTTTTTACTCATTTGTTTTGAAAACGTTCCATGCACTTCTGAAAAATTTACACCAACTTTTTCAAAAATCTTACCATTTTTTAAAATTCTAAACTCTCCGCCACCTTCATCTTTAATTTCACTTCTATTCCAAGTTTTAGATTTAAATTTTAGTTTCCTACCTTCTAGTTTTTCAATATCGTTACAAATTGTGTTCTGTAGCAATTTAAACCAATTAGAAGCAAGTTTTTTTTTAATTTCTTTATCCATTATTTATTAAAGTTAGTTTGCCTTAAATTTTCTGAGAGAATTATAGCAACTGAAGAGGCTATATTTAAAGATCTTTTATTGTCCATCATGGGTATTTTTAACCTATGCTTAATTAAATTATGAACATGATCTGGTACACCAGCACTTTCTCTTCCAAATAATAGTGTATCATTACTCTCAAATTTGAACGCCACATAAGAGTCTGATGATTTAGTTGTTAACAATATTACCCTCTCATCTTTTTTTGATTTAAAAAATTCATCTGAACTTTGATAAAATTTTATCATTTTTTCATCCATGTAATCCATCACAACTCTTTTAAATCTTTTATCACTAAATAAAAAACCACATGGCTCAATTATTTCTAAATCAGCGCCCAGACACGCACATGTTCTAATAATAGCAGCTGTATTTTGAGGAATATCAGGTTCATATAAGGCTATTTTAGGTCTCAAATTCATGTTTTATGTGTCATTGTTTCAGTGGAAAAAAAACTTTTTTCTTATATGAAATCATATATTAGATAACAATATACAAAAAATAAAAGATGTCTGAAAAAAAACCTGAAAGAAGAGAATTTTTATTTACTGCCTCGTATGCTGTAGGAGCTGTTGGGGTAGGAGCGGTTGTTTGGCCACTAATTGATCAAATGAACCCAGATGCCTCTGTTAAAGCATTAGCTAGCACAGAAGTTGATGTAAGTTCAGTTCAATCTGGAAAAACAATCACTGTACTTTGGAGAGGAAAACCAGTTTTTATTAAAAGAAGAACTCCTGAAGAAATAGCTGAAGCAAGAGCTGTAAAATTAGAAGATTTAAAAGATCCTCAAAAAGATGAGGATAGAGTAAAGGATCCTGAATGGTTAGTTATGGTAGGGGTTTGTACTCATTTGGGCTGTGTACCTTTAAATGACAAAGGTGATTATAATGGATGGTTTTGCCCCTGTCATGGTTCACACTACGATATTTCTGGAAGAATTAGAAAAGGTCCTGCCCCAACAAATATGGAAGTTCCAAAATATGAATTTGTCAACAGCAACACAATTAAAATTGGATAATAAATAATTATGAGTGATCACGAGTACGTCCCCAGTTCAAAATTTGGAAAATGGTTTAATGACAGGCTTCCACTTTTATCACTTGCTAGTCATTTAACTGATTACCCAACACCTAAGAATTTAAATTATTGGTGGACATTTGGTGGGATTTTAACTTTTTGTTTAATTACACAAATCGTTACAGGTTTAACTTTAGCAATGCACTACATTGCTCATGCTGACATGGCTTTTGAAAGTGTTGAGCATATCATGAGAGACGTAAACTATGGTTGGTTAATAAGATATATTCACGCAAACGGTGCTTCAATGTTTTTCTTAGCAGTCTATATTCATATATTTAGATCTTTGTTTTATGGATCATATAAATCTCCAAGAGAAATAATTTGGATTATTGGAATAATAATTTACCTTTTAATGATGGCAGCAGCATTTATGGGTTATGTTTTACCATGGGGTCAGATGAGTTTTTGGGGAGCAACAGTTATTACAAATCTTTTTAGCGCAATACCTTTAGTAGGCGAAGGAATAGTTAATTGGTTGTGGGGAGGTTATTCTGTAGATAACCCAACTTTAACAAGGTTTTTCACGTTACATTACTTAATACCATTTTTAATCTTGGGCTTAGTGGTTCTTCATATTTGGGCTTTGCATGTTCCTGGAAACAATAATCCAGTAGGAATAGATGTTAAAAAGCCTTCTAAGGATACAGTACCATTCCATCCATATATTGTGATCAAGGATGGCTTTGCATTATTAATGTTTATGATTGTATTTGCATTTTTCGTTTTTTATTCACCAAATATTTTAGGACATGCGGACAATTATATAGAAGCAAACCCAATGGTTACACCAGCCCATATAGTTCCTGAGTGGTATCTATTGCCATTTTATGCAATCTTAAGATCAGTTCCTGATAAGTTAATGGGAGTAGTTGCAATGCTATCAGCAATTTTAATTTTAGCTGCACTGCCTTGGTTAGATACTTCAAAAATTAGATCAGCAGTATTTAGACCTCTTTACAAACAATTTTATTGGATACTAGTAGTGGATGTATTAGTTCTAGGTTACGTGGGAGCAATGCCAGCTGAAGGACTTTACTTATTGATTGCTAGGGTTGCTACAGCTTACTACTTTATTCACTTTTTAATAATCTTACCGGTATTAGGATTTAAAGAAAAAACCATACCTTTACCCTTAAGTATTACAGAACCAGTACTTGGAGGGATGCCAATGGCATCAGCTGTTAAAAAAAAAGAAAGTTTAAATTAATTTAGTGAAAAATATTTTAAAAATTAGTTATTCAATCATTTTTTTATTAGTAGGAACTCTTACAGTTAATGCTGCAGAAAAAGTTGATCTTTTAAAAACAGATTGGAGTTTTAAGGGATTATTTGGAAAATTTGATAGAGGGGCCCTGCAAAGAGGGTACCAAGTTTATTCAGAAGTTTGTGCTGGCTGTCATTCAATGAAGTATGTAAGTTATAGAAACTTATTTGAGCAAGGTGGACCAGAGTTTACTGAAGAGCAGGCTAAAGCAATAGCTGCAAGTTTTGAAGTTACAGATGGACCAAATAATGATGGAGAAATGTTTGTAAGACCCGCTAAGTTATCAGATAAATTTGTAATGCCGTTTGAAAATGTTAAAGCCGCACAAGCAGCAAATGGAGGAGCTTATCCACCAGATATGTCTGTGCTAGCAAAAGCTAGAACTGGTGGGGTTGATTATATTTACTCAGTTCTTTTAGGTTATGAAGATCCACCGAGTAGTGTAACGCTTGATGATGGAGTTTACTATAATAAATATATGTATGGTAATAAAATTAAAATGTCACAACCTTTAATGGATGATGCTGTAGAATATAGCGATGGTACAAAGGCCACAGAAGAACAAATGGCAAAAGATGTTACGACATTTTTAATGTGGGCAGCTGAACCTCATTTAGAAAGCAGACACAAGATGGGCTTTAAGGCTATCTTGTATTTAATTATTTTAACTATTCTAGTTTACTTTAGTATGAAGAAAATTTGGTCACGTATTGAATCTGAAGTTTAATATATCGCCATCTTTGACAATATAATCTTTTCCTTCAAGTCTCATTTTTCCATTTGTTTTTGAATTGACCCAACCATCATTAGTTATGAAGTCTTCATAAGCAATTGTTTCAGCTCTTATAAAACCTTTTTCAAAATCAGTATGGATTTCACCAGCTGCTTTTGGTGCAGTACAATTTTTTTGGATAGTCCAAGCTCTAGTTTCTTCAGGCCCAGATGTAAAATAAGTGTCTAGCTCTAAAATATTGTAACCTTTTTGAATTAACATATTTAAACCAGTTCTTTTTAATCCAATCATCTCCATATAATTTTCTTTTTCTTCATTTTCTAATTGATTTATTTGGTTCTCAATATCAGCTGAAACTATTAAGGTATTTTTTTCACCATATTTATCAATAAATGCTTGAGTGTATTTATTTCCATTTTGAACACTTGCCTCATCAACATTACATACAAAAATTTTAGGCTTTAAAGACAATAAACCACTTTGGCTTATTAATTTTTTATCAAATTGTTCATAAAGTATTTGAATATCTTTAGAATTATTTATGCAGTCAGAAGCAATTTTTAATATTTTTAATTGCTCCTCATCTACATTTTTCTTATTATTTTTTTCTAATCTTTTTTGTATTGACTCAAGGTCAGCCAACATCATTTCTGTTTCAATAATTTCCAAATCTCTAATTGGATCAACTGTTGGGTTTACATTTTGAATATCATCAGAGTCAAAACATCTGATCATATGAATGACTGCATCGACTTCTCTTATATGAGATAAGAATTTATTTCCTAAGCCTTCACCTTTAGAGGCGCCCGCTACTAGTCCGGCTATATCCACAAACTCAATAGTAGTATTAATTTTTTTTTTTTGATTTTGATATTTCTACCAATTTGTCTAGTCTTTCATCTGGCACAGGAACCACACCAACATTCGGCTCTATCGTACAAAAAGGGAAGTTTGCAGCTTGTGCCTTACTAGAATTTGTAAGTGCATTAAATAGTGTAGATTTACCAACGTTAGGTAAGCCAACAATTCCACACTTAAAACTCATTATTTATTATTTACAGTGCTTGAGAATAAATCTAATTTTTTATCAATTAATATAGCCATTGAATCAATAATATTTTTAGTAATTTTTTCTAGTTGTATCATTTCATCTTCATCAAAATCTTTTAATACATGATCTGCAACATCAGCCTTAGTTTTGGGTCTTCCAATTCCTATTCTAACTCTTGAATAATCTTTACCAATAAATTTATCTATAGATTCAATTCCATTATGTCCTGCACTTGATCCTGCAAATTTTGCTTTCACTTTTCCAAATTCAAGGTCAAGGTCATCATGGAAGACAATCACATCTTCAGCATCAATTTTGAAGTATTCAATTAATTCCCTTATACAAATTCCAGAATTATTCATAAAGGTTAATGGTTTTATTGCATAAACCTTTTTATCTTCAATATTACCTGTAGTTAATAATCCTTTAAATTTTGGTTTTTGTTTAGACAAACCAAATTTTTGATTAAGAGCATCAATTAATTTGAAACCAATATTGTGTCTGTTGTTTTCGCTATCGGGTGTTGGATTTCCTAAGCCTACAAATAAAAGCATATTTTTTTTAAATCGTATCTAGGAGTCTTCACTATGATAAGTTGATTATTTTTTTTTCTTCAGTGGCTTTTTTTTCGTCGCCATCTTTTTTATCACCCTCAGCTGCTGGTGCTGCTTCTTTACCATCTTCTGCTGCTTCTGCTTCAGCTTCAGCTGGTTTTTCTGGCTCTTTCATAACTGTAGGCGCTGCTAAAGTTGCAATTACAAAATCTCTTCCAATAATAGTTGGTGTAACACCTTCTTCTAGTTTAACTGAAGATATTTTGAAACTTTCTCCAATATCCACTCCATCTAAGTCAATAGTTATTGCAGATGGAATTTTTTCACTAGGACATTTTAATTCTATCTCTCTTCTCACAATGTTTAGTACACCACCTCTTTTTAGGCCTGGTGACGTTTCATGGTTAATAAATACTACAGGCACTTCTATTCTAATTTTTACACCTGGGACAACTCTTAAAAAATCAATATGAGTTGGCTCATCAGATATTACGTTATAAGTAATTTCTCTTGGTAAAACATTTTGAGGCTTACCATCTAAATTAAGAGTTATTATATTTGATAAGAAGCTTCCTTTTTCTATTAAAGATTTTAATGTTTTTTTTAATACAGCAACTTTTTGATTTTGATCTGGTCCCCCATAAACTATACCAGGGATATTTCCAGCCAATCTAAGAGAACGAACATCTCCTTTTGACTTAGTGTTTCTAGTATTTGCATCAAGTAAATTCATAAAAAGATGGCTTTTAGCGCAAGTTTATTAATAACTCAAGATAATTATTTAAATAAATCGGATACAGATGTTGAATTAGAGATCCTTTTAATTGCTTCACCCATAAGGGCTGAAATAGGCAAAACTTCTATATTTTTAACATTTTTAATTTTATCATGATTGTCAATTGTGTCTGTTACTACCAGTTTTTTAATAACTGATTTTTTAATTTTATCTATTGCCTCTCCACTTAAAACTCCGTGGGTAATATAAGCATAAACTTCCTTAGCACCTCTATCCTTTAAAGCTTTCGCAGCGTTTACTATAGTTCCACCAGAATCAATTATATCATCAACTATAATACAAGTTTTCCCTTTAACATTTCCTATAACATTCATAACTTTGGACTGACCTGGTTTAGGTCTTCTTTTATCTACAATAGCAAGCTCTACATTTAAAATTTTACCAAGTGCTCTCGCTCTTTCAGTTCCACCAACATCTGGTGCAACACAAATAATATTTTTACTTTTTATATTTTTTTTAGCATGTCTTGCAAAAATTGGAGTAGCAAATAAGTTGTCTACAGGAATATCAAAAAAGCCCTGAATTTGTCCAGCATGAAGGTCTACAGTAACAACTCTATCAGCACCTGCTTTAGTAATTAGATTAGAAACAAGTTTTGCAGAAATAGAAGTTCGAGGTACCACTTTTCGATCTTGTCGTGCATATCCAAAATAAGGAATGACAGCAGTAATATTTTTTGCTGAAGATCTTTTTAAAGCATCAATACAAAGTAGTAGTTCCATTAAGTTGTCATTTGCAGGTGATGAAATAGACTGAATTATAAAGATACTATTACCTCTAATGTTTTCATTAATTTCTATATAAATTTCTCCATCAGAAAACTTTTTTATACTTGAGTTCACAAGCTTAGATTTTAAATATTTTGCAATATTCTTGCTGAGAGGTTTATTGCTGTTTCCAGTTAATAATTTCATGAGATATTATCAATTAATCATAATTACAGAAATATTTCTACCATAATCATTCTCATTGCGGCTAATAGATCTTCGTGCACTAAAAAAACTATTTTTAGGATTAAATGTATCCTTATTAATTATATCAATTTTCTTTATATTTAAGGTCTTTAATTGAGAATGGATGTACTTTTTTAAATTAAAGAAATCTTTATTTTGAATTTTTTTAAAAAATTTTTTATTTTTTCCATCGTTTTTGATGAGTTTTTTAATAAAATCTTTTTTCACCTCATAATTTTTTACAGAAATACATGGCCCAATAACAGCAGTAATGTTTTTAGGGGCGCACCCTTTTTTTATCATAAAATTTAAGGTTTTTTTAATTATCCCTTTGAATGCGCCTTTCCAGCCAGCATGGATTGCTGCAATCATCTTTTCTTTCTCATCATATATTAGTATTGGGGCACAATCAGCAGTTAATATGGCTATAGGAAATTCCTTTTTATTTGTAATTAGTGCATCTCCCTCAAAATTATAATTTTTAAGTTTTAGATTTTTATCTATAAAATGAAATTTATTACTATGAATTTGCTTAAGTAAGATAATTTTTTTAAGCTTAGTTTTAATTTTCTTTTGAACGATTTGAAGATTTTTTAAAACATTTTTTTTATTATCTGAAGATCCAGGACCACAATTTAAACTCTTAAAAATACCTAGAGATTTTCCACCCTTTCTATTAAAGAAAGCGTGCTGTAAGTTTTTAAATTTGTTGAGTTTCTTTGACTTAATCAGTTTAAAACCCCAATTTAAATTTATTTTTATCTGTTGTTATTAACATTACTTTAAATAATTCACCCATTTGATTTTTATCTATAAGCCTTTTTATTCTAAAATAAATATCAGCTTTTTCACTAAATAAAATTTTCTTGGACAATATTTCTGCTCTTTCAAGAATACCAAGTTTTGTTAAAAACTCACCTTGAGTAGTATTCATTGAGGTAAGTGAGCTTAATTCTTTAACTATTCTATTTAATAAATTGAAACTTAAATTATAAGTAATATCAGAATTACCAAACCCCTCTAGCACATCACAATATTTATGTTTTGATACAGCCTGCAGGGTATTTTTCATTCTTTTATCAATATAAGCATAATCTATTATTAAAATTCCACCATTATTACGTTCAATCTTATTGTTAATAATTTTTAAGTAATCAGTTGATTGTGGTGAATACTCAATAAAGTTCTGTTGTTTTGCAATTTTAAATTTAATTTTATTTTCAAATTTTTCCATATCAAAAAGAACGTCGAAATATTCAAATTTATTGTTAAAAAATCTAACATGTCTTTCAAACCATTTTCTTTCTTTCTTTATGAATTGCTTAATAGGTAAAGCGTCAAAAAATTCGTTTGCTAAAAAGATACATGGTAAATTATCCAATTCTCTTAAATCATTTAACCACTGAATATTTTTTTTATTGATATTAACTTTTTGTTTTTTCTGTAGTAATTTGCTTTTTTCTAAAATCTTAATGCGACAAGAATTTTTAAATATTGGAAATTTATCAAAGGTATCGACTAGAACTTTCATCATTTCACCATTGCCAGCACCTAACTCAATTAAATTGAACTTTTCAGGGCAACCTAGATTTTGCCAAAATGAAACCACCCAAATTGCAATCATTTCTGAAAATAGTATGGATATGTTGGGTGAAGTTATGAAATCACCCTTTTTGCCAAAGGGGTCTTTTTTCATGTAGTAGCCAGATTTTTTGTTATAGAGAGATTCCTCTATAAACTTATCTAGAGTAAACGAGTCATTATTCTTAATTTTCATTTTTTATGGATAAAAGGTAAGCCCCAGTTATGAAAAAAAGAATACTTATCAATTGGCCTAATGTTAGATTTAAAACCAAGTAACCAATTTGTGGATCTGGAGATCTAAAAAACTCTACAAAAAATCTAAATAAAGAATAAAAGATTAGGAATAAAGCAGAGATTTTTCCAGGTACTTTTAAATAATCTTTTTTAAAAAAATACCCAAGTACAAAGAAAAGAATTATTCCTTCAAAAAAAGCCTCATATAATTGAGATGGGTGTCTTTTGATATTGTCTATTAGAACAAATTGAACTGACCAAGGAAGATCTGTGGCTCTTCCGTAAAGCTCTGAGTTTATGAAATTGGCAATTCTGCCAAAAAAAATTCCAATTGGAGCAGATATGGCAACTAAGTCTAAAAATATAAACGAATTGGTATTGTTTTTTTTTGAGAACAATATTGATGCAATTATAATTCCAATTAAAGCACCATGAAATGACATTCCTCCATTCCAAACCATCAATATTTCAATAGGGTTATCTAAATAATATTTTAAATTATAAAATAATATATATCCAAGTCGACCACCCAAAATCATACCTATAATGAGATAGGTTATGAAGTCATCAAATAGCTGAAGAATATGAGAGTCTTTAATTAATTTTTTTTTACAATAAAGCCAACCAAGTGAAATACCTATAATATAAGCCAAGGAATACCATCTGATTTCTAATGAAAATATTTGAAACGCAACTGGGTCAAAATTATTAATAAACATTTTTAAAAAACTACGTATAAAGTATATTAATTTTATAAACGAATATATGACAAAATCAAAATTTGTAATTGATAAATTAACAAAACTATTTGAACAGGGACTTATTTCTTATAAAGATTTGAGCTCTGAAATCATAAATGTTTTAAGATCTAAAAGAGATGAAATCATTTTTAAAATGAAACTAACCAGTAAAGAAGAAACAGATATATTAATTAAAAGAGTTGAAAATCTAGAAAAAAAAATTAACAAATTAGAAAAAAAAAAGTCCAAATAAAAAATTTACAAAGGTAAAAAAATCTTAACTCTAAGACCGTTTAAAGGAGATTTTTCCAATAAAATATTTCCCCCATGGGATTTGATTATGTCAGATGCAATTGATAATCCAAGTCCAACACTAGATTTAGAATCTCCTCTACTTTTATCTATTTTATAAAATGGTTTAAAAACATTCTCTAACTCTTCTTTAGGAATGCCAACTCCATCATCATCAATTGTAATTATTATGTTATTGTCTTTTTTGGATAGATGAAAATTTATATTTTCAGCATATTTAATTGAATTATCAATTAAATTATTTAAAGATCTTTGTATTAAACTCTTTCTTCCATTCATATAAACTCTTGGAATTATTTCTTTAGTTATTTTATCGTTATTATATTTATTTATTGTGATTTCGATTAATTCAGAGATATCAAAGGTTTCATTTTTTTCTAAATAAGAAGAACTTGTAAACTGTAGATATTCATTAAGCATTTTTTCCATTTCATCTATATCTAAAGACATTTTTTTTGATAAATCTTCATCCTTCATAAAAGAAAGCTGAAGTTTTAGTCTTGTTAGGGGTGTTCTTAAATCGTGGCTTATACCAGATAACATTTCAGATCTTTGATTTAGGTGTCTCATTATTCGTTTTCTCATTTTATCAAATTCTAAACCAGCTTGTCTGATCTCTAAGGCTCCTGATGGTCTGTACTCATCAATATTTTCTCCTTTACCAAATTTTTCTGCAGCTTTAGCCAGGTTTATAATTGGTCTGGTTTGATTTTTTAGAAATAGTATGGCTATGGTTATCATTAGTAAAGCAGGTAGAGTGATCCATAAAGCAAATATTCTAGCAGATGAACTTGCCACTCTATCTTTTGGGATAAAAAATTCGAAGTAACCGTCGTTATGTTTAATATTTATATGAATAAGTTCTTTATAACTCGTTGTATCGAACCAGTAATTTTTATTGCCAATATTAGATTTCAGCTCTCTTCTTAGCGTTCTATCTATTGGGCTAAACCATCTTTCTTTTTGAGGTTTTTCAAATGAATCATCTTTTTTAAACTCAACATTAAGATCTAAATAAATTGAAAATAAGCCTGACAAGTCGTTATTATTATATTTTCCATTATCATGAGCCACCATCAATGTTTTCATCTCACCAATCAATGCCCTTGTCATACCTTTATTTGTTTTAATCCAAAGACTATCAAAAAAAACAATTGTTATGACTACTTGAAGAACAATTATTGGTACTGCTACGATTAATAAAGCTCTATAAAATAATCTTTTGGGTAGTAAATTTTTTATAAAATTATTCAATCCATAAGACATAACCAGCTCCTCTTAAGGTTTGTAAGTATTTTGGATTTTTTGGGTCTATTTCTATTTTTTTTCTAAGTCTTGTAATTATTACATCTATTGATCTTTCTTTATCAAGATCAGTTAGCTTGCCAATATCCTCTCTTGAAAAAGTTTTGCCAGGATTATTAATCATTTTTTCTAATATAATTTTTTCAGTACTATTTATTTTATATTCAGTGTCATTTTTGATGATTAAAAGTTTGTTAAGATCAATTTTAATATTATCAAAGGTTATAATTCTTTTTTCATCATTTCTTTTTGTTTTATTCAAAATATTTTTTATTCTTAAAGTAAGTTCTTTTGGCTCAAAAGGTTTTGGTAAATAATCATCAGCACCTACCTCTAAACCTTCAACTCTATTTTCAGCTTCTCCTTTAGCTGTTAATAAAATTATAGGAGTATCAATCTTAGATTTATTTTGCTTGATAAAATCAAGGCCACTTTTACCTGTCATCATTACATCCAAAACAATTAAATCAAATTTAATTATTGAAATTTTTTCTTCAGCATTTTCCGCACTATCTGATGTAGTGACCAGAAAATTATTTTCATTCAAATATTGTTTAATTAGAGATCTAATTCCCTCATCATCATCTACTACTAAAATATGGGCCACAAAATCATTCATTAATTATTTTCTTTAAAACATTATCAAAGTTTAGGACTTGATCTGAACTTGAATTTAAAAGAGCATTATAAATTCTTTTTTTTTGTGTCGAAAATATTTCGTCAAAAATTTTTTCACCTTTTTCATTTAAAAAAATGTGTTTTACTCTTGTGTCTTGTTGATTTTTTTCAAAAAAAACAACATCAAGTTTAATTAAATCTTTTAAAACTCTATTCAAACTCTGCTTGGTAACCTTTAATTTCTTTAATAGATCAGAAATTGTAATCCCTTTATACATTGATAATAGATGTAAAACTTTGTGGTGAGCTATACCTATAGAGTATTTATTCAAGGTTTTCTTGGCATCTGAAAAAGACTCACGATAACTTGTAAACAACTTTTCAATCAACTGCTTTAACTGAGTGTCCTTTAAATATAAAAGTTCTTTCATTATGGGTAAGTTATATTGACATATTATAGATACAAAGATAATTTTAGGAAAAAATTTAAATTATTTCATACATGATACCCTACGATAAAAGATCTGGTAAAATCTGGTATAATAACGATCTTGTGGATTGGGCTGATGCAAAAATTCATATTTTAAATCATGGATTGCATTACGCTAGCTGCGTATTTGAAGGAGAAAGAGTTTATGACGGATCAATATTCAAATTAGAAGAGCACACCACAAGACTTTTTTATTCAGCTAAAAGAATGGGAATTACAATGCCATATTCAGAAACTGAAATAAATGATGCATGTAATAAAATTATTTCAGTTCAAAACATAAAAGATGGCTATGTAAGACCAATGGCCTGGAGAGGTAGTGAAATGATGGCAATCTCTGCACAACAAACAAAAATTCATGTTGCTGTAGCAACCTGGGATTGGGGTTCTTATTTTGATCCAAAATTAAAAGTTAATGGGATTAAATTAAATATTTCAAATTGGAGAAAACCAGCACCAAACACAATACCGTGGGATACTAAAGCATCGGGCCTATATATGATTAATACATTATCAAAACATGAAGCAGAACAGCAAGGTTATACAGATTCATTAATGCTAGATCATGAAGGAAATGTTGCAGAGGCAACTGGAGCAAATGTTTTTTTTAAAGATAAAAATGGAGAAATACACACTCCAATTCCAGATTGTTTTTTAGATGGAATAACAAGAAGAACAGTTATTGAGATTGCAAAATCCAAAGGAATTAAAATTAATGAGAGAAAAATTAAACCAGAAGAACTAAAAGATTTTGTTGGTTGTTTTTTAACTGGGTCAGCTGCAGAAGTAACACCCGTATCATGTATTGCAGATAATCAATTCAAAGTTTGTGAAACTATAATTGATTTAAATGAAAACTATCAAGCTTTAGTTAGAAAAAAATAGATTATTTACTTCTTATTATCCTCAGATATTGCATGGTCAATACCTTTTCTTAAATACTCATAACCTGTATATAAAGTTAAAAATGCCGAAAGCCAAAGTAGGATTATGCCAATAGTTTGAGCGTTATAATCTTGAAAGTTTAAAATTTTATTACCTGTTTCACCTGTCAGCAAAAAAGCTATCGCAACCATTTGTAAAAAAGTTTTTAATTTAGCTAAATTAGTTACTGGTAATTTAATTTGCCCTCTAGCTAGAAATTCTCTTAAGCCAGAAATTAGTATTTCTCTTGTAAGTATTATAATTGCAGCAATAACCTCGTAATGTTTAATTGTTCCACTCATAACAAGCAATATAAGCGCAGTAGCAACAATAATTTTATCTGCTATAGGATCAAGTAATTCACCTAACTTAGACTCTTCACCCATCATTCTAGCCAACATTCCATCCAAAAAATCAGTAAATGAAGCAATTACAAATAATACGCATGCAGTTAAATCACCATAAAAACCTGGCAAATAAAATGCTAGAACAAAAAAGGGTACAATTATTATCCTACCGATTGTTAAAATATTTGGAATTTTTTTAAGCATAATTATTCATGAAAAAAGTTATATATCTTTTTTGCAACTTTTTCCTCAACACCTTCAACTGATTTAATCTCATCAAAACTTGCAGATTCTACTGCTCTAGCTGAGCCAAAATGGTTCAATAGGGCTCTTTTTCTGATCGATCCAATACCATCAATTTGATCTAATAAGGATTTTGTAATTCCTTTTGCTCTTTTTGCTCTATGAGAGGTGATGGCAAATCTATGTGCTTCATCACGCAGTCTCTGCATAAAGAAGAGGGTGGGGTCATTCTTATCAAATTTAAATGATTTTCCTTTATAGAAAAAAGTTTCATCACCACTATTTCTTAATTTACCCTTAGCAATAGCAATCATGGGAAGATCTTGTAAACCAAATTCATCCAATACTTCTTTGGCAGCTGAATATTGACCTTTACCACCATCAATTAAAATTAAATCAGGAAGGGTTAAATAATTTCCTTTCTCTAACATTGCTCTTTTAAATCTTCTAGTAAGAACCTCTTTTAACATTGCAAAATCATCTTGTTCAGCTCCTTTTGTTTTAATATCAAATTTTCTATATCTTTTTTTAACAAATCCTTCATTTCCAAAAGTAATCATAGCGCCCACACTATTAGTTCCTGAGATATGACTATTATCATAAACCTCAACTAAGTTTAGGCCATCTTTAAGATCAAATTTTTTAGCCACGCCTTCAAATAAATTTTTATTATTGTTTGTTTCATAAATTTTTCTATTAAGTGATTCTTTGGCGTTTTTTTCTGCCATAGCGATCACTTTAGCTTTAGTACCTTTTTTTGCTATATTAATAGAAATTGTACTACTTTCTTTTTTACTTAATGTTTCTTCAATTAATTTCCTGTCCTCAATTTCTGTATTAATAATAATTAATTTTGGAACATTCTTATTTTCGTAAAATTGCATTAAGAAGGAGGACATTATTTCAGATATGTCTTGGTCAGGATCATGTTTTGGAAAATAAGCTTGGTTACCCCAATTTTGTTTGGATCTGTAAAAAAATACTTGAATACAGGTTTTGCCAGACTCTTTATAGGCAGCAATTACATCAGCATCAACTAGATTGGCTTCATTAATTCTTTGTGACGATTGAATTATATTTAAGGATTTAATTCTATCTCTAAAAATAGAAGCTCTTTCAAAATCCAGCTTTTCGCTGGCTTCCTCCATTTGTTTAGATAGATTTTTTTGTATATCTCTTGATTTACCCGATACAAACTGGATTGCTTGATCTACTGATTTTTTATAATCTTCTTTATCAATATAATTGACACAAGGACCAGAACATCTTTTTATCTGATAAAGAATGCAGGGTCTTTTTCTATTCTTGAAGGTGCTATCATCACAAACTCGAATTTGAAATATTTTTTGAAGCATCTTAATGGTCCAATTTGCAGTTCCTGCTGAAGCAAACGGTCCAAAGTAAAATCCTTCTTTATCTTTTTTGCCCCTATGTTTTGTAACTTGTGCCCATTGGTCTTTATTACTGATGAAAACAAAGGGAAAAGATTTGTCATCTTTAAGCAATATATTGAATTTAGGTTTATGTTTTTTGATTAAATTAGCTTCTAAAAGAAGGGCTTCACTTTCATTGGCAGTAGTCGTTATCTCTAACTTAAAAGTTTGAGAGAGCATCCTTGCTGTTCTAATGATATGATTTTTTTCAGCTACATAGCTCTTTAATCTATTAGGAAGGTTTTTTGCTTTGCCTACATACAAAATCACATCTTTATGATCGAGCATTCGATAAACTCCAGGGCTTTTAGGAATTAATGGGAGCTCTTTTCTAATTACGTCTTTGCCTAATTCAGAGCTTTTCATGACTTCTTTTTTTGGTAATTTGAATACCAACAGAGGCACATTCTTTTATAATTTCTAATTTTTCAATTTGAAGCATAATTTTTCCAATTCGTTTGTCTCTAAATAATACATCAAAGACATCTTCAGCAAGTGTTTCTAAAAAATTATAATGTTTCTTTTTTGCAAGTTTTGTAATTAATCTTACAACCTGACCATAATTAACAATTGATTTAATATCTTTATCATTTGTTGGTTTTCTATCTTCATAATCTATCTCTAAACTAAATTTTACTTTTTGAGTTTTTTCTTTTTCAAAATCGTAATAACCAAGCTTTAAATCTAAAGTTAATTCTTTAATAAGAATTTTTTTTTCATAATTAAATAAACTTTTATTTTTATCTATTTTTACAATCTTTAGATTATTTTTTTTCATTCTTTTCCAATCACATTCTGGTGTTTGCCAGTTTAAACTTTGTCCACTATCTATTGCTATTACTTGACCTGTAATTGAACTGTTTTTGATAAAAAAGTCAACAGCAGAACATATGTCTTTTACATTTACCTGTTGTTTTAAAGGGGTTGCTGAATACTGTTTTTTAAAATGCATGTTACTTTGTCTTTTATTTTTAATAGTAGGCCCTGGTGCAATTCCATTAACTCTTATATTTGGAGCTAATTCCATAGCGCTAGTTTTTGTTAGAGTATAAAGCCCTGTTTTGCTTAAAGTATAAGAAAAGAAAAAGGGAGTTAACTTAAAAACTCTTTGATCAATTATATTTATAATATTGTTATTTTTACCTTTAACATTTTTTGAAAATTCTTTTGTAAGGTATGCGGGTGCTTTTAAATTTACATCAATATGTTGGTTCCAGCTTTTAGAGGAGAAATTTTTAAGACTGTCATTTTCAAATAATGAAGCATTATTAATCAAACAATCAAAATATTTTAATTTTAACTTTGAGAATTTTATAATTTTTTTTAAATCTTGTTCTTTTGCAAGATCACCCTTTACTAAATAAACTTTTGTTTTATTTTTTGACAATTCTTTTTGTAATTTTTCAGCTTCAGATTTAGATCTATTGTAATGAATAACCATTTCAACTCTTGGACCTGAGAGTTTCTTTGCAATAGCAGCACCCATTCTTGTTGCAGCTCCTGTGATAATTATTTTGTTTGCTTCCATTTTTTCTTACCTTTTTGTGCTCTTGTACCAGGTAAGCCCATCTTTGATCTACCTTTTGGATACACTCTATTTTCTTGATTATAGTGTTTTACTTTTGGATTTAATACAATTTCTAACTCTGACGCTTCAAGGTTTCTTATTTCGTCTCTAATTTTTGCAGCTTCTTCAAATTCAAGGTTTGTTGCAGCATCTTTCATTCTTTTATTCAGTTGTTTTAGATGTTTCTTTAAATTGCCTCCAATATTGTCACCTGTTCCAACTTTTAAATAATCTTTTTCATAAACACTTTCCAAAACATCACTAATTTCTTTTTTAATTGAGGTTGCATCAATGTTGTGCTTTTTATTATAGGCAACCTGAATTGCTCTTCTTCTGTCTGTTTCTTGAATTGCTTTTTTTATACTTTTTGTTTCTTTGTCAGCATAAAGAATAACCCTTCCTTCAAGATTTCTTGCTGCTCTTCCTATGGTTTGAACCAACGAAGTTTCAGATCTTAAAAATCCTTCTTTATCTGCATCTAAAATTCCAACTAATGCACATTCAGGAATATCAAGTCCTTCCCTTAAAAGGTTTATTCCAACCAAGACGTCGAATACTCCTAGTCTTAGATCTCTCATGATTTCTATTCTCTCAAGTGTATCAATATCTGAGTGTAGATATCTGACCCTAATACCATTTTCATGAAAGTATTCAGTTAAATCTTCAGCCATTTTTTTAGTTAAAGTTGTAACCAATACTCTAAAATTTTTATCAATTGTTTTTTTACATTCATACATCAAGTCATCAACTTGATTCTTAGCTGGTTTTATCTCAACTGGTGGATCAATTAAGCCGGTAGGTCTTATTATTTGTTCAACAAACTTACCTTTAGTTTGCTCTAATTCCCATGGACCAGGTGTTGCTGACACAAAAACTGTTTGCGTTCTCATTGCATCCCATTCTTCAAATTTAAGAGGTCTGTTATCCATACAAGAGGGCAGTCTAAAACCATATTCTGCAAGATTGCTTTTTCTAGATCTGTCTCCTTTATACATTCCATTTAATTGTGGAACCGTTACGTGACACTCATCTACAAAAATAAGTGTGTTGTCTGGAAAATATTCAAAAAGAGTAGGAGGTGGTTCTCCAGGTTTTCGTCCTGATAAGAATCTAGAATAATTTTCAATACCCGCACAAGAACCAGTAGCTTCAATCATCTCTAAATCAAATTTTGTTCTCTCTTCTAAACGTTGAGCTTCTAATAATTTATTTTGTTCTTTAAATTTCTTAAGAGTAAGTTCTAATTCTCTTTTAATCTTTATTACTGCTTGTTCGATAGTTGGTTTTGGAGTGATGTAGTGACTGTTTGCATAAACCTTTATAACATCTAAATCTTTTAATAGATCTCCTGTTAATGGATCAAATTCTTCAATCTTTTCTAATTTATCTCCAAATAAACTTAGCCTCCATGCTCTATCTTCAAGGTGTGATGGAAATATTTCAATGTATTCACCTCTTGCTCTAAAGGTACCTCTATAAAAGCTTTGATCATTTCTTTTATATTGCAAGTGTACTAAGGTTTTTATTAACTGCTCTCTATTATAATCATAATCTTTCTTTAAACTTAAGGTCATTTTACTGTAAGCTTCAACTGAACCCAGTCCATAAATACAAGAAACACTAGATACGATAATTACATCATCTCTCTCTAACAGTGATCTTGTTGCCGAGTGACGCATTCGATCTATTTGTTCATTAATAGATGCTTCTTTTTCAATATAAGTATCTGATCTTGGAACGTATGCTTCTGGTGTGTAGTAATCATAGTAAGATACAAAATATTCAACAGCATTTTCTGGAAAAAATGATTTCATCTCTCCATAAAGTTGAGCTGCTAATGTTTTATTGGGAGCAAGTATAAGAGCGGGTCGATTAGTTCTTTCAATAACTTGAGCCATTGTAAAAGTTTTTCCAGAACCAGTTACACCAAGTAAAACCTGACTTAACTCATCTTTATTTGCACCTTTAACTAATTGTTTAATTGCCTCAGGTTGATCACCCGCTGGTTTAAAATCTGTTACAAGTTTAAACTTTTGTCCACCTTCTAGTTTCTGGTGAATTTCTGGGTTTTTACTTTGGATTTCAGTAATTAAATCTTGATAAGTATTTTGCATTATCTATAAAACTATTAGAATAAAATTATATTTCAATGAGCATTATATCAAACAGTTTAAAAAAGATTAAACCATCACCAACTATTGCTGTAACTCAAAAGGCAAGAGAGTTAAAAGCTGCTGGAAAAGATGTAATAGGACTTGGAGCAGGCGAGCCTGATTTTGATACACCAGATAATATCAAACAAGCGGCTATAAAAGCCATTAATGACGGTGATACTAAATATACGGCCGTTGATGGAACTGCTGCTTTAAAAGATGCCATTGTTAAAAAATTTAAAAGAGAAAATAATCTAAATTACACAACTGATCAAGTAACAGTTGGTGCTGGTGGAAAACATGTAATTTATAATGCCATGATGGCAACCCTAAATGAAGGAGACGAGGTTATTGTTCCTGCTCCTTATTGGGTTTCTTATCCTGATATGGTTTTATTAGCTGGCGGAACGCCAATTATTTTAGAGTGTAATGAAAAACAAGGATTTAAAATCAATCCAGCTGAATTAGAAAAATTTATAACACCAAAAACAAAGTGGATCATATTAAATTCACCATCAAACCCAACGGGTGCTTGTTATACTGAAGGTGACATTAAAGAAATTGCAGATGTTTTAGCAAAATATCCTCACGTTTATATTTTAAGTGATGATATATATGAGCACGTAACATACGAAGGATTTAAATTTTTCACTATTGCACAAATTGATAGCCTGAAAGAAAGAGTTCTTACAATGAACGGTGTAAGTAAAGCTTACTCAATGACTGGCTGGAGAATAGGGTATGCAGCTGGTCCCAAGGAAATTATTAAAGCAATTGCTAAAATACAATCACAATCAACAACAAATCCATCTTCAATTAGTCAAGCTGCAGCGGTTGAGGCATTAAATGGAACTCAAGATTTTATAAAAGAGAGAGCAATTTCATTTCAAGAAAGAAGAAATTTTGTTGTTAAAGCTTTAAATGAAATAGAGGGAATTGAATGTTTAAATCCAGATGGAGCATTTTATGTTTTTCCAAGTTGTAAAGGTTTGATGGGAAAAAAAGACACAAGTGGTAAAGAACTTAAAACAGATACCGATTTTGTTCAGTCTTTATTAGAAAATAGTGGTGTTGCAGTTGTTCAGGGCTCTGCATTTGGTTTAGAAGGTTTTTTTAGAATTTCATATGCAACTTCTATGGACAATCTTAAAAAGGCTTTAGAAAAAATATCTACTTTTTGTAAAAGTTTAAACTCATGTTAAACGTATATTTAGCAGGAGAAATTCACAGTAATTGGCGAGAAGAAATTATTCAACTTTGTGAAAAAGAGAAATTAGATGTTAAATTTACATTTCCCATCACTGATCATGAGGTTTCTGACAATTGTGGTGTTGAAATCTTAGGAGCTGAAGAAAAAAATTTTTGGAAAGATAGAAAGGGTGCCAATATTAATTCTATTAGAACCAAAAAATCTATTCAAGATTGTGATGTAATAATTGTCAAGTTTGGTGAAAAATTTAAGCAATGGAATGCAGCCTTTGAGGCGGGTTATGCTACTGCACTTAATAAATCTATGATTGTTATTCATAACGATGATCATCAACATGCCCTTAAAGAAGTGGATGGCTCAGCTGCAGCTGTTGCATCAGATCAAAAACAAGCTTTTCGTATATTGAAATATATATTGGAAGGTTCCTTAAAGTAGGTCAAGTTATAATGAAAACGGCTTTACTATTTGGGTCATCTGGTTTAGTTGGAGGACACCTCCTTAATCAATTAATTAAAGACACTAATTATTCTAAAATAAAATTATTTGTTCGCTCAGATGCTGAAATCAGTGATCCAAAAGTAGATATTATTAAAACTGATTTTAATAGTTTGGAAAATCACAAAGAGGATATCAAAGGAGATGACTGCTTCTTTTGTATTGGTACAACAAAACATAATTCCCCTGATAAAGATGATTACAGAAGGGTTGAACTTGAAATCCCCAAAGAAGTTGCACAAATTGCAAAATCAAATTTGGTTAATTCATTTATTTTTGTCTCTGCACTATATGCAAACCCCAAGAGCTCAGGAGAATACATAAGGTTTAAAGGACAAGTTGAAGAAGAGTTAAAAGAACTTAATTTTCCTAAATTAGCAATATTGAGACCATCTTTTTTAATAGGAGATAGAAAAGAAAAGAGAGTAAGTGAAATGATAGGTATCTTCGTTTTTAAGTTACTTTCTCCATTACTTTTGGGTCCTTTAAAGAAAATGAAACCTATTCATTCCGAAACAGTTGCAAAAGCTATGATTAGAACTGCAAATGAAAACTTAGAAAAAAATATCTTTGAGTCCAACGAAATTGATGAATTAGTTTTAAACTAACCCAAGTCTAATTACAGAATTTCCAGCATCTATAATACTATCTTTTGCAGGTTTAAATTTCATACCCAATAAATCCTCAGAATATGAAGTATCAGTCTGCATTAAAATTCCAAGATCAGGCAATAGCTTCCTTACAGAAGAATCAAAGTAGCTGATTAATTTAGCCATAAAAATTGGCATTTCTTTTTTTGGTAGTTTTTTTGCATACTTTGGAAATGCTTCTTGCATAATTTTAGAAAGCTCGAGCATTTTTTTAACCTCTGAACCAATAATCAATCGTCTTCCATTAACCTTGGAGTTTTTAATAGATAAAACATGTGCTCTTGCTACATCTTTTACATCAGAAATCAATATTCCAAAATCTGGGGCCATTGGATATTTTCCTTTAAGGAAAAGCTCAACATAGCTAGTTGAAGTGTTTGTTTTTTTATCCAAAGCATCACCAAAAACTCCTCCTGGATTAATGACAGTTAGTTTGTCTTTTAATCCTTTGCTTTCCATTAATTCCCATGCAGCTTGTTCAGCTTTAGTTTTTGATACAATGTAGTCATACGATCCACTCCAATCAGTATCTGACCAATCGTTTTCCCCAAAAGTATATGGATTTGTTCTATTAGGTTTTTTAAACATAGCAGCTATTGACGAAGTAAGAATTATTTTTTCAACATTAGCTTCTATACCAGCATTTAAAACTCTTAACGCCCCACCTTTAGCAGCTGGAACTAAAGCCTCTCTATTTCTTGAACTTTTCATGGGGTAGGGAGAAGCAGTATGTATAATATATTTACAATCTTTAGCAGCCTCAACCCAACCATCATCTTTTAATAAGTCCAATTCAACAAATGATAATTTATCTGTTGAAACATATTCGCTTAGAGTTTTCTTTGTTTTATCTAATGAATTTTGACTTCTAACAGTTCCTAAAACTTCATATCCAGAATTTAATAATTCAATTGCTATATGTTTTGCTATCCAGCCGCTTATTCCAGTTAATAATACTTTATTTGTCATTTTGTTGTTCCTTTTAATTAAATTTTTGTTTTGATACATATGGACATAAATAATCTTTTATCAACTAATTATAAGCTTACTAGTCACTACAAAGTTACTTAAATCATGACTGGTCATTTTTTGTTATTAGTTTACAAAAGAGATGTGGAAAAAACTAATCAAAAACAATCATGTCCTTTTTCAAACGTTATGGAATTATTAGGAGGAAAATGGAAAATTTTTATTATTGCAAGAATTTATGAAAATAAGAAAATAAGATTTAATGAGCTTAAAAAAATAGTAACTAATATCAGCTCCCAAGTTTTGGCAAGAAAACTTGATGAAATGAGAAAAGATGATTTGGTTGTTAAAATTATTAATAAATCTCAAAACGTAGAATATAAATTAAGTGAATTTGGAAATTCAGCAATACCAATAATATCTGCTCTAAAAAAATGGAGTTTAGGTAGAAAAAAAGAAATTTCTAAAATAGTTAATATTTAGGTTAGTGAGATAAGAATTTCTCAGCCTCAAGTGCAGCCATGCAGCCCATTCCAGCAGCAGTTACAGCTTGTCTAAATGTTTTGTCTTTAACATCACCTGCAGCATAAACACCAGGGATATTAGTTTCTGTTAAATCTGGTTTAGTTAATAAATAACCTTCTTTGTCCATATCTAATTGATCTTTAAAAAGAGCCGTTGCTGGATCATGACCTATTGCAATAAATAAACCATCTATTTTCATTTCTTCAATTTTATTTGTTTTAAGATTTTTAACTTTAATCGCTGTAACATTTTTAGGTTCGCTATCCCCAATAACCTCTTCAACAGCACTATCCCAAATAATTTCAATTTTTTTATTTTCCATTAATTTCTTTTGAAGTAATTTTTCTGCTCTTAAAGTATCTCGTCTATGAATTAATTTTACTTTTGATGCAAATTTTGTAAGAAACATTGCCTCTTCAACTGCAGCATTACCACCACCAACAACAGCCACAACTTTCTCTTTAAAGAAAAAACCATCACATGTTGCACATGCTGAAACACCAAAGCCTCTATAAGCTTGTTCTGATTTTAGGTTTAACCATCTTGCCTGAGCACCTGTTGAAATAATTATGCTGTCAGCTGTATATTTTTGACCACTATCTCCAATAGCTTCAAAGGGTGTAGATTTTAAATTTACTGATCCGATATGATCTTCAATCATTTCTGTTCCAACAGCTTTAGCTTGATCTCTCATTTGATCCATTAACCATGGACCCTGAATTACATCTGAAAATCCTGGATAGTTTTCAACATCTGTTGTTGTAGTTAATTGTCCACCAGGTGCAGAACCATAAACTAAAACTGGGCTTAGCATTGCTCGGGCAGCATACACAGCGGCTGTATAGCCAGCTGGACCTGACCCTATTATTAACACTTTTGTGTGTTTAATTGGATTTTCACTCATGCAGAAGTTATATAAGGATAAATGACAAAATTAAAAGGGATATTATTGACCGAGGGTATGCACGGTATGATCAGTCAAGTAGAGGGTTTGGCTAAAGCTTTGGATATAGATTTTACTCACCACAAGGTTGAACTAAATCATTTTTGGAAATTAATTCCACCTAATCTTAGCCCTATTTCACAAAGCGTTTTTAAAAAAATTAATCATGATGATTTTGATGTGATTATATCTTGTGGGCGTAAAAGTGTCATCCCATCAATCCATTTAAAAAATACAGCTAATAAAAAAGTTTTTAATATTCACATCCAAGATCCAAAAGTAAATTTAAATCATTTTGATTTCATTGTAGCCCCAGAACATGATGGAATTAAAGGCCAAAATGTTATCATTACAAAAGGTGCAATTCATTATCTTACTGAAAGTGAAATAAATGAAAATAAAGATTATTTAAATTCATTTATTAAAAAAGATGAAAGAAAAATTTGGACTTTAATAATGGGTGGTCCTACAAAGTATTATCAATATTCAAGAGAAAATATTAAAGTTATTTTTAAAAATTTAAATAACTTAAATAAACAAAACAACTTTCAATTAGTTGTGATCCCTTCAATGAGAACACCAAAAAATATAATTCAATATGCAAAAGATTATTTTGATCAAAATCATACAGTTATTGACACTATAGATAAGAAAGCTTATCTATCAGCTTTAGCAATTTCAGAAAAAATTGTAGTAACATGCGATTCTAGCTCCATGATATCAGAAGCTGCCTTAACTGGAAAACCAATCTACGTAGCTAATATTTCACCTAAAAAAAATGACAAAAGATTTCAAAGATTTAGAAATTTATTTAAAGAATTAAATATTACTAGAATTTTAGGTGAAGAGATTGAAAATTGGAACTATCAAAAATTAGATGAAACGAATAGAGTAGCAAATATTATTAAACAAAAAATTAATTCTTAATGTTATTCTTAAATTCAATTCAAAACCAATCTAAAAAACATGAATTTCCTTTTGATCACTGGGAATATAATAATGCTTTATCTGATGGGGCCATTGAGGAAATTATTAAAGCTGATATTCCAGATGTAAGTAAGCACAATCTTAATTATGATGGCACCAGAGCAATTGATGGTGGTGCTGCAGAGTTTAGGGAGGGGATAGCTTCAGGTGGTGAAGCAATAAAATTTAGATGCTTTGTAACAAATGAAAATGAAAAAAAATTTCCAAACTTGGTAAAATTTATTAAAGAACTTCAATCCAAAGAAGTTCATGGAACTATTTCAAAAATGATCGATAGAGATTTATCGAACTCATATGTTAGAGTTGAAGTTATTTGTGATAGGGAGGGTTTTTGGTTAAAGCCTCATTGTGATATTAAAGAAAAACTGATGTCTGGATTAATATTTGTAAATAATGCTAACGAGTCTGAAGAGCTTGGAACAGATTTTTATAATGAAAAATTAGAAAAGGTTAAAACAGTTCCTTACAAAAATAATTATGGATACATGTTTACCAGTGGGCCGAATACTTGGCATGGTATGGAAAAAAAGAAAATAGTTAAAGAAAGACGATGCATTCAGGTTAACTATGTTACCTTTGAAACAGATTGGAAAGTTCTGTAATTAAATAAAGTTTTTTACTAGTATCTATTTTAAGTACGTAACCACCTATAAATATAAAAAAAATAACTCGTTTTGGGCACACAAAACTAAGTAAACATTGTTTCTATTAATATTTGTATATAGAAATTTAAGATGTTTGAAAAATTAGAGGAATTAGCAAAAAACAATAAAAAAATTTCAGATTTTCACATTAGAAGTGGTTGGCCATTAGCATTTAGACAAACTGGTGAAATACATAAAATTCCAGAGATAGTTGTCAAAGAACAAGATCTTCAAGATTTGTTATCAACCAATTGTAATGAAACAGAAATGAATAAGTTTAGTGAAACTCATGAGTTAGATTCATCAGTTACATTAAGTGGACTAAGATTTAGAGCTAATTTTTACAAAACTATTCAAGGAACAGCTGCTGTATTAAGAAGAGTAGAGAGTGTAATTCCTGAAATGGAACAATTTGATTTACCCCAAGTTCTTTATGATATTGTAGATATGCATAAAGGATTAGTTTTAGTAACTGGACCTACAGGATCTGGTAAGTCAACAACACTTGCAGCTATTATAAATGAAATTAATAAGACTAAAACTGCAAATATTATTACAGTTGAAGATCCAGTTGAATTTATCCATAAAGATTTAAAAAGTATCGTGTCTCATAGAGAAGTGGGCAAACAAACCAAAACATTTTCTAGTGCATTAAAAGCGGCACTTAGAGAGGATCCAGATGTAATTCTAGTTGGGGAGATGAGAGACTTGGAAACGGTTTCACTTGCACTGACTGCTGCTGAAACAGGACACTTAGTTTTTGGAACCCTTCACACTAGTGGTGCTCCTAATACAATAAATAGAATTATTGACGTTTTTCCACCTGAGCAACAAGCTCAAATAAGAGCACAGATATCTTCTTCTTTAAAGATGGTGGTTACTCAAAGACTTCTTAAAACTAAAGATGGTCAAGGCCGGTGTGCAGCGTTTGAAGTGATGAAGTGTACGCCTCCAATCCAAAACTTAATTAGAGAAGCTAAAATTCATCAAATACCTAGCATCATGCAAACTTCTGTGAGAGATGGTATGATTACTATGACTAAATCATTAGAAGAATTAGTTAAGGCAGGTAAGATAGATGCGAGTGCAGGACGAGAAGATTAAAGGATTTAATGTCCTTGAATTAATTGTTGTCATAGCAATTATTGGCGTCCTCTCCGCTGTAGCTTATCCAAATTTTTCAGAATGGCGAAAAGATAGAGAGACTAGAAGCGCTGTAGTTAAAATAAAATCTTTAATTGAGGGAATAAACGCACAAGTTCAAAGAGGTCAATATGCATTTGTCCAAGTAGATGTTGAAGAAGGCAGGCTGATAAATGAAGATGATGGGTTAATTGTAACTTCAAAAGGAATGAAACCAAAAACACTTGCTACACTTCTTAATAATGGAGAAAGTGGCTGGTGGGTGACGCCAAATGAACGATGCAACATTGTTGATGAAGCAGATGAAGCATACTGGGATGAAGATCCAGACCCGGATAGAAATCAAATAATTGATTTAGATAAAATAGAAGTAAGACAGATAGTTTTAGACAATGTTGCAACTACATGGCGTGACGATGTAGGAGCAGTTTGTTTTGGTAAGAATGATCAATGGTATAGTGGTAACGGTGAATTGGTTTCATCATCAGGAGATGATGTAATTGTAGATAGCTATTTATTTATTTGTAATAGATCAAATACAAGATCTCAATGTGATATAGATAACGTGACAGGTGAACCGATAACAGAACATGATCATTTATATGTTATAGAGTGGTCAAGATTTGGAAATATCAAACTTGAGAAATGGAATAAAAGAGATGCAGAATGGATTGAGCAATAATATGAAAAAAAATAAATCTAAAATTTCTGGTTTATCCATATTAGAAGCATTGGTATCAACCGCTATTGTTGGAATTGGTTTTATAGCAATTCTGCAAATGACAAATTTTTCAGTACAATCTATTGATAATTCAGGAGACAGAACTAAAGCAAACTATTTAACTGAAATGATAGCCGAAGATGTTATTGGTAGCAAAAACACTTTGTATGGCACCAATTCTGATAATGAAAATATTGTATTTAATAATGATGGCTCAATGTCGTTTGCAGACGGAAGTGACGCAAGTGATTTAAAAAAATTTTCGGAACATTTAAATACTAATAGTTGGAACGCAAGTTTGAGTTGTGGAAATTCATCAACAGGCTCAGGTAACACTAATACTGACAATATTTATCAAACTCAAGAAAATGATGCCCCAAGAAACAAAGAAGCAAAATGGGACATGATATTTAATGAAAATAGATTTTTGAAATGTAAAAGCAATAATGAAACAAAAAAACTAGAAACATTTAAAGTATGCAGATGGGGAAGCTGTACATATAAAAATGATTTAGTTTTTGATGACCCAATTTATATTAGTAGAGTTGAGATGCTTTTAAATAATGGAAAAAAAAGAAAATATTTATATTTTCAATCAGATTACAATATAAAAACAACTACAAGCGATTCCTCAGATTAGTATGAAAAAAAAATATCTAAAAAGTATAGCAGGGCTTACTTTAGTTGAAATTTTAATTGGAATTGTTGTTTCATCATTGATGATGGCTGCAATGTACTCAACTTATTCAATTGTTAATAATAGTTACAATCAAGTTGTTGATAAAGCAAAGATCAGTAGATCATCAAGAGATTTAGTAGAATTGTTAATTCGAGATATTAGAATGTCAGGATTTAAATATTATCTTGGAACTAATGAATTAGGTTACCCCGAACAAAGTTACTTAGAATTTGTTGGGGGTACTACTTCAATTAAAGAAAATCACGACCCCATAGTTATTATTGCAAATGAATTAGGTCACAATATTGATGGCACCGATCCAACAGTTACTAAAAATAATGCTGGAGATTTGTGTTGTGATAAAATTCATATTGTTTTTGATGATTTTAATCAAAACGACAAACTTCAACCTTATAAAAGATATAAATTAACTTATTATGCCTTACCAGTTTCTGATTCAGATGACAGCAATCCAAGATATGCTGTTTATAAATCTAAGATTAGCTGGAAACAACAAAGAGATTCAGAGACTGCATCGTGGCCTACAGAAGGTGATTGGGTTAGTGATTGTACTGAATGTTACCACGAACAACTCGTTAAAGATTACGTTGAAGATATGGAGTTTATAGCTCTTGATCAAGAGGGAAGAAAACTTTCACCTGACCCTAGTCCATCTGATTATAGTGCTAGACAAAATTTATATAAGATTAGATCTGTAGATATTAGATTAGCATTTAGATCTGAAAATGAATTTTTTAGGTTTGAAGCAAGAGAAGGTAATGAAAGACAGTTAAGCGGATTTTCAAGAGCAATTAAAAAATATTCAGATAGGTATTTAAGGGATAGCGTAGTTGTTACAGTTTATACAAGAAACATTATTGATGATGGAATTTTTTAATGAATAAAAATAATCAAAAAGGTTTTACTCTTATTTTATCACTTGTACTTTTATTAGTGATGTCTCTTATGGGAGGGAGCTTGATTGTTATTTCTTCTAGTGACCATCAAAGCAATAATACTAGTGATGAATATCAACAAACTTTTTATGTGGCGGAACATGCTTTAATTGAAGCTGAGAAATATGTTATTAATCAAATGATTGGCCCTTGGGTAAATCCTGCTACATTGACATCTCCTGGTGCTGGAGCAACGGCTGAGGAATTACAAGCACACAATGATTATGTTAGTCAATTACAATCTTTAGCATCCAGCAATGGTGGGTTTGCAAGGCATACAGATGCGAGCTCTTCTTGGCCAAATGGTAGAGGCATACCAACAAATATTATTAATGTATCGAGTACCCCTTGCTCTAATAGTTTTAGAAACCTACTTAAAGACGGAGATGGCAACACATTAGTAGCTGTCCATAAAACTCTTTGGAATTTTGGAGAATTAATTGAACCGATATTAACTGCTGAGAGTGCTCCTGATAAAGAAATTGAACATATGAAAAGATATAGATGGGAATTTTTTGTGATCAATGTTGGAAGATCAACGTTTAAGGGTGCTGGTACTAGTTTAAAAAAAACATCAACTAATGCTCAACAGCAGGGGAATGCATATAAATTATATGGGTGTGGATATTTAATGCCAAAAGGATCAGCGCTTACTGATATAGATGATCCTGAAATCTTAATACCTCTAGAAACATTAGTTATATTATCAGGTTAAGACCTAAAATGGGGACAAAGAAAGATATTTAGATTTATTAATATTCTTAATTTGTTTAAAAAATTGTATGAAATTTTTATTAAAAATAAGTTTAATGTTGTTTTTAATAAATTTTAGTGCACCAAATGTTGGTGTTGCATGTGAATTTTTAAAAGAAGAAATTGGCACTCCAATTTTAAAAATTATCGAAAAATATGATTATCTTGATGACCCTACTTATGAAGGTAGTGATTCTTTTACCTTAGTTAAAGAATACGACAGCCTAAGTTTATGTGAGAACTCTGAATTAGAAAATACTTTGATAAAAGTATTTATTAAAGAGGGCAAAATTATTGCAACTGAAATTGAGGGTCCATATGGTGAAGCCAAAAATGGTAAAATTTTAAATTTTGCTAAAATTTATTTAGGCTACTCAACTGAGGAGGATATTGATGAAAAATGGACTGGAGGAACAACCTTATCATCTTTTGGTGAGAATGTAGTTTATGGACGAGTTGAATTTATAGATGGAAATTATGAAACCTTAACCATCTCTAAACCTGAGTTTAAGCAGTTTTTGTTTGGACCCAATGTCCAAGAAATTATGATGTAGTAGAAATTTTAATTTATGAAAAAAATATATAAAATATTAGGCTTATTGATTTTAATTTTAAACTTTAATCAATTTACAAATGCAAAACCATTACCCCCAGGCTCTGGAGAGGGTGATGTGCCAGCTAATATTTTAATTTTATTAGATAGCTCTGCTAGTATGACTGCTAGAATTGGAGATGGTTTTCCAGCCCTCACTTCAGCAGCTACTGATTGGAACGGCAATAGAGTTTTTACAAATGCTTCTAAGCAGGACGGGGGATTATAT
Source organism: Candidatus Pelagibacter sp. Uisw_121 (assembly GCF_047722545.1). Taxonomy (GTDB): domain Bacteria; phylum Pseudomonadota; class Alphaproteobacteria; order Pelagibacterales; family Pelagibacteraceae; genus Pelagibacter. Next base: position 1,032,699 of record NZ_CP159816.1, on the reverse strand, counting down.
ATGGTTAATTCTTCAGGAGAGAGAATTAACTTTTCAGGGAAAAAAGATAATGGAGATACTTATGAAAGATCTATATGGTGGGCTAATGATGATACTGACCGGACTTGTGACAACAATATAAATCATAGAGGAAGAGGAAGCAATTACAGGGTTACAGAAAATAGAATGTTGCATGAAGTACGTTATGTAACTGGAGTAACTGTTGGTGGAACCAATATTAGTAATGAAAATCTTTTATTTATAGGTCAATATCAACCAAAAAATAATCGTAGTTCCATTATTGCTGTCGACGAACAATATAGATGCAGACTTGCTATAAATATAGATGGTGTTAATGCTAATGGTCATAGACCTAGGGGTTTTGATATTAGTATTGATGCTGCTAGTGATATTATTGTAGCAGCCTATGGTAGAGAGGGTAATAATGCTTACCAACAAACTTGTAATTTAAATGATGGAAAATGTGGAAAAGTAACAGACAGAGGTAAAAATAGAACCACTCAATATGGAAGATTATACGATGGAGCTCGTTTAAGGTTAAATAGCGACTCAACTGTAATTTATGTTTCTGATGATAACCATGTATATGGTTATCAAACAACAATAGTTAATGGAGTGCCAGTAATTCAACAAAGCAGCGCTTTTCATTTTAGGAAGTGTAGTGGATCTGCTGGTGCTACTGGAACCCAAGTAAGAGATATTCAGAATTTTGATATATCGAGTAGCGATGATGATGTAATGTATGTTGCAGGTAGAAACAATACAGTTCAAAGGGTTGAATGGACTTCAGATACAGTTTGTACAGCAACAGTCACTGCAGGAACCCCTAATTCAAATTCAAACCGTGACGAAACTGCAGGAAGTTTAGATGCTGAAGATATTAGAATAACAGATAGTGTGAGCGCTCTAAATATAGTAGGGGACAGAATTATATTTAGCCACAGTGGTCATGTTGATGAATTAACCGAAAATCTTTTTACTGCAGCTAGAAAAGATGATGCCTGGCAAATTGCATATGGGGGAACGCTAGACTCAAGAATGGATGGGGCCAAAAAAGCAATTATTGCAGTTTTATCTGATAGCAGCTTAACTAGTGGTGCAAATTTTGGTTTTGGTCATTGGAATGCTGGTGAAAAAGCCTACTCCAAAAACAGAAACCCTGGGGGTGGAGGCTACTGTCATAGAAATAATACAAGGTGTCAATATTATGAAGGTTGGAAAGGGATCCATCCAGCAGGTACAAGTGAAGTATGTTCAATAAATTCTTGTTTAAATGTTGGGATTAGTCCTGAGGGTGCTAATAGAGCTATTCAAGTTGTTCAAACTATTAACACAAGCTTTGGAACAGACTCTGAAGCATTTTCTCAAATTGCTCATGATTATTTTTTTGGCCCTGTATCTCCTCACGATCCAGACTCTGATTGTCAGTTAAATTATGTAATTGTTATTGGTGATGGTATGATGTCCGGTACAGGGACAGATTCAGATGGTGGTATCGGAGAGACTAAAGATAGACTTACAAGATTAAGAACTGATTTAGGTGTCAAAAGTTTAATGGTTGCTTATGGACCTGGCATAAGGGATGCTGGAATGACACAATTTGATGAATTAGCTGTAGTTGGTTCATGCGATGCTGCTGGAAATCAAGACTGTGAGGCCACAATTGTAGCCAAAACTCCTTTAGAACTTCAAACAACACTTGCACAAAAAATTAGACAAATCTTAGCTGAACGTTTGTCATTTACTGCTCCATCAATTACAGCAACTATTCAACAAGGAGGCTCATTGTATCAAGCGCAATTTGCTTACGAACAATATGGTGAATGGCAGGGAACTATCTTAAGAAAAACATTGAACTCAGACGGAACAGTTGATCATGATGAAAACAGTCCAGGAAATTGGGATGCAGCAAAACGTGTAAAATTACAATCAGCTGGTGGAACAGCTGATCCTGGTAATGCAGATGGTAGAAATATATGGACAGCAATTGGAAGTAGCGATGCAAACTATATTGGAAATTGGGATAATGTTAATGAAACAAACGCACCACTTTTAGAAACTGAGATGGAAAAGTTGGGCTATCAGATTAATAATTATTACACTTCAAGCTCAACATGTACTGGAGATGATACCACAACAGAGGAACGTAATGGTCTTTTGCGCTTTTTAGCTGGCCAAGATTTTTTTGATTATGATGGAGATTGTATAACTACTGAGTTAAGAGATCATGTACTTGGTGACATATATCATTCTCAGTTAATTGAAGTTGGTGCACCAGATGGTGATTTAAAATTTACTGATAACAACCAAGAAGCTTATTTTAGAGCAACAAACAATTATCAAGCTTTTAAAAATTCATATGCAACTAGAAGAGATGTTTTATATGCAGGTTCAAATAGTGGATTGCTTCATGCATTTAATGCCCAAACGGGAGACGAAGAATGGGCATTTCTTCCACCATTATTAATTGGAAAATTACCTACAATCATTAACTCTAGCCTTGATGGAAGAGTTAATGGTAAAGGAGGTAGTAATGCAATATTTGGAGTAGACGGTTCTCCAGTTGTCCATGATGTATTTATGAAAGGCTTAACTCCTGAGGGTAATATTGAGGGAGCAAAAAGTTGGCATAGTATATTATTTGTTCCGTTTGGAAGAGGTGGAGCAGGTTTTTCAGTATTAGATGTTACAAATCCAATAGTAAAAGATGGTGCAGGACCATTACACATGTTCACTGTTTATAATGATTACATAAATAATACGGTCTATATCGCAGATCATGAAGGAAGTATTAGTGAGGAAGAATATTCTTCAGGTTCCGCTAATATTAGTAGCTCAGTTGAAGCCAAAAAAGTAACTTCAAATTATAATGGATTGGTTCAAGACGATGGAGGTACCGACTCAACAATTTTTACATATCGAGATGCAAATGCAGTGTGCCAGACTAATGCTGAGGTGAGTGGAAATTTTGCAACTAATGGAACTTCGTCTTGTTATATAGGACGAACCTTAACTTTTAATGATTTAATACTTAACACTCCAAACAATCAAGCAATAGACCCTAATATGTTAAATGTTACAGAGATGGTTGGAGGTGAATTTTCACCAGTTACATTTTCAGATGCAAGAATGCTAAATGGTGAGTTGGTAATTACTTTTAACGAAGATAAAATTTTTAATATAGGTCAAAGTTCAAACGAAGAGAGAACAACAAACAATATTTTTGTTCAAACATCATGTACAGCAGAAAGAGGAATTGACCCTGCTTTTGATTATAGTAAATTAGGTGAGACTTGGTCTACACCAAGAATTGCAAGGCTACCCTCTGATATTGAAGGTGATAGTGCTGACCCAGCAAATGACAAATATGTAGCAATCATGGGTGGTGGAATGGCTAATAACAATTTATGTGCTGGCTCTGCTTTATTTTTAGTTGAATTAGATAACATAGATGAACCTGGAAGAATTTATGGTGCTGAAGCTAATGGTGGACCGATTACAATTATTGATACATCACCAGAAGGTGTGGCTCTTGGAAATGATGTAATTGAAACACTCAAAGGTAGTGATATTAACAATGCTATACCAACTTCCCCACTTGTCATTACACCAGATACAGCCTTTGGAATTCCATGGCGTGGAGCAATGGTTTACATAAATGATAGAGAAGGTAAAATTACAAAAATAAACTTAACCGACTCTACGGTGAATGACGCTGAATTATTCGATCAAACAACATTGTTTAGATTAGATGCCAACACTACGAACAAAAGATATACATTTTTCTCAATGGATGCAGGTGTAGGAGTTACCACAAAAGATTTTTGGTTGTTTGGAGGAACTGGCGACTTTAATCAGCTAGGAGATAAAGGGCAATTTATGGATAATATTTTGTATGGCATTAGAGATTTTGATTTCCCCAATTTTAAACATTTAAATGGCGTTGTTGTTCCATCATATAATGATGAGTCTTTTACATTAATAGCGCATCAAGGAGCAAATAATGCTAGATCAATTGATGATGGTGCAGACGTTTGTTCTGATGTTACAGGAGATACTGATGGAAGCTCATGTCCAGACTCAGAAAGCGCTTGGGTAATTCATTTAGATGACCAAATCAATAATACTTACAGAAAAGCTTCAGCACCTCCAACTTTATTTAAAGGACAAGTTTATTTTCCAGTATACGAACCAGCCCCAGGGTCAAATAGATGTAATATTGGAAATGCATATATTTGTGCTGCAGATGATGAGTGTGGAACTAATAATTCACACAAATTAGTTAAAGGTTCAGAAGCTAATGGAAAAAATTGTACCTTTGTAAGAGAAGGGGTGTTATCTGAATTAGTAATATTTGGAGACAAATTATTTGGAAACGTTGCAGGCCCAAGTGATAATAAAAATACACTTTATTCAATATTGGCATTAGCGGGAGAAGTTTTATCTAATAAGGGTGGTTGGAGAGACGTAGGATTTTAAATCAAAAGTTTTTTATACTATTTTTTTAAGACCAAAATATTTTAATATAAAAATAACCAATCCATACAAACATATTAAGCATAGATATAAAGATAATTGCTAAGCCCACAATAGTATCTTGATCAACTTTTTTTCTCCACTTAGATGGAAAAAACTTTAATGAATAGGCGTAAGTTAAAATAAATATATTTAAAGCAGAGATAATAATGTTTATAAATAAAAAAATATTCATTTATGTAATTAGTTTTTTGTTTTTTTTAATTTTATTTTCTAACTTAAAAATATTTTTATATAATCGTTTGAAAAAAGAAAGATTAATGTTCCAATAATTATAAATGGACCAAAAGGTATTTGTGAAGATAGTTTTTTTTTATTAGTTATTAAATCTGGAATTACACTTATAAGTGCTGCTATAGATGAAAAAAATATTATAAAAGGAATTGACATCCATCCAAACCAAAAACCAATTGCAGACAATAACTTTGCATCTCCTAAACCCATTCCTTCTTTATTTCTAATTTTTTTATAAGTAAAAATTATTAACCAAATTATCGCGTAGCCAAAGAAACCTCCTGCTAAAGAGTTAAATAAATTTGGAAATAAGGTTGTATCTAAATTTGGATCAAATGATTTTAATAAGCCAATTATCATAAGAGGATACGTTAATTCATTTGGAATTATGAAATGTTTAAAATCAATAAAAAAAATTATCACGAAGCTGATGCTTAGAACAAAAAGGAGAAGAGTAGTTAGCGAAACTCCAAAGAAATGAAAAATTACAACAAAACTTATTGCCGATACTAATTCTACTAAAAAATATTTAACATCAATTTTAGATGAACAATGTCTGCATTTTGCATTTAAAAACAAATAAGAAAATAATGGAATGTTATCGTGCCATTTAATTTGAGCTTTACAAGATGGACAGTGTGATCGACCTGTGACAACGCTTATATCATCAGGAATTCTGTGAATGCAAACGTTACTGAAGCTGCCCCATATACTTCCAAAGACAAATGCTATAAGATAGAACATAACTTATAAGGTAATTTTAGAGGACAGTTCTATGAAACCATCAATGCAATATTGTACAAGCATCATTGCGTCTGTAAGGTGTAAATAGAGGCTGGGAGTATGAATAATGAGTTCCATCAGCCTCAAAACTATCAAAAATTTAATGAATATCAATTTATAAATAACATGTTCTTTGGTGCTAAAAAAACAGAAACAATCAAGGTTGATAATACGAGTATTAAAGACTTAGAATTAGTTACAAAAATGAGCCAAGAGTTTGCAAAAACTCTTGATTTAAAAGAAACATTACAAACCTCATTGGAAGTAATTATCAAAAGAATTAATGCCCAAGCCGCTAACATTTTTTTAATAGATGATGATAAACAAAATTTTCAATGTATTGCATCAAAGCATCAAGCATACTTAGAAGACTTTGAAATTCCAATTACACAAGGTGTAATGGGAAAAGCAGCACTTATGAAAGAATGTATAAGAGTTGGTGATGTTAGAAAGGATGTAAGAGAAATTGCTGAGTTCTATTTTGATTTAGATAATAAAACAAACTTTACAACTTATTCCGTTTTATGCTCTCCATTAATCGTTTCAGATGAATGCATTGGTGTTATTCATTGTTTAAATAAAAAAACAGACAATAAACTCTTTGAAGAAAGTGATAGAAAACTTTTAGAAACTTTATCTGGTCCTGCAGCATTAGCAATTAGAAATGCAAAGATGGCAAAAGACTTGATTGATAAAAATAGAATGGAAAAAGAAATAGAAATTGTTGGTGAAATTCAAAAAACATTACTATCTCAAAATATAAAAGAAAATTTTCCTATTGCTGGAATAAATATTCCTGCAAAAGTTGTTTCTGGAGATTTTTATAATTTTTCAGAATTATCTAATGGAGTTTATGGGTTTGGAGTTGCAGATGTATCGGGTAAAGGAATTAAATCTTCATTACTAATGTCAAAAGCATCAAGTCTCTATAGATGTTTAAGTAAAACAAATTTTTCTGCGGCAGGTCTTTTGGATATTTTAAATACAGAGATCTGTGAAACCACTTCAAGAGGAATGTTTGTAACAATGTTGATTGGAATTTATGATAGAAACAAAAAAGAATTAACTTTAGCAAATGCTGGTCACGAACCTCCGTTAATTTATTCTAATGATGGAAATTTTTCTAATTTTGAAGAAGCTGGACCACCTTTAGGCATAGCCCCTAAATTTAAATTTAAAGAAACTAAAATTAGTTTCTCAAATAGTTCAATGTACATCTTCACTGATGGCATTACTGAAATAAGAGATGACAAAGGAAACATGCTAGAAGCAGATGGGTTTAAAAATTATATTAAAAAGTATCAACAAATTCCAAACCACGAAAGATTAAACAAGATTATTGAAGATATAATTAAATCTGGTCGTATACAAAAGGATGATTTAACAATTGTAGCAGTTGATGCTTAATAATTATTAGTAAATTAGTTATTATTTAAAAAATATTTTTATTTATCTTCTTTTAGGGAGAACTAAATAGATTTAAGAGTAATTTTGAGAAGAAAAGATTAGTTCAATTTAATATTTGCCTTTATGGTTCTATTTTAGGTTGAAATCACAAAAAAACGCTCAAAAAATCTCTCATGCGTCATATTCAATGACTTCAATTGATTTCAACTCATGAGTGTCCTATTATCTCGTTTATAGATTGTTATCAAAAAACATTGTCACCATGAGTAATAATCAATTTTTAATTGAAAATTACAAAATATATCAATATTATATTTGAGGAATAGGTAATATTACAATTATCCAAATTATTATAATATTTGTATTTATCTCTAGCACAAATCAAAAAATTTCTAACACAAATCAAAAAATTTCTAACACAAAAATCATAAATGCATTAATTATTCAACTATCGTTGATTTTATTGGTTTATTTATAATTTTTGAAAAATATCGTATCTCTAACACAAAAAAACTAATTTTTTACCTTGTCTTTCAACAATCGTTGATTTTATTGGTTTATTTACAATTAGTAGAAAATACCATAGCTCTAACACAAAAAAAATTTGCTTTTGACTTTATTTGTCGATTATTAAATCTCTAACACAAAAAAAATACTTTTTGTCCTTATTTTTCAATTATTGTTGATTTTATTAGTTTATTTTTGATTTGTGAAAAATACCATGGCTCTAACACAAAAAAAAATAGTTTTTTGAGATTGTTTATAGATTTTTATATCTCTAACACAAAAAATTACTTTTTGATTTTATTTTTTCAATATAATTGATTTTACTAAAATTCATAAATTTATAATGATTCTAAAAAGCTCAACAAATTTTGAAAAATTCTAATATGTAAAAATTTTATAAGTTTTTTTTGAGATAAATTAAATTCCCCAAAAGCTAATACATAAGAAATGATTATAATTTGTGTTAGAGGTAAATTCAAATTTTATAAAAAAGACATTTATCCTCACATTTTAATACGGACCTAAAAAATTGATTTTGCTTGTTTTTTTAAATACTGCCCGTTTTGAGCACTATAATCATTATCTTGTGTAAGAGTTTATCCTTTTTGGTGTTAGAGATTCACTAGTTTAGTTAAATAAATATATTTAAATATTATGAGTGATCAGGAAGAAGACGATAAAAAAAATTTAGATAATACATTATCAGACAGTGATAATAATAATCAATCAGAAGTTGATTTAAATAATCAACCTCAGAGCGAAGAAAATCAAAACCAAAATAACGAACCCGAGTCAGATAATGAAAATCAATCTATAGTTGATTCAAATAATCAAACTATGAATGAAAACAAATATGAAAATCAAGAAACTGATTTAAATGAAGAAGTTAACAATCAAAAGATTGAAGAAAAAATAATTGTAGAAACTTCAGATGAAATAAAAAATGAAAATAATAAGTCGTCTCATCAAGTTATTCATAAAAAAGAAGGTAGATTACATATTTATGTAAGGCAGGATAAATATAAAGGTGAACTCAAATCAAAAAATTGGGTTGGTAGGCTTTATATTGATGGTAAACAAAAAATTTCATCTTCAGGCACAACAAACTTAGATGAAGCAATACAAATTTTAGAAAAATGGTTTGATGATATCCAAGATGAAAGTGAAAGATTAAAAAATGAAAATAGTTTAAATAAAAATATTAATCAAGAAGCAACTGAATCTTCACCAACCGATACTTTAACAAATAATCAAATTAATAATCAGACTCAAGAGCAAACAACTACTCAAGATCAAATAAAAAATAAATTATCAAATATTTTTGGAAAAATTAAAGAGATTAAAATTAAAAAACCAGATTTTGCAAAAAATTTTAACAAATCATCTTTTAATAAATCTAAAGTTGCTAATTATAAATCAAAACTTGAAAATTTCTTTAAGTCTAAATTAGGTAAATCTAGTGTGCAAGGTGAAGAAATAATTGGTGTAGAACTTTCAAACAAAGAAATAAGAATAGCTCAGGTTTCAAGCAACAAAGCTAATCAATGGGTGTTAGAAAAACTACATATCCACCCAGTTGACATTACAGATGATAGTACACCAATTGATAATGCAGATAAATTTTCAGCGGAATTAATGTTAGCGATTCAAAAATATAAAATAACTTCACCCAATGCAGCAATTGCTATTCCAGTAACTAGTGCAATTATAAGAGTGGTTACAGCACCTTTAATGAAAGACGAGGAGTTAAATAAAGCAATCGAAACTAATTCATTATGGGAAAACCTAGTTCAGTTAACAGATAGTTTAGAAGATTATTCTATTTTTCATCAAGTCATTAATAGAAATGAAAAAGAAAATACAATGGATCTTTTATTCGTTGCATCAAAATTAACAGATATAAATAGCTATACCTCAATAATTAAAAATGCAGGTTTAAATCCTGTAATCATTGATGTTAAATGTTTTGCTTTAAAATCAGCAGTTGACCAGGTTAATCAAATAGCAAATAAAACTGAGGATACTAATTTAACTGCCGTTCTAGAATTTGGATTAGATGAAAATTATTTGATGATACTCTATGATAATAATCCAATAATAACTGATATTTTTATTAGAGGGCAAGATAGAAAAATTTTACAAGATTCACAAAATAATGAAGAGAAAGAGGGATTAGTTAGAAGATATGTTGCTCAAGTTAAGCAAGCTATTCAAGATTTTGAGACTAAATATGAAAAAAGAATCAGAAACATTAAAGTTGTTTCAGATATCAAAAATGTAGATGAATATTTAGCAAGTTTTAGAAAAGCTTTAATGAATATTGGGTTTAATACTTTTGATCCTACAGAAGGATTAAAAATTCCAAGCCAAAATCAGCAAATTTTAGATAACAAGTTAAATAGATCCTATCTATCAACTTCTGTTGGTTTAGCTTTTAGAAAACTTGATGTCTTTGGCTATTATAAATTTGTTACTGCAGTTAAAAATATAAATCTTCTTCCTGATAGATCAAATGTGATGAAGCAAAAAAAGATGAAAGCAATTTCAGGTTTTGCATTCAAAGGAATTACTGCTGCGGTAGCTGCAATTTATGTTGTATTATTTGGTTTATCTTTTTGGAACATTATTTCTTACAACAATAAACTGAAACAATATGAGGCTGTAAAAATAGATCATACTAAAATTATAAAACAGAAAAAAATAGTTTCAAAAGAATTTAAAGTGATTAATACATCTTTAAAACTAAGCAAAACACTTAAATCAAATAAAGAATTAACTTATAGAATTCTAGCTCAAGTAGCTTCAAGCGTCCCCAACAGAGTAAAATTTGATCAAGTTGTGTTTAATGGATCTAACAGATTAACTATTCAAGGGTTGGCTGCAACTGATCAAGATATATTAAAATTTATAGAAAATTTAAGTAAACAAAAACTGGTTGAACAAGCATCCCTATCATCAATGCGATTACCAAAATCTTCAGCAGGTAGTGCTACGATGAAAGGCTTTAGAGTGTTTGTAAAAATTAAAAGAAGCACAATATAGCAATGGATATAGATTTAAAAAATATTAATATTTCTGACATCAAAGATCAGATTACTAAACTAGCTGATAAAAAAACTCTTATAAAAATAGGAATAATTGCAGGTGCAATTGTTCTTTTCTTAATAATTTATTATGCAATTTTAAACCCAATGGCTAATTCTAGAAAAGCTAAATTGAATGATATGAATTTAAAAAAACAAGAAACTGAACAGTTTACTAGTGATGTTTATTCAATGAGGGCAAAAATTAAAAAACTTAAACCTGAATACGAAAAATATTCTAAATTATTTCATTCCAAATCTGAAGTAGAAGGCCTTTTACAGACATTAAGTGAATATGCTGGACAAAATGATTTAGTGATCACAAGTATAGAAAAAAAAAGAAATTAAAGAAGTTTTAAAAGCACAAGCTTTGGCCAAAGCAGATGGTAAAAAAGTAAAAAAAAAGAAACAAACTCAAGTTAAAAATATTAAAAATATTGCCTATTATTTGATCCCTGTAGATTTCGAAATTGACGGTAATTTTTTGGGCTATATTAAATTTAAGAGATCTCTATCACTTTCTAACAAGATGTTAAATTTTGACAAAGAATCAATTCAGGTGGTAAAGGGAAATAACACTGGAGCAATAAAAGTAAAAGGAACATTAACTATAGTGGGGTTACCAAATGAATTTTTTTAAAATAATTATTATTTCAGTATTCTTTATATTGTTATCAAAAGTTTCCATGGCAGATAGTCATGATAAAGAGCAAAATATTATTGAAAAAGCAAAAGAGATAAATAAAAAGATTAAAGAAAAACAAGCAAATTCACAAAAAAATATTTCATCAGAGATTAATGATGAGGAACCGCTGCCGCTAAATGATCCTTTTGCTGGAGATAGCTCTTTAAGTGGTGCAACACTTATAGCAAATAGCGCAGAAGAAGCCGCAAATGAAATGAGTTTATATAAGTTTAGATTAGTAGGAATAATGACTTCTGGAAATGATGATGGATTTGTATCATTAATTAACTCAAGTGGAGATGTGACTACTTTAAGTCTGTTTGAGGAATTAAGTCCTGGTGTGAAATTCATTGGAGTAACTAATGATGAAGCAGTATTCGAAAAAAATGGAAATTCTTTTTTAGTGATAAATTTTAAAAACCAAATTACAGAAAGTACTAAATAATTATGAACTTTAAAAAAAATATATCATTCTTAATTTTACCTTTATTATTAATTTTTCTTACAGGTTGTGTGGGAAGCTTTCCTAAAAAGAGTGGGTCTTTTAAACACGATACACCACTGATAAAAACTGATATTAAAAAAATTGGACAAAAAGAAGTGGATAAAAGTGTGGAGATGGGACCAATTCCCGTTGAAGGTGACGTTGTTGAGCTAAAAAAAAGAAAACAAATATCATCTGTCAAAGAGAGAAATTACTTATTAATTTCAGATGATTTTCAAAATTTAAAACAAAATGTATCTTTTAAATTTCAAGCTTTAGATTTTAAAGAAGCAATGAAATTAATGTCTGAAATTGGAGAAATTAATATTTTAGTAGGTGAAGATGTTGCAGGAGCAATAACAGCAGAATTAGATAATGTGCCTTGGGATAAAGCATTTAATGCATTATTAGATTTAAAAAATTATGCAGCAGATATAGATGTAGCAAGTAATATTATTAGAGTTTCAACACCTGCTAATTTAACTTCACAGGAAGGTTATAAATCAGCTAGAGCATCGGCGGTTAAGAAGAAAGTTGAATTAGAAGATTCTGTTGAGCCAATTATTTCAGAAATTTTTAGACTTTATTATATAACTCCCACAGAAGCTAAAGCAACAATCACAGAATTATTTACAACTGTTGGAACTAGCGGAAATTATATACCAATACAAGTAACCGAAGAAGTAACTACAAGATCAATTATTGTTAGAGGTAAAGAAAAGGATTTAGATATAGTTGATAAAGTAATTAGAGAAATTGATAAGAGAACTAAACAAGTTTTAATAGAAGCTTTTATAGTTGAAGCAACTTCAACTTTTGCACAAAATTTAGGGAAAAGACTTGGAGCTGCTTACACAAGAAAAAGTGTAAGAATTGGTGGTACCCAAGGGGGTAGCAGTGTAGGAGCGGCATCTGGATCAGGGGCTGCATTATCAGACTCGTCCGGAGCTTTTACAAGTGGAGCTGGAACAGATAATTTAGTAAATTTTGGATCTGCTGCTGCAACAAGTGGAATTGGAATATTGAAAAAAACTGGTTCAGCTGTTTTAAAAGTTGAACTTGATTTTTTAGAGTCTCAAGGTTTATCAAAGACGGTATCTAATCCAAAATTATTTACATTAGACAATCATCAAGCAAGTATTAATCAGGGTGAAACAATTTATATTGATGGTGGAGATGGAGAAGATAAACCAGTTGATGCATCATTAAAACTAATAGTAACCCCAAATATTATAGGTGATGGAAACGTCATGCTTTCAATTCAAGTAAATAATGACACTCCGAACAGATCATCTCCAGGAACACCAGGTGTAAATAAAATGGAGATAAACACCAAACTATTAGTTGCGGATGGAGATATAGTTGTAATTGGGGGTATCAAAAAAAATAATATAGCGAATAATAGAGAGGGTGTTCCAGGAACGAAAAAAATACCAGTCCTAGGAAAAGTATTGAGCGGAAAATCAGATTCTGACACAATGACTGAGCTGCTAGTATTTATAGCTCCAAGGGTTTTATAATGTTAAAAATTAGTAGAGAAAGCGAAATTAACTTAGTTAATGTCTTGATTGATAATGACATTATTTCAGGAAAAGATTTAATAAATATTAAAAAAGTAAGTACTGAAAACAATAAGTCTCAAATTGATGCAATATTTGAGTTAAAACTCACTGATGAAAAAAAAATAATTGATCTATTAATTAAAGAACAAAATTTAGAAACAATTGATTTAAAGACAGTTAAAATTACAGATGAAATAAAAACAGTTTTACCATCAAACTATATAAAGATAAATTTTGTAGCACCATTTAAAATTGAAGGAAAAACTTTGCACATGGCAATTCCAGATAGTTCAAAACTGGGATTGATGAGAAATTTAAAAGCTATTACAAAAAAAGACATTGAACTACACGCTGCAAAAATAACTGATATTTCTGAATATATTGAAAGATTATCAAATGAAACAGATGAAGTAACAATTGCATCAATACGTAGTGATAATAGAAAAAAAACTAAAACTTTTGAAACTGATTTAGGAGATGCAGGAGAAGTTTTAGAGAATACGCCAGAAGAAGATATTGAAGCAATTGAAAACGAGTCAGAGGTAATTAAATTTAGTACAGCAGTTGTAGCCGATGCAATAAAAATGGGTGTGAGTGATATTCATATTGAGCCTTACAGATTCAATTCAAGAGTAAGATATCGATTAGATGGTATGCTTCAAGAGCAAGAAACTTATAGGCAGTTTTTACATGATAATTATGGGGCAGTGGTTACTCGATTTAAAATTATGGGTAAACTAGATATTTCTGAAAGAAGATTACCACAAGATGGAGCCATTAATTTTAAAATTGGCAACAAAGTAGTTGATCTACGTTTATCAATATTACCTACAGCAAATAATGAGAGAATTGTAATGCGTATTCTTAATAAGGACGCAGGAGATATCACTCTTGAGCAATTAAATTTTGAAAAGCAAGATTTAGAAAGTTTAAGAAAAGGAATTCACAGTAGTCAGGGATTAATCTTGGTAACAGGGCCAACAGGATCAGGTAAGTCGACAACATTATATAGTATTTTAAAAGAAGTAAGTCGTCCTCATTTAAATATTTTAACAGCCGAAGACCCCGTGGAATATGAATTAGAAGGTGTAGGACAAGTGCAAATTAAAGATGATATTGGCTTTACTTTTGCTAAAGCCTTAAGATCTTTTTTAAGGCAAGATCCAGAAATTATTCTAGTTGGTGAGATGAGAGATAAAGAAACAGTTGATATAGGGTTAAAAGCTGCTCTTACAGGTCACTTAGTGTTTAGTACGTTACACACTAATGATGCTCCAAGTACTATTACTAGATTACAAAACATGGGAACACCCGATTACTTAATAAGTGCTGCCTGCCAACTTGTTGTAGCTCAAAGACTAGCTAGAAAAAATTGTAAAGATTGTAGAATACAAGATGATGACGTTAATCCTAAAGTTCTTAAAGATTTAGGTTTTAGTGAAGAAGAGGCATCTAAAGTTAAGGCTATAAAAGGTAAGGGTTGTGGAAAATGTAGCGACACTGGTTACAAAGGTCGACAAGGTATTTATGAAATTTTAGTGGTGTCAAAACCAATCAAAGAAGCTATTTTAAAACAAGCAACCACTCCTGAATTAAGAGAAATAGCAATTAAAGAAGGATTTAGAACGATGCAGGATATGGGTAGAAGAATGATTGCATCTGGTGAACTTAATTTTAGAGAATATGAGAGAGTTCTTTCAAGCGAATAAAAATGGAAGCTTTTACTTACAAAGGAATATCTGAAGGTAAGTATATAGAAGGAGACATTGAGGCAATAAATCTTGATGAAGCTTCTCATTTATTAAAAGAAAAAAAAATAATAATTACCAACATAAACAAGTCTAAGAAAAAAAAAGAGGGGGCAAAAAAGAAATCAAGTGGCTCATCTTTTTTTGGGAAAAAAAAAAGTTAAAATAGAGGAAATTCTTATATTTTCTAAACAATTTGCAACTATGGTTAAGGCAGGTTTACCTATTTTACAGGTCTTAATAATGTTGAGAGACCAATTAGAAAGTCCTGCTATTAAAGAAGTAATTGAAGATATCAGAAAGAGTTTAGAGGGAGGTGTAAACTTATCAAGATGTTTTGAAAAATACCCTCAATATTTTGATAACGTTTATGTAAACTTGATAAAAGCTGGTGAAGCAAGTGGTAAGCTAGATGTGTTTTTACTTAAAATAGTTGAATCATTGGAAAAAAAAGAAAAGATTAAGAAAAAAATTAAAGGGGCTTTAATGTATCCAGCGATTATGTTTACAGTAGCGATTACTGTAAGTGCTTTTATGTTGATTAAAGTAGTTCCAGTATTTGCAAAAATGTATGATGGAATGGGCCTAGAATTACCCGCAGCAACAGCAACAATTATGGCAATGAGTGATTTTTTAAGTGGCACAGGTGGAAAGGTAATTTTTTTTGGAGGGATAGCGGGATATTTTGGGTTTAATTTTATTGTAAAAAGAAATGCTGCAATCCGCTTTAAATGGCATCAACAAATTTTAAAATTACCAATTTTTGGAGATATGATTTTAAAATCTCTACTAGCAAGAGTTTCATTAATTATGGGTAATTTAAGTGCAGCCGGTGTTAATTTATTAGAAAGTTTAGAAATTGCAAAATCAGTTAGTAATAATGATGTGGTAACTGAGGCACTTGAGAATGTAAAAAAAGGTGTTTTTTCTGGCGACACATTAACTAAGCTTTTTTTAAAAGAACCATTATTCCCTCCAACTTTTAGTCAATTAATTTCTGTTGGTGAACAAACGGGTCAATTAGATGAAATGTTTAATTCTGTATCTGCTTATTATGAAGAAGAGTTTGATACCACGGTAGACAACATGTCTGCTTTAATTGAACCTATCATGATTGTTTTTATGGGAGTAATGATTGGCGGTTTAATGATAGCGATGTATTCACCAATATTTAACGTTGGTGCTTTAATTAACTAATTTTTTTTGTTAAAACTAAATTATTAATCCAGGGCTTTTTTCCTGGTTCAAACTTAATTGAGTCCATTATTTCTTGAATAAAAAAAGTTCCTAGTCCACCTGGTTTAATATCGTCTATCGCTCTATGTTTAACTTTACTTTCTTCTACCGGTTTACCTTTATCAAAGAAAGAAATCTCTAGAACCTCATCTTTACAAGATATTCTTACTACCATCCTATCTTGAGTGTTGGGAAAATCTTTATAAGCATGTTTAACTATATTTTGTGCAGCTTCAGCAATAGCCAAAACTAACTCTTCTCTTAAATCTTCATCTATTTTAAATTTTTCAAAAACATCTCTGGAAAAAGCTCTTACGTCTTTTAAACTTGCTGAGCTAACTAAAAAATCTTTTTTCTCTGATTGATTTAAGTTTTCCATACTCATGAGTTTTAATTATTCCAAGTTTAAAATTTGTTCTAACTTTGCCATCATGATTACTTTTAAAACTGATTTACTCACATCTTTAATGATAACCTTTGTTCCCTTCTCTAGGGCTTTTTGATGACTTTCTATTAAAACCGAAATCCCTGAAGAGTCCATGTATTGAACGTTACTTAGATTTAAAACAACATCTTTACCAGAGTCGATTTTTGGAAAAATAACTTCCTTAACTTCCTCTGTTTTATCCATATCTATTTCACCATCTAAAAATATGGTACTTATATTATCTTCTTCTGTAATTTTGTATGTCATAGAAACTTCCTTGCCATTGCTAAAACTTTTTCAACAGGTTGACTAACTTCTTTAAGTTCAACTTTAGTATTTTTTTTCTCGAGCTCTTTGATTGCTCTCTATAATTACAGATATACCAGAAGAGTCCATGTATTGTACATCTTTTAAATTTAAATGAACTTCTTTACCAGAATCAATTAAAGGAAAAACAATTTCTCTTACATCATCTGCAATATCCATATCTATTTCTCCATTAAGAAAAACAGTACTTACATTTTCATTATTAGTGACTTTAAATTTCATAATTTTTTTATTTATATAACTAATAACGAAATTAAGTAATAATAAAACCCGATTTGAGCAGTTATGTTTAATTATCGTTGATAATGATGGTAATCTTAGTTTACTTCATAAAAAAATATTATAAATTTAAACATAACTAATTAATAAAAGAGGAAATTATGAAAAATAATAAAGGTTTTACATTAATTGAATTGCTAGTGGTTGTAGCAATTATAGGAATTTTAGCAGCAGTTGGTACAGTTGCTTATAACGGTTATACTGCAGGTGCAAAAAAGAATAGCGCAAAATCAAATCATGCTTCATCAGTTAAATATATAGCTTCTGAGTTACAAAAATGTGCAATGGATAGCTCTGCAAAAGGATTTAATGATGATGATTTTTGTGGAACAGATTTTACAGCAACAACGACAGCCGCGGCTGCAATAGATGCGCTTGCTGATTTTAAAAATCCTTTCTACAACAGCACTTCTGCTATTGTTGGTTCAGTACCGGCTACAATTACTGGTCTAACAGGAGCTCCTGGAGATCAAGGATTTGTTGTGATTGTTGGTAATGACAGTGACAAAACTATAACTCTTACAACTTGTACAGAAAAAGGTGCTTGTGCAGCAGAAACAGTAACAAATACTGTTGAAGTTGAATAATTCGTTATAGTTGTAAATAAATTTTGATGACCACTAAAAGTTCAGGCTTTAGTTTAGTTGAGCTTTTAGTGGTTGTTGCAATAATTGGAATTTTATCTGCTGTAGGAGTTGTTAGTTACAATGGATATGTTTCAGGGGCCAAGAAAAAGTCTGCCCAAAATGTGATGCAACAAATTTCTTTAGCTCAAACAGAAGAATATTCAAATAGTGGAGGTTATTATACTCAGGCTGACAGTAGTTGTACGCCAACTTCATCAACTTCAGATGCTATTGAAGCAATCTTGTTTGGTGGAGGGGATCAAATTGCTAAAGACATGGGTTATGAAATTTGCATTGCAAGCACAGGCTCATCGAACTTTGATATAATTGCTGAAGAAGTTAGTGGTGCTTGCCAATTAACACTTAGTCGTAACGGTAATTTTACCAGAGGTGATGATTGTTAAAAAATTAGCTAACCACCCATAATGGTTAGATTTATAGTTTTAAGTTAAATATTCTTGTATAAGTTGATATCGTGAAAAAAATTATTTTAATATTCTTGCTTATGCCATTATTAAATAATTGTGGTCCATATTCTGCAGCACTTGGGCCAAGCTTAACTCTAGTAAACTCTGGAAGTATTTTACAAGCATCAGCATCTTATGCTGGCTCCTCAGCAATGAAAAAATTTAAAAAAGATTATATCAATGAATTAAATGTAGAAAAAATTTGTCCAACGGTCCATTCTAGTGAGTTAAATGAAATTTTTTTTGAAACTATAGATCATATGGATTGTTATTTTGACCCCATGAGTATTCATAGATAATATATGAATTATTTATGAATAAAGCTGAAACTTTAACATTAATTGAAAAGCTTCAGACAAATATATATCAATTAGAACTCTTAAATAAAGGTGCTATAAATTCTCTAGAGTTTCGTCTAGATAAAATTTTTCAAGCTAATCTAGATATATTGTGGTTATTAATTTGTGCCATTCTGGTTTTTATAATGCAAGCAGGTTTCATGTGTTTGGAAACTGGTTTATCTAGAAGTAAAAATAGTATTAATGTTGCTCTTAAAAATATTAGTGATTTTGGGATAGCCGTTGTTGTTTTCTGGGCATTTGGATTTGCGTTGATGTATGGAACTAGTGTTTCAGGATTATTTGGTAATAAGTTTTTCTTCTTCACCACAAAAGTTGCCGGATATCAGACATACTTTGTTTTTC
Source organism: Candidatus Pelagibacter sp. Uisw_121 (assembly GCF_047722545.1). GTDB lineage: Bacteria > Pseudomonadota > Alphaproteobacteria > Pelagibacterales > Pelagibacteraceae > Pelagibacter. The sequence goes on along the minus strand of NZ_CP159816.1, from coordinate 1,013,604 downwards.
AAGCCATGTTTGTTGCAACCGCAGCAACCATTATCTCTGGTGCAGTTGCTGAGAGATTAAAGTTTGTCTCTTATTTAATTATCACATTTTTTACCTCTGGTTTGTTTTTTCCTATAGTAGGCCATTGGGCTTGGGCATTTAATTTTGACAATCCCTCTCAAAAATTTGGCTGGCTTGGTAAATTAGGATATTTAGATTTTGCTGGTTCTTCAGTAGTCCATTCTGTAGGCGGTTGGATAGCTTTATCTGTATTATTAATTATAGGCAATCGTACTGGAAGATTTAGAAAAGATAATTCACACAAAACTTTTCAAGGGAGTAATATACCCATGGCAGCACTAGGGGCATTAATTTTATGGTTTGGGTGGTTTGGATTTAATGGTGGTGCTAATGGTGCAATGGATTTAAAACTTCCATTAATTCTAATTAATACTTTTTTATCTGCATCATTCGGACTTATTTTCTCAAGTGCTATGGGAGCAATTATTTTAAAAAAACCAGAACCACTATTTATGATTACAGGTCCTCTTGCTGGATTGGTTTCAATAACTGCTTCTTGTGCTTACGTTGATCCTGCAGATGCAATTTTAATTGGAAGCATTGGTGGAATTATTTCAAGTGGAGCTATTGTACTTTTAGAAAAACTTAAAATTGATGATGTTGTAAGCGCAATTCCAGTTCATTTGGCTGCTGGAATTTGGGGAACAATTGCAGTTGCTTTATTTGGAGATTTTCAAATGATGGGTGTTGAAAAAACAAGATTAGAGCAATTATATATTCAATTTATTGGGATTGTATCAATTGGTAGTTTTTGTTTCTTTGGCTCTTATATAATTTTTAAAACTATTAATTCATTCTTTCCATTAAGAGTTGGAAAAATTCAAGAAGAGCTTGGTCTTAATATTTCAGAACACAATGCATCAACAGATACCCATGAATTATTAGAGGTATTAACTGAACAAGTTAAAACTGAAGATTATTCTTTAAGAGCTCCTCAAGATCCTTTTACTGACAGTGGAATCATTGGCACACAATACAATGTTTTAATGAACAAATTAGAGCAAAGTGAAAAGCAAAAAAATAAATGGAAGAATAGAGTTTCTAATGAAATAAAACTCGCAATGAATGTTCAAAAACGTTTAATGCCAAAAAGAAATATCGAAAATTACCCAATATTTGGATTGAATATTCCTGCAAGAGAAATCTCTGGAGACTTTTATGATTTTTATCTTCATGATGATGAAGTTTATTTCACCCTATCAGATGTTTCAGGCAAAGGTGTTAATGCGGGAATGGTTATGGCAAAAGCTATCACGTTATTTAAAATTTTTGCCAAACAAAAATACAAGCCTAATGAAATTTTATTAGAAATGAATAATGATTTAAATGAGACTAATCCTGCTGGTACTTTCATTACCTCAATTGTTGGAAGATATAATTTAAAATCAGATTTAGTTGAAATTGCAAATGCTGGACATCTGCCAGCCTTATTAAAAATTGGTGAAGACTTTAAAGAATACCCTTCAAGTGCAATGCCATTAGCAGTTGTTAAACATAAAGATGAAACTGTTTATAATTTAGAAAGCTTTAAGTTAAATAGTGGAAGAATTTACTGTTTCACAGATGGATTTTCAGAATGTATGAATGAAAATAAAAAAGAAATAGGAATTGATGGTGTAAAAAAATTAATATTAAAACACACAAGCCCTTCATTACAAAAAGAATTAGAAAGTGTCACAGAGGAGATTCGATTAAAAAGTTTGAAAAAAGGAACTTCAGAAGTAGGTGTTAAAGAAAATAATGATATTCTTGATGATGATCTAACAATTGTTGGAATTGGTAAATAAGAAATTATACCAATCGGTATTCATAAATAACACATAAGTTATTAAAGAAATTTTAAGAGTTGTTATTAATTTTAGCTAATTAATCACATCTATAAAAATGGCTATAACTTTATTTTTGAGGATTTTTCTTATTCTATTTACAACTGACCAAAATGGGTTGACAACTGACCATAATGGGTGGATGTTACTTTTAAATTCTAAATAAGATTAATGGAAATAGTAACTAACATCGCCCCAATTGCTCTAGCCATTATTATGCTTGGTTTAGGAGCCTCTTTAACTGTAGATGACTTTTTAAGAGTTGTAAAAAACCCTAAAGATTTTTTTATTGGTTTTATTTGTCAGTTAATTGTTTTACCAATTGTTGCTTATTTACTTATCATTACTTTAAGTGTGCCGATTGAAATGGCCTTAGGAGTAATGTTGATTGCGGCTGCTCCAGGGGGCGTAACCTCAAATGTTCTTACAAAATTTGCAAATGGTGATGTAGCATTATCAATATCACTGACAGCGGTTATGAGCTTATTAAGTATAGTTACGGTGCCATTTATTGTCATCAATTCAATTAATATATTTGATATCACCTATGTTGAGAAAGACATAACAATGGTAGCTATAGCTTTAAAAATGTTTTTTGTAGTCACAGTTCCAGTAATAATTGGAATGACTATCAGATATTTTGCAGGTGATTTAGTGATTAAAAATTTGAAGTTAATTCAAAGATTTTCTATTGCATTATTTTTACTTGTTTTTGCAGCAATATATATTGAAGAATGGGATAAAATTGTAAGCTTTTTAACTCGAGCAGGTTTAATAGCCCTAGTATTAAATCTAACTATGATGGTGATAGGATTTTATGTTGCTAAATTTTTTGCATCAGGTGTACCTCAACAAAAAGCTATCTCTTTAGAGTGTGGTTTGCAAAATGGAACTTTAGCAGTTTTTGTTGCAACTCAATTATTTGATAATATTATTTATATGGTGCCAACCGCTGCTTATGCCTTAGTAATGATGGCAACCTCTGTAATCTTTGTTTTTATTTTAAGAAAATCTAATTAGAATTTATCACATTAATTTGGTTAAAAACCCTATACAAAAATTTACTTAAAGCATTCATATTTCTATCTTGTAATTTAGAAATCACTTTAAATTGTTTACTTTGCACACCTATACCAAAAGTATAAAGTTTTTTTTCATCAATATTTAGAAATTTATTTTTAATTAAAAATTCTAGTTTTCTAACAACCGTTGCCCTTGGAATTCCTGTTATCTCAGCTATAGAAAATGCATTAATACCAATATGATCAGGTTTTTGAATTTCTTTAAGATATTTTTTTCTATCTAAATTTTTATTTTTAAAATTTTTATTTTGGACAGTATTAATCAATACAATAAACCCTACACATATTGTTTCTAAATCTTGAGTTTTAGTACCTGCTTTCCAGCTGTTAGCGAAAATAAATATAAACTTGTAAAATTGATACCAACAAAAAGAAAAGTTTTCTTTAATTAATTTTGAAATTTCTTCTGTATCAAAAGATTTATCAACTATATTTTTATCTTTTAATACTTCACTAAATTTAGAAACAAAAACACTTAAATCATTTAAAGTTATATTGGGCTTTGCTTGTGAAAAACCAGATATTTCAATAGAGATTTTTTTCCCTTTTCGTTTAATAATACCTCTTTCTTCTAATTCAGATATTTTTCTTCTTACATTCTCTTTAGGTATTAGAAGGTCTTTTGCGATATCAGAAATATTAATCTTTGGAATTTCTAATGATTTATCCTTATAAAACTTATCGTAATCAACTATTAGTCCATTTTTTTTATAGAATATAAAGTCTTTATTAATCAGATAAATTAAAATTATAAACTTATCGATACCCTTATGAACTTTGTAAGCATTTATAAGCCAGCTACTAACTAATGTATAATATGCAGGGGCTAATTGACTAAAATTTTCATTAATAATTTTGAAGATTTTTTCTTCATCAATTTCACTAGATATGCTTGGAATATTTTTTATCATTTTTTATTTAAGAGTTATAAATTGGTATTTCCACCCATTTTGGTCAGTTGTCAATGAGTCAAAATAAATCTTAAAAAACGAAGTTATAGTTAACAAATTTAATTCGATTTGAGCACCAACACAGTTGTATTTATCCCAAATTCACTAGTCTGCAGAGGTGAAAAAAATTCTCAAGACATCATTTTTTGTATTCAGCTTTTTAGCTTTATTTTATTCTAATGCTTTTGCTTTTTTAGAATTTCAAAAAGAAAAAATACTATCCACAGATGTACCTGGTGTTAGAGGAATAAACTTTAAACCAGACGGAAGCATAATGTATATAACAAATCGTGTTGCAAATCAGGATGCCTACATAGTTCAATATTCGCTTAGCACTCCATTTGATATAAGTACAGCAACAAGAACATTTGATGATGGAGCTGGAACAAAATTAACATGTAGTACGGATATGCAATTACCACACGCCATTGAATTTAAACCTGATGGAACAAGAATGTTTATAACTACCAACAAAGATCATGGAACTGGAAATCCTGGAGTTGCCGTCTATCAATTTAAATTAACAACTGCTTGGGACACTTCTACATTAGATTGTGAGAAAATATTTGAAGTAGACATAACTGGTGATAACGATGAAAATCAAGTAAGAACTATAACATTTAAACCTGATGGAACACGTATGTTTGTAGGTGGAAAAACTAAAGATAAAATAAGAGAATATATATTAACAACTCCTTTTGACCTTAGATCTGGAGTTTCATTGGGTTCTTTATCAGCCAGTCTAGCCAGCTCTTCTGATGGAGATATGAGAAATATTCAATTGCATTCTGATGGGACCATTTTGTATGTTGCAGGTGATGGTAATAATAATATGCACAAATATACCCTAAGTACACCTTGGGATATCACAACTATATCTTCTACTTCTACTTTATACGAGTTAGGCAGCAGAGTTACTCATATGAGAGGTTTTATATTCACAGCAAATTTTACGAAGTTGTTTGTTACTAATGATGCTGGTTCTTCTGCTTCAACAAACAAAATTTTTGAATATAGTTTAGACTGTGCTGGTACAATTACATGTATTGATGCTTCAAATAATGCTGATGTTAAAGCAATTATTGAAGCTAATGTTGAATTATCAAAACGTATAATTAAAAATAATACTCTTCCAATCTTTCACCGAATTGAGTGGTTAAGAAGACATAAAAATAAAGATAATTTATCAAATCTTAATGCAGAAATTGATTTTACAAATGAAAAAATATCAAAATTAGTTACCACCCTTAAAAGCTCAAAAAAAGAAGTTGATAGAAGTTATGATAGTGAGGATTGGTTTAAATGGAGTGAAGGTAGAGTTAGTTTAGGTAAAAATAAATCTATAAATTCATCATCAAGAGATTTTCACAGTTATGGTATCTCAGTTGGTGCAGATAAGATTAAAGATGATGATAGAGATGCTATGCATGGATACGTTTTTCAGTATGGCAACGATAATGTTGATATTGGATATAAAGGAAGCAAATTAGAGACAGATGCTTATAGTTTTGCTTTATATAATACCAAACTTAGAGATGATCACGTTTTTACAGATACATTAATTGGAGTTAGTTTACTAGATATAGACCAAAAAAGGGTTACTTATGACAACATTTTAGAGGGAAACCGAGAAGGCCAACAGATCTATGGATCATTTAATTTTGGAAAAAGAATAGTTGATGAAGATCTAAATCTTAATCCAGGTATTAAATTAGATTTAGGGTACACAAAACTAAAAGCTTTTAGAGAAAAATCAAATGTAGCAAATAGTTTAACCGATGTATTACTTTATAAAGAGCAAAATATTAAATCAGCATTAGTAACACTCGGTGTCCTTTTAGATAAAACTGATACAGATAAAGAAGAGGATGAAATTATTAATCATCATGGGAGATTAGAATATATTGCTGATCTAAGCCCATCATCAGATGCAGAATTTTATTATCTAAATAGTCAAAGTACAGTTTACAATTATAATGTAGAAAATAAATCAAAGCATAATTTTAGAATTGGTTATGGTTTTGATGTCACTTCCATATCAGGTTGGTCGTTAGTTGGAAATTTTGAGAGATTTGAATCTTTCGGCAAAGGTTACAGTGATGATATCTATTTATCTGTAGGGTATGTTCCAATAGACGCAATGAAATTTGTATTTGATGTAAATAATTTTGAAAATACTAATTTATCATTAACCAACAACTTAAATGGATTTGATTTAAAAATGAGTTCTAATTATAATTTTTTAAGTGATGTACCTGACTATGGTGCAAATATAGAGGTTTCAAATAAATTTTGATAAGTACAATGAAAAATATATCATTCATTTTTATTCTTTTATTTTGTTCTTTTCTTATGGGTTCTGCCTATTCAGAAAATATAACAGAAGCCAATACTGTAAATAGTACTAGTAATAACAATACCACTCAAAAAAAATTCATTGCAGATTACACATCTTTAACAATTTCAGAATCTACCACTTTATCAACAGACGCATCACAAACAGTAAATATTTTTAGAAAAAATAATGGAACTGTAACAGTTGAGTCTGGATCCTCAATTTTTTCTAATGGTGCTAATTCCTCTAATACAATTCAGGGAAGAACACAATCAGGCTTAACTGTAACTAACTCAGGAACTATCAGCGCCGGTAATTCTAAAGCTATTAACTTACTTGATGCTACAAATTCCATTATTACAAATAACACAGGTGGTATTATTAAAAGTAATACTAATACAATTACTGTTACAGCAACCAATGATAATGACGCCAATAATGTAACAATAAATAACTCTGGAGAAATTTATGCTTACTCAACTGATCCAGCAGCAAATAGTGCTGCTATCAAATCTGAAGCTGATACAGATAATATAACTATAATAAATAATTCTGGAGGATACATTCACAGCAATAGCGGCAATAGCAGTGTGCAACAAGGATCAACAGTTTTTATTTCTTCACTATCAAATGCAACACTAACCAATAGCGGTACAATAGAAAATAAAGCTGGTGTTAATAATTACGCACTTGGAATAGCTGGAAGCGGTGTCACGGTAACTTTAAGAGATAAAGGAAAAGTAATAGGTAAAATAAATGTAGCAGGCTCAGGTCACACTATTAAACTACAACACGGAGCTGGTCAGGCTTATTTCTATGACATAGATGAAGATGGAACTTATGATTTAGAAGACTTAGATGGCAACCCAGTTGTTAAAGGTTCAGCTGGATCAATCGGTCAAGGCGGTAATGAGATGTTAGATGAAACACTAAGTTATAAGTCTTTAAATATGAGAAAGTCACTTATTCGTTTTAAAAAAAGTGAGGCATATTTAAATCAAGATGAATGGGGTGAATTTTTCACTACATTTAATAAAAGAAAAGAAAATAAAAGTACTTTAAGACTTGGCAGTAAAACAGCTAGTTTTGGTGCAAATATTATTGAGCCTATATCTGAAAATAAAAATTTTATTTTGTCAGTTGAGACTGGCTCACTAAACATCGCCCAAGGCCATGATATTAATAAAGTTGGTTTTTTAACAGGATTACATTTTAATGAAGTTGAAATTTTTAATATAAATCCAGATTTATTCATATTAGGAGGAGCAAATTATAATAAGAGTGATAGAAACATTTTAACCAATACAACAACAACTGGTGAGTATAATATTACAGATTTATATGAAAACTATGAGTTTTTAATTGGAGCTAAGACAAATCTTAATAGTTTATTTCCAGATTTAAGCCTGAATAATTTATCCCCAGATATAAGCTTAAATTTTGGTTATTCATACACACCCTCACATGAAGAAAGTAAATATTTTAAATGGGAAGACAAAGATATTTATAATGGTTCAATAGCCTTAAGTGATGAATACGAAATAATAAATAATGAAAAAACAAATTTTTATATATCATGGATAGCTGATGCTAGATCTGTACTTGATGAAAATGTACAAGTTTTTTATGTAAATGGAGTAAAAGGATCTTACTCTCAAAATAATGATTTAAAAAACGAATTAAGCTTATCTGCAGGTTTAAATTATGAGTATAAATTTTCAAAAAATAATATTTTTTTAATGTCATTAGACGGACTTCAAACAAGTCAACATACAAGAGGAATTCAAGCAAATTTAAATTATATTTCGAAATTTTGATTTAATAATTATTCTATAACTTCAATTTCATTAATGATGCTTACAATTTTTCTACCCTTAAGGACGGCATTCACTCTTGCACATTCATAGTAAGCAGATGAGCTCTCTTCTGCTATTTGTTTCATTTCCAAACACCTAGATTTATTCTTAGTTAATAAATGCTCAAATAATTCTGGTGGGTCACCCAAATACATCATGAGACCAATTACTTCACCTTGCTTTTCAAAATCTGCTTTTTCTTCTATATCTGCTACTCTATCATCAACACCAATTTCAAAATTTTGAAACGCTACAAAGCCTTTATAAAAAATAAAAGCTAAAGCTAAGTAGAAAACTATTTTTATTTTACTCATTAAAATTTACTTGAAATTTCTATATTCGCACCATAGTCAGGAATTTTAGTAAATAAATTCATATTAGAGTTTAATTGGAGATTAAAATTATTGATGTCTTTTACGTAGCTTAAATTGGCAGTATTATTTGATAAAGGATCAAAATCAAAAGCAAACTCTGTATCTTCTTCTTTTGATTTACTAATTTTAATTATAAAATTCTCATTAATAAAAGTTCGATTTGTTCCTACAATAGCACAACTTCCACAATCATCATTTAAACTAATCATCTTTTGATAATCTACAAATATAGTGTAGCCATTTTCAACTATATGCTCAAAACCAATATTGGTTTTTAATTTTTTATTATAATATTTAGTAATCGTTTCTTTATTTACACTAGTTGAGCCTACATTCTGATATTTATAGGTAATATCATCGCTTAGATCATAAATAATTTCAATCCCTCCCATTGGTTGGAAAGACGTTCCCTCTTGCTCATTCTCATATTTTTCCATTTCAAATAAAAGACCACCAGCAAATTCACCACTTACAAATGTATCTTCGTGATAACGAATATCATCAGCTGGCCGATCCATGGCTTGACTTATAAAATCTGTAAATTCAGATAATTGTGTCACTCCATAAGTAAATTTTCCTGTAGGAGTGATATTAAACTTACCGTATGCATTTTTAGTTCTGTAATTAATGGATGCAAATGCTTGTTTTCCATTTCGATTACCTGATGTTGTCCCTGAGTACTTATTGTCAAATTTTAAGGCGCTTAGACCTAAAACTGCATTTATATACTGGTTGTTAATTGTCGGAACAATACCATAAATATTCAATGTCAAAGACTGTAGATCGACATTTTGAACAGAACGTCTAATATTTGATGCACTATCCGCATACCTTACTGCCAAGCCAAAAAACTTATTATCTCCAATTTTTCTATCTGAACCAAATGTTATACCTTTTGTTTTAATACCTTTTGCTTTATCTAAAAGTGTTTCCTCAAAATCTCCTATTGATACATCCACTATACTCCATGATGACCATTTAGATTTCTTCTTTTCATCTTTATTTAAAGTATTGCTTACAAGTGATGCTAAATTATTTTTTAATGAGGGTTCAAACTTACTTACTAAAGATTTTAATAAAGGATTAGGGTAGTTTATATTAATATTGTGACTAGATAAATTCTCATTCTTTCTATTTCTTTTTATCCATTCAAATCTTTTAAAAATAGTTGAAACATTTGAACTTATATTTTGATTAGACAATTCAACTTGAGAAGCAACAGAGGCGCTTGCACTGGATACACAGACAGCTAAACCATAAGGACACTCTAAATCAAATTGATTGATCATGTCGACACCAGTACCACTTTTTATTTCTACTACAAATAATTTCATTCCATCGCTCGAAAACCCCATTCCTCTTGGTTGACCATCCTTATCTGAACCCCTGTTTAGAAAAACATCATTCATATCCCATTTGCCTACATTTACTGCTGTTGAAACATCATAATTTTTTCCTAAGCTAAATTGATAAACAAAATTATTATTTTCTGTTTGTGTATTTGCCATCAAAATAAACATGGCACTACCATCAGGGTTAAATTCAATATCAAAGCCTTGGTCATGAAAGGATGCACTAACAACTATACCCTTAGTATTTAAATTGACTTGGTGAATTTGAGTTGTTGAAGAAATATCAAAAGGTGCTGGTAAAGAATAGGTTGTTACAACTGGATTATCAGAAAGACTGTCTAGTGTAAAAAGTTTTGTTCCGTCTCTACTAAAATGCATACTGTCAATTGTATTGCCAAATTGGACTCGAGTTTCGTATGACATTGTACTTATATCATATGGGGTACTTAAATTAAATTTACCTATATCACCAATGGTATCCAAAACAAAAAATGTACTACCCCTATTCCCAATATGAAGACCTTCTATCATGTTTGAAGATGTTATTTGACCATCTGATATCGCACCTGGACTCGCACCTTCGATATCTGCACAAGTCGCGTTTGCATCATTCCTAATTTTATCTGTCAAGATTTCATTGGGAGTTCCAAGTCTATTCATACTTAATTGGTTGTTGTCTATATTATTGCCGCCATCACCACTTCTATTGGCTGTAAATACTTGTAGACCATCATCACTAAGCACAACATCGTGAGGAGCCGTTGCTCTATCTAGATCAAGTGCTACACCATTGGTTGTTGCTGTACAATTTAGTCCACTTTGTTCATTACCTCCTGGAATTAAACCACCTTTCCATGTTACCGATAAAGGAGCAGCAAGGGCTAGTGATGAAAAAAATAAACTAAATAAAACTAAAAATACTTTTAGTTTAAGAGCACCTTTTAAAATTAATTTTTTACTTTTTTTTATTAAATTAAGCATCTTGATTTATTAAAATTTAGATAATTAGAATTTTTGATGAAGATTATTTTATCTTGGATAAAACGCACGCCCATATTAGAAATTAGGCCCGGTTTGAGCACTTAAATGAACTGAAAAACCATTAAATTAAATTTTATGTAGTATTTTTAATTATGGTATTTTTTTCAATAAAATTAGCTGTAGGTTTACTTGTGTTATCATTTTTTTTTCTTGATGCAAGCACAAGCGGAGACAGTTAAACCAACCTTTGTACGTTCAGCTGCAAGTGGTGCGATGACTGTACCTATTGGAGTAACACTTAGCCCGGATGGAACTAAAATTCACTTTGCTAAATATGGCAGTGGAAGAAATTTATACCAGTATGATTTAAGTATTCCATTTAATGTATCATCAATAGATTCTAGCTCAGAAGTTATCCTCGATGTAAATAGTGGTACCGATGCTATGGGGAATGGTAAAATAGAAGATTTAACATTTAATGGAGACGGTACAAAAGTATATGCAATAGGTTTTACAGGACAAATGACTGTTCACAGTTTATCAACACCATATGATTTATCTAATGCTACACCAGATGCAGATGATGGAATTAATTGGAGTACTACTTATGAGGATGAAACACAAGCAGGAGGTTCGGATAGTGCTGTTAGAATACATGGTATGCGTTTTAATAATGATGGAACAAAAATGTTTTTAGTTGATGTTAATGGCACACAAGGAGTTATAGAATATAATTTAAGCACTCCTTACCTTCCAGGCTCTGCATCATTTGGCAATTTTTTTGCAACTGAAAGTTCTGCAGAAATTCAAGATATAGACTTTGATGACGATGGCACAAGAATGTATGTATTAGATGGTAAAACAGGTGGTATAAATGACAATAGAATTTATGTTTATAAGTTAAGTACTGGTTTTGATACTTCAACTGCAACTTTTGCTGGTAGTATGTTAAATTTTTTTAATGCAGCAGGAGACGCCGGTGGAACACCAGGAGGTATGCATTTTTCTAAAGATGGTATGAAATTTTATCAGGTAACTATTTTTAACAATTATGCTAATATAGGTAACAAAGTTTATGAATATGATTTAAGCTGTCCTTATGGAATTGTATTATGTGAAAGTGAAACATCATCAGTTGCAAGTGCTCAAGTAGAAATAGCTAAAAATGTTATTCATCAAAATACTTCAACAATTTTTAAAAGATTCGAATGGTTACGTAGAAATGAAAATAAAACAAATTTAAATAGTCATAACTTAAAATTAAATATTAATAATCCAATTTTAGCGTCTTTAAAAAATGAACTACAATCATCTTTTAAGTCTTCTTTTAATGATGTTAAATATACTCAAGCATCATTAAAAACAGAAAAACCAGCAGAGAATAAAAGAAAATGGTCCCACTGGTCAAATGCTGATATTTCATTTGGAAGAGTGGGTGATACCATCTCATTAAAACCAAAAGAAATTACCACTAAGGGAATATCATTTGGTGCAGATAAATTAACCAAAAATGACAACTTTTTTGGATTTGTGGTTAGATACGGCAATGACGATGTTGATATAAAATCTTTAACTAATGAGGAATTAAATTCTCAATCATTATCTTTTAATGTGTATAGCCAATTACCTGTTAATGAAAAATCAAATTTAAATGCTTTATTAGGGGTAAGCTTTTTAAGTATAGACCAAATGATCTCTGGAACCATTACGGGTGAACGAAATGGAAAACAAATTTATACAGCTTTAAGTTACGAAGAAGAGCAAAATTACACTAAATTTGACATAATTCCTTATGGTAAAGCAGAATTAGGGATTACTCAATTATCTGAATACACAGATTTTGGTACCTCATCGACAAATAACATTGAGACCCATGAAAGACTAACTTTTAAAACTGGAAATGCATCTGCTGGCTTTAAGTTTGATCACACTTTGTATTGGGATGAAGATAAACTAAGTGGAAATGGGCATTATGATGAAAACAAACTAAATAGAAATGGATTTCTAGAGTATGTGGTTGATTTCACTCCTGATATTGATCATCGTTATAAAAATCACATTGATAGTGTCACAGTTCAAAACACCATTAAAAGATATTCTTTAAATAATATTAAAGGAAATATTGGCTTTGAATTATTTAAAAAAAGTGGTCATACATTTGCATTAAATTATGAACGGTTTCAAAGCTTAGATAATAGTGCACACACAGATAGTTTGCTTTTTAAATTTGGAAAACAGAAAAATAAAAATACTAATCTTAATGTAATTTATGATCCTTTAAAAAATAACAATACTGAAATCAGTTATTTAAAAAATTATGATAATTTTAATTTAAAAGTAAAATCTAACTACGCGATGTATAGTAAAATTCCTGACTATGGAGCAGGTATTGAATTATCAGCAACATTTTAATTATATGAAATTTATAAAAAACTTTATTTTAATTTTATTATTTATATTTCCCATCTCTAATTCATTTGGAGCTATGGTAACCGAAGTAGACAGCGACCAAGCATACAGTTTTCTTGATGGTGGTGGAACTACCGGTACTGCAAATAATGGTATTGCTTTTAATCCTGATGGAACTAAAATGTTTGTGTCTCGTACCGCTAACACCCAATTTATAATCGAATATAATCTATCAACACCATTTGATATTTCTGCAGCTACTTATGCAGGAGATGCTCAGAGATGTGAATTAGGTACTGCTGCAACTTTAAATCCAGCCAATATTGGTGATATGGTGTTTAGTAGCGATGGACTTAAAATGTTTTTTGTCCAAAGAGCATTAAATGATAATGCTAACGACGATCGTATATATAGATATGATTTAAATAAACCTTATGACATTTCAACATGTGAATATGTTGCAGATGTAAATCCTGATTTTCGTGAAACAACATATGATATATCAACAACTATTTCAGATCCTTGGAGATTTGGAGATTTAGGAAGTAGGGGCGAAGTAGATGATCATCATGTACAAGGTATTGAGATCAATCCCGATGGCACAAAAATATTTTTAAGCTTTAATGGTACGGCCGGTGGCACTTCTGGTTCTCTTGATGGTATTAGAGAATATACTCTTTCAACCCCATATGATTTATCAACACTATCACATGTTGAAAATGCCGGAATTCTTTTAACGCAAAGTAATCCTGATGCAATTTTTTTTAGTGCAAATGGAAAAAGAATTTTTGTTACCGATCATTTGCGATATACAGTTGCTCAATATTCACTTTCAAAAGCATATGATACATCATCACATCAAAAAGATGGAGAGGTAATCATAAAAAATTTCATATCAACTAAAACTGCCATCCAAATAAGAGCGCTTGCATTTAGCGCAGCTGGATTAAAAATGTTTGTCTCTGATGATGGTGGGAGTGCTGATGATACAATACATGAATTTGATTTAGTGTGTCCTTTTAATATTATTGCAGGAAAATGTCCTCCAGTTACAGAAAATAGTGTCAGAACGGGAATAGTTATTGCACAAATAGAAGTTGCAACAAGAACTATAGAGCACTCAACGGATACTGCTTTAAATAGATTGAAGTGGATTAGAAGAAACAAAGATAATCAAAACTTAACTAATCTTAATTTAGATCTTAATTTTACCAATCAAATGCTTGCCTCTCTTACTAAAGTAGTAAAAACCTCAGCTACTACAAAGAAAAAAGAGGAAAAACAACAAGACGTATTTTATTGGAGCGAAGGAAGTATTGCTGTTGGCAGAGTTGGAGAGACAAAGGTTTCTTCATTTAAAAAGATTAAAACTGATGCAATTACAGTTGGAGTGGATAAATTTACCAAAAATAATGGCATAAGTGGACTTGCTTTTAGGTTTGGTAAAAATGATGTTGATGTTGGCTCAGCTGGAAGCAATTTAGATACGAATACTTATAATTTAACCCACTATTCCTCATCGCCAATTGAAGATGATACAAAATTTATAGACACTGTTTTTGGAGCGGGTATCCTCAACTCTGATATTTTATCAGTGCTTGATGGTAAACGTGTAACCGCTGATAGAAAAGGTAGACAAATATATGGAACAATTAAATTAAAAGATGAGATTAAGAAAAATAATTTAATTCTAATTCCTTCTGGACAAATAGACCTTGGTTATACCCGGTTAGATAGTTATCAAGAAAGTGGTAACACTGCTATGAAATTTAAAAAGCAAGATGTTCAATCAAGAAATGCCAGGCTTTCAATTGCTGCAGTAGAAGAATTAGAAAATGAAAAATATAAAATTAGAAAACATGGAAAATTAGAATACAAAGCAAATTTAAATCGTTCTTCTAATATAAAATATTCTTACGTGTCTGATGCATCAAGTGGTGAATTTGATACCAAACTAAATTCAGGTGCTTTGCATAATTTAAATGGGGAATTGGGTATAGATATAATTTTACCGGATAGCTTTAGTATCTTTTTAATCTATGAAAGAAATCAAGCTTTAGGCACGGGTCATACTGATAAAATACATTTAGCGATAGGATATTTACCAAACAGAAAAACTAACTATGCTTTTAAGTTAGCAGGCTCAGAAAATTTAGGATCTGAATTTAAGATAAGTAAAAATATCAATGATTTTGAAATTGATTTTAAATTAAACAATCAAGATGTATTGAGGCCAAATACTTTTGATGAAGCAGCAATTAATTTAAAGAAAATCTTTTAATTTAATCTTTTTCAGACAAACTCTAAAAGCTCAGTAAATTCATCACAAATGTTAGTTAACCCCGCCCAGTTTGAGCACTAACAAAGATAGGCTAAGTAATAAAATAAATTTTATAGGCTATTTTCAACTATGGAATTTATTTTAAGAAAACTAGCTAGATGTATTCACGTCACTTTTTTTTTGATTATTTTTTTTAGTTCAAAAATAGTTTATTCAGCAGATTTCACTTTTCCTACATCTTTAACAACCGATACCTCAGATTTCGTTTTAGTTTCTGATACTGGCACTACTCCTTCTGTAAGTGGTTTCTCTACCGAAGTACTTATAACAATTACTGCAACAGCGGGTTATGTAAAGGTAACAACAGTTACAGGCCTTGAACAAATCCACGGTCTCTGTGGTTATACATCTGACTCTAACTCTGAACCTACTAATTGTTCAAACAATGATAGATCAGAGATTGGCTTTCAAGGAACTGAAGCAGAAGTTAATACTGCATTGGCGACACTTTCATTTAAGGGTGATGGAACCACTTCAAATACTACTATTTCGGTTTCAGCAACTCCAGAAGGAGCTTCTTATAATCCTGTTAATGGTCATTATTACAGAGTTCTTGGTAGCTCATCCGCTGTTCTTTGGCAGAATGCAAGAAGGTATGCTAAAAATGAAATAGATGACCCCAATCACTCGGATGTTCAAACATTTAATGGACTTACAGGATATTTAGTAACCATTACGACTGCACAAGAAAATAATTGGATTAAAGAAAAAATTTCAACAAATGCCTGGACGGGGGGATCTGATAGTGAAACTGAAAATATATGGAAGTGGATGGATGGTCCTGAAGCTGGTCAAACATACACCTGCCAAAAATATGTGGAACCAAGGGTTGGAGGAACAGGTGCTGCAATCAGTGGATGTTCAGAACAAAGTTATCTTAATTGGGTGCCAGGTGAACCAAATTCAGTCAATGCAGCAGAAGATGATGGAAGCTGGGAAGAAGATTATATGCATGTTTATGGTGATCCAACTGATGATAAATTTGGTCAGTGGAATGATTTTGCTAGTCCTGGCAGAAATGAATCTAATCTTGATGATGTTACAAAATATATCGTTGAATACGGTGGCATGGGAGGCACAGCCACAGTTTTTGGATCAGCATCATTATCAATAAATTCTACTGAAGTTGATTTTTTTGTTGATAAAGATTTAGTTGGGATAGTTGAAGGACAATCAGAAAGTGCAAAAAGATTTATTTATAGTTCAACTTATCCTGTTTTAGAGAGAATGGAGTGGTATCGAACCACCAAAAAAAATGACAATATTAAATTTCAAGATCTAGGTATAGATATTGATATAACAAACAAAGACACCTATCCGTACGCAAAATTATTAGATGCTTATCTTTTAAAAGGTGATGTTAACAAAAAACAAAAGTTATCAAATAAGAATATTGAAAAATTTATAAGCGAATTACCCCTTTCACAATATTTAAAAAATGAATTTGGAATGGTGCCTCGAAAATGGAAAATTTGGAGCTCTGGATATTTTAAAAAAGGTAAAATTAAACTTCAATCAGGCAAGGTTAATCAAGAGTTCGATTCAGATGCTTTAACAATAGGAATGGATAAAATAATAAGGAAAAATACACTTTTTGGTATAGCTATTAGACTACAAGATGAGGATACTGATGTGGGGCAATCAGGTACTCAAATTAAATCTGATGCAAAAAGTGCAACAATATATTCAAGTTGGCATAAGAATAGTTCAACTTTTATTGATGGTTTAATTGGCTATGGATACATGGAGAATGATCTTACAAGAATTGTGCAAGCTAACCCTTCCAATCCTTTAACTGGAAATAGAGGTGTTAAGCAATATTTTACATCAATTAAATTTAATAAAATAAGAGATAAAGATAACTTTACATCATTATTATTTGGAAGATTTGATTATGGTTTATCTAAATTAAAAAGCTTTTCAGAGTCGGGGAATGCGCATGCATTAAGATTTGAAGAACAAAATTTAAAAAATAAATCTATTTCAATTGGTGCTTTAACAAAATATAAAAAGAAAATTAAGAAAGGATATTTTTTACCTTACGGTAGAATTGAATTTTTTGAAAATTTAACACCTAATTCAGAAGTTAAAACTTCTTATGTCTCTGATCCTAACACCACATATAATTATACTGTAAAAGAAGATTATTCAAATTCTCTAAAATTAGAGTTAGGTTTTGATTTAAATCTAATTGATAGTTGGTATTTTGCTACCTCAATTAGAAGATTAATTAAAAATAACAAAGACTTTGAAAATGAGTTTGCAATTAAAGTAAGCAAACCATTTTAATTATATCTACATTTAAATATTTTGAAAAGATGGAGATCGTCAAAGAAAGATGATTTATATGAGTTATTTACGTCTCTTTACCGATAAATTGAAAAGTTAAGTGGTATTAAATTTAAAGAGACTTGTATCTATAACCACCGATAGGGCGTACACTTAGTTTTTTTAGATATTGCCAGATAATTTTATACTTCATTAATTAGGCAACAATTTTTTAGAAAACAACTTTATTAGAAGAGTGCATCATTCATGCTTTTTTGCGTGGGTTATGTATTGGATTTATTATGATTATAAAAGATATAGCTAAACAAGGAATTCCAGAAATAGGTAATATTATACCTTTAAAAAAAAATAATATTATTCCAATAAAAATCAGTAAGACTATAGAAATAGTCGTAGTCCCTAATTTGGGTGAGGTAAATTCACATCAAGATAATGTTGGAATCATCATAGAAGAAAAAAATGTTCTAAGGATTTTATCTAAACGATATAAAAATGTTTTAATTACTGAAATTAATTCAGAAGAAGATCTTGAAGCCCTAGTTAAAAGAAAGCCCGATTTAGTATTCTCTGGTGTTAAGTATTTCTTTTTTAATAATAGGAAAATATGGCTAAATGATTATTTAGAGATGTTTGAAATTCCATATATCGCCTCAAGTAAAGCAGCTCTTGATAATGAAAGTGATAAAAATAGAGCAAAGAAGATTATGCAAAAAAACAATATTAGAACTGCAGATTTTTTTATAACAAACCCTGGTGAATACTTAAAAGAGTCATCTATACCAATAAAATTTCCTCTTTTTATAAAGCCAGTAACTGGTGGAGACAGTAGGGGTGTGGATAAAAATTCAATTGTATTTAATTTTGAAGATTTTACCTCAAAAGTACTAGATATTAAAATAAGTCAAAACTCACCTTCTTTAGTTGAAACTTATTTAGCAGGAAAAGAATATAGCGTTGGTATTTTTGAAGATAGTATTGATGGAACTTTAAGAGCTATGCCAATTGAAATTATTGTAAAAGAAAATGTAGACGGTCATTGTATTCTTGATTTTGATGTTAAAAAAAATGACGAGGAGAGCGTAATTCTTGTTTCTGATGTTGTGGTCTTTGACAAACTTTCAAAACTTGCAAAAGACTCGTTCAAAGCATTAGGTGGAAAATCTTTAGGTAGAATAGATATTAAAATGGATCACTTAGGTGTTCCTCATTTTATAGAAGCAAATTTAATGCCTGGTCTTCGAAAAGGTTATTTTTATAGATCGTGCGTTTTAAACCTTGATATGAGTTACGAAGATATGATTTTCAGTATTACAAATACTGGTTTGTCTTCACATTAAATATCTTGAAGTGCAGTTACGGTAATCTCTTTTGTCTTTAAAGATCTAATCCCCATCAGGCAAGCTTGAGCGGTAGACATGTTCGTACAGTAAGGAACTTTATTCCCTAGTGTTGCCCTTCTTAAAGCCATTGCATCCTGAAGACGATGTTCACTATTTCCACCACCCGTATTAATTACAAGTGCAATTTTTTTAGAATTTAGTACATCAACGATATGAGGAGAGCCTCCACTTACTTTATTTATTGTTTTACACTTTATTCCATGTTCACGAATGTATTCAGCAGTTCCACCTGTTGCACATAAAGTGAAATTTAATTTTATTAATTGTTTTGCTAAATCTACACCTTCATCTTTATGACCATCTTTAAGAGAGATAAATGCTAGACCTTTTGTTGGTAATGAATTCGATGCAGCAATTTGGCTTTTTGCGTAAGCCATACCAAAGTCTTTATCAAACCCCATAACTTCACCTGTTGATTTCATCTCAGGTCCTAACAATAAGTCACTATTTGGGAATTTATTGAAAGGAAATACAGCTTCTTTAACAGCAAACAGGTTTTTGTTTTTACCTTTTAAATTAAATTTAGATAATTTTTCACCAGTCATTACACGTGATGCAATTTTAGCAAGAGGTAGTCCTTTTGCTTTAGATACAAAAGGAACCGTTCTGCTTGCTCTTGGATTTACTTCAATTACATAAATTTCATCATTTTTAATGGCAAATTGAATATTCATAAAACCTTTAACATTTAATGCTAAAGCTAACTTTTTTGTTTGAACTTCTATTTCAGTTATCAGCTTTGGTTTAATTGATATGGGAGGTAAACTACATGCAGAATCTCCTGAGTGAATTCCAGCTTCTTCAATATGTTGCATGATACCTGCAACAAATACTTGTTTACCATCAGATATTGCATCAACATCAACTTCCATAGCGTGGCTAATAAACTTATCTATTAATATCGGATTATCCTCCGCTGCTTTAAATGCTTCTTCTACAAAGTTTTTTAATTGGCTTTTCTCATGAACAATTTCCATTGCTCTTCCACCTAATACATAAGAAGGTCTTACCATTAAAGGTAGTCCAATTTTTTCAGCAATTTGAATGGCTTGCTTGTAAGTTTTAGCAATACCACTTTCAGCTTGTTTTAATTTTAACCTATCAAGTAATTTTCTAAATCTGTCTCTATCTTCAGCAAGATCTATTGAGGTGTACTGTGTCCCTAAAATGGGGAGCTTGTTATCGTGTAGAAATTTTGCAAGTCTTATAGGAGTTTGTCCACCAAACTGAGCAATGATCCCCACAAGATTTCCTTTTTGCTGTTCTTTTTTAATAATATTATAAACATACTCTTCCTTAAGAGGTTCAAAGTAAAGCCTATCACTTGTATCGTAGTCAGTTGAAACCGTCTCAGGATTACAGTTAATCATTATGGTTTCAAAACCGCTATCTTTAAGAGCATAGCTTGCTTGGCAACAACAATAATCAAACTCAATACCTTGGCCTATACGGTTTGGCCCACCACCTAAGATTATAATTTTTTTTCTTGAAGAAGGTTCTGCTTCACACTCTGTATTTAGCGCATAATTTCTTTGATATGTTGAATACATGTAAGGGGTGAACGATTTAAATTCAGCAGCACAGGTATCTACTTTTTTGTAAACTGGTAATACTTTTAAAGCAGTTCTTTTTTTTCTAACAAGTTCTTCAGAAATTTTAGTAATCTCTGATAATTTTTTATCAGAAAAACCTATTGATTTAATTCTGTTAAACTCATTATAATCTTTAGGAAGACCTCTTTTTTGTATTTTATTTTCTTCATCAACAATTTCTTTTATTTGCTCTAAAAACCAAGGGTCTATTTTACAAAGTTGGTGAACTCTTTTAATACTTATTTTTTTTCTAAACGCTTCAGCAGCTAACAATATTCTATTTGGAATATTTTTTTTAAGTTCTTTTTCTATTTCTTTTTTATTTAATGGAAAAATTCGATCTAAACCTGAAAAGCCAATTTCAAGCGAAACCAATGCTTTTTGAAGAGATTCTTTAAAGTTTCTACCAATTGCCATTGCTTCACCCACTGACTTCATTGATGTTCCAAGAACCGCTTCAGATGTTGAGAATTTTTCAAAGGTAAATCTTGGTATTTTAGTTACTACATAATCAATACTAGGTTCAAAAGAAGCAGGCGTTGTTTTAGTAATTTCATTTTTTAATTCATCAAGTGTGTAACCAACTGCTAGTTTTGCTGCAACTTTTGCAATTGGAAACCCTGTTGCTTTAGAGGCAAGGGCAGATGAACGTGACACTCTTGGGTTCATTTCAATAATAACCATTCTGCCATCTTTAGGATTGATTGCAAATTGAACATTAGACCCACCTGTTTCTACTCCAATTTTTCTAAGACAAGCAATAGATGCATTTCTCATAACTTGGTATTCTTTATCAGTAAGTGTTAGAGCGGGTGCAACGGTAATTGAATCTCCTGTGTGAATTCCCATTGGATCAATGTTTTCAATAGAACAAATAATAATACAGTTATCTTTTTTATCTCTTACAACTTCCATTTCAAATTCTTTCCAACCCTCAAGGCATTCTTCAATTAAAATTTGGCTAACAGGGGATTCGTGTAAACCATCTTTAACTATTTTAAGATATTCTTTTTCAGTTTTAGCTATTCCTCCACCCAAACCACCTAAAGTAAAAGCAGGTCTAATGATTGCAGGCAACCCAATTTGTTTTAAAGCTTTTGCTGCATCTCTAACATGATTTACCACTTTAGATTTTGGTAAGTCCAAACCAATATCCAACATGTTTTTTCTGAATTTTTTTCTGTCCTCTGCGTTTGAGATCGCTTTAGAATTAGCTCCAATTAATTCAATTTTATATTTTTTAAGAATTCCCTTTTTCTCTGCTTCCATTGCTAAATTCAAAGCAGTTTGTCCACCCATTGTTGGTAAAATTGCGTCTGGCTTTTCTTTTTTTAGAATTTTCTCTAATACCTCTAACGTTATTGGCTCAATATAAGTTTTATCCGCAACACCAGGGTCCGTCATGATCGTTGCTGGGTTAGAGTTGATTAAAATAACTTTATAACCTTCATCTTTAAGGGCTTTACAGGCTTGTGTCCCTGAGTAGTCAAACTCACAGGCTTGACCAATGATTATTGGTCCTGCACCAACGACTAATATAGTTTTAAGATCTTTTCTTTTTGGCATTTTTTTTTATGTTGTTAATAAATTCTTCAAATAAATAAACACTATCTTGTGGTCCTGGATTTGATTCAGGGTGATATTGAACAGAAAAAACAGGTTTATTTTTTAATCTAATTCCTTCAATGCAATTATCAAATAAAGACTTGTGAGTGATTTGAATATTTTTTGGTAATGTTGCTCTTACAATTTCAAAGCCATGATTTTGACTAGTGATTTCAACATTATCTTTAATTAAGTTTTTAACTGGATGGTTAGCACCTCTATGACCTAGTTTCATTTTTTTAGTTTTTGCACCAAGTGCTAGAGCTAGAATTTGATGACCAAGACAAATACCAAAAATAGGTAAATTATTTTTGATTAATTCTTTAATGATTTCAATTGCATATTTACCAGTTGCCGCAGGATCTCCTGGGCCATTAGATAAAAAGATCCCATTTGGCTTTAATTTAAGGATGTCTTTTGCACCCGTTTTGCACGAAACCACTGTTACTTTACAATTCAGATCTGAGAAATATCTTAGGATATTTTTCTTAATACCATAGTCGATTGCAACAACATGTAATGAGTTTTTTTTATTTTTTAAGTAACCAGTTTCTTTTTTCCAAGTTTTAAAACCTGACCAAATATAATTTTTTTTAGTAGTTACTTGTTCTGCTAAATCTAAATTATTTAATCCACTCCACTTTGCTGTAATATTTGCTAATTTACTAATATTGAAATTACCTTTATTAGAAAAAGAAATAGTACCTTTAGGGGCCCCCTTATCTCTAATATGATTAGTTAAACCTCTAGTATCTAAACCAGTGATCCCAACAATTTTATTTTTTTTTTAACCACAGGTCTAAATTAACTAAAGATCTATAATTAGAAGGGCTTGTTATTTCAGAGTTAAAAATTACACCTTTGGTCCAAACTTTATCAGACTCTAAATCTTGCTTGTTAGTTCCAACGTTACCAACGTGAGGAAAGGTAAAATTGATAATTTGTCCAGCATATGAAGGGTCTGATATAATTTCTTGATATCCTGTTAGAGAAGTATTGAAGCATACTTCACCTGTCGCTGTTCCTTGATAGCCAATACCAACTCCTTTAAAGATAGTTTTATTTTCAAGAACTAAAACGCCTGTGTGAATCTGTGAGATTTTGTTAGAGCTAATCTTTTTTGCTTTTTTGATCAATTACAACTCATGAGTTAAAGGTTAATACAATAAAACCCTAAATATCGCAACAGAGATGTATTATAAAATTATAAAAAAACAATTTTTCTTTTGAAGAATTTTCACTTTGCAGTAGATTAAAAAATATTATGACATTGAAAGAAAAAATTGAAACTAACTATAAAAATTCTCTAAAATCAAAAAATAAGGTTGAAATCTCAACCTACAGGTTAATTTTATCTGGCATAAAAGACCTTGATATTATCAATCGATCTGGCGCCAACATTAAAGAAACAGATGATGAAGATATTAAAAAACTTTTAAAGAAAATGATTAAGCAAAGAACCGAATCAATAGAGATCTATAAAAAAAATGAGAGAATGGATTTGTTAGAAGTTGAACAAAATGAATTTGACCTTTTGTCTAGTTTTTTACCACAACAGTTAAACGATGAAGAAACTAAAAAAATATGTGTTGATACAATAAGTAAATTGGGTGCTGCATCAATTAAAGACATGGGTAAAGTAATGGGTGAATTGAAAAAGTCATACCCTGACAATCTAGATTTTGCTAAAGCTGGACCTCTGCTTAAAGAACTACTGAATAAATAATGAAATACCCAAAAGAGTATTTAGACGAAATTAAAACTCGTTTAAAGGTTTCAACGGTTGTATCGAAGTCTGTCAGTCTAAAAAAAAAGAGGTAAAGAATTTGTAGGCTTGTCACCCTTTAAAACTGAAAAAACACCTTCATTTACGGTTAATGATGAGAAAGAATTTTATCATTGTTTTGCAACATCAGAGCATGGAAATATTTTTGATTTTGTAATGAAAACTCAAAATTTGAAATTTGGAGAAGCGGTAAAATCATTAGCAAACCTTGCAGGTATGAGACCTTATACGTTTTCAAAACAAGATGAAGAACGTGAAAAAAATTGGCAAGAATACTGCTCAATCTACAATCAATATGTTCAATTTTATCATGATGAAATTTTAAAAAATGAAAGCTTAACTATTGCAAGAGACTATTTAAAAAAAAGAAACCTTAGTAAAGATGAAGTTAAAAATTTTAAAATAGGGTTTGTTGAAAGAAACTCTAATTTTTATGAAAAATTAAAAGATGAATTTAGTGAAAAAGTTTTAGTTGAAAGTGGTCTTTTTTATTTAGATGACAAAAAGAATACCTACATTGAAAGATTTCGAGATAGAATAATATTTCCAATTAATAACATTTCAGGTCAACCTATTGGATTGGGAGGAAGGACGATCCAAGAAAATAGCTATTCAGCAAAATATATTAATTCTCCTGAAACACCTTTTTTTAAAAAAGGTTCTAACTTATATAATTTAGATTTAGCTAGAAGATTATCTAATAAAATAGATCATGTATATTTGGTTGAGGGGTATATGGATGTGGTTGGCTTAAGTAAAAATGGAATTGAGAATGTTGTAGCTAATCTTGGAACTTCTTTAACGGATAGACAAATTTTAATGCTTAACCAATTCTTTGAAGACATCATTATTTGTTTTGATGGTGATGAAAGTGGATACAAAGCAGCAGTTAGAGCGGCAGAAAATTCAATTAAAGAGCTACAACCAGAAAAACAAATTTCGTTTCTTTTTTTGCCAGATGGAGAAGACCCTGATAGCTATGCAAATAAAAATGGTAAAGCAAACTTTATTGATTTTACCAAACAAGCTAAAATTTCAATTCATCAGTTCATATTTAACCATTATAAACAGCAAACTGATAACAATCCTTCATCAATGGCAATTTTTGAAAAAAAATTAAGAGCTATTGCTGCAACTATTAAAGATGATTTTATAAAAAAATATGTACTAGAGTTTTTCTTGGAGAAAATTTCATCTTTAACTCCACATAGCAATGTGGGAAAAAAACAATTTTATACTAAAAAAGTTAAATCATTACAGTCTACTCAAAAACACTTTAACGAAAGTAAATTATTGAGTGGTGTGGAACTTAAAGAGTTCTCATTACTTTATTTGGTAATGAATAATTTAGATTTATTTCAAGAAAATATTCACATGATTGAAAATATAAATCTATTTAGTGAAGAAAATAAATTAATTCTTGAAACCTTGATAATCAAACTAAAGAGTGGAGAAAAACTTACCTTAAATCAAATTCCAATCGATCCTCAATTAACTGAAAAGATTTTTAAATTTGCTTCAATAAAACATATTCTAAATAATCACCAAAATGATCAGAATAAAATGTTTGAATTATTAGAGGAAGTCACTAGAGACCTTAAAAACTATGATTTAGAGTTTAGGATTGAAGAGCTCGAGTCGAAGTTTTCTAAAGATTTAAGTGAAAGTACTTTCAATGAAATAAGAGAGCTAAAAAAACAAAAAAACATCAATTAAATCCCTCAAAAAATACGTGGATTTTTCTCAAATTGGGTTTATATAAGTCATCTCAGATATACTATTGTGGAAAGAATAATTACAAAATCATTTGCTAGACTTATGGGTCGTGGAACCCATAGAGGATTTATAACTTTTGACGAGTTAAATAAATCATTAGGTAAAAGAAATCTTTCAGATGAAAATTTAGAACAAGCTTTCATGCACATTCTTGATGAGACTGTAGCATTGGTTGAAAAAAAATCTGATTTTAAAGTTTTGAGAAAAAAAGAAGGCTCATCTAAAGAAGAAGGTAAGACTATTGAAAAAAGTGATGATCCTATAAGAATGTATTTAAGAGAGATGGGTGGAGTAGAACTCTTGTCTCGTGAAGGTGAAATTGCAATTGCAAAAAGAATAGAGGCTGGAAAAGATGTAATGCTTATCGCATTAGCACAAAGCCCAATTACTGCACAGCAATTTGTAGAGTGGGATGAAAAACTTCAAAGTGATGAAATTTTAGTTAGAGAAATTATTGATATTGATACTAACTACATGGAAGACGAAAATACAGGTCCAAGTGCTAAACAAAGAAATTCTGGTGAAACCGATAAGAATACCGAAAATAATGGAGATGATGATGAGTTTAATCCAACGCTTGCAGCAATGGAAACTGAAATCAAACCAAAAGTTTTAAAAACTGTAAACACCTTAACAAAAGAATATGCAAAATTAATTAAGTATCAAAAAGAAAAACTTGATTGCATTTTAAACGCAGTAAGTTTCTCAGCTGCTAAAGAAAAAGGACATGATAAAATTGTAAATGATATTTTAGAAAATATTAAATCATTACAATTGTCACCCTCTGTACTAGAAGAATTGGTTCAAAAGCACTATGTAGAAAATAAAAAAATTGTTTCACTAGAAGGAAATCTTTTAAGACTGGCGATGGATCAAAAAATTCCAAGAAATGAATTTATCAAATTTTATATAGGTAATGAAATAAATCCAAATCTTAAAAAGTTTTTAGATACTAACCCCATGTGGAAGCAGTTTTTTTCTAAAAATAAAGATGAATTTAAAAACATAAGAGAGAGATTAATTGAGATTAGTCATAAACTTGGAATTTCAGTCACTGACTATAAAAAAATAGTTAGCCGAGTTCAAAAAGGCGAAAAAGAATCTAGAATTGCTAAAAAAGAAATGGTTGAAGCAAACTTAAGATTGGTAATTTCAATTGCAAAAAAATATACAAATAGAGGACTTCAATTTTTAGATCTTATTCAAGAAGGAAATATTGGGCTTATGAAGGCAGTAGACAAATTTGAATATAGAAGAGGTTATAAGTTTTCAACATATGCTACTTGGTGGATCAGACAAGCTATCACTAGATCTATTGCTGACCAAGCTCGTACAATAAGAATTCCAGTCCACATGATTGAAACTATTAATAAAATTGTCAGAACCCAAAGATTAATTTTAAGTGAATTTGGTAGAGAAGCTACACCCGAAGAACTAGCGCAAAAATTAAGAATGCCTTTAGACAAAGTTAGAAAAGTTTTAAAAATATCAAAAGAACCGGTGTCTCTTGAAAAACCAGTTGGAGATGAAGAGGACAGTAGTTTGGGTGATTTTATTGAAGATACAAAAGCATTAGCACCTTTAGAACAAGCTATTAAGTCAAATTTAGGTGAAGCTACGACTAAAATTTTATCAACTTTAACACCAAGAGAAGAAAGAGTTCTTAGAATGAGATTTGGTGTTGGAATGAATACAGACCATACTCTCGAAGAAGTGGGTCTTCAGTTTTCTGTAACAAGAGAGCGTATTAGACAGATAGAGGCTAAAGCTTTAAGAAAATTAAAACACCCAAGCAGATCCAAACAGTTAAAAAGCTTTCTAGAGAGCTAAGCAAACTTATTTATTTAAATAACATGGATCTTATTTATTTTTAAAATCTAATAGAGTATTAAATTAATTAAATGAACAGTAAAATTCTTAATTATTATTTCCTTTTCTTATTTTCTTTTATACCCGCATCAATAATTATTGGACCAGCTATTTCACTGGTGAATATTCTACTAATTGACATTTCGTTTATTTTCTTAATATTTTACAAAAAAGATTTTAAGTTTTTATCCAATAAAACCATAAAACTTATAATATTACTTTGTTTATATTTGGTTTTTAATTCCATTGTTGCAAAAGATTTTTCAATAAGTGCTAATAGAAATTTAGGTTTTATTAGATTTGGCATACTATTTTTAGCATTCAATTATTTTTTTTATAACAAAAGTTTTATTAATAGAGTTTTGATTGTATGGATAACCACTTTATTCATTTTATCTTTAGACACTTACATCGAAAGTTTTTTTGGTCAAAATATTCTGGGTTATGGTGAAAAACATGGTCGAAGGATAGTTAGTTTTTTTAAAGATGAGCCAATTGTGGGTGGATACATTAATGGATTTTATTTAATTATAATTGGGTATTTGTTTTATATAAATAAAAATACCTCAAATAAGTACAAGTATATCATTTTAATTTTTTCTATATTTTTTATCACTGCAATAATTTTAACAGGTGAAAGGTCTAATGCAATTAAAGCTGTTTCTGGTTTTTTTTTATTCTATTTTTTTAATGATTTTTTTAAATTCAAAGAAAAAATATTTTCAATTTTATTATTAATTTTAATATTTGTCTTTTTGTTTAATACCTCTAATTTTTTAAAATTAAGGTATGGAGGTCAATTTTTTAAACCAATAATTTCAGTTTTTCAGGTCAATAATGAGTTAAATAAACAAAATAAACTTAAAGATAGCCTTTATATTCGTCTTTACCAATCTGGATTTGAGGTTTTTAAAAAATATCCAGTTTTTGGAGTGGGGAATAAAAATTATAGAGTAGAGACATGTTCAACTGAAAAAAATAGCAAATACTTTTGTAGTACCCATCCACATCAAATTTATTTCGAGTTTTTGTCTGAACATGGGTTGGTAGGAAGTATGATCTTACTTTTTATTTTGTTTAATTTAATCGTCAGTAAAATTAGGATTATTATTAATTCTAATAATTCCCTTCAATTAGGCTGTTTAATTTTTTTAATTACCTCATTTATCCCCCTTTTACCTAGTGGAGCTTTTTTTGCTGATTATAATTTAACTATTTTCTGGGTGAATTTATCCATCATGTATTCAATTGGAGAAAAAACAAATGTATATACATCTAGTTAAATATTAATTAATACACTTACTTGTGGGACTGTAGCTCAATAGTAGAGTACTGCATTGACATTGCAGGGGTAGTTGGAGCGTAACCAACCAGTCCCACCATTTTCATTATTTTTTACCTATGCTAGACATTGGTTACATTATAATATAATTAAAGTTTAATTTTTAGGGCCTGTAGCTCAGTTGGTTAGAGCAGTACACTCATAATGTATTGGTCCCAGGTTCGAGTCCTGGCGGGCCCACCAAAAATTATTTTAAAAGATTATTATTTAATAAATTCTTTTAAAGTAGAAAAAAGAGCGTTGATATCTCCGTCACTACCCTGAATGATAGAAGAGAATTCTTCCTTTTGAGTTCTAGCTAGACTTAAACCCTCAATAATTAGATCTCTGATTAAAGGGTTTTCTGGATTTTTTGTATAAATTCTCCAATCAATTTTAACTTCAGGTCTTTGTTCTGTTCCAACTAAAATACTAGATACCATTGTATAATTTTCATTTAATTTTTTTTTAGACACAACTTCAATCTCTGGGTTTGAATATTCAGCTAGTCGACTAGAAAAGCTTTTTAAAAAATATTGTTTAAAAAGTATCTTATATTGATTTATTTCATCGTCACTTATACTTTTTCTATATGCCCCCAAGGTGTAAGAACCAATACCACTGATATCAACTGTTTCAGTTGCAATCTCTTTTAGCTTTTCTATTTTTTCTTCTTTTGAAAATTTGTTACTTAATGCTTCTGAAGCTCTGTTCACTGTAGACTGAACAAACACATCTGGTTCTACTGAATATGAATGATTAATGCCAATTAAGTTAATTACAACGAAGGTAAATATTAAAAACTTTTTTAATTTCATTAAGTTTTTTAATTTATTGAGTTTCTATTACTTCCCAATCACTATCGTTTTGAGTTTCAATTACCACTTTGGAGTTAGCTATTTTTTGTTGCCTATCTTGCAAATACAAGCTTCTAACTGAAGCATAAAAATCTAGAGAGTTTTTTTCTAAGTTTTCAAAAGAATCTATATTTTTTGCTCTAAAATCTATTCCTGCACCAACTCTTGATGTCCAATAATCAAATTCAGAAAAATATTGTGTGTCATTAGCTGCAGTAACGTTATACCAAGCATCTCCTCCCAATACGTTTGCAAATGATCCAACTGTATCCCTAACTGTAGATGGTCCTAAAACAGGTAAAACCACATAACATCCCCCACCAACACCCATCACACCAAGTGTTTGACCATAATCCTCTTTTTCATATTCTGGAAAACCAATTTTTTCTGCTACATCAAATATTCCAACTACACCAACGGTAGTATTAACAACGAACCTACCTGTATTAACACCAGCTTTTTTAAATTCACCTTGAAGGATATTGTTTGGTATTGTTACGAGCGTAGAAAGATTGTCTAAAGCGTTGCTTGTTCCAACTCTTACTGGAGAAGGTAATACTCTATAAGCTTTTGCTATAGGTTCAAAAATAACACCGTCTAGAACTTGGTTAAGTTTAAATGTTGCTCTATTCACAGTTTCAAAACAATCTTTAATTTTACCAGAATTTTTTTTAGAAAGGTTGTTTTCACCATCTGTGTCAGCACTAACGTTTGTTGCTAACATTATGCTTATTAATGAAGATATTATAATTTTTTTCATTATCATATGATTATATATTATATATAATTCTAATGTAAATCATGAATTAGCTCTAAATATGACCCAAAAATGGCTTTAAAAGTAATACCTAACTATTCTCCAAACTTTAACTCAAAAAAAAGAACTTCAAAGCAAATCAAATTTATTATTTTTCATTATACTGGGATGAAAAACGAATCTGATGCTTTAAGCAGACTGACAGATATACAATCTGAGGTTAGCTGCCATTATTTAATTAAGAATAATGGAGTGATTGTGAAAATAGTGCCTGA
Source organism: Candidatus Pelagibacter sp. Uisw_121 (assembly GCF_047722545.1). GTDB lineage: Bacteria > Pseudomonadota > Alphaproteobacteria > Pelagibacterales > Pelagibacteraceae > Pelagibacter. The sequence goes on along the minus strand of NZ_CP159816.1, from coordinate 982,511 downwards.
TTTATATATTGCATGGCATGCGGGAAAATCTTCATGGAAGAATTATAAATCCTTAAATCATAACTCTATTGGAATTGAAATTACAAACCCAGGTCATGAACATGACTATAAAAAATTTAAAAAAAAACAAATCATTTCTCTTTTAAAACTAACTAAACTTTTAATAAAAAAATATAAAATTAATCCTAAAAATATTTTAGGACACTCAGATATAGCCGTACAAAGAAAAAAAGATCCCGGAGAAAAATTTCCCTGGGAGTATTTATCTAAAAATAAAATAGGGATATGGCATAGGCTAAATAAGCAAGTGTTAACAAAAAATAGAAAACTTAAAACAAACAAGGAAGAAGTAAACTTTTTCTTTAATAATTTACTTAAGATTGGATATTCAAAAAAAAACAGAAGAGATATAAATAAAGCTATATATCTAAGAAAATTAGCAAAAACTTTTCAAAGAAGATTTAGACAGGAGTTGGTTGATGGTAAAATTGATCAAGAATGCCTGCTTATTAGCAAAAATCTTATTAAAGCATATAACTAAATTTTTCTTGAAGTTCTTTAGTTTAGTAATAAATTAAGACTGCTAGATGAACGACTTATTGCTTTAATTATTTTAAAGAGGAAAGTCCGGGCTCCGCAAAGACACAGTGCCAGGTAATACCTGGCGGGGGAAACCCTAGGGATAGTGCCACAGAAAATATACCGCCATAACATGGCAAGGGTGAAAAGGTGTGGTAAGAGCGCACCGGTTCTATTGGTAACAATGAACGCTGGAAAACCCCACTGGGAGCAAGACTAAGTAGAGATGACATTGTTGCAAAACTAAAAGCCGTCTTTGGCTAGTCATCAGGGTTAGTTGCTTGAGCTTAAGAGTGATCTTAAGCCTAGAGAAATAATAGGTTTAAATGACAGAACCCGGCTTATAGTTTGTCTAGCAAACTTATACACAAGTAGCTTTTGTCAAGTTGAAGAATGTTCACCTTTTGATTCATATTTGAATCATCTCTGTTCTTATTTTTAGCTTTTAAATTGTATTGAATTAAAACTAAAAATTGATTTAAGACTTAATGTAGATACACAAAAGTATTCATAATCATTGCCAAATAAGTCTAAAATCAACATATTGACACTATGTCCAAAACCCCATATTGTCCCATATATTCCCATATATGGAATTTATGAAATATAAAAAATATGTTTTTATCTACTTACGAGAACAAAATAGACAAAAAAGGAAGAGTTTCTGTGCCTGCTAGTTTTAGATCTTATCTTTCTAATTTAGGGTACAATGGGGTTATCTGTTATCCTTCATTTAATAATCAATCTATTGAAGCCTGTGCACAAGATAGAATAGAAAAACTCTCTGCAAGTATAGACTCACTTAGCCCATTTGAAGAAAAAAGAGATTATTTTGCAACATCAATTTTATCTGAGAGTATGAATTTACAATTCGATAGTGAAGGTAGAATTTCATTATCAACAAAATTATTAAAACATGCAAAAATAAAAAACAGCATGTTATTTGTTGGTCAGGGTCAAACATTCCAAATATGGGAACCAGCTGCATTTGAAAAATTTAAGGTCAACGCAAGAAAGAAAGCAAACATTAATCGAGCAGGCCTTAAATGGGAAAAACATTTTAATAACAATGAGGGGAAATAAAAATGACAATTAACTTTAGAGCGCCAGAGATAAAAGAATTACAACCACGATTATTAGTTTTAGGAGTTGGTGGAGCAGGTGGAAATGCAATTAATGAAATGATTGACAATGGTCTACAAGGTGTAGAGTTTATTGCAGTTAATACTGATGCTCAAGATTTAAAGTTAAGTAAAGCAAAAGCACGAATTCAAATAGGGTTAAATTTAACTAAAGGCTTAGGTGCTGGAGCAAAACTTGATATTGGTCAAGCAGCTGCAGATGAATCTTTAAATGAAATTGTAAATACTCTTCAAGGTGCAAATATGGTTTTTATTACTGCCGGTATGGGCGGTGGAACTGGAACAGGCGCAGCACATGTTATTGCAAGAGCTGCCAAAGAATTGAATATTTTAACAGTAGGTGTTGTTACACTTCCTTTCTTATATGAAGGACCCTCAAGAATGAGAAGAGCCCAACAAGGTCTTGAAGAATTAAGAAAACATGTAGATACAATTATTGTAATTCCAAATCAAAACTTATTTAAAATTGCAAATGAGCAAACTACATTTGAAGAATCTTTTAATCTTTCAAATAATGTCTTAATGCATGGTGTTCAAAGTATAACTGATCTTATGGTTAGACCTGGTCTGATCAATTTAGATTTTGCTGATGTTGAAACTGTAATGGCATCTATGGGTAAAGCGATGATGGGTACAGGAGAAGCTGAGGGAGAAGGTAGAGCGTTAAAAGCTGCCGAGCTAGCAATAAGTAATCCTTTAATTGATGATTATACGTTAAAAGGTGCAAAAGGTTTATTAGTGAATATTACTGGCGGTAAAGATCTAAAACTCTTTGAGGTTGATGAAGCTGTTAATAAAGTAAGAGCTGAAGTTGACCCTGAAGCAGAATTGATTATAGGCGCGATCACATCTAGTGAACTTGATGGTAAAATGAGAGTATCTATTGTTGCAACAGCATTAGATGGACAACAGCCAGAAAGTAAATCTGTCATCAATATGGTTCACAGAATACAAAATAGAAATCCTGGCTATTCTGATTTTGGAAATGTAGGTTCAGCCCAATCATTTAACTTTTCACCTTCAATGACTAGCCCCATTTCAAATGGAGCAAATGCATTAAAGTTAGAAAATGAAATAATTGCAGAACCAGTTACAAATACTGCATCACCAGAAATGATGAATGAACAAACTGCTACCAATCAAGAGGTTGAAAGTATTGTTGAAAATAATCAATCAAATGATTATGAGCAGTCTTTTTTAGAGGAAGCCCTTACAACTGCTCAGCCTAAAGTAAACAGCTCAATAGAGGAAGATCACGTTTCTAATGGACTTGAAAACTTTGGTGTAGAAGGTGAAGAGGCTCCAGATCTATTTAGTTCGGATAGCACAACTTCAGAGACAGAAGGATTTTTATCAGCTGAAATTTCAGAAAATACGTCAGAGGATGATGATCTAGAAATTCCAGCATTTTTAAGAAGACAAAAGAATTAATGGTCTTCAAAAAAATAAATGATAGCCACCATAATACCAGATATGAGAAATCATTATCCGGTATTGCTAAGTGAAATAATTAGTATTATTACCCCTCAATATGGTGGCACATTTATTGACTGTACGTTCGGTCAAGGCGGATACACAAAAAAAAATACTAAATTTTCCAGCAACAAAAGTAATTGCATTAGATAGAGACTCAGACAGCTCTATAAAAGCTCAAGAACTTCAAAATAGTTTTGAAGATAGGCTGTTATTTAAAAATATCAAATTTAGTCAATTAAATAACTTGAAGTTAAAGGATGAAAATATCAAAGCTGTAATCTTTGATTTAGGGTATTCATTGAATCAGATTAAAGACCCAAAAAAAGGTCTTTCATTTGATACTGTAGGTGAACTTAATATGAAAATGGGTATAAATGAATTTTCAGCAAAAGAAGCAATTAATCAATTAGATGAAAAAGAACTTACAAAGATATTTAAATATTTTGGTGATGAAGCAGACAGCAAAAGAATAGCACACAATATTGTTGAAGACAGGTCCAAAAGAAAAATCACAACAGAAGAACTAGTTAGAATTATAGAGTCTTCGAAAAGAAAAAGAAATTATAAGACGCATAGTGCAACTAAAGTTTTCCAAGCATTAAGAATATTTGTAAATAAAGAAATTAGTGAACTAATTTATGGATTAATTAATGCAGCTAAAGTTGTTAAAAAAGATGGTGTTATTGCAGTTGTAACATTTCATTCTCTAGAAGATAAAATTGTTAAATATTTTTTTAAAAGTTTGTCTGAAAATAAAAGTATCTCAAGACATATGCCAAAAGCTGAAGAAAAATTAAATTTATTTAAATCTGTTATAAAAAAACCAATAGTACCAAGTGATAAAGAAATTAGAGATAATCCACCCTCTAGATCAGCCAAGTTACGTTATGTAATTAAAAAAGAAGACTTTTTCGATTTTGAAACAGATATTTTGGATAAATTTAAACATTTAATTGACATCGAGAATTTGTCAAAAAAACTATGAAACAATTAGTTTTAGTTGTTATTTTTGTATTAATACTGATCACATCACTTGTTAAAAATTCTACAAAAGAAATAGAGGATCAAATTTTTGCAATCAATGAAAACATAAGATCTTTAAAATCAGAACTTGAAGATATGCTGCTTGAGTTTAATTATTTAAGCTCGCCTGAAAAATTAGTTCAGTATCAGACACAATATTTTGAAAAAGATTTAATTAAAATTGAAATTATGAATATTAAAGAAATCATTGAAAATAATGAAACTGTAGAAATAAACGACCTAATCAAAAAGAATAGCAATGAATAATAAAAAAAATATTATTTTAGAAGAATATGAAAATGAATTTTCGTATAAAAAAAGTAAAACAAATTTAGATATACAGTTTAATAGAATAGCCTTTATTTTTTTTGTTTTCTTAATGATTTCAATAATTTACTCAATACAATTACTTCATTTAGGCTCATTAAAGTCAGATGTTAAGACAAATTATGCACCAAGCATAAAAGATTATAGAGCAGATATAATTGATAGAAATGGAAATTATTTGGTTAAAACTGTTAGCTCGATTGATATTGGTATCAGCCCAATAGAAGTAATAGATAAACAAAAATTATTAATTAATTTAAAGTGGATTTTCCCTGAGAAAGATTACGTTGAAGTTGAAAAAAAACTTAATAAAAATAACTTTTTTAAGTTTGAAAAAAAAATATCTTTAACAAATTATCAAAAAATTATGTTTCTTGGAGATAAAGCAATTAGATCTGAGGAAAAGTTAACTAGAATTTATCCACAAAAAAACCTTTTTAGTCACATTATAGGACAGATTGATAATGAAAATAATGGAATTTCTGGTTTAGAAAAATCTTTTGATGAAAAATTAAAACAAAAAAACAAGCCACTACAATTAACAGTGGATGCTGATATACAATTTTTAATTAGAGAAGAGTTAGTAAAATTTCAATCTATATTTAGAAGTAAAGGTAGCGCTGCAATTTTAATGAATGTTAATAATGGAGAAATTATATCTATGGTTTCATACCCAGATTTTAACCTTAATAAAAGAAAGAAGATAGTTGATCTCAACTTTATTAATAGGGCAACAAAAGGAGTGTATGAATTAGGTTCTGTGTTTAAAACTTTTACAGTTGCCGCTGGACTAGAAGAAGGATTAATTGATATTGATACAGAATTTTTAAATTTAGAAAAAAGATTACAATGTGGAAAAAGTACCATATCTGAATATGACAATAAAATACCATCTGATCTTACTGTAGAGCAAATTTTAATTAGATCTGGTAACGTAGGGTCCGTAAGGATTGGACAGAAATTAGAAATTATCAAATTAAAAAATTTTTTAGAAAAAATTGGTGTCTTAAAAAAAATAAAATTTGATATAGATGAAGTTGGTGAACCTATTCCATTTAAATGGGGAAAATGTAAACTTGCGACAGTATCTTATGGGCATGGAATAACCACAACGCCATTACAATTAGCAAAAGCTTATGCTATAATTTCAAATGGTGGTTTTGATATTGAGCCTAGTTTAATAAAAAAAGACTTAGAAAATTATCAACAAAAGAAAAGAATTATAAAAGCAGGTATTTCAGAAAAAATAAACACGATACTTAGAAAAATCGTAACCACCAAAGAAGGCACAGCGGGCCTTGCAAATATTGAGGGTTACGAAGTTGGTGGAAAAACTGGGACTGCTAATAAAACATCTATGGGTGGTTATTCTAAAGCAAAAGTTAATACATTTGCAGGTATTTTTCCCATCTCAAATCCTAAATATGTGTTGATAATTTTACTTGATGAGCCGAAAACATCATCAGATTACATATATGAATATAAGAATAAAAAAGGTTCATACAAAGGCACACCATTTAATACAGCAGGGTGGACATCTGTTGAAGTAGCTGGAAAAATCATAGAAAAAATTGGGCCTATTTTGGCCACAAAACATATAGAAAATTAATAATTATATGTTGATTGGCAATTTCCTTAAAAATATTAAAAAAGAATTTAAAAATCATCAGTTTACTGGCCTTAGTTTTAACAGTGAAGATTGTAAAAAGGATTATATTTTTTTTGCAATTAAAGGAACAAAATTAGATGGAAGTAAGTTCATTGATCATGCAATTAAAAAAGGTGCAAGAGTTATTATTTCAGAGCAAAAATTTGAAGGTATTAAAAACAAAGTACTATTTTTAAGATCAAAAAATATTAGAAAAGTATTATCAGAATTATCGTATAAGATAAAAAAAAATATACCTAAAAATTTAATTGCTGTAACAGGAACAAATGGTAAGTCATCAATTGCAGATTTTTATTTTCAATTGTTAAACTTAAGTAATAAAAAAGTAGCCTCTATTGGAACATTAGGAATTAGGACAAAAAATAATTTAAAGAAAATTTCTAATACAACATTAGATCCAATTGGATTAAGCAAAATATTAAATAAATTAAAAAAACAAAAAATTGATAATGTTATAATGGAGGCTTCTAGTCATGGTCTTAAACAAAATAGACTTGATGGCTTGAAATTTAATACTGCAATTTTTACAAATTTGACTCATGATCATTTAGATTATCACAAAACATTTATTGATTATCTTACATCAAAATTATATCTATTTGAGAAGCTATTAAAACCTAGAGGAACCATCATTACTGATAGTAAGATTCCAGAATATAGAAATTTAAAAAAAATATCGCTAAATAATAGATTTAATCTTCAGGTTTTATCAAAAGGTAATAATGGAATAGATATTTATTCACATCAATTTAAGGACGATAAACAGATAATTGAAATTAAACACAATCGAAAACATTATAAATTACAAACAGACTTAATTGGTAAAATTCAATTAAAAAACTTATTTATGGCAATGCTTGCTACTAAAAAAAATGATTTAAAATTTGATAAAATAGTGAAATTAGCTTCAAGGGTAAAATCAGTAAGTGGTAGGTTTGAGAAAATTGGAACTATAAAAAATAGATCAAAAGTTATTTTAGATTATGCTCATACACCCGATGCACTAAATACTTGTTTGTCTAATTTGAAAGAACAATTTGAAAATAAAAGAATTTTCATTGTATTTGGATGTGGGGGTAATAGAGATAAAGACAAAAGATCCATGATGGGAAAAATAGCCAATCAATACTGTGACAGAGTTTATCTAACTGATGATAATCCAAGAGATGAAAACCCAAAAAAGATAAGATTAGCTATTAAAAAAACCATAGATAAATCAAAAGTTTTTGAGATTTCAAGTAGGTCTAAAGCTATTCATAAGGCTATATTTGACTTAAAAACTGGTGATATCTTAGTAATTGCAGGCAAAGGTCATGAGCAGACACAAGATTATGGAAAGTTTGTAAATAAATTTTCTGACAGATTAGAAATACTAAAAAATATTAAATTAAAAAATAAAGTTCTTTCAACCAATCTTAAAATGAATATTTTAAAAGAGATAAGCAACTCTCATCAAATTAACTCAAATATAAAAATAAATAATGCATCAATTAATTCCAAAACAATAAATAAAAATGACATATTCTTTGCAATAAAAGGAAATAATAAAGATGGAAATTTGTATGTTAACGAAGCTTTCCAAAATGGTGCATCACTAGTAATAGCTAATAATCAAAAAAAATCTAAAAAAAAAATTATAGTAGATAATACGTTACAGTTTTTAACAGAGGCTTCATCAAAACTAAGAGAAAATTTATCTAGTAAAATTATATCTATAACAGGCAGTTGTGGAAAAACGTCCCTTAAAGAATTGTTGGGAAAAACTTTAAGTAAGATTAATAATGTAACTTATTCTCCAAAATCTTTTAATAATAAATTTGGAGTACCATTAAGTTTATTTAATCTAAGAAAAAATGATGAATTCGGTATTTTTGAAATTGGAATGGATAAAAAGGGTGAGATTGACTATTTATCAAAAATTATCAAACCTGATGTTGGTGTTATTACAAATATTTCCTATGCACATATTAAGAATTTTAAAAATATTCATCAAGTAGCTTTAGCAAAGTCAGAAATTATTAATAATATAAAAACAAATGGATTTCTTGTTTTAAACAAAGATGACAGATTTTACAATTTACATAAAAAAATTGCTAATAAAAAAAAGATAAATATTTTTTCATTTAGTTTAAAAAATAAATCAGCAGATATTTTTTTAAAAAAAATAGTTAAAGAAAAATCTAAATATAAGATACTTGTAAATGTTAACAAAAAACAAACCTATTTTTATGTAAAATCAATTTTTGAAAATAATTTAAAAAACTTATTAGCAGCAATTGCGATTATATCAATTTTTAAAAATACACAAAAATTAAATAAAAATATATTTCTTGATTATGAGATAACGAAAGGTCGTGGAGATATAACAAAAGTTAAATTAAATAAAAAGAGTATTTATATTGTAGATGAAAGTTATAACTCTAATCCGTTATCATTAAAATCTGCTATAAAAAATTTTGATGAATTAAAAATTGATAACTCTAGAAAAAAATTAATACTGAGTGATATGTTAGAGTTAGGAAATTATTCGAAGAAACTTCACTTAGAGATTGGGAAAGAAATTAATAAAACTACCCTTAAAAATATTAACGTAGTGGGTAAACATATTTTACATACTTATAAAAACCTTGATAAGCACCGTAGAGGGACCATTTTGAAAGATAAGTCTAAAATAATTGATTTGATTAAAAGTAATTTAAATAATAATGATTATTTAATGATTAAGGGTTCAAACTCTACTGGACTTTACAATCTAGTTAATAAATTGAAAACTGGTAAGTTTAATGCTTTATAGTCTTATTACTCAATTAATTGATCAATATAGTTTTCTAAATGTATTTAAGTATTTAACATTTAGAACGGGGCTTGCAATGTTTACGTCAATGTTTGTGGTTTTATTAATAGGCACTCCTTTTATTAAATTTTTTTCAGCAAAAAAAATCTTAAACCCAATAAGAGATGATGGTCCTACTGAACATATAGTTAAGAAAATTGGAACACCAACAATGGGGGGTGTCTTAATTTTACTTGGACTATTTTCAGGAATATTACTTTGGGGAGATCTATCAAATTATCATATATGGTTTTTGTTATTTATTGTTTCAGGGTTTGGGCTTCTAGGTGCATATGATGATTATAAAAAAATTAAGTTTAAAAATTCATCTGGTGTTTCATTTAAATTTAAGATTATTTCTCAAGTTTTAATAGCCATTGTTGGAATATTTGGTTTAACTCAATTATCTCAAAATACTGAACTTACAAACTTATATTTTCCTTTTTTTAAAGATTTAATTATTAATCTTGGATGGTTTTTTATTCCATTTTCTGTTTTTATAATTGTTGGATCCTCCAATGCAGTTAATTTAACAGACGGTTTAGACGGCTTAGCAACAGTGCCTGTGATATTAGTGGCAGCGTGTTTTGCATTTATTAGCTACTTAACTGGTAATATCGTATTTTCAGAATATTTAAATATTCCCTATCTTGAAGGTATGGGGGAAGTCTCAGTTTTTTGTGGATCAATCATAGGAGCTTGTTTAGGATTTTTATGGTTCAATGCACCACCTGCTAAAATTTTTATGGGTGATACTGGCTCATTAGCATTAGGTGGATCTTTAGGGGCAATTGGTATTATTACTAAACATGAGATTGTTTTAGCAATAACAGGTGGGTTATTTGTACTAGAAGCTGTGTCAGTTATAATTCAAGTATTTTCATTCAAATTAACAGGTAAAAGAATTTTTAGAATGGCACCTATACACCATCATTTTGAAAAAAAAGGTTGGGCAGAATCAACAGTTGTAATTAGATTTTGGATTATATCAATAATCTTAGCAATGATTGGATTAGCGACATTAAAACTTAGATAATGTTAAATCTAGAAAAAAATTTTTTAAAAAAAAGAATATTGATTTACGGTCTGGGTAAAAGTGGTCTATCCACTTATAGTTTTTTAAAAAAAAGTAATGTTATTAGTTTATTTGATGATCAAATAATGGCTAAAAAAAAAATAAAGGATATCCACATAACATACAAAGAAATAATTAAAAAGGAATTTGACTGTATTATAATTAGTCCAGGAATAGACATTAATAAGTGTAAATTAAGTAGATTTTTAAAAAAAAATTATAAAAAAATTTATACAGATTTAGACATTTTTTATAGTCGATATACCAATAATCAAAAAATAACTATTACAGGTACAAATGGAAAGTCAACAACTGCTAAGCTTTTGTATGATATTTTAAAAGACCAAAAAAAAGATGTTCGTTTAGTTGGCAATATAGGTAACCCGATTTTACTGGAAAAAAAGATCAAAAAAGACACTTTATTTGTAATTGAGGCCTCATCGTATCAACTAGAATACAGTAAGTTATTTAAGACAAATTTATCCATAATCCTAAATATTGCACCAGATCACCTTGAAAGACACAAGACTATAAATAAATATGTAAGTGCTAAATTTAAATTAATAAAAAATCAATCTAAAAATGATATTGCAATTTTAAATACAAAAAATTTTTATATTAAAAGAGAATTAAAGAAAAAAAAATTTGCACCATCAATTCTTAAAATAGAAAAATATACAAGCAATAAGTTTATTAAAAAAATTGATAATTATTATTTTGATACAAATGGTAATAGAGAAAATTTGACATTTGTAATGAAGGTTTCAAAACTATTAAAATTAAAAAATGATCTGTTATTAAAAACATTAAAGAATTTTAAAGGATTAAGTTTTAGACAAGAAATAATTCATAATTCTAAATTTTTAAAAGTTATTAATGATTCTAAGTCAACAAGCTTTTCTTCATCAGAAAGATTATTGAAATCTTTAAAAAATATATATTGGATAATAGGTGGTTTACCTAAAAAAGGAGATAAATTTTTAATTAAAAAAAATGATTGTAAAAATATCAAGTTATATATTTTCGGTAAAAATCATAAATTTTTTATTAATCAATCAAAAAATAAGATGAAGTTTCAATCATTTTTAAATTTAAAGACTTTAATTGCTAAGATTTTTTTAGATATTAAAAATGAAAATAATTTTATTAACAAGACAATTCTTTTTAGTCCAGCCTCTGCATCATTTGATAGTTTTAAAAACTTTGAAGAAAGAGGTAAATATTTTAATAAACTTATAAAAAATTATATAAAATGATAAATATTAGTTTGCTTAATTCAATATATTATAACTGGTGGAAAAATATAGATAAAACAATTCTTTTATTGATATTTTTTTTATTTAGCTTGGGTTTATTTTTTTCTTTAGTTTCAACTTCATTAATTGCTTCTGATAAATTAGATACAAATAATTATTTTTTCTTTTTTAAACATTTGGCCTATATTTTCATTGGATTGTTAACTTTAGTGTTTTTCTCTTCTCTAAGTGAAAAAAATCTTTTTAGAATCTCTATTTATCTTTTTTTTATTACTTTATTTTTTTTATTTTTAGTCCCAATTTTTGGTACTGAGGTTAAAGGATCAAAAAGATGGCTAAATCTCTTCTTTCTTCCTCAATTTCAACCAATTGAATTACTAAAACCATTTATAATTATTTTTGTAGCAACAATTTTATGTAGTGAAAAAAATTATAATATTTTTATCAAATATTTATTGACTATTATTGCCATTATCCCAACTGGCTTACTATTAATAATACAGCCTGATATTGGTCAAACACTTTTAGTGTTTTTATCTTGGGCAATATTAGTTTTCATATCTGGCATAAACCTACTATTCATTTTATTGTTCATAAGTTTTTTTATTATAACCCTGTTATATGTAGTTTTTTTTATCCCAAAATTTATTTATATTAAAAGTCGTATTCTTTCTTTCTTTAACTCTGATGGCGGAACCCATAATTTTCAATCTGATAAAGCTATAGAAGCAATTAGTAGTGGTGGGTTTTTTGGTAAAGGAATAGGAGAAGGTACCTTAAAAACAAGAGTTCCAGAGGCTCATACTGATTATATAGTTTCAGTTATCTCTGAGGAGTTTGGTGTTATAGCAATAATATTGTTATTAATTTTATTTTTGTTTTTTATTTACTCTGTTTTTAAAAAAATTTATTTAGAAAAAAATGAAAAAATTAAACTAGTGCTAACTGGAGCAATAAGTCTAATAATTTTTCAAGTATTAATACATCTTGGGGTGAACATAAGACTGTTTCCCACAACAGGAATGACATTACCATTTTTAAGTTATGGTGGTTCTTCAATTGTAGGAGTTTCAATATTATCTGGAATAATTTTAAATTTAACAAAAAGAAAAATTGATTAGATGAACAAAAAAATATTAATTAGTACTGGTGGATCTGGAGGTCATGTTATACCTGCAACCATAATATACAAACATCTAGAAGGTAATTTCGACGTTTCAATGACATCTGACTTCAGAGGTGTCAAATTTTTAAACAAAGATGAGTACAATTTAAAAATATTTAATGTGAGGCAAATTTCAAAAAATTTACTAACAATGCCATTTGATTTTTTTTTAATGATAATTTCGATTTTTAAATCTATTTCTTTCTTAAGAAAAAATAAAATTGATACTTTAGTTTCGACAGGTGGATATATGTCACTCCCTTTATGTGTGGGTGCTAAAATTTTGAATATTAAGCTGTTGTTATTTGAACCAAATATGATTTTAGGTAGATCCAACAAATTCTTTATAGGTTACTGTCAAAAAATATTTTGTTATTCTAATAATGTCAAAAAATTTCCTATTAAATTTAAAAATAAAATTAAAGTAATTCCAGCATTATTAAGAAAAAATTTTTATGATAAGAGGGATAACAATAATACCATAGATACAATTAATTTACTTATAATAGGCGGTAGTCAAGGAGCTAAAATATTTGATGACTTAGTTAAAAATACAATTATTGAATTATCTAAAAAATATAAACTAAAAATTTATCAACAAACTAGTCCTATTAACTTTGAAAGTTTTAAAAAAACTTATGAAAACAATAATATTAATTGTGAATTATTCAATTTTAATAATGATGTTATAAATTTTATGCAAAAAACAGATCTATGCATTACTAGAGCAGGTGCATCAACGTTAGCTGAGTTAAATTTTACTGAGATTCCTTATTTAGTAATACCTTTGCCAACCGCAAAAGATAACCATCAATTTGAAAATGCAAATTTTTATAACAAACTTGGCTTCAATTGGTTACTAAATCAAGAAGAAATAGATGAGAAAATATTACTCGATAAATTAATTAATATTATTGATAATAAAGAAGAATATCTTGCTAAAAAAAAGAACATGAAAGATTTTAACTATGAAAATACATGGAATAATATAAATCTGAAAATTATATCTGTTATTAATGAAAATTGAACTAGCTAAAACTGAAATTATACATTTTGTTGGGATAGGGGGTATTGGAATGAGTGGCCTTGCACTCATTATGAAAAGAATGGGGTTTAATGTCCAGGGTAGCGACGTTCTTGCAAATAAAAATATTGAAAGATTAAAAAGAAATAAGATCAAAATTACAATTAGTCATACTAAAAAAAATATAGCAAAAGCAACAATTGTTGTCATTTCATCAGCTATTAAAAATAATAACCCTGAATTAATTGAAGCCAAACTAAAACAATTACCGATTTATAAAAGAGGAGAGATGTTGGCAAATATAGTCTCTTTAACAAAAAATATAGTTGTTACAGGTTCACATGGAAAAACAACAACTACGTCTCTATTAGCCTCAATATTTTCAAAAACAAAATTGGACCCAACAATTATTAACGGTGGTGTCCTTAATGCAATAAAAAATTCTGCAAAACTAGGTAAAAGTGATTGGTGTATATTAGAGGCTGATGAGTCAGATGGTAGCTTCATACATGTACCACCAACTTATTCTATAGTAACAAATATTGATCGTGAGCATATGGATTTTTATAACTCAATGAAAGATCTTAAAGAATTATTTATTAGATTTATCAATAAAGTCCCTTCGTTTGGGAAGTCTTTTATTTGTATAGATGACAAAAACAATAAAGATTTATTAAATAAATTAAAAATGAAGAATTATTATACATATGGAATTGACCATAAATCAAATTTTTGTATTAAAAATATAAAACAAGAAAAAGAATATTCCCAATATGATCTTGCTATAAATTTGCCAGGAAAAAAGAATTTAACTATAAGAAAAATTAAATTACCATTATTAGGAATTCACAATATTAGAAACTCTACTGCAGCAGTAGCTGTGGCATTAACTATTGGAATATCACAAAATATTATCAAAAAAGGATTAAAAGAATTTAAGGGTGTTCAAAGAAGATTTAATAAAATTTTTACACATAGAGAAACTAATTTTTATGATGATTATGCCCACCATCCAACTGAAATTAGAGAAGTGCTAAATGGTGTGAGAGCTGCTTATAAGAAAGAAGAAGTGATTTGCATATTTCAACCACACAGAATTTCCAGACTAAAAGATCTTAAAAAAGAATTTAGCTTATCATTTAAAAAAGCTGATGTTGTAATATTATGCCCTATATATACAGCTGGAGAAAAAATAAAATTAGGTTTTAAATATAATAATTTTGCAAAAGATATTATTAAACATTCAAAAGTAAAACTGTTTATGGTTGAGGATCAGTATCAATTAGCAAAATTTATTAAAAATACTATTTTTGGTAAAAAGATAGTTGTTGGTATGGGTGCAGGTACAATTTCAACATGGATGAGACAATTACCAGAATTGATCTAATGAGTATTGAAGAAATAAGAAAATTTTCAGATGAAATTAATAGTAAAATTCACTTTGATTATGATTTAAAAAAGAGCAATTGGTTTAATATTGGTGGACAAGCCAAAGTTTACTTTAGGCCAGATAGTTTACCTGACTTAATTTTGTTTTTAAAAAGATTTGGAGAAAAAGAAAAAATTTATATTTTGGGTGCAGGCTCGAATACCCTTATATGTGATGAAAAATTTGACGGCGTCGTTATTAAATTAGGAAAAAATTTTTCCAATATCTCCATATTGCCAAATGATGTCATAATAGCAGGTAGTGCATGTCTCGATAAAAAGCTTTCTGATTTTGCGCTGAACAATGGAATAGGTGGATTTGAATTTTTAGCATGCATACCAGGTACCATAGGAGGCGGACTAAAGATGAATGCTGGATGTTTTAATAAAGAATTTAAAGATGTGCTAGTATCAATCCAAGCAATTGATAAAAATGGGAAAGTTTTAACAATACCAGCAAGTAAAGTTATATTCAAATACCGAAGTAATGATTTAAAAGAGGACTTAATTTTTTTAAGTGCATCGTTTAAAGGATCAAGAAAAAATAAAGAAGAAATAAAAAAAGAAATCTTAGAATTAAAGGAAAAGAAAGATAATACACAACCAACAAAATTAAAAACAAGTGGCAGTACATTCAAGAATCCAATTAATCAAACTGATAAAAAAGTTTGGGAATTAATAAAAGAATCTGTAGCACTGGATACCAGCTTTGGAGATGCGCACATTTCAAACAAGCACTGTAATTTTTTTGTAAATAAAAATAATGCTAGCTTTGAAGATATGAATAAATTGATTGAATTTGTTAAGACAAGTGTCGAAAAAAAAACTGGAATAGTATTAGAAAAAGAAATTAAAATTTTAAAGTAAAATGAAAAAAAAAATCTTAATATTATCTGGTGGTATATCCAAGGAACGGCTAATTAGTTTAGATACTGGAAAACAAGTTGCCAAAGAGCTAATCAAAAATGGATATAAGGTTTTAATTAGTGAGCCTGATAAAAATCTATCAAAAGACATTACTTTATTTAAACCAGATATTATTTTTAATGCGCTACATGGACAATTTGGTGAGGATGGATACATTCAAACAATTTTAGAGACTAAAAAAATTCCATATACCCACTCTGGTATAATTGCATCATCTATAGCAATGGATAAAGAAATTTCAAAAAGAATTTTTATAAAAAATAAAATACTTACTCCGAAATATATTAAATTTAATCATAAAAAAAATAAGCTTAATATTATAAAATTAATTGAAAAAAAATTAGAATTCCCTGTAGTAGCAAAACCTATAAATGAAGGGTCCAGTGTTCATGTATATATTTGTGACAAGACCAATATAATAAAAAATCTAAAAGCATTAAAAGGTTATAATGAAATATTAATTGAGAAATTTATACCAGGTAGAGAAATCCAAGTTGCAATAATGGATAATAAAACACTTGGTGTAATTGAACTTGAACCTAAAAGAAAGTTTTATGATTATGAGGCAAAATATAATTCTAGCGCTAAGACTAAGCACTTAATTCCTGTAGATTTGAGTAAAAATAATCTAGCTAAAATTACTAGTATAGCAAGAGAAGCTCATAAAATTATAGGCTGTAAAGGCGTTACGAGATCAGACTTTAAATTTTTTAATGGGAAGTTTTATTTACTAGAGATTAATACTCAGCCTGGAATGACTAAACTTTCATTAGTCCCCGAGATTGCAGCACATAAAGGTATAAGTTTTATAAAATTAATTGAATGGATTCTAAAAGATGCATCAATCAACAGGTAAAAAAAATAAAATAATAATTTATTTATTATTTTTATTCATTTTAAGCACTACTAGTGCAAAGTTTATAAACGATCAAAAAAAATTACCTTTATCAATAAGTAAAGTTAAAATTTCAGGTCTTCCTGAGAGAAAAAATTCAGAGATCTTAAATAACCTTAATAATCTTTTATACAAAAATATATTTGTCATTAGTGAAGATGAAATAAGAAAAATTTTAGAAAAACATAATATTATACAACAGTTTAATATAAAAAAAATTTACCCATCAACACTTAACATTGAAATTAAACCAACTAAATTTATTGCTCGAATTTCTAATAATAGTCAATATCTAGTAGGCGCTAACGGTAAGTTAATTAAAGATAAAAGTAACAATGAATTACTCCCATACATCTTTGGTGAATTTAATTCTCATGATTTTTTGTCATTTAAAAAAAATATCGAAAAATCATTGTTTTCTTTTTCAAATTTAAAAGAAATATCTCTTTTCCCATCAGGTAGGTGGGATATTTTAACTGATAAAGATATTTTGATTAAGCTACCACAAGAAAATATTGTAGCATCATTAAATTTATCTAAGAAACTTATCAATAATGATAATTTTAAAAATTATAGATTTATTGATTTGAGAATAAAAAATCAATTAGTTGCCAAGTAATGAGTGATAAAAAATTTCAAACAATAATTGACTGTGGCTTTTCAAAAATAAGAGCAGGTGCATTTAATGAAGAGGGCATGAATAACCCTTTTTTTATTGAGAGTAATTTTTATACAGAGCAATTTAATCTTAAATTAGATATTCAAAAAATTATTGCATCACTAGAAAAATCTACAAATGAATATATTGATAATATAGATTTGATGATAGATAGTTCAAAAACGATTTCTGTTGCAATTTCTGTATTTAAAAAAATTGAAGAACTAAAATTAAGACAAGATGATATTTTATTTTTAATTCAAGAAGCGAAGCAACAAATAAAAAAATATTATTCGGATTATAATATTGCACACATAATTATAAATAATTATAAAATTGATAATGATGATTATTCTGAATTACCAAATGAAATTAATTGCAAATTTATATCACTAGATATTATTTTTATATGCCTTCCAAGAGAGTTAGTACTTAGCTTTAAAAATATTTTTTCAGAATTAAATATATCAATTAATCAAATAATTTGTACTAGTTATGCAAAATCAATCAATTATAAAAATAATTTAAGTTTAACAGGAGAGGTATCTTTCATTGATATTGGTTTTAAAAAAACATCAATTATTTCCTTTCACAATGATAAATTAATTTTTTTGGACACTCTGCCAATAGGTGGAAATCATATCACAAAAGATATTTCTCTACTTTTAAAAATTGATATTAACGAAGCGGAAAAACTTAAATTAAATTTTGAAAAAAATAACTCACAAGCTAATAATCCAAATTTTTCTTTTGAAATGCTACAAAAAATAGCCTTTGCTAGAACAGAGGAGATTTTGGAATTATGTGATAAATCTCTTGCCTCAAATACAGAGATAAAGACTCAATCTAAAATGATACTGATGGGGGAAGGATCAAAAATTTTAGATAATAAATTTAAAGATAAAATTTCATTTTATAAAGATATTGATTTTTTAGAGGAAAATCTAGGAGATGTTTGTCAGTCTGGTTACAAACTAAGAAAAATATATGACAAACAAGAGGTTGTAGTTGTGCCAAAAAAACAAATAAAACAGGGATTTTTTGAAAAGCTTTTTCACTTATTTAGATAAAATAGTATTTTCCTGTAACATTTCTTGTTTTTCTTAATTTAGCTCAACTACTTATAAAGCTTGTGTGTCTATTTTAAATCAAAAAACTATCAATAAAAATATCACGTTCAAAGGTGTTGGTCTTCATGGTGGTTTAGAAGTAACAATGACTTTAAAACCAGCTGTACCAAATTCTGGAATAATTTTTAAAAGAACTGATCTTAAAAAAAATAATATAATTATCCCTAATATATTTAATGTTAGTAGTGCATTATTTTGTACAACCATCTCTAATGAAGAAGGTGTAAGTGTGTCTACTTTAGAGCATTTAATGGGAGCTTTATTTGGATTAGGTATTGATAATGCTTTAATTGAAATTGACAACTATGAAGTGCCTATACTAGATGGATCTGCAAAGATTTTTGTAGAAGAAATATTAAAAGTAGGAATTAAAACAAGCAGTGTTCCAATAAAAATAATTAAAATTGAAAAGAAAATTGAATTTATAGATGGAAATAAAAAAATCAGTATTGAACCAAGTAAAGTTAGCTTAGATATAGATTTTGAATTAAAATATGAAAATACCCTTATAGGTGAACAAAGAAATTCAATAAAAGTTTATGAATCCGATTTATCAGATATTTATAATTCTAGAACGTTCTGTCTTTATGAGGATGTAGAAAAATTAAAAGAAATGGGCCTTGCCAAAGGAGGCAACCTTGAAAATGCTGTTGTAGTAAAAGATAACAAAGTTTTAAATGAGGGTGGACTTAGAAATGAAAAAGAATTTGTAAATCATAAAATTTTAGATTGTATGGGTGATTTGTATTTAGCTGGATATAGAATAATTGGTAAAATAGTTTGCAGTCAAGGTGGGCATAAGCTTACCAATCAATTACTTAGAGAAGTTTTTGAAAATGATCAAAATTTCTCTTTGATAGAAATAAAAGAAAAGAGTCTTCCACATGCTTTTATTAACAAAAGTAACCTAAGATCTATTGCATAAAGATTAGAGTTTTTTTAGTTTTATGTTAATAGATTAAGAATGAAAAAGCTTTTTTACATATTATTATTAAGTTTAAGTATTTTTTTAACCTCATGTAACAAGGAAAAAAAAATTTCTGTTATTAATGAAGACGATATAAATTTACAAATGATTTCACTATACGAGGAGGGTTATGAGGAATTATTGAACGGAGATATTTTGTACGCAGCAAATAAATTTAATGATGCAGAATCAATTTTTCCACAATCAGAATGGGCACCAATGGCCTCTTTGATGGCGGCTTACGCCTATTATTCACAAGATTACTATTTTGAAGCAATTGACCAAATAGAGAGTTATATGAAAAAATATCCAAATCATATTGATATGGATTATGCACACTTCATTTTAGCTATGTGTTATTATGAAAATATTGTTGATGAAAAAAGAGATTTACAACCATTACTTAAATCAAAAAAAGAATTTGAACTAATAATAACAGAATATCCTAATACTGATTTTGCTTTAGATGCTAAATTTAAATTAGAACTTATCGAAGATAAGCTTGCAGGAAAAGAAATGTTTGTAGCTAGACATTATCTAAAAAGTAAAAAATGGATACCGGCTATAAATAGATTTAAAACAATATTAGAAAATTATGAGACAACAGTTTATGTTGAGGAAGCATTATATAGATTGGTTGAAATAAATTATAGACTTGGCTTAATAGATGAGTCAAAGAAATATGCAAACTTATTAGGATATAATTATGGTTCTAGCGAATGGTATAAAGCATCGTATAAAATATTTAATGAAGATTATGTTTATGACTATAAAAAAGTTAAAAAATTAAAACAAAAAGATAAAAGAAAGATTCTATCAAAATTTAAAGCTAAATTTAAAAAAATTTTTGATTAAATGAATGATGCTTTAGTTAGAAAAGATTATCTTAAAAAAATACGAAAAATACATAAACTAAATAAAGCCTATTACGAAGATAGTGTTCCGGTAATTAGTGATCAGGAATATGACTCATTAAAACAACAAATAATTGACCTTGAAAATAAATATAAATTTTTAAAAAGTAAACTTTCACCATCAATTTCAGTAGGCTTTAAACCATCTAAAAATTTTAAAAAAATAAAACACAAAGTTCCAATGCTATCACTTGGAAATGCCTTCAATGAAGAAGACTTAAGAAATTTTGAAAAAAAAATAATTAATTTCCTAAGTTTAAAAGATACAAATTCAATTGAATATAGCGCTGAACCCAAAATTGATGGAATATCTGCATCCTTAATCTATGTTAATGGGAAATTAATAAAAGGACTTTCTAGAGGAGACGGTAATGAGGGTGAGGATATTACTCAAAATTTAAAAACCATTAAGGATATACCTTTAGAAATTACTAAGAATAATTTTCCAGAAGAGATAGATATTAGAGGTGAAGTTTTTATAGAAAACGATGATTTTAAAAAAATTAATGCCAAATTTGCAAACCCAAGAAATGCTGCTTCCGGATCACTAAGACAAAAAAATTCATTAATAACATCAGAAATTCCACTAAGATTTATTGCCTATACTTATGGTTATGAAAAAAAAATGAAAATCAATAATCAAACAAGTTTTTTAGAAAATTTAAAATTATGGGGTTTTAAAATAAACCCATTTAACAAAAAGATTATTGGTGTTAAAAATTTAATTTTAAATCATAGAGAATTAGAGGAAAAAAGAAAAGAGTTGGCATTTGATATAGATGGAATTGTTTATAAAGTTAATGATTTTGCTCTGCAGAAAAGATTGGGCTTTGCTGCAAATGCACCCAGGTGGGCTATAGCACATAAGTTTTCAGCAAATAGCTCAATTTCTGAAATTATGAATATTGAAATACAAATTGGTAGAACGGGCGCACTTACTCCAGTTGCAAAGATTAAACCAGTAAATATTGGGGGAGTAATAGTTTCAAATGCAACACTTCATAATGAGGATGAAATTATCAGAAAAGATATAAGGATAGGGGACACTGTTACAGTTGAAAGAGCCGGAGATGTAATTCCACATGTTGTTTTGGTGGATTTAAAAAAAAGAAAACAAAATTCAAAAAAATTTATTTTTCCACTAAATTGTCCATCTTGTGGGAGTAAAACGATTAAAGACTATAATGAAATAACTAAAAAACAAGATGCTGTAAGAAGGTGTGCTAGTGAGGGATTTGAATGTGAAAAAATTGCCATAGAAAGGATTAAACATTTTATTTCTAAGGATGCATTTAATATAGATGGATTTGGGAAGAAAATAGTTGAAAATTTTTGGAACTTAAAATTAGTTAGACTTCCACAAGATATATTTCAACTTAATTATGATAAAATAGAAGAACTTGAAGGATGGGGGAAATTATCAGTTGCTAATTTAAAATTTTCAATTGAAGAAAAAAGAAATATTTCTTTAGAGCGATTTATTTATTCATTGGGTATAAGGCATATAGGACAAGAAAATGCAAAGCTTATTGCAAGACACCTTAAAACATCACTTAATTTTTTTCGACTATCAAAAGAAAATAATATTGAAAATTTATTTAATATTGATGGAATTGGGATTACGCAAATTCAATCAATCAAAAAATTTTTCTTAAATAAAACTAATCTTAAAGTGCTATTTGAGTTAGAAAAAAAATTGTTAATCAAAAATGTAATTTTAGCAAATAATAATGGATTGTTAAAAAATAAAACTTTTATGTTAACTGGGAAGTTAAATGGAATAAGCAGGGCGGAAGCAAAATCATTGATAGAACAAAATTCAGGAAAAATAATTAGTAACGTTAATAAAAAACTTGATTATTTAATTGCTGGAGACAAACCAACTCTAAAAAAAATAAACACAGCTAAGGAGTGGAATATAAAAATTATTAATCAGACAGAATGGTTAAAAATGTTAAATAAGAGTGGCTAACCACTTTCTTTCTTTTTTATTAAGCAAACCAGAAAATTCTGAATAAATATTTAAATGATATTTAAATAAATAATTTTTTTCTATTTTATTTAATAGCTTGTAGTTAATTAAATCTTTTTCTAAAGGAGCAAGTGTAAGGTTTTCAAAATTAAAGCTTCTTCTGGTTTTTTTGGCATAGATTAAGTTTTCGATCCTAATACCAAAGCGGTTTTTTTTATAAAAACCAGGTTCATTACTTAGGATCATTCCATTCTTTATTTTTATAGAATTATTTTTTGATATTGATTGAGGTCCCTCATGAACATTTAAAAAAAAACCTACTCCATGCCCTGTTCCGTGGGCATAGTCTTGACCCTCTCTTTTTAAAAATTTTCTAGCTTTTATGTCAATTTTTTTTCCAGTATCATCTTTTTTCAAGTTTATTGAGGCAACGGCAATATGACCTTTTAGTACGTTAGTATAAGCATTTTTGATAAACTTTTTTTGTTTTGAGAATGAAATAGTCCTAGTAACATCTGTGGTTCCATAATGATATTGTCCACCAGAATCTACCAATAAAATGTCTTTTTTTTCAATTTTTTTAGTTGTTTTTTTATTAGCTCTATAATGAATAATTGCACCATTTGAACCAGCACCAGCAATAGTATCAAAACTTGGAAATAAATAATTTTTATTTAATTTTCGAAATTTTTCTAATTTATTTTGTGCATCTACTTCTGTTATTTTTTTTTTGTTAATATTCTTAATCCAATAAATAAACCTTGTTAATGCTAAACCATCTTGTTTATGTGCTTTGATCATATGTTGTATTTCGATAGAATTTTTGATGGATTTTAGTTCATAAATTGGATCATCAAATTTAAGTATATTAAATTTAGACTCAATTATTTTTTCATAAAAAATTGAACAAGTTTTACTATCAATAATAAAATTTTTACCATCTAACTTATTTAAAAATGTTGGAAGTGATTTGATTGGTAAAATTTGATTTTTTTTAATTTTTCTATCTAGGATAATTTTTTTTAAATTATTTTTGTTTGATATTAAAAATATTTCTTTTTTTTTATTTAATATTAGCCTTGCATTTACAATTGGGCTATTTGGATTGTCATATCCTCGTATATTTAGAAGCCACGCAACATTTTCTGGCGCAGAGATGAAACAATAATCTGCTTTGTTATTTTTAAGAAATCTTACAACTTTAGAAATTTTAGACCTATAATCTTCGCCTACAATTTTCTTATCCAAAGAATAGAATGGTTTTGTTTTTTTTTCTTTAAATTTATATATTTCATCAACTAAATTTTGATCAATGGAAACCAGATTATTATTTATAAAATACTTATTAAGTAATTTGGATGTAAATAATTTTGGATCATAACCTAAATTAAAATTTTTAATAATAGAATGAGGTTGTTTTTTATGAATTTCAATTATTTTAAAATTTTTTGATGATTGTTGATGCGCTTGAATAGTATATCTCCCATCAACAAATAAATAATTTTGTTTTTTTAAAATTACTGCAAATCCTGCCGAGCCTGAAAAACCTGTAATATTTTTTAATCTATCATTTTTTGCATATTCAGAAAAATATTCATCATTTTTTGGAATAATGTAGCCATCAACACTATGGTGTTTAAATTTATTTCTTAAAGATTTTATTTTTTGTATAATCATTTAATTCGTTTTTGATATCTTATCCATCCTGGACTTCTTGTTCCTTCCTCAATTTCAAAATCTTGATTAAACTCAAAATCATCTTCATTATCTTTGGCGTCGTCAAAAAAAGAATTTTTTTCTAAAAATTTTTCTGGTAGTTCTTCAATAAACCTTGAAGCCATACTGTCTATCCAATTTCCCTGATAAAATCTATTCATAGCAAAAGATATAAGTGCTTTTTTTTTGGCCCTTGTTATCCCCACATAAGCCAATCGTCTTTCCTCTTCAAGTCCATTTTGACCTTTTTCTTCAATAGATTTTTGGTGTGGAAAAAGACCTTCTTCCCAGCCTGGTAAGAAAACTACATCAAACTCAAGTCCTTTGGATCCATGCATTGTCATCATGTTAACCTTTTCCCCATCCCAGTCTTGATCTACTGAAGTTGCAAGAGCAACATGCTCAAGAAAACCCTCCAAATTATCAAAATCTTTCATTGCACTTAAAAGCTCCTTAATATTTTCAAGTCTATTTTCATTTTCTAAGTCTTTTTTATTTTTTAACATACTTGAATAGCCAGATTCATCTAAAACTAATTGTAATAATTTAACGTGACTAATTTTTTTTATATTAATATCATTCCTCCATTTATCTATGAGGAATAAAAAAGAACTAAGCCCAATTTTAGTTTTGGGTTTAATTAAATTCTCTTCAATTAATTTTTTGGAAGCAATTTCTAAGCTAACAGCGTTCGTTTTTGAAAACTCATGTATTAATTTTAAAGTACTATCACCGATGGCTCTTTTAGGATTATTCACTATTCGATCAAATGCCAAATCGTCTTTTGGCTGATGTATCAATCTTAAATAACCAACACAATCCTTTATCTCTGCTCTTTCATAAAATTTTGTTCCACCAAGAATTCTATAAGGTAAACCAATTTTTAAAAATCGTTCTTCAAATTCTCTTGTCTGAAAAATAGCTCTAACTAAAATAGCAATATTGTTAAAAGAATATTTTTTTTTAAGTTTTTTTTCAATTTCGTCAGAAACTCCTATTGCTTCATCTTTTCCATTTTTAAAACAATTAAGCTTTACAAGGTCTCCTTCTTCCATAGTTGTCTTTAAAGTTTTCCCAACTCTGTTTTGATTATTAGCTATAAGATTTGATGCAACAGATAATATATTTTGTGAAGAACGATAATTTTCTTCTAACCTTATTACTTTTGAATTTTTATATACTTGATCAAATTCTAAAAAATTTTTTATTTCTGCTCCACGCCAACTATAAATGGATTGATCATCATCTCCAACACAACATAAATTTTTATGTTTTTCTGAGAGTAGATTAAGCCATCTACTTTGAATATAATTAGTGTCTTGGTATTCATCCACAAGTATATATTTAAAATTATTTGAATAAATATTTCTTATATCATGATTTTTTTCTAAAATTTTAACTACGTGTAAAATTAAATCTCCAAAGTCACATGCATTTAAATCTAATAACTTTTGCTGATAGATTTTATATAGAGGAAGTATAGTTCTCTCAAAAATATCATTTTTATTGATAACGACATCATCTGGGTAAAACCCTTTATTTTTCCACCTGTCAATAATTGAAAGTATAAACTTTGGGGCTAATTGCTTTATGTCTATATTTTCAGCTTTACATATATTTTTGATTAATCTTACCTGGTCATCTGTATCAATAATTGTAAAATTAGAAGTTAATCCAGCCGCAGGTGCATGTTTTCTTAGAAGCTTAGCACAAATAGAGTGAAAAGTGCCCAGCCAAGTTAGGCCTATTGCTTCTGAGTTAAGTATAGCACTCACTCTACTCTGCATTTCTTTTGCTGCTTTATTAGTGAAAGTCACAGACAGTATTTGATTGGGAAAAGCCTTCTTTTCGTTAATAATATGAGCAATCCTAGAAGTTAAAACTTTAGTTTTTCCAGAACCTGCGCCTGCTACTATTAATAAAGGCCCGTCTAGATATAAAACAGCTTCTTTTTGGGCGTTATTAAGATTATTTAAATATTCTGAGTTTACCATTTTTTAAATTTCATTATAAGATATTTAAATTTCAACTACATTTATGAAAAAAATTGTTAAAAATTTTAATAACCTAGTAAAAAATACAATATTTAAAGTTAAGAATAAAACAATTAATAAATTAAAAATTAGTAACTTTAATAAATTTTTAATAACTTTTATTAGCATATTATTTTTGTATATATTCTACTTACAGATACCCCTTTTATATGACAAGGATTGGGTAAAAGACAAAATTCAAACCCAGCTACTTAGTGAATTTAAGATAAATTTAGATTCTATTGATGACATTTCATATCGTATTCTTCCAGCACCACATTTTTTGATTATAAATTCTAAGATAATAATGAATAACTCTAAAAATAAAAAAACAATAGCAAAAATTAAAAATCTAAAAATATTTTTGGATCAAATTAATTTTCTTAATAAAAAAAAAATGAACATAACAGAAATGATTATTAATAATGCTAATTTTTCTTTATCAAAAAATGATCTTAAGGTATTAAATGATTCTTCTAATCAAAAATTTTCTGACAAAAAAATTAAGATTAACGAAAGTAGTGTTTTTTTTAAAAATAATTTAGAAGAAATAATTACAATAATAAAAATTAACAAAAGCAACCTTTTCTTTGATAATAAAAAAATACAAAATCAATTTGAATTAAAAGGTAATGTTTTTGCAATACCTTTTACTTTTAAACTAAACACTAAAAATGATTTAATTATAGAAAAAGAGTTTTTATTTAAAGCTAAGACTCTTAATTTGGGTATTTTAAATAAGCATATTACAAAGAAGGATAAATCCGCTGCTGGAAGTAATAGTATTTCATTTTCAAACTCTATAATTGATACTAGATATAAATCGAGAGATAAAAAATTAGTTTTTACATCTAAAAACTCTAAATTAAATAATTTTAAAATAAATTATGCTGGTGACCTATCAATTGATCCATTTGAGCTAAATTTAGATATGATTTTAAATAATAGTAACATATCTAAGTTATTTAACTTTAATTCTATTTTAGTTGAATTTATTAACTCGGGGTTATTATTTAATGAAAATATAAGCCTAAACACTTCCTTAACTGTCTATACAAAAAATAATGATGATTTTTTTGATAACGCAAAGATTTACTTCAATATATTAAATGGTAAAATTAACATCGATGGAACAAAACTTGTTGTTAATAATATGGGGTCATTAAAGTTAAGTAATAGTAGTTTGTTTCTTCAAGATAATAAGTTATTTTTAAATGCAACTTTTTTCTTTGATATTAAAGATTCTGATCGATTATTTTCTTTTCTAAACACAAATAAGAGATTAAGAAAAACAATTAAAAATGTTATTGTTAATATTGATTATGATTTTTTAAACAATGAAATTAAGTTTAATAATGTTAAAATTGATAATAATAAAACAAGTGATCAATTTATGAATATAATTGATGGTTTTAGGGATAATAATCTGAATAATTTAATTAAAAGTAGACGTCTACTAAATGAGTTAATTGAAGCTTACGTGGGGTAAATCATTTTTCTAGGGTCTACTATTCGATCATAATCCTTCTCCTTAATAAGATTCGTCTTCAAGGTTTCTTCTTTCAAAGTAGTTCCATTTTTTAAAGCTGTTTTTGCAATTCTTGCAGCATTGTCATATCCAATATGTGGAGCCAACGCTGTTATTAGCATTAGCGAGTTATCTAGATGCTCTTTAATTCTTTTTTTGTTAGCCTTAATTCCTTTAACACAATAAACAGCAAAATTTTTAGTACTATCCGCAATAAGATCTATCGACTGAAGTATATTATGAGCAATCATCGGCTTAAATACATTCAATTCAAAATGTCCATGAGATCCAGCAACTGTAATTCCAGTATGATTGCCTATAACTTGAGCACAGACCATTGTTACAGCCTCACATTGAGTTGGGTTAACTTTTCCTGGCATAATAGATGAACCAGGTTCATTTTCTGGGAGTATTAATTCACCATATCCAGCACGAGGCCCTGAACCTAAAAATCTTACATCATTTGATATTTTCATTAATGCAACAGCACAAGTATTTAGTGTGCCTGAAAAATTTACAATAGAATCGTGAGCTGCAAGTTCTGCAAATTTATTAGAGGCTGGCTTAAAAGGAATTTTAGTATATTTGGCAATCTCTTTAACAATTTTTTTATCAAAACCTTTTTTAGAGTTAATTCCAGTTCCAACGGCTGTTCCACCTTGTGCTAGAAAATATATTTCTTTAAGAGCAAGCTCTATTCTCTCAATGCATTTTTTTAGTTGTACCTGGTAGCCTGAAAATTCCTGTCCAAGTGATAAAGGTGTTGCATCTTGCAAGTGAGTTCTACCAATTTTAATAATATTTTTAAATTCTTTAGATTTTTTTGCTAACTCTTTTTCTAAAATTTTTAAGCTAGGTAATAGTTTTGATATAGTCTCTTGAGCAACAGATATATGCATAGCTGTTGGAAAAACATCATTTGTTGATTGAGATTTATTTACATGATCATTTGGATGAACTGGTTTTTTTGAACCTTTTTTTCCACCCAATATTTCAATTGCTCTGTTAGCAATTACTTCATTAACATTCATATTAGTTTGTGTGCCAGATCCTGTTTGCCAAACCTTTAGAGGAAAATTTTCATCTAGTTTTCCTTTTATAACTTCATCTGAAGCTTTAATTATTGAATTAGTAATTTTTTTATTTATCTGCTTTTCTTTATAATGCACTAAAGCAGCAGATCTTTTGATGGTTGCAATAGATTTTATTATTGAAATATTAACTAAAATTTTTCCAATATTAAAAAACTTATTAGATCTTTGAGTTGATGCACCCCAATATTTATCACCAGGTACGTTGATGCTTCCAATACTGTCAAACTCTTTTCTTAATTTCATTGATTAATATATAATTAGTAATTTAATATACTTATATATTAATTATTAAAAACTTACAGGAGCTAAATGTCAAATTTTAACAAAGTAAAAACTTTTATGGAAACCTTTGGTCAAGAAGTCAAAACTAAGCCGTCTTTTAGCACTGATAAGATCAATAGTCTTAGATATGATTTAATAAAAGAGGAATTAGAAGAGCTTAAAGAAGCAATGGAAAATAAAGATCTTTTAGAAGTTGCAGATGCTTTAACAGACATATTGTATGTCACTTATGGGGCTGGACATGCGTTTGGAATTGATCTTGATAAGTGCTTTGAGGAAGTGCAAAACTCAAATATGAGTAAGTTAGGTGAAGATGGTAAACCAATTTATAACGAATCTGGAAAAGTTATGAAGGGCCCTAAATATTTTAAACCTGATCTAACTAAATTTGTAAATTAGTAGGGGCGTTCTGTTACCCGGTGCCCCAGACCGTGCTTCTATAATTAACCTAAGTTAATTATGCAGCAATAGCGTAACTTTCGTTAGCATTTAAAGTTTAGCCCGTCACGGTGGAACAATCCCGAACGAAAGAATAACCTTTAGTCACCCGTCGATCCTATTTCACCCCCTTAAGTTGTAAATGGTGGAGGTGGTGGGTACTGCCCCCACGTCCGTAATGGTTATTACGAAATTCGTTTATCGTCGTAGTTGGCAAGCCAACACTATTACTATAAAAGCATTTGAAAGAGATTCAATAAAAATCATGAAATTAACTAAAGAACAATCACAAGAGATCAAAGATCAACAAGGTCAGCAAAATCAAACGAAAAGGGTTACTGCCCCAGCGCTTGAAAATATTCTGTATGAGGCAATACCAGCATTAGATCATGGTTTTGTAAGAGTCGTTGATTACATGGGTGATGATACTTCAATTGTTCAGTCGGCAAGAGTTTCATATGGAAAAGGAACCAAACAAGTTTCAACAGATGCAGGTTTGATAAAATATTTAATGAGACATTGGCATAGCACTCCATTTGAAATGTGTGAAATTAAATATCATGTGAAGCTTCCAATCTTTATTGCCCGACAATGGATCAGACATAGAACAGCAAATGTTAATGAGTACTCAGCAAGGTATTCAATTTTAGATAAAGAATTTTATTTGCCATCAGCAGAAAATTTAGCAGCTCAATCTTCAAGCAACAGACAAGGTAGAGGTGATGTTATTGAGGGTGAACAAGCAAAAGAAGTTTTAGAACTATTAAAAAATGATGCTGAACAAACTTATGACAACTATGAGATGATGCTTAATCAAAGATTTGATGGTTCAACTATTGATGAAAATAAAAAAGGGTTAGCAAGAGAACTTGCAAGAATGAATTTAACTTTAAATACTTATACACAGTGGTATTGGAAAACTGATTTACTGAATTTGATGAATTTTTTAAGATTAAGAGCTGATAGTCATGCTCAATACGAAATAAGAGTATATGCCGATATCATGTTGGATACTGTTAAGAAATGGGTGCCCATAACTTATGATGCATTCATGGATTATAGAGTGGGTGGAACAGAAGTTTCAGCTAAAGGAAAAATTGTTATTCAAAAACTTATTAAAGGTGAAGATATTAACCCAGATAGTTCAGGCTTGTCTAAAAGAGAATGGAATGAGTTAATGGTTTCTTTTGATCTTAAAGATAAGTTGATTTAATTTTTCTAGCAAAGTCTAAATATATTTTAGAAATTTCATGCTCAGGGTTAGCTTCTACAATTGGCTTTCCTTCATCTCCACATTTTCCAACCTCGGGGTTTAATGGAATTTCTCCTAAAAACTCTTTTTCAAATTCTTCGGCAGTTCGCTTAACACCACCTTCACCAAAAATTTTATATTTTTTACCATCATCACCAGTGAAATAGCTCATGTTATCAACTAAACCCAAAATCTTAACTCCAAGTTTATCAAACATTTTAATACCCCTTTTAACATCAAGAAGTGCCACTTCTTGAGGAGTTGAAACAATAATTGCTCCATCCATCTTAATTTCTTGAGAAAAAGTTAATTGAGTATCACCAGTTCCTGGAGGCATATCAACAATTATAAAATCTAAATCTTTCCACCCAACTTTTTGTGTAAAAGTTTTAATTGCACTGGTCACCATAGGTCCCCGCCAAATCATGGGTGTTTGCTGGTCAGCAAGAAAACCAATGGACATACATTGAATATCATATTTTGTAATTGGAGTTAAAGTCTGGCCATCACTTTTTGGCTTTTCGTTAATATCAAACATTTTTGGAATTGATGGACCATAAATGTCAGCATCAAGCAAGCCAACTTTACAGCCAATTTGTTTTAAGGCTAAAGCAAGGTTAGTTGCAAAAGTAGATTTTCCAACTCCTCCTTTTGCACTTGATACGGCAATCGTAAATTTTGTTCCTAAAATTGGGTTCTTTGTGAACTTTTTAGGCTCCAACTTTTTCTTCATTGCGTCACTTAGTTCAGGCTTTTTATCTGTCATATTTTTATCATTACTTGTTTTTTAGTAGAAAGACATTATATACTTTGTCATATGTCAGATGATTTTCAAGGTAGAGGCGGAAGCCCGTGGGGAACACCTCCAGGAGGAGGAAATGGTTCAGGAAAAGGACCTAGACCACCAGACATCGATGCATTAATTAGAGACATTCAAAGTAAGATAAATAGATTTTTACCTGGTGGAAGTTCATCAGGAAAAAAACCAATTGGTTTAATTTTAATTATTTTAGCGTTTGTATGGTTAGCTAGCGGACTTTATAGAGTAGGACCTGATGAACAAGGTGTTGTGCTTAGATTTGGTAAGTTTGTAAAAACCACTCAACCAGGATTACATTATCACATTCCAATTCCAGTAGAGACAGTTCAAACACCAAAAGTTACAAAAGTAAATAGAATTGATATTGGATTTAGATCTGAAAGAGATAGCGGTTTTTCACAAGGCGGAGGAGTTGCTGATGTTCCTCAAGAAAGTTTAATGCTTACTGGTGATGAAAATATAGTTAACATAGATTTTTCAGTTTTTTGGGTAATAAAAGATGCAGGTAAATTTTTATTTGAAATACAAGATCCAGAAGGAACAGTGAAAGCTGCAGCAGAGACAGCAATGAGAGAAGTAATTGCTAAAAGTAAAATTCAACCAGTTTTAACTGAGGGAAGAGCTCGAATTGAAATTGAAACTCAGGAAATTATTCAATCAATCCTAGATGAATACAATAGTGGTATTCAAATTACACAAGTTCAAACACAAAAAGCAGATCCGCCTGATCAAGTAATTGACGCATTTAGAGATGTACAAGCAGCAAGAGCGGATATGGAAAGATCTAAAAATGAAGCTGAAGCTTATGCTAATGATGTAATTCCAAGAGCAAGAGGAGAGGCTGCAAAAATTATGCAAGCAGCAGAAGCTTATAAGCAAAAAGTTGTTGCTCAAGCAGAAGGTGAAGCTAGTAGATTTATATCTATCTATAATGAGTACGCAAAAGCTAAAGAAGTAACTCAAGAAAGAATGTATTTAGAGACTATGGAAAAAGTTTTAGCAGATATTGATAAAGTAATAATTGAAAAAAATGCAGGCTCAGGTGTAGTACCATATTTACCATTACCAGAGCTAGGTAAAAAAAAAGGCAAGTAACTAATGAGAGCACAAAAAATTTTATTACCAATAATTATTTTAATAGGGGCATTAGCATTCTTCTCTATATTTATTGTTAAAGAGGTCAATCAAGCAATAGTTCTTCAGTTTGGTGATCCTAAAAAAATCATACTAAAACCAGGTTTAAACTTTAAAATACCTTTTATTCAAAATGTTGTCTTTTTAGATAGCAGGATTTTAAATCTTGATACACCACCGGCGGAAGTTATTGCATCTGATCAAAAAAGATTAATTGTTGATGCTTTTGCAAGATTTCAAATTGTAGATCCTTTAAAATTTTATATTTCAGTTGGAAATGAAAGAGTTGCAAGATCAAGATTAGCAACCATTATTAACTCAAGAATTAGAAATGTTTTAGGACAACAAGAATTACAAACATTACTATCAAAAGATAGATCTAAACAAATGTCTTTAATTCAAGAAGGTGTAAACGCAGAAGCTCAAAAATTTGGAATTAAAATTGTAGATGTTAGAATTAAAAGAGCTGATTTACCCCAAGCGAATAGTGAAGCAATTTATAGAAGAATGCAAACTGAAAGAGAAAGAGAAGCAAAAGAATTTAGAGCTAGAGGTGCTGAAATGGCTGTAACTATTACATCGACTGCTGACAAGGATGTTTCTGTATTACTAGCCAACGCAAATAAAGATTCTGAGATCATGAAAGGTCAAGGAGATGGTGAGAGAAACAAAATTTTTGCAGACGCATTTGGAAGAGACCCAGAATTTTTTGCTTTCTATAGAGCAATGCAAGCTTATGAAACTGCTTTAATAGGCGGAGATACTTCGGTTATTCTATCACCTGATAGTGAGTTTTTTAAATTTTTTGGTAATATCAAACCTAAATCTCAGTAACATAATAATTTTATGAAGGAGTTGATCATAGCTTTTGGTCTTTTTCTTTTTATTGAAGGAATATTATACGCCTTATTTCCATCAAAAATGAAAAGTATTTTAAAAAAAATGGAGTTAATAAAAGATTCACAATTAAGAAGTGGTGGTTTAATTTTTGCAGTTATAGGTTTTATAATTATTTGGTATATAAAAAGTTAATATGAACAGAATTAAAAAATTATTTATTTTATTATTTATAATAAATTTTACATCACAAGCGCTAGCAAAAGATGCGCCAGCATCATTTGCAGACTTAGCAGAAAAATTAATGCCCTCTGTTGTAAATATTTCTACAACAACAACAGTTACTACAAATTCAAATCCATTCCCTGGTTTTCAATTTCCTCCAGGATCACCTTTTGAAGATATGTTTAAAGAATTTGGGACACCCCAAACAAGAAAATCTGCCGCATTGGGTTCAGGATTTATAATAAAAGAAAGTGGTATTGTGATCACTAACAACCACGTTATTCAAAACGCAGAAAATATTTTGGTTAGAGTGGATGGTGATAAAGAGTACAAAGCAACGGTTGTTGGCGCAGATCCTTTATCAGATATTGCTGTCCTTCAAATAGATTCAAAAGAAAAATTTATACCAGTAAAATTTGGAAATTCAGATCAAGCAAGAATTGGTGATTGGGTTATTGCAATTGGTAATCCATTTGGGTTAGGAGGAACGGTAACTGCAGGAATTATTTCAGCAAGAAATAGATCAATTGGTTTATCTCGTTATGAAGATTATATTCAAACTGATGCCTCAATAAATTCTGGAAATTCTGGTGGTCCTTTATTTGATATGAATGGTGATGTTATTGGAATTAACACTGCAATTCTAGGTAAAGGTGGATCAATTGGTATAGGTTTTTCAATACCATCTAATGATGCAAAGAAAGTTGTAGAGCAGTTAATAGAATTTGGTGAAACTAAAAGAGGATGGCTGGGTGTTAGAATTCAAGTAGTCACCCAAGAAATTGCAGATGTAGAAGAGCTAGACAAACCAAGAGGAGCATTAGTTGCAAGTGTAGCCGATAAAAGTCCTTCTGCTAAAGCTGGAATTAAAGATGGTGACATCATATTAGAATTTAACAATACTAAAATAAATGAAATGAAAGAGCTTCCAATAATTGTTGCACAAACAGAGGTTGGTAAAGTAGTTAATGTTAAAATTTGGAGAAATAAAAAAGAAATCATTAAAAAGATTAAATTAGGTAGACTTGAAACGTCAGAAGATTTTAAAGTTGAAAAAAAAGATAATAATAATGAGACACCTGAAACTTCTGAAATTAAATCGTTAAAAATTATAACAAGACTATTGAATGACAATGATATTAAAGAAAGAAAATTACCAAATCAAACAACAGGGTTAGTTATAACAAATATTGGAAGAAATAGTCCAGTGGACTACTTAAACGTTGGAGATATTATTGTTGAAGCTCAAAAGAAAAAAATAAAATCAATCAAAGATCTTGAAGATATTGTAGATACTGTTTTAAAATCTAATCAAAAAACAATTTTAATTGTGATTTATAATAATCAAAATCAAAGAAGATATATTGGTGTTAAGTTAGATTAATAATGGACAGACAGTCCAAAATTATCCTAATCTCAGGTCCCACCGCATCCGGCAAATCAAACTTTGCGATCAAGATAGCAAAAAAAATTCAGGGAGAAATAGTTAATGCAGACAGTATGCAAGTTTACAAGATGCTAAAAATCCTAACTGCAAGACCAAATAAAATAGAACAAAAAAATATTAAACATCATCTTTATGGGGTTGTCGATTTAAATGAAAAATTTTCAACCGGTCAATGGTTAGAACTTGTAATTAAAAAAATAAAGGATATTAAAAAAAAGAAAAAAATTCCAATTTTAGTTGGTGGTACTGGTTTATATTTTCAATCATTGATTAATGGTTTAGTTAAAATTCCAGAGATACCTCTTAAGTTTAGAAACAAAGTTAGACTAATGTCTAAAAGAGAGGGACAAAAAAAAATTCTATAAAAAACTTTTAAAACTAGATTCTAAAATTAAAGATAAATTTGATCAAAATGATACACAAAGATCTATAAGAGCTTATGAAATTAAATCTTATACTGATATTTCTATGTATGATTGGTTAGCTAAGACTGAGTCTGAATTTAAAGACAGTGATTTCCTAAAACTTTATATTGAAACAAAAAGAGAAAAACTTATTGATAAAATTAATTTAAGAACTTCCAATATGATAAATGATGGAGCTATTAATGAAGTTAAAAAATTTATTAAACTAAAAATTAGAAAAGACCAGAGTGTAAACAAGGTAATAGGGATTGCCGAATTGACACAGTACTTAAATAAAAAAATCAACTTAGATCAAGCAAAGGAATTAATATCAATTAAAACAAGACAATACGCTAAAAGACAAGCTACTTGGGCTAGAACCAGGATGAGATCATGGAAAAAAATTAAATCAACCAAGATTGATGATCATATAAAAAAATTAAATAAATCAATTCTAAAACTTGACCAATGAGCACAACTTCAGCTAGATTACCCAGATGGGGAATTTATACACAGGTGCTGAAATTGTATTTAAATGTTTGGAAGATCAAAAAGTAGATCATATTTTTGGTTATCCAGGTGGAGCAGTACTCCCTATTTATGATGAGCTAAAAAACCATCCATCAATAAAACATATTTTAGTTAGACATGAGCAAGGTGCTGGTCATGCAGCTGAAGGGTATGCAAGATCATCTGGAAAACCAGGTATAGTACTAGTAACTTCTGGCCCAGGTGCAACAAATGTTGTTACAGCACTAACGGACGCTTACATGGATTCCGTTCCTCTAGTTTGTATTTCAGGGCAAGTACCAACACACTTAATTGGAACAGATGCTTTTCAGGAATGTGATACTACAGGAATTACTAGACCTTGCACAAAACATAATTGGTTAGTTAAAGATATTAATGATCTTTCAAGAATAATGCATGAGGCATTCGAAGTTGCAACAACAGGAAGACCTGGACCAGTATTAGTTGATATTCCAAAAGATATTCAGTTTGCAAAAGCAAAATATTTTAAACCTAAAAAAGAAAAAAAATTAAATGGAAAAGTTCTTAATAGATTTAATCAAAAAGAAATTGAACAATTAGTAGATTTAATGAAAAAAGCTTCAAAACCAGTTTTTTATACTGGTGGTGGAGTAATTAATTCTGGCCCAAAGGCAAGTGAACTTTTAAGAGAGTTAGTAGCCTTAACTGGATTTCCTATTACATCAACACTCCAAGGATTAGGTGCTTATCCAGGGGATGATAATCAATTTTTAGGTATGCTAGGTATGCATGGAACTTATGAAGCCAATAATGCAATGCATGATTGTGATTTATTAATTAATATAGGTGCAAGATTTGATGATCGTATTACAGGAAAGATAGATGAGTTTTCTCCAAAATCTAGAAAAGTTCATATAGATATTGACCCA
The DNA here is from genome assembly GCF_047722545.1 of Candidatus Pelagibacter sp. Uisw_121. GTDB lineage: Bacteria > Pseudomonadota > Alphaproteobacteria > Pelagibacterales > Pelagibacteraceae > Pelagibacter. Next base: position 945,420 of record NZ_CP159816.1, on the reverse strand, counting down.
TCATCGATAAATAAAATTGTAAAGGTTGATCTTTCTATTGTTGGTGATGTTAGTGATGTAATAAAATCAACTACTAAAACTCTAAAAAAACAAAACTTAAATTTAGAAAAATCAAATAAACAAAAAATATCAAAATGGTGGCAACAAATTCAAAAATGGCGAACAAAACAATCTCTTAATTTTATAAATAGTGATAAAATCATTAAGCCTCAACATGCAGTTCAAAGACTTTATGAATTAACTAAAAATCAAGATACATATATTACTACTGAGGTTGGACAACATCAGATGTGGGCAGCTCAGCATTATAAGTTCAATAAGCCTAATAGATGGATGACATCAGGTGGGCTTGGAACTATGGGTTATGGATTACCAGCTGCAATAGGGGTGCAAGTGGCCCATCCAAAAAAACTAGTTGTAGATATCGCTGGGGAAGCTTCAATTTTAATGACTATGCAGGAAATTTCTACTGCAGTTCAATACAATCTACCTATCAAGATATTTATTTTAAACAATCAATACATGGGAATGGTTAGACAATGGCAGGAGCTCCTTCATGAAAAAAATTATTCAGAAAGTTACTCAGAGGCTTTACCAGATTTTGTTAAATTAGCAGAAGCTTATGGTTGCGTTGGTATTAGAGCAGAAAACCCTGACGAATTAGATGAAAAAATTGAAGAAATGATCAATATAGACAAACCGGTAATTTTTGATTGCCACGTTGATCAAGCTGAGAACTGCTATCCAATGATACCTTCTGGAAAGCCACATAATCAAATGTTGTTAGGACCTAAGGATCAAAAAGAAAACAAAATTACAGGTAAAGGTAAGTCTTTAGTTTAAAATGGTAAAATCTAAATCAGCATATAGCACACCTAGTAAGTTAGGAAAAATTGATACTCATATAATTGTTGTTTGGGTTGATAATGAAGCAAGTGTATTATCAAGGGTGGTAGGTTTATTTTCTGGAAGAGGCTATAATATAGAATCTTTAGCGGTTGCTGAGGTGGACCATAAAAAAAACCTTTCTAGAATTACTATTGTCACAACAGGAACACCACAAGTTATAGAGCAAATTGTATTACAATTAAAAAAATTAGTTCCAGTGCATAATGTAGCTAATTTTAAAAGAGAAGATAAAAAAGTGATATTTAAAGAAATGGCATTACTAAAAATTGTTGCAAATTCTATAAAAATTAAGAAAGTTTTAAATACTTGTAAAAAGTATAATCCAGTTATATTAGATCAGACAAATAAATCTGCTGTAATTCAAATAACAGCATTAAGAAGAGAAATAGATAAAATGATAAAAAATTTAAAACCACTTGGTCTTGTCAGTGCCTCAAGAACTGGAGCGGTAGCAATGACTAGAGGTGCAGGAATTTTAAATTAATTACTAATAGGAGAAAAAAAAAATGAAAATGTTTTATGAAAAAGATGCTGATGTAGATTTAATCAAAAGTAAAAAAATAGCAATATTTGGTTATGGAAGTCAAGGTCATGCACATGCATTAAATTTAAAAGATAGTGGAGCCAAAGAAGTTGTTGTGGCTCTTAGAGATGGGTCAGCAAGTAAAGCAAAAGCTGAGTCAAAAGGTCTAAAAGTAATGGGCTTATCTGATGCTGCAGAATGGGCAGAAGTTGCAATGATCCTTACGCCAGATGAATTACAAGCAGCAATTTATAAAAATCACATTGATCAAAGAATTAAACCAGGAACAAGCATAGCATTTGCTCATGGATTAAATATTCACTACAAATTAATTGAAGCAAGAAAAGACTTAGATGTATTTATGGTTGCACCAAAAGGACCTGGACATCTAGTTAGAAGTGAATTTGAAAGAGGAGGTGGAGTACCTTGTTTATTTGCTGTTCATCAAGACGGAACAGGTAAAGCTAGAGATCTTGCATTATCCTACGCTTCAGCAATCGGTGGTGGAAAATCTGGAATTATTGAAACAACATTCAAAGATGAATGTGAAACTGATTTATTTGGTGAGCAGTCTGTACTTTGTGGTGGTTTAGTTGAATTAATTAAAAATGGCTTTGAAACTTTAACAGAAGCTGGATACGAACCTGAAATGGCATACTTTGAATGCCTTCATGAAGTAAAATTAATAGTAGATTTAATTTATGAAGGTGGAATTGCTAATATGAATTACTCAATTTCTAATACAGCAGAGTACGGAGAGTATGTATCTGGTAAAAAAGTCGTTGATAGTGAAAGCAAGAAAAGAATGAAAGAAGTTTTAGCTGATATTCAATCGGGCAAGTTTACAAAAGACTGGATGAAAGAGTGTGAAGGTGGTCAAAAGAATTTTTTAAAAATGAGAAAAGATCTTGCAGATCATCCAATCGAAAAGGTTGGTGCTGAGCTTAGAGCCATGATGCCTTGGATTGGTAAGAAAAAATTAATAGATAGTGATAAGAGTTAATTTTTACTAAAAACCTAATTCGGTCAGAAATATAGTCTAAATATAAAAATTATTTTGCAATCTCTATTATAGATTGTATTATAGTTTTTCTAAAATTATTGGCTATGAGCGACAAAGAAAAAGTTATTATATTCGATACTACGATGCGAGATGGTGAGCAATCACCTGGTGCATCGATGAGTCTTGAAGAAAAAATTCAAATATCAAGAATTTTTGATGAATTAGGCATAGATGTAATTGAAGCTGGTTTTCCAATTGCCTCTCCTGGTGATTTTGAGGCTGTAACAGCAATAAGTAAAATTTTAAAAAATTCAATTCCCTGTGGATTATCTAGAGCTAGCAAAAAAGATATAGACGCATGTCATGAAGCATTAAAAGCTGCTCCAAGATTTAGAATTCATACTTTCATCTCAACAAGCCCACTTCATATGAAACACAAGTTAAATAAAACCCCAGAACAAGTTTTAGATGCAATAAAGGAGAGTGTAACTTATGCAAGAAATTTAACAGACGATGTTGAATGGTCTTGTGAGGATGGCACAAGAACCGATATGGATTATATGTGTAAGTCAGTTGAAGTTGCAATTACTAGTGGAGCTAAAACTATTAATATTCCAGATACAGTTGGTTACACAATCCCTTCTGAGTATACAAAAATAATTACAACTTTAAAAAATAAAGTTCCAAATATTGATAAAGCGATTCTATCAGTTCATTGCCACAATGATTTAGGATTGGCAGTGGCTAATTCATTAGCTGGAGTTTCTGCTGGTGCAAGACAAGTTGAATGTACTATTAATGGAATTGGTGAAAGAGCTGGTAATGCAGCACTTGAAGAAATTGTAATGGCTATAAGAACAAGAAATGACCTAATGCCGTTTACAACAGGAATTAAAACTGAATTATTAAGCAAAGCTTCAAAAGTAGTTTCTAATGCAACGTTTCCAGTTCAATTTAATAAAGCGATTGTTGGAAAAAATGCTTTTGCTCATGAAGCAGGCATTCATCAGGATGGAATGCTTAAAAACAGGGAAACTTATGAAATTATGACACCAGAGAGTGTTGGGGTTAAAAAAACTTCATTAGTGATGGGTAAACATTCAGGTCGTCATGCTTTTAAAGAAAAATTAAATGATCTTGGTTATATGGATGTAACTGACGATGTAATTCAAACAGCATTTGGAAAATTTAAAATTTTAGCTGATAAGAAAAAACATGTTTATGATGACGATATTGCAGCATTAGTTGATGATAGTATGGTTTTAGATAAATATGTAATTAACCTGAAGTCATTAAAAGTTTTTGCAGGAACGGGTGAGCCTCAAAAAGCAGAAATGACACTTGATGTTTATGGTGAAGTCAAATCAACCTCAGAAAAAGGAGATGGGCCTGTAGATGCTATTTTTAAATGTATAAAAGTTTTATATCCTCACGATGTTAAGCTACAATTGTATCAAGTGCATGCTGTTACAGAAGGAACTGATGCACAAGCTACAGTAAGCGTTAGAATTGAAGAAGAAGGCAAAACCACAGTTGGACAAGCCGCTGATACCGACACATTAGTAGCGTCAGCTAACGCTTATTTAAGTGCTTTAAATAAAATGATTATTAAAAGAAAAAAAACTGCTCCAATGGAGCGTGAAACTCAGAAAGTGAAGGGAATATAACATGGCTAATTGGTTTAAAAGTGTAACTAACATTTGGAGTCAGGATATGGCGATTGATCTTGGAACCGCTAACACTCTTGTTGTTTTAAAAGGCCAAGGCGTAGTTTTAAATGAACCATCAGTAGTAGCTATTGCTGAGAATATGGGAAAAAAAACTGTTTTAGCTGTAGGAGATGAGGCAAAAACAATGCTTGGCAGAACACCAGGTAACATAAGCGCTATTAGACCATTAAGAGATGGAGTGATTGCAGATTTTATAGTTACAGAAGAAATGATTAAACATTTTATCAAAAAGGTTCATAAAAATAAAACTTTTGCAAACCCAAGAATTTTGATTTGTGTACCAACCGGATCAACTCCAGTAGAAAGAAAGGCTATTCAAGATAGTGCTCTTGCAGCTGGAGCTAGAAGAGTTCAGCTAATTGAAGAACCTATCGCGGCTGCTATTGGAGCAGGCCTTCCAATTTCAGAAGCAACAGGATCAATGGTGGTTGATATTGGTGGCGGAACCACTGAAATAGCAGTGATGTCTTTAGGAGGATTAGTTTACTCTAAATCATTGAGAGTTGCAGGAGATGCAATGGATACTGCTTTAATAAATTATATGAGAAAAGAATATAATTTAATGATTGGAGATAGTACTGCTGAAAAAATTAAAAAAGAAATCGGTACAGCAATACCATCGAACAACAATACTTATGCGGTTAAAGGTAGAGATTTAAGATCAGGAACCCCTAAAGAAATAAATATTACTGAAGAAGATACAGCTGAAGCATTAAATGGAATTTTAAAAGAGATGGTGGGTGGAATAAAAGATGCTTTAGAAAACACACCGCCAGAACTATCAGCAGACTTAGTTGATATGGGCTTAACATTAACAGGTGGTGGAGCTTTATTAAAGAATATTGATAAAAGATTTTCTAAAGAAACTGGATTGCCAGTTTTTATCGCAGACGATCCATTAGCTTGTGTTGCAATTGGTACTGGAAAAGCCCTAGAACATGAGGAAACCTTTTCTACTATGCTTTCTGAGTATTAAGAATAATGGAAATAAGCAGAGATGATTTTGTAATAGCAATAAGATCTGCATTTTTAAAAAAAGGAACTCAACAAAAATTTTCATTACTTGGATTAATTTTTTTTTCTATAATATTTTTAATTTTAGGGAGTTATAATTTTAAGGTTGTTAATTTAGTAAAAATTTCAATCAAAGAAATTGTATATAGGTCATCATTTATAGTTTCAGGACCAGAAAAAGTTATTGAGGATAGTTTTAATAGAATAAACAATCATATAAATCATTATAATAACTATCAATTAATTGAAAAAGAATTAGAAAAATTAAAGTCTAAAGATTTATCAAAACAAATAATTTCATTAGAAAATATTAGGTACAAAAAACTAGTTGACGATTATTTTATAAAAAATAACGAAATTGTCGCAAAAGTATTAATTGATAGAAATAGTCCATTTCTAAGATCTGTTGTTTTAAACAAGGGTAGTAAAAACAATATAAAGCTTGGGATGGCAGTTCTTGATGATGAATATTTAATTGGAAAAATTGTTGAAGTAAATTTTTTCACATCTAGAGTTTTATTGTTATCAGATATTAACTCTAAAATTCCAGTATCTGTATCACCAAATGATATTCAGGCAATCATGTCAGGTGACGGTAAAGAAAACGCTACTTTACAATATATTCAAGGGGTAGATTTCGAAAACAATAATGATGAAAAGATAGTTGTAACTTCAGGTGCAGGGGGATTATTTAAAAGCGGTATATTAGTTGGAAAAATAAATGCTACAGAAAATACAATAATGAACAGCTTAAGAGTTGATATTTATAAAGATTTTACACAACTTAAGTACGTAAAAGTCATATCTTTTTCTAAGGAAGCAACTGTTTTAGATCAAGCATCTAAAAAAGAATTAAAAACAATGGATGATCAAATCTCAGAAGCAACAAAAAAAGAAGAAAATTTAAGAATACTACTAGAGGAAAAGAAAATAGCTATTGAAGTTAGACAAAATATTGAGGAAGAGAATAATCAACTTAAAAATAAACTTTTTAATTTACAAACCAAGCTTGCAGATCTTGAACGGTCTGCTCAAGTACAAAAAAATCAAGAAGAAGAAATGAAATTCTTAAGATTAAATCTTTTATACGGACATAAATGTAGAAAAACTATATTCAACAAACTTTATAAAGTAGGAACACCAAAATATAGAAATTGTGTTTTACAAAAAGGAAAAATATAGATGAGTGGATTAAGAAAAAAATATATAAGTAGTGTTTTATTTAAATACTTTCCATTGATTTTACTTTTTGTGTCAATTATGAATGACTTTAGCTTTAATGATTTGGAATTAAAATATTTTTCTTTTAATTTTAGCTATATATTAATTTTTTATTATACGCTTAAGAGAACAGAAGCCCTAGGTTATGTAAGTCTCTTCGTAGCGGGGTTATTCAATGATGTAATTATTGGGTTGCCAATGGGAATTAGCAGTTTGTTATTTTTGTTACTGTGTGGATTGGCATCATATTTGAGAAATATAACATTATCACCTAGTCTTTTTAAAGATTGGATTTTTTTTTTTAATTACTCTATTAATCCTAAATTCACTCTCATATATATCACTGGTTCTTATTTTCGAATACGATATTGATCATATGAACAGTATTGTTAATACATTTTTTACATTTATTTTTTATATTTTTTTCACACACATATTTCGTTTTATTGAAAACTTTTTTATAGGCTCTAGGAATGCAGAGTAATCATTTTGGTGGTGAAAAACTTCACACTATTAATAGAAGAATGTTTATTATTGGAGCGGCAAAATTTGTAGTTTTTACTGGAATAATTATAAGGTTGTTTTCATTACAAATTACAGAAAATAAAAAGTATCTAACTTTATCTGATAAAAATAGACTGAGAGAATGGAGATTACCACCTGTAAGGGGAGAATTTTTAGACTATTTTGGAAATGTCATTGCAGGCAACCTTAAAATATATCAACTACATGTTATCCCTGAACAAGTTGAAAATTTTAAAAGTTTAATGTTGAGGTTAAAAGAACTTTTAAATTTAAGTGACACACAATTTAATAAAATTATTAAAAAAAAAAAATAGTCAAAAATCCTGGGAAACTTTAATTGTATCTGACAATTTAACTTGGGAACAATTTACTAAAATCAATTTTTTTTTACATGAATTGACTGGAGCAAAAGCTGTGCTTTCTGTATCTCGCGATTATCCACTGAGTGAAAATTATACACATGTATTGGGATATGTAAGTATGGCAAGTGCAAAAGATATTTTAAATAATGATGTAATTAAAAATAATCATGTACCGGGTCTTAGGGTGGGCAAAGCAGGTTTGGAGAAATCATTTGAAAATGATTTAATAGGATCAAACGGTATACAAAGATATGAGGTTAATGCATATGGAAAAAGAATTAATCAAATAGATCACCAAGAGGGAACAAAAGGGAAAACAATTAAACTTACAATTGATACAGAAGTTCAAAAACTCAGTAATGAATTATTAAAAGATTTAGCTGGATCAATTAGTGTGATGGACATTTATACAGGAGATATAATTGCCATGCATTCATCCCCATCATTTGATCCTAATTTATTCTTATTTGGTATCAGTCAAGATGACTGGCAACTAATTAGAAATAATCCATTAAAACCATTGGTTAACAAGACTTTATCAGGATTATATTCACCTGGATCAACTATTAAACCAATAGTAGCCCTTTCTGCACTTGAGAACGATGTTATTTCTAAAAATTTCAAAGTTAACTGTACTGGCAAAATTGAAATGCATGGACAAACTTATCATTGCTGGAAAAAAAAAGGACATGGAGTTGTTAATTTAAAAAGTGCCATGAAAGTGTCTTGTGATACTTATTTTTATGAAATTACAAGAAAACTTGGAGTTGATCGATTAAAAAAAACAGCTCTAAAGTTTGGTCTTGGAGAAAAAGTTTTAAATGAAATTTATAGCAATGAAAAAAAAGGATTAGTTCCAGACACCCAATGGAAAAAAAATACCCTAGGAAAAGGATGGGTTATAGGAGAAACTTTAATTACAGGTATTGGGCAAGGTTATTTGCAAACCACACCGCTACAACTATGCCTCATGACAGCCCAACTAGCAAATGGGGGATTTAAGATTCACCCAAAAATAGTAGTGGAGGAGAATGCTAAAACAGAAACTGAGATTAAATCTATAATGAACGATAATTTAGAACAATTAAATTTAAAAAATGATGAATTAAAACTAGATACATCAAAATTTTTTGGTTTTCAAAATATCAAAAAACATGAACCTTTATTTCAAAACTCTGAAAATATAAAACTAGTCAGAGAGGCAATGTTTGCCTCAACTAATGAGATAAGAGGAACATCTTACAAATCAAGAATTGATGATCCCAAATATCAATTTGCTGGCAAAACTGGAACATCACAAGTTAAAAGAATAACAGAGAAAGATAGAGAGCTTGATTTAAAAACATTTGAAATTCCATACAATGAAAGAGATCACGCTTTATATGTAGCTTTTGGGCCATATAAAAACCCAAGGTATGCATTAAGTATTTTAATTGAACATGGTGGATCGGGTAGCTCTACTGCAGCACCTATTGCAAAGAAGCTTTTTAAATTAATTATAGATAGGCACGAACTTAGAGAGAAAATTAAGATTAAAAAAACCATTAAGGCATAAATGCAATATAATTCATTTAATACACAACCCACATTTTTTCAAAAATTAAGAGATTTTGATTATATCTTATTGTTGTGTATTTTATGTCTTGGGTTAATTAGTTCTTTGTCTATGTATTCGACGGATGGAGGGGAAATTTTATTTCATAGTAAAAGTCATATCTTAAAATTTTTAATTTTTTTTACATTGATGCTTTTTATGTCGCTTATTAACATTAAAATTTGGCATTATTTTGCTTACTTATTTTATGTTGTGGTTTTATTTCTTTTAATTTGGGCTTCTTTATACGGTATTAAAGCTTCAGGGTCACAAAGATGGATCAATTTATATTTTATCAATTTACAACCATCTGAATTAATGAAAATTTCAATAATAGTATGTCTTGCTAAGTATTATCACCGCATCCAACTTGATAAAGTGAATACCTTTCAGGTTATATTTATTGCTTTAATAATTTTAATTTTACCAATTATCCTGGTTATTACCCAACCTGACTTAGGAACTTCAATTTTAATTGCATTAAGTGGATTGGCAGTCATTTGGCTAGCAGGAATTAATGTTAAATATTTTGTATATTCTTTTATTGCTTTATTAATTTCAATGCCTTTTGCTATTGCTTTTTTACAGCCCTATCAAAAACTAAGAATTTTAACATTTCTTGATCCAGATAAAGACCCATTAGGTGCGGGTTATCAAATAATTCAATCTAAAATAGCAGTTGGGTCTGGTGGCCTTACTGGAAAAGGTTTTTTGAAAGGAACACAAAGTTATTTAGAATTCTTACCAGAAAAACATACAGATTTTATTTTTACTTTATTTGCAGAAGAGCACGGTTTTTTAGGCTCTTTAGGATTACTCCTAATCTATATTATAATTATTTATAGAGTTTTAAGAGTTGGTTCAATTTCAAGAAGTTATTTTGCAAAACTTTTTTGTTATGGCTATGGATCTGCAATATTTTTTTATGTTTCAGTAAATATGTCGATGGTGTTAGGGCTGCTGCCTATTGTTGGGTCACCATTGCCTATTATGTCTTATGGAGGATCTTCAATGCTTGCAACAATGATTGGTTTTGCAATTGTTATGAGTGCTAAAATTAATCATAAACATCTAATAGCTTAATATTTTAAATAAAATTAGTCGAATTTGCCACTGGAAAAAATTTATCTAGAAATTATATAGAACACTATGAGTAAAAAATTAAAGATTGGAATTATTGGGGCTGGTATTCAGGGAATATCTAATGGATTGTTTTTGCAAAAAAAAAGGTTTTGATGTAACAATCTTTGATAAAGATGAGCCAGGTAGCCCGGCTGCTTCTTATGGTAATGCGGGTCACTTCTCACCTTATGCATGTGTCTTAATGAATAGACCTGATGTTTTAACAGATGTTCCAGCAATGCTTTTAAGCTCAACCGGTCCACTTGCTCTTAAGTGGAATTATGTGCCAAAAATGATTCCTTGGTTTCTACAATTTATTAGAAACTGCACAACCAAAAGAATGATGCATACGGCAAAAAATATGCACCAAATTTTAGATCTAGCACTACCAGCATATGATGAACTATTTGATGAAATAGACTTAGAAGGTTTAGTCGAAAAAAAAAGGCATCTTATATATTTGGAATGATCAAAGTTTAAAAAGTAGAGAACTAGAAATTAAAGTTAGAAATGAATTGGGTGTTGATCAACAAGTGGTGACACCAAAAGAAATTCATGACCTAGAACCTAATATTAAGCCTTTTTACCATGGTGGTGTTTATTATCAGCATGGAAGACATGCGAGAAATCCAAAAAAAATTCTTTTAAAATTATTTGACCTTTTTTTAAAAAAAGGAGGAAAATTTTTAAAAATGAAAGTTCAAGACATTAATTTTGACGAGGAAAAACCAGTCATAATAACTGAAACACAAAAATTTATTGTTGATAAATTGGTAATTGCATGTGGTGCTTTTTCTAAAAGATTGACAGACAATTTAGATGAAAAAATACCTCTTGATACAGAAAGAGGGTACCATGTTCATTTTAAAGATTGTGATCATCTTTTAAAAAGACCAGTAATTTTTTCCAATAGAGGCTTTGGTATTACACCAATGGAACAGGGACTTAGAGTTGTTGGCACTGTTGAATTTGGTGGTTTAAATAATCCTCCATCTAAAGGAAGAATTAAAAATTTAATTAATAATGCAAAATACATGTTAGGTGACCTGCCAGAGCACGAAGATGAATGGATGGGCTTTAGACCTAGCTTACCTGATTTTTTACCAGTAATAGGTCCATCAAAAAATCACAAAAATATTTTTTATAGTTTTGGTCACCATCATTTAGGATGGACTTTAGGACCTATTTCAGGAAAAATAATAGCTGGAATGATTGCAGAAGAAAACACTAATTTAAACTTAAAACCTTATAGCTCACTTAGGTTTAGCTAAGTGATAAATAAAAATAACGTTGCTTATATTTTTTTATTTTTAGCAGCTTTATTTTGGTCAGGAAATTTTTTAGTTGGAAAATTTGCCAGTCAATATGAAGTACCTCCATTTTCATTAAATTTTTATAGATGGCTTTTTGCCTGGTTGATCTTAGCTCCATTTACAATTCAAGAAATATTTAAAAAAAGAAATTATATTTTAGAAAATTATAAATATTATACAATTCTTGGAATAACGAGCGTTACCATATTTAATTCAATCGTCTATTATTCTTTAAACTTTACGCAAGTTATCAGTGGTGTGTTAATGATATCAACAATACCTGTAATGATCATTTTCATTTCATCAATTTTAAAGATTGAAAAAACTAATACTTTTCAAATATTAGGAGTTACATGTTCTTTCATTGGAGTTGTTTTGATAATAACCAAAGCAAATCTTGGAATATTAATGAACTTAGATTTTAACAAGGGTGACATTACAATGGTTTTTGGAATGTTGTCATGGGCTACTTATTCAGCTCTATTAAAGAAAAAAAAACATGAACTATCTCAACTAGGGTTACTAGAAGTAGTAATTTCATTTGGTTTTATTTTTTTAATACCAATTTACTTTATAGAGTACCAAATGGGTTTTAGAATTATTTTAAATCAAAACTTTTACATGATTTTATTTTACGTAGTTTTATTTCCAGGTCTTGCTTCTTTTATTTTTTGGATAAAAGGAGTTGCTTTAATTGGTGCTAATAGAGCAGGTGTTTTTTTACATATGATGCCTATTTTAAGTGCAATTATGGCAATGATTATTTTTAATGAAAAATTTATGTTTTATCATATGTTGGGCGCAATATTTATTTTAACAGGAATTCTTTTATCAAATAGAAAGATTAAAAATGCTTAAAGTTGCTATCTTAGATGATTACCAAAACGTGTCTCATGAATTTGTTGACCTAAAAAAACTATCTGGAAAATATGAATTTAAAATTTTTAGTGAACCCTTTGAAGATGAGGCAGATGCTATAGAGCAATTAGCAGATTTTGAAGCATTATTGATAATGAGAGAAAGAACTCCTATTACTAAAAATTTAATTGATAATTTAAATGACCTTAAATACATCATTACAAGTGGCTCAAGAAATAAAGCAATAGACTTAGCTGCCGCTAAAAAGAGAAAGATTATAGTGTGTGGAACAGAGATTGATTTTGCAGGAACCACAGAATTAACCTGGGGTTTAATCCTAGGTTTAGCTAGAAACTTTAAAGAAGAAATTGATAATATGTATCAAGGTTACTGGCAATCAACTATTGGATTTGAGCTTAAAGGAAAAATTTTAGGGTTAGTTGGACTTGGAAGAGTTGGTTCACAAGTTGCTAAAATTGGTAAAGCTTTTGGCATGGAAGTTATGGCTTGGAGTGAAAATTTGAATTTAGATACTTGTAAAAAATTGGGTGTACTTCCATGTAGTAAAGAAGATTTGTTTCAAAATTCTGATTTTATATCCATCCATGTTCAAGGTGGAGAAAGATATAAAGAGTTAATAAAACTAAAAGAGCTAGACACAATGAAAAAAACTGCTTTTTTAATTAACACTTCAAGAGGATCCATCATTAATGAAGATGATTTAATTATAGCGTTATCAACTAATGTTATTGCTGGTGCTGGTCTTGATGTTTATGAAAAAGAACCTTTACCAGAAGGGAACAAGCTAAGATTTTTACCAAATGCATTATTAATGCCCCATGTTGGATATGTGACAGCAGAAAATTATACTGTATTTTATACACAAATGATCGAAGGTTTAGAGGCTTGTGTAAACGAAAAGCCTATTCGTATTATTGAATAGAAATGGAATTGCCAGTAGTTAATCACGAGTCTTATGTTGCAAAAATTGGTGATGATCACAAATTTCCAATTAATAAATTTGGTGAACTTGCTAAATATTTAATAAATAAAAAAATTGTAAAAAAATTTCACAAACCTTATCCATGCTCATTTGAAACTTTAAATAAAGCTCATTCAACAAATTATATTAATAATATAAAGAATAAAACATTAGATGAAAATGAAGTAAAAAAGATTGGCTTCCCTTTAGTTGACAGTGTAGTTCAAAGGTCTTTAGTAGCAACAGGAGGAACTGTTTTAGCATCAAAACTTGCGTTAAATTTTGGTATCGCTTGCAATACTGCTGGAGGTAGTCATCATGCAAATTATGATAGTGGAGCTGGTTATTGTGTTTTTAACGACGTAGCAGTTGCTGCACATTATTTATTAGATAGAAGGTTAGCCAATAGAATCTTAATCGTAGATCTTGATGTTCATCAAGGTAATGGTAACTCAGAAATATTCAAATATAATAGACATGTTTTTACTTTTAGTATGCACTCAAAAACTAATTATCCTGCTAAAAAATCTATTAGTGATCTGGATGTTGAGCTTGAGGATAACCTTGAAGATGCTGCTTATATTAGAACTCTTAAATTTTATTTAAATGAGCTGAATAAAGAAAATTTTGACTTTGTCTTTTACATTGCAGGTGTAGATATTCACTTAAATGATAGATTGGGTAAATTGAATATTTCAGATGACGGGGTTAGGAAGAGAGATGAGTTAGTAATCAACAATTTTTTTTCTAAAAAAATACCTTTTTGTGGAGTACTAGGTGGAGGTTATAATAAAAATTTTAGTAAATTGGTAGAATTACACTCTATATTACATCAAACTTGTGCTAAATTTATTTAACTTATGACAAAAAAAATTAACAAAGATCTAACTGCTGAACAAAAATTAGTTTTATTTGAAGATGGAACAGAAGCTCCTGGCACAAGTGAATTAAATTATGAAAAAAGAGAAGGTAGTTATCACTGCACTAATTGTGGTGAAAAATTATTTGATTCAAATGCAAAATATGAAAGTGGTTCAGGCTGGCCTTCATTTTATCAATCATTACCTGATGCTTTTGAAACTAAAACAGACACACTGTTAGGGTACGAGAGAGTAGAATATCATTGCAAAAAATGTGGTGGACATCACGGCCACATCTTTGAAGACGGACCCAATCCAACTGGTAAAAGATATTGTAATAACGGTGTTTGCTTAGTTTTTAAACCAAAAACATAAAATGATTATTAAGTACATTATTTTTTTAATTGGTATTATTTGGTCTTATTCAATTATTAAAACACAATCAGTTTTTAGTAAAAAAGCTGGAATAGTATTTAAAATATTTATTACAAAAATTTCTTGGTTTAGTTTAATTGCAGCTTGTTACTTTGGTTATAAAAATTTTACAGTTAAATCTACTGTTATTGGTATTATAATTGGTGTTTTGTTAGTGAATGTTGGTTTTTATTTATTAAAAAAATATATCAATCAAAGATTTAATGAAAAACAAATAAAAACTTCTAAAAGTTTTTTTGAATATACTTTAATTCTTTTAGTTATTTATTTTGTTTTATTTTAAAAGATCTTGAAGTTTATTTTCTTTTTCTAAAGCGCGCGCTTCATCATAACCACCAATATGTTGATCATCAAAGAAAATTTGAGGAATAGTTCTTTTACCATTTGCTTTTTTAATCATTTCATCCATTGCTCCATCTACTGTTGCAATGTTTATTTCTTTATATTCAACGTTGTTTCTAGTTAATAATCTTTTTGCTGCATCACAAAAATTACAAAGTGGACCTGTATAAATTGTTACTGATTTCATAACTTATAAGTAATCATTCTTTTTAATTTTACTAGTAATTTCTTTTCTAGAGTATTCAAATTTTTTTTTATGTTTAATACTTTTTTGATTTACTCTTTTTCTCCATAATCTAAAAGACACAGGTTTTATGGATCGTCTCATAATCTTAATTACTTCACCTTCTGTTTTTCCAGTTTTTTTCTCAATTTCTTCAAAAGTAATTCGATCTGCCCAAGCAGCCCAAATAATCCAGTCAGGATCTGATATATGGGGCTCTGGGTTTTTGACCCTAGTTATGGGGGTGTGACCTTTTTTTTTTCATAAATACCTTATATTTGAAAAAAATGATTAATGCATTTTATTTAGGGTCGTGGTATCTTCAAATTTAGATAGTCCATCTTAGCCATCTTTAGCTCCCGGTTTTTTTGGACTATCCTTAAATCTTAAAATGCTCCCTTTAAATTATTTCCTTTTTTTACAGATAATTTTATTTCTATTTATCACGCCTGGAACTCCTAGAATTGTTATCATTTCTTATTCTATGAATTATGGAGTTCAAAAATGTATTTGGACAGCACTTGGAGATATTACTGCAAATTTTATTCAAGCAACGTTAGTAATTTTTGTACTTGGATCTTTTTTTGTTGATAACCCAAATTTTTTAAATATTTTTAAGTGGGTTGGAATAGCATATTTACTTTACCTTGCTTATGATATTTATAATTCAAGACCAAAAGACATAAACTCAACTAACATTACATCAAAAAGTTTTTTTTCTTTTTTTAAAGATGGCTTCTTAGTTGCAGGAACAAGTCCTAAAGCTTGGATGTTTTTTCCATTAATCTTTCCACAGTTCATTGATTTTAATTCAAACTATGTTGTTCAATTTATAATTTTAATTACAACATATGTAGTTTTAGATTTTTTATCTTTAATTGCTTATGCTGTACTTGCCAGAAAGTTAATTGTTTGGATAAAAGCAAATCCAAAAGTTATAAATACAATTTCAGCGTGCGTGCTAATACTAATCGCTATTATAATAGCTTTTATTCAAAAATATTAAGTCGCAATCTTTAATACATACTTGTTTGTTTTTTAATTTCAGAGTTAAATAATTTTTTTAAATTTAAAACTAATAAAGGAAAATAAAAATGAAAATCAGAAATATACTAATTACTTTAGTTTCTGCAATTGCTCTTTTAATTTCAGCTTCAACTATATCTTTCGCGAAGGTTGTTGGGGATAAAATTATTTTAGGTGCAGCTGTTTCATTAACTGGAAAATATTCATCTAATGGTGTTCATACTCAAAACGGTTATAATTTAGCAGTTGAGAGAATTAACAGCATGGGTGGTGTTAAAGTTGGTGGAAAAACTTACATGTTTGATATTATTTATTACGATGATGAGTCAAACTCAGGAAGAGCAGCACAACTTGCAGAAAGATTAATCCAACAAGATGGTGTTAAGTACATGCTTGGGCCTTATAGCTCAGGACTTACAAAAGCTATGGCTCCTGTAACTGAAAAATATGAAGTTCCTATGGTTGAAGCAAACGGTGCGTCTAGATCGTTATTCACTAAAGGCTACAAATATTTATTTGCAGTACTTGCTCCAGCGAACTTATATCTTGATGTAGCAATTGATCTTGCAGTTGAAAAAAATGGTGGAAAACCAGTTAAGATTGCAATGGCGTTTGAACAAGACGCTTTCTCACAAGATGTGAGATTGGGAATTGTTGAAGCTGCTAAAAGAACAGGTTCTAAAATCATTATAGATGACAAATTACCAAAAGAACTTAACGATATGGCGGCTACTTTATCTAAAGTAAAAGCTACTAATCCAGACGTTCTTGTAGTTTCAGGTCATACAAAAGGTGCTTTGACAGCTGTTAGACAAATCTCAGAGATGAAAGTTGATGTGAAAATGTTAGCAATGACCCACTGTGATGCTGCTAAATTGTCTAAGATGCATGGTAAAGCTTCAGAGTATGCACTTTGTGCTTCTCAATGGCATAAGTCTCTATCTTATACAGATAACTTCTTTAAAGATGGTATGACGTATGATGCAGACTTTACTAAAGCTTTTGGATATGCACCACCATACCAAGCTGCTGAATCTTCTGCTGCTTTATTAGTTTTTAAAGATGCGTTCGAAAGAGCACAATCATTTGATACTAAAAAAGTTAGGGATGCTTTAGCTGCAACTGATATGCAAACTTTTTATGGAAACATAAAATTTGCTGAAGGTGGTCAAAACGTATCTAAGCCAATGGTACTTTTCCAAGTATCATGTAACGATGATGGTAGTAAGTGTGAAAACAAAGTTGTTGCTCCTACTAAATGGGCATCGGCTGAGTTAGTACACCCAATTCCATCTTGGTCAAAAAGATAATACCTAATATGTAAAATGCTCCCTAGTAATAGGGGGCATTTTTTTATAAACATCTACAGAATTTATGGATTTTTTAATTTTTCAAGCACCTATCTTAATGGTTCAAGCATCAATGGATGGGATACTTCTTGGTATTTTATTTGCATTAATTGCTTACGGAATGGCATTGCAGTGGGGAGTAATGAATATAATAAATATTGCTCAAGGAGAATTAGTAATCATGGGTGGATACATTGCATACTTTATGTATTTATCAGGAATACACCCAGCTTTTGGAATAATTGTATCACCAATCATTATGTATTGTGTGGGTTGGGGGATGTACAAACTTGTTATTAATAAAGTAGTAGATAAAGATTTATTTACTTCAATCCTTGCAACTTTTGGAATTAGTATTTTAGCTCAACAGTTAATGAATTTTGCATTTGGTGCAGATGTGGTTGTGGCTCAATCAAACTTTGGAACAACAATGTTATTTAATGACATGGTTACGATTCCGAATGCTAAACTATTTTCAGGTGCTGTATGTGTGATATCTGCAATAATTCTTGTGGTTTATATGAGAAAATCAAAATTAGGTAGAGCAATTAGGGCAACGGCACAAAATGCTAGAGCTGCTAAAATTTTAGGGGTAGATACAGAGAAAGTTTATGCAGCAACATTTGGAATAAATGCAGCATTATGTGGAATAGCAGGAGCTTGTGTTGCTATCACTTTTACACTTCACCCTTATACAGGATTACCTTACACAGTTAGATCTTTTATGATTGTTATTATTGCAGGCTTAGGAAACTTACCAGCAGTTGCAATATCTGGAATGGGACTTGGTATATTTGAAGAATGGGCAGATTATTTACTAGGAACAGAATTTAGAATAGCAGCTGTGTTTTCATTATTAGTTATCATATTAGTTTACAGAAGATTTAAATTATCAAGAAAAAGAGAATATTTGAAATAATGACTAAAAATACATTTTTGTATGCAGGCTTAATAATTCTTGGTTTAGCTGGAGCATTCATATTCCCAGCTTACAAACTTCAGATGTCATTTCTTTATATTTTAATTGTGCTTGCAATGACTTGGGACGTCCAAGGTGGTCAAATGGGCTACAATACATTTGGAAATATTTTATTCTTTGGTATTGGTATGTATGTTGCTTCAAGTACTCAAATAGCAATGTTTTTTTCACTAGCCGAATGGACAGACGCTGGAGGAGAAAAAACTTTTGTTCACACTATACCTCAATTTTTCCAAGGTTTTGGAGTGGGAATATTATTAGCAGGAATTATTCCAACAATAATTGCAGGAGTAATTGGTTATGGAATTTTAGGTTTAAGAGGACACTACTTTGCAATTTGTACACTAGCTTTAGGAATTGCAGCAGGTGAAATTGCAGGTGGAATTGAAATAATTGGTGCTGGTCAAGGTATGACAGTCCCAGTTTGGCCAAAAGGATTTGGAACTAACGCATCATCATCACAGTTTATGTACTATTTAAGTTTTGGTTTGGCGGTTGTAACTTTTATTACTTTAAAGTGGGCTTACAGCACAAGATTTGGATTAGTTTTAAATGCAATAAGAGACAACGAAGATAAAGCTGAAGCAATGGGCATTCATACTATGAGATATAAAATTATAGGTTGGATGGTATCAGCTTTTTTTGTCGGAATTGCTGGAGGACTAATGGGCCACATTAATGGTTATATTGAACCAAATGAAATTGCTTTTGCTGGACCTACATTTGGAGTGTTCATGGTGTTAATGGCAATTCTTGGAGGTAAAGGAACTTTATGGGGACCACTTGTTGGTGCTGTTTTATTTCATTTATTTAAAGAAGGTTTTTGGACTTACTTCTTAGGCTGGCAGTATGTAGCTCTTGGAGTTTTAATTATTGTAATCGTTGTTTATTTTCCTGAAGGCTTGATGGGATGGTTAAGAGAAAAATATCCTGAAAGATTTGGGGAAGTAATTGATGAAGCAGACCGAAAGGCACAGGTAGAATTAAAATAATGGCAATACTAGATATATCCAATGTAAGTAAATCTTTTGGAGGTGTTAAAGCTAATGTTGATATTTCTATGTCAGTTGAACAAGGTTCAATAGTTGGATTAATTGGTCCAAATGGATCTGGCAAAACTACTCTATTTAATTCTATTGTAGGAACATATCCAATTGATAATGGTTCAATCAAATTTGATGCTACAGAAGTTTCCGAATTACCTGTACCTGTTATTGCTAAACTTGGATTGCTTAGAACTTTCCAGCAAACTCGAATTTATGGAAAATTAAACTGTATTCAGAATATGTTAATTAGTCATAAGCCAGAAAATGATGGAATATTGACAGTATTTCAAAAAATACCTTCAGATTTAACAGATAAAGCTGAGACATTATTAAAGTTTGTAGGGCTTCATCAAAAAAGAAAGCTTAGAGCGGGTGATCTTTCTTTTGGTCAGCAAAAATTATTAGAACTAGCAATGGCCTTAATGAATGAGCCTAAAATGCTTTTATTAGATGAACCAACAGCTGGGATAAACCCTACCTTAATTAATGGAATTATTGACCGTTTGATAAGTGTTAATAAGGACTATGGAATTACTTTGTTAGTTATAGAGCACAATATGAAAGTAATTATGAATTTAGCACAAAGAGTTTTTTGTTTAGCACATGGTCAAATGTTAGCAAATGGAACTCCAGATGAAATTAAAAATGATAAGCGTGTGCTAGACGCTTACTTGGGAGCACAATAATGTCAAATCAATATGATGTATTAGGAAAAGCACCAGGATCAGAAGATTTAAAAAAATTATCTCCAGATAATGATCATTTAACTATCAAAAAATTATCAGCTGGCTATGGTAAAATGGAAATTCTTCATGATTTTGATTTAAATGTAAGTAAAGCTCAATCGCTATGTTTGATTGGACCGAATGGTGCAGGGAAATCTACAATACTTCATTCAATTTATGGGTTTACAAATATTTTTTCAGGACAAATTGAAATTGATGGGAAAGAAATTACCAGCTTAACTCCAGCTCAAAAACTTACATCATGTGGAATTGCTTATATACTTCAAGATAATTCTGTTTTCCCAGATATGACTGTTGAAGAAAATCTATTGATGGGTGGCTATTCCAAAGAAAATACAGACGAATCTTATCAAGAAGCTGAGAGAATTTTTGAAAAATATGAAAGATTAAGAAATAGAAGAAATCAACCTGCTAAAGTTTTATCAGGTGGAGAAAGAAGGTTATTAGAAATTTCTAGAGCATTAGTTATGAAGCCATCAGTATTACTTGTTGATGAACCATCTATTGGATTAGAGCCAAGATATATCGATATGGTTTTTGAAATTTTAAGAGATCTTCAACAAACAGAAAAGAAAACTATTATTCTAGTTGAGCAAAATGCAAAAAAAGGATTAGAGTTTGCAGATATTGGTTATGTTTTAGTGTCAGGACAAACTGCTATTGCTGGCAAAGGGGACGATTTATTAAAAAATCCTGATGTTGGTAGATTATTCCTTGGTGGTTAATGATTAATAAAGAATTTTTCTTTAAAGGTTTTAAATCAATTCTAGCGCCAGACAGCCCAGCCCTTGCACTTGGTTGTTGTTTTATCGCTATTGGAGCACTCCTTAAAAATTTAGGCTTTAATATTCAGGAAAGTATTTTTTCGACAATGCTTACTTATGCTTTGCCTGGTTCGTTAGTTATGGCAGAATCGTTATTATTAGGAGCATCATTATTAAATATTTTTTTAGCAGTTTGGTTTGTTAATGCTCGACTTTATCCAATGGCAGTTTCTTTGTTCCCATTAATGATGCACAAAAGTCAACCTAAGTGGAAATATTATTTCTCATGCCATTTTATTGCAGTGTCAGCATGGCTGATAATGAAGAGTAATTATAAAATTATTGAAAAAAAAAACCGAATAGATTTTTGGATAGGTATTGGCTGCGCAACTTGGATTACAGCAGTAATAGGCACTTTTATAGGTTTTTATGCATCAGATTACTTAGATAAAAATATGATGATGGGTCTAGCAATTTTAAACCCAATCTACTTTTTATGTATGATGGTTGGTGCCATGAGGACTATTCAAATTACAGTTGCAGTAATTTTGGGTTTGGTATTAGGACCAATTTTTTATTTTCTATCTCCAGAGTGGTCAATTTTATTAGGTGGACTTGTTGGTGGAACAATTGCTTATTTTATAGGAGAACTAAATGTCAACTAGTGTATTTCTTGCAATCTTAGTCACGTCCCTTGCAACTTTTTCTTCAAGATTTTTAGGTGTCATTTCATCAAAAGGAATAAAAGAAACTTCAAAACTATTCAGATGGTTTAATTGCTTAGCTTATTCAACATTAGCAGCATTGATAGCTAGGACAATTATATTTCCAGTAGGTGTTTTGGTTGATGCTAGTTATCTAAGTAGAATTGTTGTGGTTTTATTTTGTTTGTTCATATTTTTTATTTCAAAAAGAAATTTTGTTTATCCAACAGTAATTTCTGCTATTATGATGGCATTACTAAGTAATTACTTCTAATGGAAAATATTGCTGGATTAACAATAACTGAGCATCAAAATTCAAAAAGGATAATTGATATTAAAATTGAAGATGAGATTTTAGATAAATTAATTTTTCCATTCAATAAATTTGATATTACCGCTTTAGAGTACAAACCATTTACTCGTTTTACATTAGCAAAAAGCTTAGATGATCTTACATCTAATAAATTAAGCAAACTTATGAATAAGATAATAAGAGATCGAGAAACAGGCTGTTTTATTATTGGTCCAAAAAAAATTAACTCTAAATTTGATCATACTTTTTTAGTTAAATTATCAACGGCAATTGCACATTTGATTGGAATTCCAAACCATGACTCTATGGCTGGAAAATATTATGCAAGGTTTATTGTTAAGCATGAAGATAAAAGTGACTCGTATTTAAGAAAAGCTTATACAAATATGGATCTTCATACAGATGGAACTTATGTCAAAGAAGTTACGGACTGGTTGTTAATGACTAAAATCGATGAACAGAATGTCGAGGGTGGAGAGACAGCAATGTTGCATCTTGATGATTGGGAACATTGTGGTGATCTATATAATGACCCAGTAGGTAAACAAAATTTTATTTGGGGATCACCAAAAAGTAAAAATATAGACTACAAGGTAGAGCATCCAGTGTTTTCCACTGATGAAAATGGCAAACCTAATATTTCTTATATAGATCAATTTCCTGAGCCTAAAAATATGGAACAGGGCAATTTCTTACAGAGATTATCAGATGGTTTAGAAGAAAGTAAAAACAAAACTATCACTAAATTACCTGTTGGATCAGCAATAATTGCCAATAATTACTTTTGGCTACATGGAAGAAAACCCTTTAAAGAAAATAAAGATTTAAGTAGAGAACTGTTGAGAATTAGAGGCTCTTTTTTTATTAATTAATTCAATAATATTACTATAAAGTAACTATATTTATGAAATTAGGCTTTATAGGAACAGGTAAAATTACGTCTGCTGTGCTTACAGGTATTTGTAGTTCTAATATTTCATACAAAAAGATAATCATTTCCCGCAGAAATAAATCTATAGCTCAAAAGTTAAAAAAAAAGTTTAAAAAAATAACTATTAGCAGTGATAATCAGGAAATTATTAACTCATGCGATTGGATATTTTTGTCAGTAACTCCAACGGTAGGTGAAAAGATTATTAAAAATTTAAAGTTTAGATCTAATCAAACTATAATTAGCTTCATATCAACAATTAGTTTAGCTCAACTTAAAAAAGCAATTAAAGTTAAAGCCAAAATTATAAGAGCAATACCATTACCGCCAATATCTTTAAAAAAGGGACCAGTACCAATCTGCCCACCTGATAAAAAAGTAAAAGATTTTTTTAATAAAATTGGCACAACAGTTGAAATAAAAAATGAGAAATCATCAATTAATTTTTGGACAACATCTGGAATGATGGCGCCATTTTATGAATTACTAAGGATAATGACAGACTGGTTAGTAAAAAGAGGGGTTAAACGAGATAATGCGCAAAAATATATAACATCTTTATTTTTAGCTTTATCAGAAGATGCAGTTGTAAATTCTAAAAAAGATTTGAAATATTTAGTAAAAGAATCTCAAACACCAAAAGGATTAAATGAGCAAGGTGTTAGTGAGTTAACTAAATTAGGTTTTTATAGACAATTAGAGAAAACACTCAATAGTATTCATAAAAGATTAAGTAATTAAAATTTTGTGAGTCAAGATATTCTAAAAATTGTCAATAATTCTAAAAAACCCAAATATTGAAATAAATATAAGAAAGTAAAAAACAACTTTTCTATAAGTCTTCTCTTTACTTTTAACAAAAAATTTATCACCAATATAAACACCTATTGGTAAAGTAATAATCAGTGGAACAGTCCTATAAATAGTTGTGACATCCACAATTCCAGCAAAAAAACTTAGACTAAAAGCATAAATATCTGTTAAGAAAAATAATGCTGCTAATGAACCTCTAATTATTACAGGTTGAATACTTGTAACTAATAAGAATAGCGCAACAGGCATTCCTCCTAAAGTAGTTAATCCATTTAATGCTCCAGCAATTATTCCTGTAAAAAATTTTCCATAATTATTATTAATCTTTTGATTTACAAAACCTCTCATTAATAAAAATGAAAAAAATATGATTAGTACACAAACAGATAGATGTGTAACGTCAGGAGTTAAATATTTTAATAGATAAATACCAACAGGAGAGCCAATAATTATTCCAAATATTAGTTTTATAACAAAATTCCAGTCTATTTTGTTCCATATATATGGGACCATAAAAATACTAATAATGACCTCAAGTATTAGAATAATTGGAACTATTTCTACTGCCGGAAGAATAAAAGAAAAACCCGAGATACATGTTGCTGAAAAGCCAAAGCCATTAAATCCTCTTATAATAGAAGCAATGAATACAGTAAATATTACAAAATAAATTTCAACCAAGCTCAGTTGAAAATAATCTATTAAATCCATTTTACTTTCTCTCTTTAAAATCAGCTCTTAATGTTGATAATATAATTAAAACCAAGAATATTATACAAACTAAATTCATTGTTTTCCAACTTGTTGAGGTTAGGAAAACTCCTGCAGATAAACTTGAGATTGCTTGAATTGAATAAACTATTAAATCATTAAATCCTTGCGCCTTAAATTTTTCATTTTCCCTATAAGACAAAACTAATAGACTTGTCCCAGATATAAATAAAAAGTTCCAACCAAATCCTAAAAATATTAATGCAACTAAATAATTAGTAAAATTTTGGTCAAAGAAACTAGTTAAGATTGTTATTAAAAATAAAAAGACACCAGCATACATTATTTTACTATGTCCAAATTTTTTTATCAAATTACCTGTAACCAATGATGGTAAAAACATAGCTGCAATATGAAATTGAATTACAAAACTTGTTTTAGTTAAGTTTATTTTCTCCATTACATGCATACTTATTGGTGTAGCTGTCATTAAAAATGACATCACTGCATATGCAAATGCAGATGCTACTAAAGCCTGTAGAAATCTTGGTTGAGAAATTAACTCTAGATAGCTACGTGAAGTTTTTTTATTAATAAGATTTGGTTTATGCCCGTCTTTATAGAATAATAAGAAAATTATTGAGGTGAGTGTTAAAGCTGCAAGTGCGATGTAAGAACCGGCATATAAATGTTCAGCAATAATATCTTTTGTTATATTAGCAACATTTGGTCCTATAAAAGCAGAACCTATACCTGCTAATAATATTATTGAAATAGCTTTTGGTGCCATATCCTTTTTAACTGTTTCAACCGCAGCAAAACGATATTGATGACTAAACGCAACCCCAGCCCCAAGTAAAAAACATGCGAAATTAAATAATATAAAACTTTCAATAATTATTGAATAAGCAGCAAGTAATGATGACAATGAACTAATAATTGATGCAAATATAAAGCCTGCTCTTCGACCAATTATACTCATAACCTTTGCTGCAAAAATTGCAAAAATTGCAATACCCACAATTGATAAAGCCATTGGAAGAGTTGCTAAAGATTTTACTGGACTAAACTGAGAACCAATTATTCCACTTAAAAAAACTGTTATGGGTGCTGCTGTAAAAGCAAAAATCTGACTTAAAATTAGTAGCCATAAATTTTTATTCATTAAAAAAAATATTTATCACCGATGTACATAGCCCATGCTACTGCAGCTCCGAGTATAATATATTTCATAATAAGTTTATTTTATTTCGATTTTCTCAGGAAGTATACCTTTAGGATGATATATTATGATTAATAAAAGACCCATATCCATTATTAGGCACCTAAAGTATCGAACACTTTTAATTAAATGAATTTACAATAGAGGAATTATCTAATTTTCTGTAGCTGGTAAACAGAAATAATCACAATAGATCCACCAACAGCACTTAGTAGCGATGGAATTTCTTCAAAGATAAAAAATGTTAGAAGCAAACCAAATATTGGAAATAAAGAATAGAAAGGCATAACCTTGTTAACTGAGTAAAATTTATATAGATAAAACATAGATGTGTGAGCAACAACTGAAACCATCACTCCATTATGAAGTAAGAGTAACCAAGTATATAAATCGATATTCTTTAATTGACTAAAAGTATTACCCTCAAAAATAATTGAAAAAAGTAGCAGAGTTACAAAGCCAATAAAACCCATTATAGCATTAGTTAATTTTACATCAATATTTTTAATGTAACGAGAAAATACATTTGCAATACCATAGAAAAAAGCTGAAACAGCACAAAGTAGAATTGCAAAAATTTCATTTTTTAAATTAGGATCATATCCAATAAGAAAAATTCCAAAAAAAGAAATAAAAATTAGTAGCCACATTTTAAAAGTAACTTTTTCACCTAAGAATATTGAACTAGCAAGTATTGCAAAAGGAATTGCAAGTTGTGCACCAATGATAATAGGTGCAATTACAGTCGCTTTTTGTAAAGATAGATTTAAAAAAATAAAAACACCAAAACCCATAGATAAAGAAAAGCCTGCTAAAGGAAGTTGATATTTTTTACTTGGAATTCTAAATTTACAAAAGGGAGCAAGACATGAAAAAAGTATAAACATCCTTAATGATGCCGCTAACATAGGTGTTAAAGATGTATTTAATGCAAGTTTATTAATTGGATAAGAGCTTCCAAAAAGAAACATAATGAACAAAACTAAAAAATAATGTCTGGCAGTCAATTATTAACCCATTGTAAATGGATCAACCATTGGTTTATCCGATGAATTTAACCATGTAGTCTTTATTCTTGTGTATTCTTTAATTGACTCAATTCCTGCTTCTTTTCCATATCCACTATCTTTAATTCCTCCAAAAGGAGCCATTGGTGAAATTAACCTATAAGTGTTTACAAAGGTTATTCCAGCTCTAATTGCCCTTGAAACTCTCAGGCCTCTTCCAAAATTAGATGTGTAAACTCCGGAAGATAAACCATATTTATTATCATTCATTAATTTAATAACTTCTTCCTCTGTTTCAAATTTCATAACAGATAAAATTGGACCAAATAATTCATTTTCAGCAGTAGGTAAATTATGATTCTCACATTCAATTATTGTAGCTGGAAAATAATAGCCTTTATTAGATATATCTGATCTTTTCCCTCCACATCTAATTTTCCCTCCTTGTTCAATAGTGGCTTTGATATTTTTTTCTATATTTTCTAATTGTTTGAAACTATTTAAAGGCCCCATTTGAGTATCTTTATCCATTGGCGCACCCAGTTTTATTTTTTCTGCTTTTGCCACCAATTTATCTAAAAATTCATCATAAATTTTTGATTGAATATAAAGTCTTGATCCAGCAATGCAGCTTTGACCACTTGCACCAAAAATTCCAGCAGTAATTCCATTAAGTGCATTTTCTTGTTCAGCATCATTAAATACTACAACAGGGCTTTTACCACCCAGTTCTAAACTTACTTGAGATAAATTTTCAGCAGAATTTTTTACAATATGTTTTGCAGTTTCTGGGCCACCAGTGAATGCAATTCTTTCCACAAGATCATGTGTAGTTAGAGCTTTACCACAAGGCTCGCCTAAACCGGTGATTATGTTAACTACTCCTTTTGGTATTCCTGATTTTTCAACTAATTTTGCAAATTCTAATAAAGTAACTGGAGCAAGTTCAGATGCTTTTATTACAACAGTATTTCCCATAGCCAAGGCTGGTGCAAGTTTAACAGCTGTTAGTAACATTTGGGAGTTCCACGGAATGATTGCAGCAACCACACCAATAGGAATTCGAGTAGTTGTCACCTGCATGTCTGCTTTATCAATTGGCACAACTGTTCCTTCAACTTTATCTGCAAGACCTGCAAAGTAATCATAGTATTCAGCAATATAATTAGCTTGTGTTTTTGTTTCTCTAAAAATTTTTCCTGTATCTTTAGTTTCGATAGTACCAAGATGTTCAGCATTATCTCTCAATTGATTTGCTAGAGACTTTAAATATTTAGCTCTATCTCTTGGATATAAATTAGACCATGAGTTATCAAAAGCCTTTTGTGCAGCCTTAACTGCTTTATCTACATCTTTTTTATTTGCTTCGGGTACAGTTGCCCAAACTTCATTATTTTCTGGATTTAAAGTTTCGATAGTTTTACCAGACTCAGACTCAACCCACTGACCATCTATGTACATCTTGAAGTTTTGAATTTTTGTCATTTAATTATTAATAAACTTTTTAAGATTTATATTAACATCTTCTGCACACTCTATACTACAAAGATGTTTTCCATTATTTATCTCAGTAAAACTTGAATTTATTAAATCATTAGATAAGGATTTTGACATCTCAACTGTTGAACCAGTATCATTTGATCCCGTCATCACAAGAGATTTAGTTTCTATTTTTTTAATCATATCTATATTATCTTGATGATACGCAAATAACTTGTAGGCTTTTAAAAAATTTAAATGATCCTCACTATTTTTTGTCAGAATTTTTATAAATTGTTCATAAATTTCTGGGTGATTATTTAAGTATTGATCTGTGAACCATCTTTTTAGCGCCTGTTTTGAAATAGGTTTATTTAACTTAGCTTGTTCAAGTCTTTCTATAACCAAATCTCTTTGTTCCTCAGTTCTTTTATATGTAGTCCCAAGCAACGTAAGGGTTTTTAATTTATCCTGAAATTTTGAAGCAAAGTCTAATGCAACCAATGAACCTAGAGAAAATCCAATTAGATTAATCTTATCTATTTTCAAAAATTGTAATAAATTATCTAATTGGTTTGAAAAATCATTCAAAGTAACCTCCTCTTTCCTGTAAGGAGTTCTTCCATGTCCTAATAAATCATAAGTAATTATTGAATGATTGTTTAAAGAGTTAATTTGAGGCTCCCACATTTTACGATCTAGCCCAACACCATGAATAAATACTAATGGAGTAGTGTTATTATCAATAAATGAGTAATAATTTTGATTTGGATCAAAATTTTGAGACATTTATTTATTTTGGGTCCAATCCCATTTCCTTCATATCTTGGTAGCGATCACCTGTTCTTGCATGAGCCCTGCCACTCGAGGCTCCTCCGATAGCAATAACAATTTCATCATCAAAAGGAGCATCATGTATAGTAAATTCGTGTGTAAGATAATAGGGCCTTAGACCAGAGTCTGTTTTATGCATCATTGGAATGGATATTTTTGATCCAGCAGAACTTCTGGTATTGGTAAAACTTAAATAAGATGTTCCACCAACTGCGTCTCTAAATTTATTTCCAAATCTTAAAGTATGAATAAATGCTGATGCATGCTCAATTTCACCATTAAGACCAACTGTGCCAGCTTTACCATAGGCTAAAATTTTCTCAGGAGATCCAATTTCTTTTATAAGTTCTGGTACTAATATATCACCTAACTTTGGTGCTAGGTCTAAAATAATTGGTTTAAGGTCATCGACAAAACCTTTTCCACTCCATGGATTTTTAAAAACAGCTGCAACAGAAACCATTAAGACTGGTTCTTTAGCTTCTTTACCACCTTCAATAAAAGTTTTATCTACAAATTTTGTAAACTTTCTAAGATCCAGTTTCATTAACTTGCTTTTTCTATATTTGAATTGTCTAAATTAATCTTTGGTATAACCTCATCATTAAACAGTTTTATACTCCTCATGCAAGTCTCATGATCTATTCCAGGAAAATTAGACCAAACTTGAAGATTTTGTAAATTTAATTCTGATTTTAATTCATTTATTTTATTAACAACATATTCTGGTGTTCCAAATAATAAATTTCTTTTATGTAGAAAATCATAATTAAGTAAGTCTAATTTATGTTTTGTTTCTGGTAACTCTTCACCTGGATCCATATGATTACCTAAACCTCTCCAATGACAAACCCATTTCATATAATTGATAATATGCTCGCCAGCCATTTTTTCAGCTTCTTCCATAGTTTCAGCAACAAACATATCTCTAACTAAAGATACGCCTTCACCTAGTGAAACATCTCTATTTTCAGCTTTAGATTTTGCGTCTCTATAAATTTCAAACCTTTTCTTTAACGCTTTAACAGTAGGTATCCACATTATTGTATTTAATCCATTTTGTGCTGCCCATTCAATTGATCGTGCACCATCAACAACTTGCCATATTGGTGGATGAGGTTGTTGTTTTGGTTTTGGTACAACGCTTATTTTTTTTATTTCATTTGTTGTTGTATCTAAAAATTTTTTACTAGGTGGACTCATATCATGTTGCCAAGTAAAACCAGGAGTAGGGTAGGTATAAAACTCACCTTGATGACTAAAAAATTCTTCAGTCCATGCTTTTTTCATCACTGTTAAAGTTTCATCAAATAATCTAAAATTTTTTGCTTGATCTTTTAAGTCAGCCTCTTTGTTCATGTTTATAGCTTCTCTGCCATATATTCCTCTACCAATACCAACATCAACTCTCCCTCCTGATAGTTGATCCAATAAAGCTATGTCCTCTGCAAGACGTATGGGGTTATGAAAGGTAATTACATTGCAAGCTTGACCTATTCTAATTTGTTTAGTTCTTGCAGCTGCATCAACGCCCATCATTAAAGGGTTCGTGCACGATTCCATTCCTTCATGATTGAAGTGATGCTCTGTATACCAAATAGAGTCCCAATTATTTTCATCACAGTAAGTTGTGATTTCTTGGGTTTCGTTTAATAGCTGATTGTATGGCTTATGATTCCAGTTAGTAGTGTTACAAAAATATCCAAATTTCATTCAAACCTCCTTAAATAATTAAATTTAAAGACGACTGATCCCACTTTCGTATTGGATTTAACGATGAGTTATGTATCGCTTTATATAATTAGATTAACATTTTTTTAATCTATTGGATATCTAAAAAAGATTCTTTTTATGTGTCCAAGGTCCCATTTTAGTTTTAGGCAAAAACTTTTCTAGGTCTAATAGGACATTTTCTGCTAGTTTTCTGTAAGTAGTTAATTTACCACCATAAATACTAAGAAGGGGTAATTTTTTTATTATATTTAAGTCAAAAATATAATCCCTTGTAACTTTGGAAGCTTGATTAAAATCCTCTATTAAAGGTCTTATTCCAGAATAAGAGTCAACTATATCTTTTGTACTGATTTGTTTTTCTAAATAATTATTTACTGAACGAATTAAATATTGAATTTCTTTTTTTGAAATTTCTTTATTTTCAGGCGATTTAACTTCAACCTCAGTAGTTCCAATTAGTGAAAATTTTTTTTTATAGGGTATTACAAATATTATTCTCTTGTCAGTATTTTGAAATGTAAATGCAACATCTTTCTTATATAATTTTTTAGTTATAATGTGACTTCCTTTAACTAATCTAATTTTATTTTTTGATTTTATTTTTATATTTTTTTTTAAAGTTTCATTTATCCATGGACCAGATGCATTAATTAAAATTTTTGATTTTATTTTCTCTCCTTTTTGAAGATGAATGACCCATTCATTATTATCAATTTCTGCTTTTTTAACTTTATTATATTCTAATACTTTAGCTTTATATTTTTTTGCAGATTTTATATTTAGTTTAGTCAATTTTTTATCATCAATTTGAACATCAAAATATTGGAAACCAATTTTATATTTTTTTTTAAGAATATTCGGTAATTTTTTTGAAATATCTAATGTGTTTGACTTTGGTATAATTGTTTTGCCTCCTAAATTATCATAAAGAAACAAACCCATTTTAATTAACCATGCAGGTCTAATTTTATCAACATATGGGATGATAAAAGGAATAGGTTTTGAAATTGGTTTTGCAATTTTGTAAATTATTTCTCTTTCTTTGAGAGAATCTCTAACTAGTTTAAATTCATAATTTTCCAAATATCTAAGACCACCATGAATTAATTTGGTAGACCATGAAGATGTTGCTCCACCTATCTCACCTTTGTCAGCGAGACAAACAGACAAACCTCTTCCAGCAGCATCTCTAGCTAAACCAGCGCCGTTTATACCACCACCTATAATGAATAAATCGAATACTTTTGACATTAAAATTATAGGTTGTTTATAAAACGTAATTAAAAATTTTCAATAACTTAAATTATTTTAACGCTGGTACTCAATAAATCTTTTTAACGATTGGTTTAAAAATTTTTCATAAATTTGACTTTTAGATGAAGTTTTTTTTAAATTTAAAAAAGATCTATTCATTTTAAAGTCATAAGAAGGTTCAAAGAAAAAAGGAATAGAAAGTATCTTACTTTTGTTCCATAAAACTCTGTGATTAGTTGCTTTAAATTTCCCTGCAGATAAAAATTCAAGAGCTCTAACAGGAGCAAGCTTCATAAAATCAAAATCGTTAAAATCAGGATTTAAAACTATATATATTCCTATAAAACCAATAAAATTATAATATAATAAGAAATTAAATGAAAAAATTTATAATTTCCATTGATCAAGGTACTACTTCAAGTAGAGCGATATTGTTTGATTTAAAAGGTAAACCTATTTTTACTTCTCAAACAGAATTTACGCAATATTTTCCGAAGGATGGTTGGGTTGAACATGATCCAGAGGAGATATGGAAAACTACTTTAAAAGTTTTTAAAGAAGTTATTAAAAAAAGCAAAAAGCTAAAAGGAAAAGTTTTAACTATAGGAATTACAAATCAAAGAGAAACAACTATTTTATGGGATAAAAAAACTGGTAAACCAGTTTATAATGCAATCGTATGGCAGGATAGGAGATCCTCAGAATATTGTAAAAAATTAATTAAACAAAAAAAAGAAACTATTATCTATAATAAGACAGGTTTACGAATTGATGCTTATTTCTCAGCAACAAAAATTAAATGGATTATAGATAACGTTCCCAAAGCAAGAGACTTAATTAAAAAGAAAAGATTATTATTTGGTACAGTCGATAGTTTTTTATTATGGAAATTAACAAAAGGAGTTGATCATGCAACAGATGCAACTAACGCAAGTAGAACAATGTTGTTTAATATCTCGACAAATAAGTGGGATGATCAAATATTAAAAATATTTAAAATTCCTAAAGAAATATTACCAGTAGTTAAAGATTGTGCAGCTGATTTTGGTTATACTGACCCTTCAATTACTGGAGCTTCTTATCCAATAACAGGAATGGTAGGTGATCAGCAATCGGCCACTATAGGTCAATGTTGTTTTGAACCAGGTTCTGTAAAAAGCACTTATGGGACAGGTGCCTTCGTACTTTTAAATACAGGAAGTAAAAAAGTTTATTCAAAAAATAGGTTGTTGACCACAATAGGTTACAGAATAAATGGCAAAACAACATACGCATTGGAAGGAACAATATTTATAGCAGGTGCTGGTGTTCAATGGTTAAGAGACAAAATGAAATTTATTAAAAAAGCATCAGACACTGAAAAAATTGCAAAATCTCTTAGTTCAAATAAAGGAATATATTTAGTGCCAGCTTTTACGGGCTTAGGTGCGCCTTATTGGAATGTAAACGCTAGAGGTATTTTAACAGGATTAACAAGAGATACAGGTCCAAAGGAAATCACAAGAGCTACGGTTGAGTCAGTTGCTTATCAAACTTATGATTTATTTGAGGCTATGAAGAATGACGGTTTAAAACCAAAATTAATTAAAGTTGATGGTGGTATGGTTTTAAATAATTGGTTCTCACAGTTTTTATCAGACACAATTAATACGAAAGTATTAAGACCTAAAGTAAATGAAACTACAGCACTTGGTGCGGCCTTTATGGCAGGTCTTCAGATAGGAGTTTATAAATCTTTAAAAGACATTGCGAAAAATTGGCAAGCAGACAAAAGTTTTAAACCAAGAATTAAAAATTCAGAAAGAAAAATTCTTATTGATGGTTGGAGTAAAGCAATTAAAAAAACTTTATCCTAATATTCAATTAGAAAGCGAAACATTTGTATAAGTTGAATTTTTTTTTGACATATGCTCCTTCTCCAAGTTAACATAAGCGTTCAAAAAATAAACAATAACCAAATAAAGGGAGAAGTAATGAATAAATTAAAAACTATTTTTACTGTTGCTGTTTGGTTTTCAATCGTAACTATTTCTAATGCATTTGCTGATGGTCATATGGCTGCAATCAAGAAATGGTCTAACGGTGAGTTTAGTTTATCTACTCTATCTGCAAAAGAAAGAGAGAAAGAACTAAAGTGGTTTCATGATGCTGCTAAGCCATTCGCAGGAATGACTTTAAAAGTAGTATCTGAAGGTATACCAACTCACATGTACGAGTTTAAGACTCTTACAAAGGCGTTTGAAGATATAACTGGCATCAAAGTACAACACCAAATCATAGGAGAGGGTGATGTAGTGATGGCTGTTCAAACACAGATGCAAACTAACGTAAGTATTTACGATGCATATGTTAATGACTCAGACTTAATTGGTACGCACGCGCGTATGCAACAAGCTGTAAATTTAACTGACTGGATGAAAGGTGAGGGTAAAGCTGTTACTAATCCAATGTTGGATCTAGATGACTTTATAGGACTTCAATTTACAACAGGTCCAGATGGAAATCTTTATCAACTACCAGACCAACAATTTGCTAACCTTTATTGGTTCAGAAAAGACTGGTTTGATAGACCTGAAATTAAAAAACAATTTAAAGCTAAATATGGTTATGAATTAGGTGTACCAGTAAACTGGTCTGCTTATGAAGATATCGCTAAATTCTTTTCAGAGGATGTTAAGATGATAGATGGTGTTAAGATTTATGGTCATATGGACTATGGTAAAAGAGCTCCCGACTTAGGTTGGAGAATGACTGATGCATGGTTATCAATGGCTGGTGGAGGAAGTAAAGGCCTACCTAATGGAGTTCCTGTAGACGAATGGGGAATTAGAATGGAAGCAGGTACTTGTAACCCAGTTGGTGCTAACGTATCAAGAGGTGGAGCTACTAATGCCCCTGCTGCAGTATACGCAATCAGAAAATGGGATGAATGGTTAAGAGCTTATGCACCTCCGGGAGCAGCGGCTATGGACTTTTATCAGTCTTTACCATCTCTTTCTTCAGGAAATGTTGCTCAGCAAGTTTTCTGGTATACAGCTTTCACAGCTTCTTTAGTAGGAAAAGATCCTAATAATAAAGTAGTTGATGCAGACGGTATGCCTTTATGGAGAATGGCCCCATCACCTAAAGGACCTTATTGGGAAGAAGGCATGAAGCTTGGATATCAAGATGTTGGATCATGGACTTTGTTTAAGTCTACTGACGTTGAGAGAAGAAAAGCAGCATGGTTGTATGCTCAATTTGCAGTTTCAAAAACTGTATCTCTTAAAAAAGCTGATGTTGGTTTAACTTTCGTAAGAAAGAGTACTTTAAACGACAAACACTTCACTAAGAGAGCGGCTGAACTAGGTGGACTTGTTGAGTTCTATAGATCAGACAGTAGAAATGTATGGTCTCCAACCGGTATTAACGTTCCAGATTATCCGAAGCTAGCACAATTATGGTGGCAGCATATCGGAGAAGTTAACTCTGGTACATTTACACCACAAGAAACTATGGATCGTCTTGCAGATGAGATGGACTTAGTTATGTCTCGTATGGAAGCTGCTGATAAAGCTAGTAACGCGTACGGTGGATGTGGGCCAAGACTTAATAAACCAAGAGAAGCTTCTTATTGGTTAAATAAGCCTGGTTCGCCAAAAGCCAAAGTTAATGAGAGACCTCAAGGTAAAACTGTAGCATACGAAGACGCTTGGAAGTAACCCTAGTTTAATCTAAATTTAAAAGGGGGCATTTATTTGCCCCCTTTTTTTTAAAGCTAAATTACAAATAATCAATAAATTGCAAATATGAGTTTAGAATTAAAAAATGTTGAGAAAAAAGTAGGAATAGAAACTCATATATATTCAACTAATCTAAAATTAGAAAAAAATACAATTAATGTTTTATTAGGTTCCACACTAGCAGGTAAAACAACACTTATGCAAATTATGGCCGGTTTAGACAAACCTACATCAGGTGAAATTTGGTTTAATGATGAAAATGTTACTGGTAAAGAAGTTCAAAAAAGAAATTGCTCTATGGTTTACCAACAATTTATCAATTATCCTAATTTTACAGTTTTTGAAAATATTGCTTCACCATTAAAAATCACTGGTGTGAAACCTGATGAAATTAAAGAAAGAGTAGGAAAAGTTGCTGAACTCTTAAAATTATCAGCTATGCTAAATAAAAAACCCGATGAATTATCTGGAGGACAGCAACAGAGAACCGCTTTAGCTAGGGCATTAGTCAAGGACTCAGATTTGATATTACTAGATGAACCATTAGCTAATTTAGATTTTAAACTTCGTGAAGAATTAAGAGAAGAATTACCTAAACTTTTTGAAGATAGAGATTGTATTGTTGTATATGCAACAACAGAACCCTTAGATGCATTGATGATAGGTGGAAACACTGCAACATTGTTTGAAGGAAACATTATTCAGTATGGAAAAACTTTAAATGTTTACAAAAAACCTGAAAATTTAACTTCAGCTAAAGTATTTAGCGATCCTCCAATGAACATAGCTGAAATAAGTAAAAGTGGAGAAATGTTCAAATTAAAAGATAACAACGTCCAATGGAAATCAAATGTGCAAATTAAAGATGGAAACTATAAAATAGGTATAAGACCACACAATATAACTACATACAAAGAAGGAGATAATTCAGTTGAAATTAACGGAAAAGTTTTGATTTCTGAATTAAGTGGGTCAGAAAGTTTAATTCATTTTACTAACGGAAAACTTAACTGGGTTTCGTTATCAAACGGAATTCAGCAAAAAAATATTGGCGAGAATACAAAATTATTCATGAATGTAGATGAGTTCTTATATTTTGACACAAATAACAGATTGGTAACTAATGGCTAAAATAACTTTAAAAGATTTAAGCCATAGTTATTTGACAAAACAAAGTAACGATGCAGACTGGGCGTTAAGAGGAGTTAATATTGATTGGAAAGATGGGGGAGCTTACGCATTATTAGGCCCTTCTGGTTGTGGAAAGACAACATTATTAAATATTATTTCAGGTTTATTGAAACCAACTAAAGGTGAAATTTTATTTAATGATAAAGATGTAACGAATTTAAACCCAGTTGAGAGAGATATTGCTCAAATATTTCAGTTCCCAGTAATATACGATACAATGACTGTTTATGATAATTTAGCTTTTCCACTAAAAAATAGAGGTCTTTCTAAAACTGAAATTGACTCTAAAGTAAAAGAAATTGCAGAGATGTTAGAACTCACATCAACTCTAAATAATAAAGCTGCTGGGTTAACAGCGGATGGTAAACAAAAAATCTCTTTAGGAAGAGGATTAGTGAGATCGGATGTGAATGTAATTATGTTTGACGAACCTTTAACAGTTATTGACCCTCATTTAAAGTGGGTTTTAAGGTCAAAGTTAAAAGAATTACATCAAAAAATTAATCGGACTATGATTTATGTTACCCATGATCAAATTGAAGCCTTAACCTTTGCAGACCAAGTCGTAGTTATGCATGAAGGACAAATTGTTCAAACAGGTACACCTGTAGAATTATTTGAAAAACCAAAACATACTTTTGTAGGACATTTTATTGGTTCACCAGGTATGAATATTCTTCCTTGTGAAATTAAAAATGGTCAAATTAATTTTGAAGGAAAGATATTACCAAACAATAACAGTATTAAAAAAACAAATTTTAGTAAAATGCAAGTAGGCATTAGACCAGAATTTATAAAATTTTCGAATGATGGTATTAAAGTAAAGATTAAAAGAGTTAGTGATACAGGCAGACATAAAGTAATTGATACTGAGTGTAGTAGCGGAAGTATTAAAATTTTAGCTAATGCTTCTGCTGAAATACCCAGTGATAGCGCACATATAACTTTTGATCAAAAATATACTTATGTATATGGAGATGATTGGATAATTGAATAATGAACAAAACACATAATCAAAAAGCCTGGTTCTTTGTTATTCCTGTATTTGTACTTGTTGCATTCAATGCTGTAGTACCATTAATGACTGTTGTTAATTATTCCTTTCAAGAAACTTTTGGAAGTAATGTTTTTACATGGGAAGGAACAAGATGGTTCAAAGAAATTTTACATTCTGAAAGATTTCACGCATCTTTAGGAAGACAATTTATATTTACCTTTATAATTCTACTAATACAGCTACCTCTAGGTATAGCTATTGCTTTAACTATGCCCAAAAAAGGTTGGGGAGTCCCTGTTTGTTTAATTTTAATGTCAATGCCGTTGTTAATACCCTGGAATGTAGTAGGAGCTATGTGGAATATATTTGCTCTTCCAGAAATAGGTTTTCTTGGAAATACTCTAAATTCGCTTGGTTTTGATTATAATTTTACTCAACAAAGTGGAGATGCTTGGTTTACAACTATTCTTATGGATGTTTGGCATTGGACTTCTTTAGTTGTTCTTTTATCTTATGCGGGTTTAAATTCAATTCAGCCAGCTTACTATCAAGCAGCAGAAATAGACGGTGCTAGTAGATGGGATATTTTTAGATATATCGAACTACCTAAAATGAAAAAAGTTTTAACTTTAGCTATACTTTTAAGGTTTATGGATAGTTTTATGATTTATACCGAACCTTTTGTTTTAACAGGAGGCGGTCCTGGTAATGCAACAAATTTTCTATCATTAGATTTAGTAAAAATGGCCTTAGGTCAATTTGATCTTGGACCTGCAGCTGCTATGTCACTTATTTATTTTTTAATTGTACTTTTAATATGTTGGGTTTTTTACAGCTTAATGATGAAAGATGAGGGTAGAAAATGAAAAAAATAAAATGGGTGGTACCAACATTCTACATAATTTTTTTAATGTTACCTATTTATTGGTTGCTAAATATGTCATTTAAATCAACTACTGAAATTATAAATGTTTATTCATTGTGGCCACAAGATTTCACATTAGATAATTATAAAACAATATTTACAGATAGCACCTGGTATATGGGTTATGTAAATTCTATTATGTATACAGTTTTAAATACTATAATTTCTGTATCTGTAGCACTTCCTGCTGCGTATGCCTTTTCAAGATATAAATTTTTAGGTGATAAACATTTATTTTTCTGGCTTTTAACAAACAGAATGGCTCCACCAGCTGTTTTTGCTTTACCTTTCTTTCAATTTTATTCATCAATAAATTTATTTGATACACATATAGCTATTGCGCTATCTCATTGTCTTTTTAATATTCCTCTTGCAGTTTGGATATTAGAAGGATTTATGTCTGCTGTTCCTAAAGAATTAGATGAAACTGCATATGTTGATGGATATTCTTTTCCTAAATTTTTCTTTAAAATTTTTATTCCTACAATAGCTGCTGGAATAGGTATTACCATGTTTTTCTGTTTTATGTTTTCTTGGGTTGAATTATTACTAGCAAAAACTCTTACAGCTACAATAGCTAAACCAATTGCAGCTATAATGACAAGAACATCAAGTACATCAGGTTATGAACTTGGTTTGTTAGCAGCAGCTGGAAGCTTAACTATTATACCTGGAGCAGTAGTAATTTACTTTGTAAGAAATTATATTGCTAAAGGATTTGCAATGGGGAGAGTATGATTTTTACAAATCTACATGCAGCTACAAATACTTGGAATACAGTTGGTAAAGCAAAAGAAAAAGGTCTTTTTGATTTTGATTTTATAAAATGGATGGCTTGGACATGGCCTACAGCAAGTTTTTTTATTTTTATAGCTCTTTGCATTACAGTTATGTATTTCTGGGAAAAAAAGGATCCTGGTGGCAGCCCAAGAAAAGGAATTTTAACTCTTAATACAACAAGAGGAGATAGACTTTTTGTATCTTTATTAAGCGCTGCATTTATTCATTTAGCTTGGCTAGGTCTTACAGATTTTAATCTTTGGATAGCTACATTTTTATCGTCTATATTTGCAGTTTTTGTATTTAGGTATGTTTAATTTACAAGCTATAATCGGATCAGGTCCATGTGGCTTGTCCATGTTAAGATCTTTTGAACAAGTTCTTTTAGTACCGTTTAAACCTTAAGTAACGACGAGTTATGTACGCTTTTATTGAGCATTATTTTAACTAGACTCCTTATTCAATATATATTTAATCAAAATAATACAGGTAATTTATGAAATTAAACAAGGTTGAGCCAAAATACATTTCAAAATCTAATCCAAGAATTGGTCTTATAACACTAGGCAGTGATTTTAGAATTGAAAAGGACTTTAATAATGTGGTGTGTGGAAGAGATATTGATCTCTATGTAAATAGAATTCATTGCTACAATCCACTGACCAATGAAACTTTAGCTAAAATGGCAGATGATATTACAGAAGTTGCTAAAGATATTTTACCAGATCAAAAAATAGATTGTGTAGCGTATGGTTGCACGTCTGGAACAGTTGCGGCTGGGTATGACGTGATAAAAGAAAAAGTAAATTTGGCTAAACCAGAAGCAAAGGTAACAACACCAATAACTGCAGCTATTAAGGCATTAGATAAATTAGACATTGATAAAATATCTATTTTTACACCTTACACAAAAACAATAAATGACTCTGTGGTTGGTTATTTTGAAAAAGAAAATATTAACGTTAATTCTTTAACTTACTTTGATATTGATTCTGATTTAGATATTGGAAAAGTTGATGAAGATCATTTATTTGACGTCTTGTCAAAAATAGATCTTGCAGATAGTGAGGCTTTGTTTGTTTCGTGTACGGCTTTACCAGTATTATCTATAATTGATAAGTTAGAAAAAAAACTAAATAAAATTGTTCTATCAAGTAATCAATCTTTAATCTGGGATTCTCTTAATGCAATTAACTATAAAGAAAAGATTGACGGTTTTGGAAAATTATTTAATAGTTAAGTAATATGAATTTTAGCAAAGAAGAATACAAAGCAAGATTAAAAAAAGTTCAAAGCTTAATGCAAGAAAAGGGCATAGAACTATTAATCTCTAGTGATACAGCCAATATGAACTATTTAACTGGCTATGATGCTTGGTCGTTTTATTATGCGCAAGCTGTAATTGTGCATGTGAACGCTGATGAACCATTATGCTGGGTTAGAAAACAAGATTCAGGTGGAGCTTATATAAAAACTTATCTAAAAAATGAAAATATTTTAGTTTATGATGAAAAATATATTCATACATGGCCAGTTCATCCATATGATAATTTGGTAGAAATTATAAAAGAAAGAAAATGGGATAAACTTACAATAGGCTTGGAAATGGATAGTCATTATTTTACTGCTTATTGTTACGAAAAAATGAAACAAGGGTTACCAAATGTTAAGTTAAAAGATTCTGAAAGATTAGTTAATTGGGCTCGTGTTGTTAAATCTAATGCAGAAATAGAACTTATGAAATCTGCAGCAATAATTTCTCAAAAAGGAATGCAAACAGCAATTGAAGTTATAAATCCTGGTGTCAGACAGTGTGACGCCGTAGGTGAAATTCAAAAAGCATTATTTTATGGAACCCCAGAATTTGGAGGTGAGTATTCAAGTATTGCAACACTACTTCCAACAGGAAAAGGTACTTCAGCATCACATTTAACAGCAACTCAAGATAAGTTTGTTGAGGGTGAGGCTACAATTATTGAGCTTTCAGGGGTATATCAAAGGTACCATTGCCCAATGGCTAGAACAGTTTTACTTGGAAAACCCGATCAAAAGAAAATTGACACTATGAATAAAACAAATGAGGCTCTTCAAGCTGGAATAGATGCTGCAAAACCTGGGCAAACAGCAAATGACGTTGCGCAAGCTTTTTGGAAAATTCTAGATAAATATGGAATAGAAAAAACCTCTAGAACTGGCTATTCAATAGGAATTGGTTACCCACCTGATTGGGGAGAACACACTTTAAATATATCAAAAGGAGATATGACTATTCTACAGCCAAATGTTACTTTTCACATGATTGCAGTAATGCAATTTGGAGAGTGGGGTGTTGAAGCATCAGAAGCAATTCGAATAACAGACAAAGGGTGTGAGTTATTCTGTAATTTTTCAAAAGATCTGCACATTAAATAATTGAGATAAAAAAACTTGATAAATAAGTCCACAAATGTTTTAAATTCACTTTAAAAATATGACAAAAA
Organism: Candidatus Pelagibacter sp. Uisw_121; assembly: GCF_047722545.1. Lineage (GTDB taxonomy): Bacteria > Pseudomonadota > Alphaproteobacteria > Pelagibacterales > Pelagibacteraceae > Pelagibacter. The sequence goes on along the minus strand of NZ_CP159816.1, from coordinate 903,397 downwards.
ATAAAGAATTTGTAAAATTTGACAATGTAGACAAAAGCTATGATGGCAAAGTATTGGTCGTTAAAGGATTAAATCTAGACATTGAAGAAGGTGAGTTTGTAACTATGCTAGGACCCTCTGGTTCTGGTAAAACAACATGTCTTATGATGTTGGCTGGTTTTGAAACACCAACTCATGGAGAAATTTATTTAGATGGTAAGGTTATTTCAAATATTCCACCTCACAAAAGAGGAATAGGAATGGTATTCCAGAACTATGCTTTATTTCCGCACATGACTGTTTATGAAAATTTAGCCTTTCCATTAAGAGTTAGAAAAATTCCAAAAGATGAAGCTGATAAAAAAATAGATAAAGCTTTATCCATGGTTTCACTTCATGGTTTTGAAGCAAGAATGCCGATGCAATTATCAGGCGGACAACAACAGCGTGTTGCTGTTGCAAGATCATTAGTTTTTGATCCACAAGTGGTATTAATGGATGAACCGCTTGGAGCATTAGACAAAAATTTAAGAGAAAGCATGCAATATGAAATTAAACATATTCACGAAAGTATTGGTGTAACAGTTGTGTATGTTACACACGATCAAACTGAAGCATTAACAATGTCAAACCGTATTGCAGTTTTCAATGATGGTAAAGTTCAGCAACTATCAAGTCCTGATGAATTGTATGAAAAACCGGTTAATTCATTTGTTGCTGAGTTCATTGGAGAAAATAATAAATTTTCAGGTCAAGTTTTAGATATTTCAGGAGATAAATGTAAAGTTAAATTAGAAAATGGCACAGAAATTTTAGCAAATCCAGTTGCTGTTAAAGCAAAAGGGGATAAGACTAAAGTTTCACTAAGACCTGAAAGAGCAATTATAGATCCTACAGATAAAATGGATAATAATCATAAAGGTAAAATTGAAGAAATAATTTATCACGGTGATCACACTAGACTAAGAGTTGATTTGTTGGGAAATAAAGAATTCATTCTTAAAGTACCAAATAGCACCGCAAGATTAGATCTAAAAAAAGGTAATGTACTTAATATTGGTTGGAACAGTATTGATTGCAGAGCTTTAGATCCAAAATAATCTTAAAAAAATCCCTAAAAAACTTAAATAAAATAAAGGCAAATTAGACATAATTGGCTGTTGACTCATCTAACCTATATTGTTTTACTTTCACTTTATAAAATAACAAACGTTAACGTTAAATAGGAGAGAAAATGAAAAAAATAAGTAAATTATTACTTGCTCTATCTTTTGTACTTTCTATCACAACTTCAGCATTTGCAGTTACTGTAGTGTCTTGGGGTGGTGCTTATACGGAGAGTCAAAAATTAGGGTACGGTGATCCTACCGCTGCTAAATTAGGTATACCTGTAAACTGGGTAGACTACACTGGTGGATTATCTGAAATTAAAGCTCAAAAAGAAGCTGGAAAAATCACTTGGGACATCATTGATGTATACGCAAAAGATACTATCATTGGATGTGACGAAGGTATTTTTGTTGAATTTGACTTCGACAAAGACTTTGCTCCTGCTCCAGATGGAACAAAAGCTTCAGATGACTTCTTTACAGGCATGCCTTCAAAATGTGCAGTTGGAAACATCTTGTACTCTTGGAACTTTGCTTACAATAAGAACAATGTAAAAGGTACTCCTAAATCAGCAAAAGACTTTTTTAATACTAAAAAGTTTCCTGGTAAAAGAGCTATCTACAAAGGCGCAATGTCTAACTTAGAATTAGCTATGGCTGGTACAGGAACAAAAGCTGGCAAAGGTGGTGATAAGATTTACAACAAACTTGAAAAAGGTGGAGTTGATAAAGCAATTGCTGCTATTAAAAAACTTTGCACAGATCCAAATGGTGGATGTGTATTTTGGAATGCTGGAGCTCAGCCACCAGAATTATTAGCAAATGGTGAAGTTGTTATGGCTACTGGTTGGAATGGTAGATTCTTTAATGCACAAATGGAAGGAACTCCAATTGTACAAGTATGGGACTCTCAAATTCTTGACTATGAGTATTTCGCAATGGTTAAAGGTGGACCTAACGATGCTAACGGTAAGGCTATGAAAGTTCTTAGAGAAATGACAAGTACTGAAGGTCTAGCAGGAAGTGCTAAGTATATTGCTTACGCTCCTTGGAGAAAATCTTCAATTGCTATCATGGAAGCAGGAGAACCTTGGTTTAAAGATGGTAAGACTGCGATGGTACCACATATGCCAACAGCACCTGCTAACACTAAATCATACATTCTTATGAACCCTGAATTCTGGGCAGATAACCAGGATGAAATCGGTGAAAAATGGGAAGCTATGAAAGCTGGTCTATAATTTAGTTTTATAGATTTAGTTTTTGTTATAAAATATGGGCGGTTACAAAATAACCGCCCTTTTTTTTTAAGAATTTTTAAAATATGAGTTCAGAACAAATTTTATCATCAGACGGAATACCTTTAGAGGTCAGTTTAAAGAAGGCTGAAAGAAAAAATAAGTTGAAAGCACTATTCCTTGTAGGTCCTTTATTTTTATTTCTTATAATTACATACGTATTTCCAATAGGTGATATGTTATTTAGAAGTGTTGATGATCGTATGATTACAAGTAAGCTGCCTAATACTTTTGCAGCTTTAGAGAAATGGGATGGTGAAGATTTACCAGATGAAGGTGTGTATGAAGCATTTTATAATGACTTTTATCCTTTAGCCATAGCAAAAGAGTCAGGTAAATTATATCAAAGATTGAACTATGAAAAATCTGGCTTTAGTAGTGGATTAAAAAAAACAAATAGAAAAATTAAAAAATTTGAAAAAAGCAACTATAAAGAACAATTTATAAAAACTCATAAAATCTGGAGTGATGTGGAGTATTGGGTTGCTCTAAAGAATACTGCACCAAAATGGTCTTATGTTAAATACTTGAAAGGTGTGGATTTAAAACTTGACCTAGATAGAAACATCATTCAACAAGATGAGGATAGAAGAATTCATAAAATTCTATGGTTAAGAACTCTTAAAGTTGCTTTTTGGGTAACTATATTTTGTTTTATGCTTGCTTACCCAATTTCATACTTATTAGCTACATTACCTATGAAATATAGTAATTTACTGATGATATGTGTGCTTCTTCCATTCTGGACATCACTATTAGTCAGAACCTCAAGTTGGATGGTTTTACTTCAGCAACAAGGCCCAATTAATGATCTGATCGTATCGCTCGGACTTGCAGCAAACGATGCAAGACCAGAACTAATGTATAATGTAATCGGAACTTTTGTTGCAATGACTCAAATCTTATTGCCATTTATGGTTTTACCACTTTACAGTGTGATGAAAACAATATCTCCAAGTTTAATGAGAGCTGGAAAATCTTTGGGTGGAACGCCATTTGTAGCATTTAGAAAAATATATTTTCCATTAACAGTTCCTGGAATTGGTGCAGGGTCCTTGTTAGTTTTTATTTTAGCAATAGGTTATTACATAACTCCTGCATTAGTTGGAGGGGCAAGTGGGTCTTTGATTAGTAATACAATTGCCTATCACATGAAAAGTTCTCTAGATTGGTCATTTGCTGCTGCATTAGGAACAATGCTGTTAGTTGGTGTCTTAACTATTTACTGGATCTATAATAAATTAGTAGGGATAGATAATATTAAATTAGGATAAATTATGTCATTACCAACTTATACATCATGGAATTATAGAGTTTGGCACTACACATATTTAACAATTTGTGCGTTAGTATTTTTCTTTTTAATTGCACCATTGTTTATAATCTTACCACTTTCATTTAATGCTGAGCAATACATTCACTTTTCTAAGGGAATGTTAGCACTCGACCCAGATGCATTTTCATTAAGATGGTATGAGGACATGATTTATGGAACTAAAAATCCGTGGGGGCTTGCTGCAAAGAATAGTATTATTATTGCTTTCTTTGCAACCATTGGCTCTACAATTCTTGGAACAGTTGCTGCATTAGGTTTAAGCAGTAGACACATGCCTTACAAAGCAGCATTTATGGCTTTATTAATTTCACCAATGATTGTTCCATTAATTATTTCAGGAACAGCTATATTTTTCTTTATGGCAAAAGTTGGTTTAGCTGCAACGCATACAGGAATAATTTTAGCGCATATTATTTTAGGAACTCCATTTGTAGTTATTACGGTAACAGCAACATTAACAGGGTTTGATCATAGTGTTACCAGAGCAGCAGCAAGTCTTGGAAGTAATCCAGTAAATACTTTTATGAAAATAACTTTACCATTAATTTTGCCGGGTGTAATTTCAGGAGCACTATTTGCTTTTGTAACTTCATTTGATGAAGTTGTGGTTGTGTTATTCTTAGCTGGACTTGAGAATACAACTATTCCAATCCAAATGTGGGTAGGGTTAAGAGAACAGTTAAGTCCAACTATAATGGCTGTGGCAACTTGTTTAATTATAATGTCCACATTAATTCTTGTTAGTGCAGAACTTTTAAGAAGAAGATCTGAAAGACTAAGAGGAATTAATAGGTAATTTATTTACTAATCTCATTTTTTTTATTATAAACAGCTCTTCAATTTTTAAATCTTATGGAAATTAAAAAAGTTGTAGTTATTGGCTCAGGAACTATGGGTAGTGGTATTGCAGCACATTTGTGTAATGCAAACATTCCAGTAACTTTACTAGATTTAAAAACTGAAATAAGTGAGCAAGCGCGAGATAAAATTCACAAATCAAGACCTCCACTTTTGTTAGATAAGTCAAAAATAAAAAACATTAAAGTAGGAAATATTTTAGATAATTTTGATGAAGTTAAGGAGGCAGATTGGGTAGTAGAAGCTGTCGTTGAAAGAATAGATATCAAACATGATATCTATAAAAAAATATTTAGAGAAAGAAAAAAGGGTGCAATAGTTTCTTCAAACACATCCTCTATCCCCATTAAAGTCTTATCTGAACATTTATCAGAGGAAGAAAAAAAAAGATTTTTGCATTACTCACTTTTTTAATCCAGTTAGATACATGGGGTTATTAGAGATAGTTAAAAATGAAAATAATGATTTAGATAAAATAAATGCTTTAAAAGATTTTTGTGAAACAGAACTTGGAAAAGGTGCAATTGTTTGTAATGATACTCCAGGTTTTTTAGGAAACAGAATAGGAGTTTTTGCAATGCAAGTTGCAATGACTGAGGCTTTTAAAATGAAACTCAGTATAGAAGAAGCAGATGCTATTTTTGGAAGACCAATGGGTATACCAAAAACTGGTGTGTTTGGTCTTTATGATTTAATTGGTATTGATTTAATGGCGGATGTTTTAAAAAGTTTTATTAAAGAATTATCAGAAAATGATCCTTTTCAAATAGTTGCAAAAGAAATTTCTTTAGTAAAAATGTTAATTGAAACTGGGTATACAGGTAGAAAAGGTAAGGGAGGTTTTTACAAGGTTAATAAAACGGGTGAAGTTAAAGTCATGGAAGCTATTAATCTTGAAACTGGAGAATATTCAGCAAGTAAAAAGATTAATATTAAATCAGATAATGTAGATCTTAAAAAATTAATCTCAAGAGACGATAAGTATGGTGAGTATGCTTGGTCTGTTATTTCTAAGATTATTAAATATGCTTCTTCTTTAGTTCCATCAATTACAAAAGATTTTAATGATATTGATGAAGCAATGAGGTTAGGTTTTAATTGGACTAAAGGTCCATTTGAAATGTTAGAAGAGATTGGAGTTGATACTTTTTTTGATAAGATTGATGACTTTAAAGGAAATGCTTTTTTAGAAAATCTATTTCAAAGTAGAAATCAAGATTTTTATGGATCTAGACAAAAATATACTGACATCGAAACATTTGGAAAAGCAAAAAAGAAAGCATTAAGTGTTGATGGAAATAGCTCTGCTCAGATATATAGATTTAATGATTATAATATTGTTGAGTTTACCACTAAAGCTAATGCTCTAGATTATGACTCAATGGATGCTTTAAAAAAAGCTACAGATAAACCGTTGATTATAATAAATGAAAGTATGCAATTTTCTGCTGGGGTAAACTTGAGTTATACGATGGATTTTGCAAATAAGAATGATTTTAAATCTATAGAAAAATTTATTAGATATTTTCAAGAAACCTGTAAACACCTTAAATATTCAAATCATCCGGTTGTTTCTGCACCATCAGGATTAACACTTGGTGGAGGATTTGAGGTTATGGTTCAAAGTAATTTTGTAGCTTCACATACAAACATTGTAATTGGATTAGTGGAAACAATAGTTGGATTGATACCAGCAGGAGGGGGATGTAAGGAAATGCTAGCAAGATGGCTTGATACAGATGAGGCTAAAAAAAATTCTCATTACGCACCCCTTAAAGTCTTTGATATTATTGGGTATGGTAAAACAGCTACTTCACCAGTTGAGGCAGAACCATTAAAATATTTAAAACCTGAAGATAAAAAAATAATGAACAGAAATAGTTTGCTTGAGGTTTCAAAAAAAATCTTAGGTGACAATAAAGAATTTAAAGTTCCGTCAGAGACGAAATTTAAATTACCAGGAAAAAAAGTTTTAGTAGAAATGAATAAAATTCTAGAAAAGCTTTACAATGAAAAAGTAATTCGTGATCATGGTGTGACCGTTGCAAAGGAATTAGCGCATGTCTTGAGTGGGGGAGACACAACTATTGATAAAACTTTATCGGAAGATGATTTATTTAAATTAGAATTAGATGCCTTCATGAGACTAATCGAAACAAAAGAAACTCAAGATCGAATTAAACACACACTTAAAACAGGAAAACCTTTAATTAACTAATATCTTTCGTCTTTTTTTTTCTTTACTTCATTTTCCAATATTACTTCTTTTTTTTCTTCTATTATTTCTTCTTTTTTAAATTCTATTATCTTTTCACTTTCTTCTTTTTCTCTAATTAATTGTTCATTAAATTTCTTAACCAATTCTTCTTCTTTTGCTATTTGCTCCTTATCAAATTTCCTTTCCCACTCTTTTATTCTCTCTTCTTCATCTTTAACTCTTTTCTCTTCAAGAATTCTAGCTTGAATCATTTTTTGTTCTTTTAAATTTTCTAATCTTATTTCTTCTTCCTTTAATTGTAATTCTTCTTGAATTTTTCTTTGATTGAAGTCATTTAATCTCAATTCCTTGAGTTCTTCTATTTCTAATTGTTCTTTTAGTCTAAGTTGTTTTTCTTTTTCTCTTAACTCATCAGCTTCTTTTAATATTTTTATTTCTTTTTCTCTTAATCTTTCAACTTCAATATTTTTGATATTTTGTTCTATTTCCTCAAGTTTTTGTTTTTGATAATTTAATTTATGTTCTTCTTCGTTTAATCTTTGCTCGTCTTTTTTTTGTTTATCAATCTCAATATTCTTTAATCTTTCTTCCTCATCTTTTATTTTCTGTTTAGCTTCACGGGCATTCTGTCTCTCAAGAGCCATTAATTTATCATTTTCGATTTTGGCTTTTTGTTGCTCTTGTCTTATTCTTTGTTTTTCAAAAAAATCTAATCTTAGTTTTTCTTCTTTTAATTTTAAATCATCTTGTCTTACTTTTTCTTCTTCTTCATCTCTTAGTTTTTGTTCTTCAGCTTTAATTCTTTGAGCCTCAAGTTTAATTTTTTTTTCTTTCAATTTGCTGTTGTTGTTTTATAATTTTTATTCTCTGTTTTTCTTTGTTTTCTATTCTTTGTTTTTCTTCTTTTATAAGATTTAATTCATTTTGTTTAATTAACCTTATTTCTTCATTTTTTTGTTTTTCTTGTTCTAACTTTTCTTTTTTTAATTCTTTAATTTTTTCTTCTTTTATTAATTTGACTCTACGCAGTTCTTTTTGTTTAGCTCTTTCTTTGAATTTATTGTATTTTTCTATTAGAGATGAGGATGTGAATTTTGTTAATTTTTCTATATTAATTTTCTTTAAAATTTTTAAAGGTTGTTCAATTAACTTTTTTCTACTTAAATTAATTTTTTTCCTAATTGTATTTTTTAGGACATTTTTCACAAACTTATCTCATCAACTTTTGGTTAATAATAATAGTATTAGAGTGGCTATAATGGGTTCAACCTGAGATTTTATCCCTTATTAATTAAGCATTTTAAACCAATTAATGAAGTCAGGTCTTAAAATATATTCTGATCGTCTTCCATATTTAATTTTTTTTAAGACTTCTAGGCCGTAAACAACTTTACCAACAGGTGTATATTCACCTTCAAATAATGGTTCATCTTGTAAGATAATAAAAAATTGACTGTCTTCAGTATCGTTCTTAAATGTTCGAGCCAATCCGACACTACCTTTGGTGTAATTAAAATTATTGTCAATTTCTGATTTAATTGTACCTAAACCTGATTTTCCAGTACCAATTTTTCCATAATCTAAATTTCCTTTTTTTCCAAACTCTAGATCACCAGCCTGAATAAGTTTGTTTTCAATTACCCTGTGAAACGCAATATTTTCATAAGCATTGGATCTAATTAAAGTTACAAATCTTTGAACAGCATTAGGTGAGATATTTGGGTAAAGTTCTATAATTACATTTCCACAAGGTGCATTTAAAATTGCAATATTATTTGGTTTTTTAAAGGTAATATCCTTTGGATCAACATCTTTGACAAATAAACATTTATTTTTAACTATAAAATATGTGCAGAAAGTTGTGATACCTAATAAAATTAAAAAAATAAAAATAAATTTTTCAGATTTGGAAGCTTTAATTTTTTTTATCATTGAAAAGTAAATGAACTATCTATTTCTTTTATTCTATTTTCAATATATGAAATTTTATTATTTAAAATAGGGTCTGATTTACGAATTTGGTTAATTTCTTTTTCCTTTAAAAAGATCATATGTGAGTAAACTTCTGCCATATCCTCTGAGGCTGTTGATTTAGAGTATTCTGTAAAAAAGCCATTAGTTATTTGATATTTTTCTAATGATATATTTTTTGTGCATGTAGAACATTCAGCATATTTAAATTTAGAATTATTAAATTTAATCCACTCTTCTTCATTAAAAACTTCTTTATGCTGAAGATATACTACATGAAAAACTTCATGATGGATTACTCTTTCAAAGTAATCTTCATTAAATTTAATATCTAGAATTAATGTTTTCATTACATTATCTGGAATACCAGCTGTATATAGTTCTGAGATGGATAAATTTTCGCACATAACAATATATTTGAGATTAATTTTTTTTAGATAATTATAAGAATATCTTTTAAGATTTTTATGAATAATTTTATATTTTACATCTAAATCTTTCTTATTTGGATCTGAACAAACAATATTTTTTTGAGTTCCTAGCCTAAAGGGTCTTGTAGCATAAAAATATTTAAGCTTATTTTTAGTATTTATTTCATAAATTTCCAAGTTGGGTATTTTGATAAGATTATAAATGGTATTAGCTTTTAGTGGGGTAATAAAAATAATTAGTAGTAAAATGGCTCTTATTAAGTTCATAATTATAAAGATAGAAGATATTCCATTATCAAAGAATGTGGTACATTTTATTTATAAATGAAAAAAGAAAGAAATAAAAACCCAATTCAGCCAGTTAGCGGAACTAAAGTTCCAAGATTTGCTGGCCCATCAACATTTGCAAGATTACCAGAACTAAGAGATGTTGAAAGTTGTGATGTAGCAATTGTTGGAATTCCATTTGATGCTGGCACAAGTTACAGACCAGGAGCTAGATTTGGTCCAATGAGTATTAGACAGGCTTCAAGACATTTAAGAACCAATTATCATCCAAGTTATGATGTTGAACCTTTTAAAGTACAACAAGTTGCTGACGCTGGTGATATCACTTGTAATCCATTTAGTATTGATGAGTCGATAAAACAGATTGAAGCTGGAGCAACAGATTTATTGAATAAAGTTGGTGGTATAATTAGCCTAGGTGGTGACCATACAATTGCAGTACCTTTGTTAAGAGCAATTAATAAAAAATGTAATGGACCAGTTGCCTTAGTGCATTTTGATGCACATTTAGACACTTGGGATACGTATTTTGGTGCTCCTTATACACATGGAACTCCTTTTAGAAGAGCAAGAGAAGAGGGTTTGTTTCTAGATGATTCTTCAATGCATGTTGGCATTAGAGGCCCTCTTTACAGTAGAGATGATATTAAAAATGACGAAAGTTTTGGATTTAAAATAATTCATTGTGATGAGTTTCAAACAGAAGGAACTGACAAAATAGCAGAAAGAATTAAAAAAAGAGTTGGTAACAATCCACTTTATTTATCTATTGATATAGATGTTTTAGATCCAGCCTTTGCTCCAGGAACCGGAACACCAGAAATTGCTGGTATGACTACAAGAGAGATGGTCAATGTTTTAAGAGGTCTGTCTGGTTTAAATCTTGTTTCTGCAGATGTCGTTGAAGTTTCTCCAGCATATGATCATGCGGAAGTTACCTCGTTAGCTGCAGCAACCATTGTTTACGAACTTACAAATTTATTTGCAAAATCATAAAGAAAGGATAGTTTCTTAAAATGTTAGATAAGAAAAAATTTTATATCAATGGTGAATGGGTTTCCCCAAAAAAAATAAATGATTTCAAGGTAACAGATCCTTCGACAGAGGAAGAGTGTGCCGTTATATCTTTAGGTGGAGTAGAAGATGTAAATGATGCAGTAAGGGCTGCTACCAAAGCTTTTGAAACATGGGCATTTTCAACCAAAGAAGAACGATTAAAATATTTAGAAGCCCTATATGTTGTTTATAAAAAAAGATGGGCTGATATGGCTAAGGCTATAACCCTTGAGATGGGAGCACCAATCGATTTTTCAACACAATTACAAGCTGGAACTGGAGCTAGTCATATAAAATCTTATATAAAAGTTTTAAAAGAATATACGTTTGAAGCAAAATTAGGAGAACATGCTTTGAACAATAATATTTTACATGAACCAAAAGGAGTTTGTGCGTTAATTACTCCATGGAATTGGCCAATGAACCAAACTTGTTTAAAAGTAATTCCAGCAATCGCTGCAGGTTGTACAATGGTACTCAAACCATCTGAAATAGCCCCATTATCATCGATGATTTTAGCAGAAATGATTGATGAAATTAAATTACCAAAAGGTGTATTCAATTTAGTTAATGGAGATGGTGCAATTACTGGAAATGCACTTACTAGTCACCCTGATGTAAATATGGTTTCATTTACAGGATCTACTAGAGCAGGTGCTTTAATTTCTCAAAATGCAGCAAATGATTTTAAGAGAGTTAGCCTTGAACTTGGTGGAAAAGGAGCGAATATTATATTTAAAGATGCAGATGCCGAAGCAGTTGAAAGAGGTGCTCTAAGATGTTTTAGAAATTCAGGACAATCTTGTAACGCACCAACTAGAATGTTAGTTGAAAAATCTATTTATGATGAAACAGTTGAAAGAGTAAAAAATTTTGCTAATTCGATGAAAGTTGATATTGCAACAAAAGAAGGTGATCATATTGGACCTGTTGTTTCAAAAGCCCAGTTTGATAAAATTCAAGCTTTAATTCAAGTTGGTATTGATGAAGGTGCTAAATTAGTTGCTGGTGGAACCGGTAAACCTGATGGACTTGATAAAGGATATTTTGTTAAACCTACTGCTTTTGCAGATGTTAATAATCAAATGCAAATTGCAAGAACAGAAATATTTGGACCTGTTTTATCAATTATACCCTTTGAAACAGAGGAAGAAGCAATTGAAATTGCAAATGACACTCCATATGGATTGTTAAATTTTATTCAAACTCAAGATCAAGAAAAAGCTAATAGAGTTGCTAGAAAATTAAGATCAGGAATGGTAGATATAAATGGAGCTGGTTTAGCACCAGATGCTCCTTTCGGTGGTTATAAGCATTCTGGTATTGGTCGTGAAGCTGGTAAATTAGGGCTTGAAGAGTATCTTGAAGTTAAAGTTGTTAGTGGATGGAACGATTAATTAGAAATAGAATTATTTTTAATTCCATCCAACAAAGCTAAACATTTTTTAAGCTCATCTAAAACTATAAACTCATCTATTTTATGAGCTTGTTCAATTGATCCTGGACCACAAACCACTGTGCTAATCCCAATTTCTTGAAATAATCCAGCCTCTGTTCCAAATGAAACAACTTGCCTAGAATTATCACCTGTTAAACTCGAAATTAATTCACAAGCATCTGACTTATCCTGTCTATCAAACCCAACTATTTCACCAATAATATCTTTTTCAATTGAGGCATTAGGAAAAATTTTTTTCATTTCAGGTAATAATGCCTCATTTGCATACTTGTCGATTTCTTGATTTAAAAATACTCCATCTTCTTTAACAACTGGTCGTGTTTCCCAATTAACATGACATTTGTCTGCTATTACATTGTGAGCAATACCACCAAACACACCACCAATAGAGAGGGTAGAGTGTGGTGGGTCAAAAATAGAGTCTTTTGGGGCTCTACTTTTAAGCTTTTCTCTAAGTTCAATTAATTTATTTACATATCTTGATGCATATTCAACAGCGCTTACACCTTTATGAGGTGCTGAACTATGTCCTGCTAAACCTTTAAAATAGGTTGTGTATTCATAACACCCCTTATGAGCGTCAATAATTTTCATGTTAGTCGGTTCACCAATAATACAAATACCATTTTTAATTTCTCTTTTTTTTAATTCCTCTATTAGAATAGGGGCACCCTGGCATGCTGTTTCTTCGTCGAATGTAAATGAGAAATGAATATCTCTATCTAAATTTGATTTAGAATAAATTGGTGCATATGCTAAAGTACATGCAATAAAACCTTTCATATCACATGAACCTCTACCATATAACTTGTCTTCTCTAATCATTGCTGTGAAAGGATCTGAACTCCAACCCTTTGATACTGGAACAACGTCAGTGTGGCCTGATAAAATAATTGGCTTTTTATTATTTGAATTTTTAGCTTTTAGTGTAGCAAATAAATTTACTCTTTTTTTTTCATCATCGTAAGTTCTAAAAGAAGTGGCACCTAACTTTTTTAAAATATCATCACAATAATTAATCAAAGAGCTATTATCTTCTCCAGATATTGTTTTGAAGCTAATTAAATCAGTTAAAATTTTAACGGAATTATCAAATAATTGATCTGAACTATTTTCTGTACTCATAAATAACATCTATTATATATTAAATATATGAAAGAACAAATAACCTATGATGATTTTGATAAAATAGATATTAGAGTTGGAACAGTAATCTCTGTAAAAAAAAATGAAAAAGCACGTAAACCTTCCTTAGTTATTGAAGTAGATTTTGGGAAAGAAATTGGAATTAAACTGTCTTCAGCACAAATTACTCATTATTATAATGAAGAAAATTTAAAAGGAAAACAAGTTGTGGGTATTTGTAATTTTCCTGAAAAAAATATTGCAGGAATAGTTTCACAAGTTCTTATTTTAGGTTCAATTGATAAAGAGGGAAAAGTGATATTACTTCATCCATCACAAGAATCTAAAAATGGTCTTCCAGTAGCTTAATTTTTTATGCATCCAGAATTATTATTATTAATAGGAATTTCCTTATCATTAGGATTTACTCCAGGACCAAATAATACTGTTGCTGCATATTCAGGTTTTAATTTTGGTATAAGAAAAACTTTACCATTAATCCTAGGAGTTGGTTTTGGCTATACAGCTTTAATTATATCAATTAATTTTGTTTTAATATCAACGTTCAAAAATTATCCAATCATTCAAGAAATTATCAGAGTCCTTGGAACAATTTTTTTAATTTATTTATCCTATAAAATTTCATTTTCAAAGATTTCTTCAGATGGAAGAACAGAAAATCCAGTAAAGTTTTTGGATAAATTTATCTTTCAGTTTATTAACCCAAAGGGAGTAATGGCTGGAGTTACATTGAGTTCAAATTTTGTAGAACAAGGGGAAAACTATTTGAATCACTCTATTTGGGTAATTGTAGTTTGTAGTATAACAGCATTTTTAAGTATCACTTCATGGACATTTTTAGGTAAGTTTTTAAGGAAATTTGCTACAAATAATAATTTTATTAAACGATTTAATTATGCTATGTCATTGCTACTTATCGTTTGTATAATAGGGTTCTACATCTAAAACTAAATGAAACCAGGAAATAAAAATTCATATAACTCTTTAAAATCTATCAGTATAAATGATGCTGAATATAAATATTATTCTTTATCTGAAGCAGAAAAAAATGGTTTAGATGGAATTTCAAAACTTCCAAAATCTCTTAAGGTCTTATTAGAAAATTTATTAAGATACGAAGATGATCTATCAGTTACTAAAAGCCAAATAGAAGCAATTAAGGAATGGTTAAAGACAAAAAAATCATTAACAGAGATAGCTTATAGGCCAGCTAGAGTTTTATTACAAGATTACACGGGAATACCAGCGGTTGCTGATCTTGCAGCTATGAGAGAGGCTGTCAAAGAAAAAAATAAAGATCCAAATACTATTAATCCACTATCTGCAGTAGATCTTGTAATTGATCATTCAGTACAAGTAGACAAATCAGCAAATAAAGACTCTTTTGAAAAAAATGTTGATATTGAATTTAAAAGAAACGGTGAGAGATACTCCTTCTTAAAATGGGGTCAACAAGCATTTAATAACTTTAGAATTGTTCCTCCTGGAACTGGGATTTGTCATCAGGTTAATTTAGAATATTTATCAAAAGTAGTATGGTCTGAAAAATTTCAAGATGAGGACTATTTATTTCCTGACACGTTAGTTGGTACTGATAGTCATACTACCATGGTTAATGGCTTGTCTGTTCTTGGATGGGGTGTTGGTGGAATAGAAGCTGAAGCTGGAATGTTGGGTCAGCCAATTTCTATGTTAATTCCTGAAGTAATTGGATTTGAAGTTAAAAATAAAATGCCCGAAGGTACTACTGCAACAGATTTAGTTTTAACAGTTGTAAAAATGTTAAGAGACAAAGGGGTTGTTGGAAAATTTGTTGAATTTTATGGAGAAGGTTTAAAGAATTTAACTCTTGCAGATAGAGCAACAATTGCAAATATGGCACCAGAATATGGAGCAACATGTGGCTTTTTTCCAATTGATGAAGAGACATTAAAATATTTAAGATTCTCAGGAAGAGACGAAAGTACAGTAAATATAGTTGAGAAGTATGCAAAAGAACAAGGCTTGTGGGCTAATGATCAAGTCGAATTTACAGACACTTTATCATTAGACATGTCTACAGTTGTTCCAACAATCTCAGGGCCCAAAAGACCTCAGGACAAAGTTTTATTAACAGATGCATCTACTGGATTTAAAAAAGTTTTTGAGGATGCAACTGGCAGAAAAGAGCAACATGTCTCAAAAGTATCAGGAACAGATTATGAAATTAAAGATGGTTCAATATTAATTGCAGCTATAACATCATGCACTAACACATCTAATCCAAATGTATTAATTGGAGCTGGGTTATTAGCAAAAAAAGCTGTTGAACTTGGTTTGGATACTAAACCATGGGTAAAAACATCATTAGCCCCAGGATCACAAGTGGTTACTGATTATTTAGCAAAAGCAGGACTAAATGTATTTTTAGATAAACTTGGTTTTAATTTAGTTGGATATGGTTGTACGACTTGTATAGGAAACTCAGGACCCTTACCGGAAGAAATTGTTCAAGCAATAGATAAAGAAAATATCTACGCTGTATCAGTTTTGTCGGGAAACAGGAATTTTGAAGGAAGAATATCTCCACATATAAAAGCTAATTATTTAGCATCACCACCACTTGTAGTGGCTTATGCACTTGCTGGTCATATGGAATTTGATTTATACAAGGAGCCATTAGGAAAAAGTAAAGATGGTAAAGATATATTTTTAAAAGATATTTGGCCATCAAATAAAGAAATTGAAGACACATTAAGAGAGTCTCTTAATGCAGAAATGTTTGTTAAAAGATATTCAAATGTTTCAGAAGGTCCTAAACAGTGGCAAGAAATTAAAACTGAAAACACAAGTATTTATAATTGGGACGCTGGTTCAACCTATGTAAAGAAACCACCATTTTTTGAAAATTTACCTGATCAACCTGAGGGGTTTAAACCTATTGAAGATGCAAGACCACTTTTAATTTTAGGGGATATGGTTACAACAGATCATATTTCTCCAGCAGGAAATATTCAAAAAGAAAGCCCAACAGGTGAGTATTTTATGGAACATCAAATACTTCCAACAGACTATAATTCATACGGATCAAGAAGAGGAAACCATGAGGTAATGATGAGAGGAACTTTTGCAAATATTAGAATAAGAAATGAAATGGCACCAGGAACAGAGGGTGGGTTTACAAAACTATATCCAGAAGAAAAAGTGATGCCAGTTTATAGTGCTGTAGAGGAATATAAGAAAAGAGGCACAGACCTTGTTGTTATAGGTGGAAAAGAATATGGAACAGGATCATCAAGAGATTGGGCTGCGAAAGGAACAAAATTACTAGGTGTGAAAGTTGTAATAGCAGAAAGCTTTGAAAGGATTCATAGATCTAATTTAATTGGAATGGGTGTTTTACCTCTACAGTTTACTGAAGGAAACGATAGGTTAAACTTAAAATTAATTGGATCAGAGTTGATAACTGTTCTTCAAATAGAAGAAGGTATAAATGCATCAGATCATGTTCAGGTTGAAATAAAATATGCTTCAGGAGATATTAAAAAGATCAAAACTCTATGTAGAATAGACACTAAAAACGAATTAGAGTATTATAAAAATGGTGGAATACTTCAATATGTACTAAGGAATATGATTTAGATATGGATGAAGAGATCGCAATAATTGATACAAATACAAGAAATGAAAAGTTAAAAAATTTTTTTATTAATAATAAGAAAAATTTGCTCATAGGTACCTCAATATTGTTGATTTTAATAATAGGTTATTTTTCCTATGATGCTTTTAAAAAAAAAGAAAAATTTAATTTAGCTAAAAAATTTAACTTAACTACGATAAATTTTAAACCTGAGGAACCAGAAAACACAGTTAAAAATTTAATTAATATAGTTAAAGAAAATGACGTAACGTATTCACCTCTAGCATTATATTTTTTAATAGATAACAATTTAGTAAAAGATTTAGAAGAAATTAATGTCTTATTTGATGAGCTAATTAATAAAACCAATCTAGAAAAAGAGATTAAAAACCTAAACATTTATAAAAAAGGGCTGTTTAACTCTAATTTTGTATCAGAAAATGAATTATTAAAAATTCTGAACCCTATAATTAATTCAGAAAGTATATGGAAATCCCATTCCTTATATCTTGTTGCTGAATATTTTTATTCAAAGGGTGAAAAACAAAAAGCAAAAGAATTTTTTAATCAGATTTTAGCATTACCTCAAGCGAATAATGAAATTAAGCTGGCATCAAAAAAAAGGTTAAATAGAGATTTAAGTGAATAGTGTTTTAAAACTTTTATTAATATTTTTTTTTATAAGCAACTGTTCATTTAATTCAAATTCAAAATTTTGGACTAAAGAAACCAATATTAAAAATGAAAAAATAATCTCTAATAAAGAATTTATATTTCAAAAAAAGGAAGCCCTAGAAAAAGAATTAAATCCAGAACTAAAGATTAAATTAGAACTCAACAATACATTTAACAATAGTTCAGAGACAACAAATAATGATGGAATTGTTGATTCTCCCAGTACCTTAAAAAAGATATCTAAATATAAATTTTCAAAAATAAAATATTTTGATCAATTTGAACCAGAAATTATCTTTCATAATAACAATTTGATATTTTTTGACAATAAAGGATCAATAATTAAGTTTGATCAAAACTCAAAGTTAATATGGAAAAAAAATTATTATAATAAACAAGAAAAAAAAAATCATCCAATTTTATTTTTTGCAAAAAATAATGATACTTTAATTGTTACAGATAGCATTTCTAAATATTATGCATTAAATATTGAAACTGGAGAAATTTTATGGACGAAATATAATAACGCACCATTCATTTCTGATATAAAAGTTAAGGACAGTAAATTCTATGTAGTAGATTCCAACAACGTTTTAAGCTGCATTTCAATAATTGATGGCTCATTAATTTGGCGGCACAAAAGTGAAAATAACATAATTAAATCAATAAAAAAAATATCAATTGTTATTGATAAAGAAATTGTAATATTTAATAATTCAGTAGGCGATGTTATTGCTCTGAATATTAATAATGGGAACTTAAAATGGATAACTACTACGGGAGATAAAGATTCTTCAATTAAACCTTTTTTATTAAAGTTATCACCGTTAGTTATAAATGAAAACTCTGTATTATTTTCAAATAATAACAATTCATTTTATTCTGTTAATTTAGAAAATGGCTTTAACAATTGGACACAAAATATCAGTTCATATTTAAAACCTGTAATAATAAGTGACTTAATTTTTACTATAACCACTAAGGGTTTTTTGGTTGTTATAGATAAACCTACTGGAAATATTATTAGGATAACTGACGTCTTTGATAAATTTAAAACAAAAAAAAGAAATAAAATAAAACCTGTAGGCTTTGTAGTAGGGTCTGATAATATATTGCTAACTACAGATAGTGGCAAACTTTTAGTAATTGATGTATCGACTGGTAAAACTCAATCAATATTGAAAATTGATAATAATAAAATATCAGAACCGTTTATCTCAAATAAGAATTTGTATTTAGTTAAAAATGACTCAATTATTAAACTAAAATAAACAATGTTTCTAAAGTTACTTGATAAATTAGGAAGAAAAAAAAATAGTATTAGATCGAGGACCATCTCACCCCCATTTTAATGAAGCCAAACCTTGGATGAATAGATATTATGTCTTATTAAGACATAGACCAAAATGGTTTCCATTTAACATCTTATTACACGAAATGCTGGCTGATGATCACGGAGAAGGGGTCCATAATCATACATTTCCTTACATAACAATCATATTAAGAGGTGGTTATTGGGAAACACTAAATACTGGAAGATTTTGGAGACCAGCTGGATATATTGGTTTTAGATCAGCAAATAATTTACATAGAGTAGATCTTAAACCAGAAACAAAACCTCTTACATTGTTTATATCTGGTCCTTTTGGATTAAGAAAAGGCCCCAGGTCAGAGTATGGGATAGATTTTAAAACAAAAAAATGAATTTAAATAAATTATTTATAAATTATTGTAAAAAAAATAATTTAGAAACTAATCACAATCAATTAAGTCTAATAGAAGAACTAAATTTATTTTACAATCAAAATTTTAATAAATCGTTTTTAAAAAAAATATTTATTAAACAAAATTTAAAAAAAGGATTTTATTTACAAGGAGATGTGGGAGTAGGTAAAACGATGATATTAAATTTTTTTTATAATAATTTTGATAAAGCTAAACAAAGATTTCACTTTAATGAGTTTATGATTAGTTTTCATGATTTTGTTTTTAGAAATAAAGAAAATAACCAAGAAAATATTATAGATAAATTTGTTAAAAAATTAAAAAGTAAAGCTAGATTAATTTATTTTGATGAGTTTCAGGTCACTAACATTGTAGATGCTATGATTTTAGGCAACCTATTCAAAAAAATATTTGATGAGAATATAAAAGTTTTATTTACATCAAATGTAAAATTAAATGATCTTTATAAAGATGGTTTACAACGAGATCAATTTCTTCCCTTTATTAAAATAATGAAAGAAAGATGCTTTCAAGCAAAGTTAATCATTGAAGGAGACTATAGAAAATCCTCAAAAAATAAAAATGAAAGATATTTTTTTCCATTAAATGAAACAATAAATTTTAAACTTAATAAGTTTTTTAGAAAAATAACAAAAAATCTTCCTAACAAAGAAATGACCTTAATTATTAAAAGTAGAAAGTTTATTATTAAGAATTATTTCAATGGAATAGCACGTTTCGATTTTAAAGAACTATGTTCTAAAAACATTGGAGCAGAGGATTATATAAAAATAGCTGAAGTGTGTAACTTTATCGTCATAGAAAATATTCCCATTTTTAATATTGATAATTCTAATCAACAACAAAGATTTATTACACTAATTGATATTCTTTATGAAAAAAATATACCTTTAATGATATCATCTCAATTACAATTAGATTTATTAAGTTCCTCGGAGGATTTAAAAAAAATATTTAAAAGAACTATTAGTAGATTATATGAATTAACATCTATCAAATATAACAAGCTATGAGACAAGAATTTTTTAATTTAGAATTAGATACAAATGGTCAAAGTCTTTATGAATTTACCAACCAAACAAATCAATGGGTTAATGATAATGAGTTTAATAATGGAATTATCAATATAAGCATTCAACACACTAGTGCTTCATTAATAATACAAGAGAATGCAGACCCAGATGTTCAAACTGACTTAATAAATTTTTTTAATAAGCTCGTGCCAATGGATAATTCCCTTTATATCCATACAGCTGAAGGAAAAGATGACATGCCCGCACACATTAAGTCTTCGTTAACTAACAATCAAATTTCTTTGAGTGTTAAAAATAATGAGTTGTTACTTGGAACTTGGCAGGGGTTATATCTTTTTGAGCATAGAATTGAGAAACAGAACAGATTGATTGTTCTTCATTACTTAGGTGATTAGCTTTTCTTAATTGTTTTAAAAGCTTCTAAGGCAGCATTTCTTGCTTCAGCGTGGTCTACAATTGGTTTTGGATAATCTGCACCTACAATAACTTTAATCTGTTCTTGGTATTTGCTTTCTAGTTCCCATGGCTTATATAAAAATTTATTAGGCATGTTTTTAAGTTCTGGAACCCATTTCTTTGTATAAATTCCATCTTTGTCAAATTTTTCACCCTGAAGAATAGGGTTAAATATTCTAAAATAAGGAGCTGCATTGGCACCACAGCCTGCAACCCATTGCCATTGAGCAACGTTACTAGCTTCATTATAATCAACCAAACAATTTTTAAAATGTTTTTCACCCTCGTTCCAATGAATTCTTAAATGCTTTACAAGAAAAGAAGCAACAATCATTCTTACTCTATTATGCATCCATCCTGTTTCGTACAGTTCCCTCATCCCAGCGTCTACAATGGGATATCCTGTCATACCTTTTTTCCAAGCTTTAAGAAATTTATCATTTTTAACCCAAGGAAAATTATCGAAATCTTTTCTAAGGTTGCCTTTTAACATTTGCGGGAAGTAATTAATTAAACTATGAGAAAATTCTCTCCATCCTAATTCATTAATATACTTTCTATATCCCATTTTTTTTATTTTAATGTCTTGGCATTTCTTCCAAATTGTCTCCACATGTATTTGTCCAAATTTTAAGAAAGGAGATAACTTGGAGGTTCCATTAACACCTGGAATATCTCGTGCCTCACCATAGCCCTCAATTCTATTATTTATTAATTCTTGTAAATATTTTTTAGCTTCTAGTTCAGACGGTATCCAATATTTCTCAAATTTCTTATGCCAATTATTTTTAGGTAAAATTTCTTTTATAGAAATTGATTTTTTAAATATATTTATTTTTTTTATTTTTGATTTAACTTTTATAGATTTAGAAGGTACTTTTGAGATATAAAGTTGCTCAGTTTTTTTCCAAAAAGGAGTGAATACTTTATAAGGTGTACCATCATCTTTAGTCATTTCCTGAAACTCTACAAGAATATTTCCTTTAAAATATTTATATTGAATTTCATTTTTAATGAATTGATCTCTTATTTTTTTACCTTTATTAATTACATCTGGTTCATATACTTTACTCCAATAAACAGTAACATCATCTTTCTTCTTTAAATTTGATAATACCTCTAGTTCATCACCTAATTGAACTTCCAATGTGATATTTAATTTTTTTAGATCTAGGTTAAAATTTTCTAAAGCTTTAGAGATCCACCATTTTTGAGCCTCTCTTTTTTTATCAAAATTTTTTGGGTTATAAATATAAAGAGCACTTACAAACTCATGATTTTGAGATGCAATAGCTAAGGCTTCATTATCTTCAATTCTAAAATCTTCTCTTATCCAAACAACAGCTTTTTTTGTCATATTTACTTAGATTTTTTGTAATCCATCGCTTAGTAATTTTTGGTACATTGCATTATCAGTTAAACCCTCACAACCAAATAAAAGTACATTTGATTGTTCATTTAACTCTAACTTATCTAAGTATTCTTTATTGTTAAATGAGCCTATTAACGCAATTATACCTGGTACAGCACATTCGCCAGCTATTATTTTTTCATCAGATAAATGTTTTTCTGCTAACATTGCAACAGTAGTTGAGATTGCATCATCAGGTACGGTTAAGCAGTAGCTAGTAGAATTTTTTAAAATCTCCCAGGCAATACTTGAAACATCTCCACAAGACATTCCACCCATCATTGTTTCTTTTTTTATATCAACAGTTGTAGGTTTATTATTCTTAATGCTTTGAAATACACAGTCTGCATTTTCTGGCTCTACAGTAATAAACTTTGGGATATTTTTAGATAATTTTGCAAAGCCAGCAATCATTGCTGCTGCCATTCCCCCAACACCTGCTTGAAGAAATACGTGTGTTATCGAATTTGAATTTATTTCATCTAAAATTTCTTTAACCATTATTGTGTACCCAGCCATAATCAATTTTGGTACTTCTTTGTAACCTTCCCAAGACACATCTTGTACAATTTCCCAATTATTTGCATTAGATTGTTTGATGCATTCCTTTAATGAATTATCGTAATTCCCTTTTACTCTAATAACCTCAGCATCCAGATTACGCATGGCTTCAGCCCTAGATTCACTAACAAATTCACTTATAAATATTTTACAATTTAATCCTAGTCTTTGTGCACCCCATGCAACTGATCTTCCATGATTTCCTGCTGTAGCTGTCGAAACTGTTATGTTCTTTTTTTCACTTGCAATTTTGTAAACAGCAAAAGCTCCACCCAATGCTTTAAATGATTTAAGTTCAAATCTTTTATCTTCATCCTTGTAGTAAATATTTTGGAATTTTAGTTCATCATTTAATTTGTTTAATTTAATTAGTGGAGTAGGAGAGTAGTTATCCCAACTAGATATGGCCGATATCGCTTCATCTATAAATTTTTCTGGTAATTGAGTGAGTATATTTTCTTTATTAAAATTATACTCTTTATTTTCTAAAAATGATGTGATAGACCAAAGATCTTTCTGCAGGATTGATTTCATTTATTAACAATCAAGAGTGCTATTTTTTTCCCAGTGAGTTACTGAGCTTTTTTTATCAAACTTTTCTTCTTGATTAAAATCTTTAATTTCAGATCTTTTTAATTTTAGATAGCTTTTAATAGTATCACCACCAAATGCTTCCTTAATTTCTTTACTATTTTCTAGTTGATCTAATGCATCTTCAATTATGTCAGGTAATTTTTTTAGATTAGGGTAATTTTTATAATCAGTGTACATATTACAAGATAAAGGTTCACCAGGATCTATTTTATTATTTATTCCATGTAAACCAGCAGCTATTACTCCAGCTTGAAGTAAATAAGGATTTACTGCTCCATCCATTAACCTTAATTCAAATCTACCTTTATCTGGAATTCTTATCATATGAGTTCTATTGTTTCCTGTATAAGAAATACTACTAGGTGACCATGTGGCACCCGATTTTGTTGGCGGCGCATTTATTCTTCTATAACTATTAATTGTTGGATTAAAAAATGCGGTCAAAGGCTGAGTTAGCTTCATAATTCCGCCTAGAAAATTATATGCTAATTTGCTCAAACCTAATTTGTCTCCATTATCCAAAAATTTATTAATTTTTTCATTCCATAAAGAAATGTGAGCATGACAGCCATTACCTGTTAGATTACTAAAAGGTTTTGGCATAAATGTTGCTCTTAAACCATGTTTTTCGGCTAATGATTTAACCATATACTTAAAGAATACGTGTCTATCAGCTGTGGTTAAACAATCTGTATAATCCCAATTCATTTCAAACTGTCCATTAGCGTCCTCATGATCATTTTGGTATGGGTTCCAACCCATAGCAATCATGCTATCACATATTTCTTTAATTAAATCATATCTCCTCATTAAAGCAGACTGATCGTAGCAGGGTTTTGATTGAGTATCTCTAGTATCAGCAATTTTGCTTCCATCTTCTGATATCAAAAAATATTCACACTCTACACCTGACTTCATGACTAAATCTTTTTTATTTAATTTATTAATTTGTTCTTTGAGCATTACTCTAGGTGAAGCCTTAACAGGTTTACCATACATATATAAATCAGAAGCCAACCAACCAATTTCTTTATTCCAAGGTAATTGAATTAAGCTTTTAGGATCTGGTAGGGCAAACATATCTCCATCTGCAGGAGACATATCTAGCCAAGTTGCAAAACCTGCAAAACCTGCTCCATTTTTTTGCATGTCTGCAATCGCTTGTGCTGGTACCAATTTTGATCTCAAGACACCAAAAAAATCTACAAAACTAATCAAAAAATATTTAATTTTTTTAGTTTTAGCAATTTTAGATAAATTTATAGGCATGTTTTATTTGTTAATTTACAACTGTTAATTAGTCTTAACAATACTATTTTTTATTTTTTAGTCCTGGTATCCAGCTAGTTCCAGCTAGTGGAACTCTTGCCATAGCAGCAGATTCAACTGTAAGTGCACATAAATCTTCAGGTTCTAAATTATGTAAATCATTTTTACCAGAGGCTCTAGCTATTGTTTGTGCTTCAAGCGTCATTACTTTTAAATAGTTTGATAAACGTCGTCCACCAGCAATAGGATCAAAGCGTTTCATTAATTCAGGTTTTTGAGTTGTAATTCCTGCTGGATCATTTCCCTCATGCCAATCATCGTAAGCCCCTGCAGTAGTTCCCAACTTATTATAATCCTTTTCCCATTTAGGATCATTATCTCCTAATGCAATCATTGCAGCAGAACCAATTGAAACTGCATCTGCTCCAAGAGCCATTGCTTTAGCAACATCAGCGCCATTTCTAATTCCACCCGATATAATTAATTGAACTTTTCTATGTTGGTCTAAATCTTGAAGTGCGTCTACGGCAGGTCTAATACATGCTAAAGTAGGTTGACCTACATTTTCAATAAAGACTTCTTGAGTAGCAGCCGTTCCACCTTGCATTCCATCCAAAACAACAACATCAGCCCCAGCTTTAACAGCAAGAGCAGTATCATAATATGGTCTTGCCCCTGCAACTTTAATAAATATTGGAACCTTCCATCCTGTAATTTCTCTTATTTCTAAAATCTTAATCTTTAAGTCATCAGGACCTGTCCAGTCAGGATGTCTACATGCAGACCTTTGATCTATACCCTTAGGTAAAGTTCTCATTTCTGCAACCCGATCACTAATTTTTTGACCTAATAACATTCCTCCACCACCAGGTTTTGCACCTTGCCCTATAACAATTTCAATAGCATCTGCTTTTCTAAGATCATCAGGATTCATTCCATATCTAGAAGGTAAAAGTTGATAGACTAAATTTTTAGACTGACCTCTCTCCTCAGGTGTCATTCCACCATCACCAGTAGTTGTAGATGTACCAGCCATACTTGCCCCACGCCCTAAAGCTTCTTTAGCTCTCCCTGATAGCGCACCAAAACTCATTCCAGCAATTGTAATAGGAATATCTAACTCTAAAGGTTTCTTTGCGTAACGTGTTCCTAAAGTTACTTTTGTATTACAAGTTTCTCTGTATCCTTCTAAAGGATATCTAGACATTGAAGCACCAAGAAAAAGTAAATCATCAAAGTGAGGAAGTTTTCTTTTTGAACCTCCACCTCTAATATCATAAATTCCAGTTTCTGCTGCTCTTCTTATTTCTGAATTTGTATACTCATCAAAAGTCCATGATATACGAGGATGAGTTTTTTTATTATTTGACATTATTAATAGCTTGATACGTTATCAATATTAAAGTTATAAAGTTTTCGTGCCGAACCATATCTCTTAAAACTATCTGGTTTAATATTTTTTATTTCACTTTTTTTTAAAAGAGCTGAAATTTTATTTAAATGCTTCTTTTCTATTTTTTTTTCTATGCAATCTGCACCTAAAGATTTAACTGATCCTTTAACAAAAATATCTGTTTCATAAAGACTATCACCTAAAGCTTCACCAGCATCACCACAAACTAACATTGTTCCAGATTGAGCCATAAATGCAGACATATGACCAACCGAACCTTTAACCACAATATCAACTCCTTTCATTGAAATACCACATCTTGAACTAGCATCTCCATCAATTACAAGTAATCCACCATGAGCAGTTGCGCCAGCAGATTGTGAAGCATTACCTTTAACATGTACTGTTCCAGACATCATATTTTCAGCAACACCTGTTCCAACATTTCCATCTATTGTTACATGTGCTTTTTGATTCATTCCTGCACAATAATAGCCAACATGGCCTTTGATTAAAACTTTCATTTCCTGATTTAATCCAGCACATAATGCATGACTTCCTTCAGGATTTATAATCACAAAGTCTCTATCATTTTTTTTATTATCTAAATTTTGTAAAGTATTATTAATTTCTCTTAATTTCTTTTTTTTTAAATCTAATTTCATTAATCCCCCCACGAGTAAACAATACCTGGCTCAGGTTCAAAAATTTTTGCATTATTTACATCTGGTAAATGTGCCATGGCTTGAAACTCTGATGCTATTGCAACATAGTTTTTTGTTTCTGCTATTACTGCGGGTTTACATGCTATTTCATCTCTAACAACTGCAAAGCCCTTTCTAGTTCCTGTAATAAATGTATAAAAACCATCTAAATCTTTAAGACCCAATGTAAGCGTATCTTTTAAAGATTTATTATTTGATAAACTGTTGGATACATATCCTGCTGCAACTTCAGTATCATTTTCAGAGTCAAAGACACTACCTTTTTTGGTGAGCTCTCTTCTTAAATTATTATGATTTGATAATGAACCATTATGAACCAAGCATTCATCTTCACCAGTAGAATAGGGGTGAGATCCATCAGTAGTTATTGCGCTTTCTGTAGCCATTCTTGTATGACCTATTCCATGAGTACCACTAAAACTATCTAATTTAAATTTTTTTACTACATCTTTAGGATTACCAACTTGTTTAAATATTTCTATTGATCGGCCATACCCAACTATAGATACTTTAGGAAAATTCGAATTAATTATCTCAATCACTTTCTTTGGCTGCTCAAGAGTTTTTAGAATTACATGATCTGAGATTTGAGTAAGTCTAGCTTTTTTTATTTTTTTAGTTATTTCTTTCTTAAAGCTATTAAAATTTAAATCGTTAATACATAAAGAAAACTTGTATAGTTTTTTACTTTCATCTTTATAAATTGCAAAGCCAGCACTGTCTGGTCCACGAGATTCCATATTATTAAGCATACCAGATAACATTTTTCCTAAATTTTTTTCAAATTTTTTATTTTTTAAGTAGATGCCAACAATTCCACACATAAATTTTTTTAAGTTTATTTTATTAAGGACAGTAGAAAATCTTTATAGTAGAAAATATTTCCTACTACAATGATGATAATAGCCGCTATCACTCCATACTTTGCTTTTGGAAAAACGACACCTCTCATTTTACTTGGTCTCAGATCCTCGTTATTATTTCTATCCATGATTGTATAATTTTTGTAAAAAAAAGGGCGCCACAATTAAGTAGCGCCCAAATTTTTTAATTGATATTACCAGTCGGTAATATTGCTCTTATGATCATTAGCGCCATGTCTCTTTCTTGCTAACCTTGAAAGTTTTTCACTTTCAGACCTAGCAGTTAAAACATGCCAGCCGATCCAAAAAACTACACCAAGAAAAACTAGTAAAGTTTCAGTGGATCCAGCCCCCGGATAAATTGCTCCGACAACCTCTTTTGCACTTAAATGATCTATCCAGTTTGTAACTGTAGCCATATTTTTTCTCCTTTACCTAGTTGAAGAGGCGACCGCTTTTTCAGCTTCTCTATCGTCCTCCATTATTTCATAGTCTAGTCCTGCTATTTCAACTTCACGCGGTATTCTTAATTTACCAAAAGCGCTTAGTATTCTAGCAATAACGTAGCCTGGTAACATTCCAAGAACTCCGAACATTATAATTGCTCCAAGGAATTGTCCCAGTGGATTGATTGATGCATAAGTTGATCCGTCCCACATAGCTCCAACACTGTATCCAGATGAAGGATAGCCATTTAAAACAAACCCACAAATTACAAGACCAACAAATCCTGCGTAACCATGTACCGCTACTGCACCAACTGCATCATCAATTTTGAACTTACGTTCAACCCAGTAATGCATTTTGTATGCTATAACAACACCGATCGCACCAATAAGCATTGCTTGTATCGGGTGATACAAATCATTACCTGCAGATGCACAGATGATCCCAGCTAGTCCACTTGAGTAAGTCCAGAATGGATCACCTTTAGCGACCACATATCCAGCCAATAATCCACCTGATAATGACATCAGGAAGTTATAGGTTATTCCACTCAGTGTGGTTGGGGTTACATATATGTTTGTTGCTGTCCAGTACGTTACACCTTCCATTCCATACTCAGGTCCAAGATCAAATATCGGTATGTTACATGCCGCATAAAATCCCCAGAAACCAGTATAGATTAAAAATAATCCAACTGTAACTAGCCATGGGTTTCTTGGTCCTATATTTCTTGGTTCACCACTTGATGAGAACTTTCCAATTCTAGGTCCTAAAACGATTAGAACACCTAAAGCAAATCCACCCGCAATTGCGTGAATTACTCCTGATGCGTAAGCGTCATGATATCCTAAAATTTTAAGCATCCATCCATCAAAGTGCCATCCCCATGCAGCATCAATTACCCAGAAACACGAACCAATTGCAATTGCTAAAATACCAAATGCAAAAGTTGTAATTCTTTCAATGATTGCTCCAGAAACAATTGAAGCAGCTGTCCATGAAAATAGTAAGAATGCAGCCCAGAATACTCCACTTATACGGTCACCTAAGTTGACAGCCATAAATTCAGTATTTGCCACATACCATTTCGCACTAAAAGTACTTTCATCAGTAATTAATGCTGAACTCTCATTCATTATTGAAGGTGCTATTCCCGGTCCTGTTGGGAATGCCCAATAAATCCACCAACCAAAGAAAAACCAGGTTACCGTTACTAGTGGTATTACCATGGTATTTTTCATTAAAGTATGCTGGTGATGTTTATATCGTGAGGCTCCAACTTCATACATACAAAACCCGACGTGAATCAGGAACATTAATACTACTGTTACCCAGTAGTAAAATTCTGTAAATATAACTGTAAGAGCGCCTAATTGATCATCCATAATCTCTCTCCTATTAGTTTTTAAAAAGACTATAAAATTTATAGAGGCGTGACAAACTATACATTGCTTAAATAAGCGACTAATAGCAATGAGTTTTAAAAAATAATCAACCTTTGATTGAGGTGCTAAAACTTAAGGTAAGCTTTTTTCAAATCAACAAGAGGGTGCTTTTTAGACATTTGAAATTTAACTAAAAGCTCTCTTGCAATCATATCTCTGTCTTGTTGATTGTTTGGCAATTTGATTGATTTTGGAATTGTAACCCAACCATTTGCATTTCTACAAAATACAGCAGGTCTATCCTCTTCATAACCCATATGAATATCTTCTAACCAGTTAAGATCATCCCATCCCATAGCTTCTACGTATTTTTTTAAGAATGGAGTCATTTTCTTATAATCAGGTAGTAGATTAACATCATATCTGTAACCGATATGCTGCCCAATCATTTTTTCTCTAGCAGTTTCTTTAGATTTTCCTCCTAGATTTTCTTTTTTTACTTTTGTTTTTGTTTTTTTCTTAACCATAAATACTCCTTATATTTTGTGAAAGTTATCAACACCAACAGTATAGTTAGTTCCTGTCAACGGAACTTTAGCTAATGCAGATGACTCCATTGTTAGAGCAGCTAAATCTTCAGGCTCTAAAGAGTGAATATTAGTTTTACCACAAGCTCTTGCTAAAAGTTGAGCCTCTAATGTCATTGCATGAAGGTAATTATAAACTCTTAATGCAGCATCATTGGGATTTAATCTAGCTCTTAATTTAGGATCTTGTGTTGCAACACCAACTGGACAACGACCAGTATGACAGTGATAACATTCACCAGCTTTTACACCCATTTCTTTTTCAAAGTTTGCTTCTGGTATATCTTTATTACAGTTTAAAGCCATTAAAGCGCCAGTCCCAATTGCTATTGCATCAGCACCAAGTGCTAAAGCCTTCGCCATGTCAGCACCATCTCTAACACCACCAGCATAAATTAAAGTCACTTGTCCAGTTTTACCAACATCATCAATAGCTCTTCTTGCTTCTCTGATTGCAGCAATTCCTGGAATACCAGTATTTGCAGCAGCTATGTGAGGACCGGCTCCTGTTGAACCTTCCATACCATCTAAAAATATTGAGTCTGGATTACATTTTGCAGCCATACGAACATCGTCATAAACTTTTGATGCACCTAGTTTTAACTGAATTGGCACTTTATTTTTTGTAAGTTGTCTTAATTCTTCAACTTTTAAAGCTAAATCATCTGGACCTAACCAGTCAGGGTGTCTTGCTGGAGATCTTTGATCAATACCAGATGGTAGAGATCTCATTTCTGCAACTTGATCAGTAACTTTTTGACCCATTAAATGTCCGCCCATTCCAACTTTTTGCCCTTGACCAATAAATACTTCAATTGCATCAGCTAGTTGAGCGTGATGAGGATTAAAACCATATCTTGATTGAATACATTGGTAATACCATTTTTCAGAATATCTTCTTTCATCTGGAATCATTCCACCTTCACCAGAACATGTTGCACTTCCAGCCATTGTTGCTCCTCTTGCTAAAGCAGTTTTTGCTTCATAAGAAAGTGCTCCAAAACTCATACCTGTAATATATACTGGTATATCTAGTTCAATTGGGTTTTCACAATTTGGTCCAATTATAGTCTTTGTTTCACATTTCTCTCTATAACCTTCAATTACAAATCTTGTTAGAGTTCCTGGCAAAAAAACTAAATCATCAAATGTGGGAATTTTTTTCATCAATGCCATTCCACGCATTCTGTATCTTCCAAGTTGAGCTTTAATATGAATATCGTCTATGACTTCAGGAGTAAAAATAGCATTGTGACCTAACAGACTTTTGTTTCTTTTACCGTCTTCGTGTGCATGTACATCAGCTTTTCCACCAACACTTCCATTAGTTTTTTTTAATTTTTTACTATTTTTTTTAACTTTCTTTTTAGCCATTAGATAGCTCCTTTCTTTTCATGAGGTTCTAAATTATCATAGTTCCAAAGTTTTTTCCCTGCGACTATTTTTGTCATTTTACTAACATCAAATTTTTCACCTATCTCTGCAACTTTTAACTTTCTTTTTAGCCAGTCTTTATCAGTGTCTGTAAGATCTGATGGTACAGCATCACTTCCAAATGATCCTATTTTTCCACCAATGAATATTGTTCCATCATACATTGAGTCCCCTAAGTTTATTCCAACATCACCAAGAATAATTATTCTTCCTCTTTGCATCATAAAACCGGTGAATGCTCCAGCGTCACCACCAACAATGATAGTTCCACCCTTCATGTCAATCCCAGTTCTTGCACCAACACTTCCTTTACAAATTAAATCACCACCTCTTATTGCGGCACCAAAGCAAGATCCTGCATTTTTTTCTATAACAACTTTTCCTGCCATTAAGTTTTCAGCACAAGACCAGCCAACTCTACCATTAATTCTTACAGTGGGTCCATCACAAGAACCCATACCAAAATAACCCAAACTTCCTTCAAAAATTAAGTTCAACTTATTTAAAATACCAACACCTAAACTGTGTTTACCTTGAGGGTTTTTAATAACAATTGTTCCATAACCTTGGCTCATTAAATTGTCTATCTCTTTATTAGCCTCTGGAGCTGACATTTCTTTAACATCTAGCTCTGTTCTTTTATTAAAATCTACATCATAAGTTCCAAAATAATAAAGATTTTCACCTTCATCAGGATTAAAAAACTTTTGTTGAGTTCTTCCTGTTAACACCTCTGTGTGCATACCCATTGACTGGGACTTTGTTTTTTTTTCTGTAGTTTTTATATTTGCCATACTTTTACCTCCCCATCAAATGGATCATATGTATCTATCTCTTGTGGTAGAACTGATCTGATTGCTATTTCTTCTGAACCCATTGCTACTAAATCATCTGATTCATAAAGAACCAAAGGTTTTGCAGCCATAGTATCTTTCGCCATTCCTAAAGAATCTTTAGTTGCAACAAAATATGTAAATACTCCATCAAGACCTGTTAAAGATGCCTTCATACCCTCTTCAAGACTTGCTCCCTCTCTCATTTTTTGAGCAATATAAACAGCTATCAATTCTGAGTCACACTCAGACATAAATCTCATACCTTTATTCTCAAGCATTCTTCTATTATTCCAATAATTAGTTAATTGGCCATTATGAACTACAGAAACATCACTAAATGGATAACCCCAAAAAGGGTGAGCAGACTTAATATCAACTCCAGATTCTGTCGCCATTCTTGCGTGACCAATAGCGTGAGTTCCAACAAGTTTATCTAAACTATATCTATCACAAACCATTTGAGCATTTCCTAGATCTTTAATTACCTCTAATGATTTTCCCATAGATAAAATTTCAACACCTGGAATGCTTTCAATTTTTTGCGAAAAGTCTAATAGATCTTTTACGTCATATGCAAGTTCATATCTTAAAGAGTAGGGTAGAATTCTTTCCTCTTTAACAATTTTTGCACCCAACTCAGATAAATATTGGTCAACAATTTTTTTTTCTTTGATCATAAACCGAAACATCCTCCATTATAGAAGAACTTCCTTCACCAACATTTTCTCCAACTTTGAAACGCATAATAAAGTTTTTACCATCTGTATCTCCATACAATGCGTATCCAGTAGAGTCTTCTCCTCTATGTTTTAAAGCTTGAAGCATTCCTTGTAGCTCACTTCCTACATTGGATGATTTTCCTCTATGTATTAATCCTGCTATTCCACACATATATTTCCCCTATTTATATTAAAGATTACGGTAGACAGTCTAGATAAGTATCTAGATCCCACTGAGTTGTTGCACCTAAAAATCTTTCCCATTCATCATTTTTATACCAATGGAAAACTTTATACATTTCATCTGGCATAGCAGCTTTGATCACTTCATCTTCAGCTAAACGATCTAAAGCTTCACCTAGACTTAAAGGTAATTTTTTAACTTGTTTACCTGCGGCTTGAGCATCATACATACTTCTAGACTCAGGTTTTCCAGGATCAATATTATTTGTTATTCCATCATCAAAACATTTTAATAATCCAGATCCCATTAAATATGGATTATGCATTGAGTCAACTGAACGATATTCAAATCTTCCTGGTGCAGAAACTCTTAAACCACAAGTTCTGTTTTGAAATCCCCAGTCAGCATAAACAGGTGCCCAAAATCCAGTATCCCATAATCTTCTATAAGAATTTACAGTTGAAGATCCAATTGCAGTTAAAGCTCCTAAGTGTTTCATTACACCACCAATAGCTTTTAAACCAACCTTACCTGGTAATTGAATATCTTTAGTGTCTGGCATAAAAGTATTTGTTCCACCTTCAACGTAAGTGAATACTTCATCCATAGCAGGTAAAGATTTATGTGATAATTTATTTACTTTATCTTTTCCACCGGTCCATAAAGACATATTTGTGTGACAACCACTTGCAGACACACCCATAAAAGGTTTTGTCATAAAACAAGCTATTAAATTAAACTCTCTAGCAACCTGTGCACAAATTTGTCTATAAGTTGAAAGTCTATCTGCATTTCTTAAAACATCATCGTACATCCAGTTCAATTCTAATTGTCCTGGCGCATCTTCATGATCTCCTTGAATCATGTCAAAACCCATTGCTCTTGCGTATTCAAAAACTTTCATAAATACAGGTCTTAACGACTCAAATTGGTCAATATGATAACAATATGGTTTAGAAAAACCTTTACCTGTTGGTGACCCATCTTCATTTTTAGTCAACCACATCATTTCAGGCTCAGTTCCAACTCTTAATTGATACCCATGTTTCTTTTTAAATTCTTGAGCATGTATTCTTAAATTACCACGGCAATCTGATGTTAAATGTGCTCCTGGATTTTCTCTTTCTTCTCTATTTCTAAAGCAAGTAACGAATACTCTTGCAACTTTTTTATCCCATGGAAGCTGACAAAATGTTTCAGGATCAGGTATACCAACTAGCTCTTTAGCTTCTGGTCCATAACCAATATAATCCCCATGACGATCAACAAATAAGTTTGCTGTAGCACCATAAACTAGTTGAAAACCTTTTTCACAAGTTCTTTCCCAGTGATCAGTTGGAATACCTTTACCAACTACTCTTCCAGTGACAGAAATAAATTGAAAAAAAATATATTCAACACCTAGCTCATTAATCTTAGCTCTAACTTGCTTTACTAATTTATCTCTGCCAGGTTGCTTAACGTGTTTTTCTAGATCTGTCATTATCTCTCCCTCTAATGAATTTTTAATTTTGTAAACCGTAACTGAAAAATTTATTAGTGTCTAGGCTAGAAGTTTAACTCCAAGGGAAGGGACTGTTAGAAGTAGGATGAAGTTCACCCTTCTCGTAACGGTTGAATCTAAACGGCTTTAATAAATCACTTTCAGTTCCAAGAATTTCTTTTGCAACAAGTTCACCAACACCAATCATTTTATATCCATGGTTTGCATCTGCAATCATGTAAACATTTTCTAAAAATCTATCGAAGATAGGAAAGTTATCAGGTGTCATACATCCAAGACCACCTGACGGTCCTTTTCTATATAAATCTGATTTACCTTCAAATCTTTTTTGACAATGCGCTAGAGCTGAACACCACATATCATTAAAGTCTTCAGTCGTTTGAAACTCAGGAGACTCAAGTCCGTAAGGATCAACATCTACTTTGTCAAAATGCTTATCAACTATGTAAGGAGAAGTTCCACCTTGAACACCAAGCCCTTCAATGTCTGGCTTATAATAAATTCCCCAAAGATCTTCTGTAATTAGTTTTTTAGTTTTATCTGAGTATAATGGTGCAGTTGAGTCAACATGCATTACGGGAGGTTGACCTCCATCATTCATTTTTAGAAAATCTTTATCAACACCAATAACACCTTCTTGCAACATCCAATATTTCCACATATCTTCTTTATGAAATTTTCCATCTTGTCCTTTTATATTTGCAAATTTTGGAAGTTCTAACATATTCCAAAAATCTCTAACCCATGGACCAGCACCAACAACTACCTGTTCGCACTCAATAATTCCTTTGTCTGTTTCAACACCAGTAACAGCTTTACTGTTACTTCCTCTTTTAAATCCTGTAACTTTTACACCTTTAACTACATTTACCCCGTTAGTAACAGATTTACTTTCAAGAGCTTTAATAGAATCTTTATTAAATGCATAACCACCTTTTTTTTCATGAAGTATGGATGTGATACCTTGGGCTTGCCAGTCATCAAACATTCCCTTCATGTATTTAGTACATTCTTTTTCACCCTCTATAAACTCTGATTCATATCCAATAGCTTTTTGTTGTTCATAAATTGAAGCAACATCTTCATGCATTACTTCTGGAGATATTTGCAAATATCCTACAGCGTTATATTTCCAAGCTTTAGGGTCACTTTCCCAGACTGAAACAGAGTGAGCCATTAACTCTCTCATAGCTGGTTGAAAATAATTATTTCTTATAACGCCACAAGCTATTCCACTTGCACCAGCTGCAGTATCTTTTTTTTCAAGAATTACAATGTCACCAGGATTTTTATAAGTTTCTGAAAGTTTCCAAGCTGTGCTTAGACCGTGAATTCCGCCACCGATGATAACTACTTTAGCTTTAGTTGGTAGTGTTGACATTTAAAAACAATATTTTTCCTAAAAAGTAATTAATATAATTATTTTTATAACTAAATTTTATATATAAAAAATATTAACTTAATGAGATTGTTAAATTAGCTACTAATAACTTAGCTTTTTTAAAGTGACCAGGTATTCTTTGAACTCATTAATAAAAGTCTCACTCGGAATGATATTTTTTATTCGCTGATCAGTTGAAGTTTTTTCCAAACGAAAGAATCCTTTTTCACAAGCCTCATTAATTATTAAAGCAGATTTTGGTCTGGAGGTTTTAAACAATTTTGTTTTTAGTCCTTCAACAGAAAGCTTTTCATTAAGTTTGTAAGCCGACATTACAAGTAGCATCATATGGTAATGAGAAGGGGACTTTCTAAAAAAATAGTTACTTGATGTATGTGATTGCTTCATCTGGTCTTCCCAAAAATTTAAAAGATCTTTGCTGTTATCAGGCATTTGTTACGCCCTAACTCTTGATTTTGTTGGATCGTAGAAAGGAAATGGAACAACTTTCGCTCCAATTCTTTTTTGATGACCATCAAGCTTACCAATTTCAACTTCAGTTCCAATCTCAGAATATTTTACATCTATTCTACAAAGAGCAATATTTTTTCCAAGCTTAGGTGATAGCATCCCACTTGTTATCACACCTATTTGACCACGGCCTATGTGAACACAGTCCCCATGGACTGCTGGTTCATGACCTACTAATTCAAGACCAACTAATTTTTTTTGTGGATTTGCTTTTCTTTTAATTAACTCTTCTTTACCTATAAAGTCATCTTCTTTAGTTTTAAGTGGAACTGTAAAACCAATTCCTGCTTCAAAGGGATCTGTTTGATCATCAAACTCATAACCATAAAAAATAAGTCCAGCTTCAATACGAACCATATCTAAAGCTTCCAATCCTAATGGAGTAATATTAAATTCTTTTCCTGCTTCCCAAACCTTATCCCAAACTTCAGAAGCATCTTTTGGATGACACCATATTTCATATCCAAGTTCACCAGTATACCCTGTTCTTGAAATCATAATTGGAGTTCCTGTTTCATGATCTATTCTTGCAATATTAAATTTAAACCATTCAAGTTCAGTTATTGCTGGTTGGATTGGTGCTGTCCATACAAACTTTTCTAAAATTTTTCTACTATTTGGACCTTGAACAGCAATGTTGTGAATGTGATCTGTTGCAGATTTTATCCAAACTTTGTAATTTTTTTTCTTAGCTTGTTCTTTTAACCACTCGCCACTGTATTCATCTCCCCCAATCCACCTAAAGTTATCTTGCCCCATTTTAAATAAAGTTCCATCATCCAGCATGCATCCATTTTCATAACACATAGCTGTATAAACAACTTGGCCTACAGATAATTTTTTAACATTTCTAGTTAATGTGTATTGCATTAGGTTTTCAGCATCAGGACCTAAAATTTCAAATTTTCTAAGAGGAGAAAGGTCAGTTGCTATCGCACTTTCTCTACAAGCTGTGTATTCTTTTATAGTTCCTGAATTCGTAAAATTATTAGCAAGCCAAAAACCTTTATACTCAACAAAGTTTCTTGTTAGCTCTGATGTCTTTTTATGGAAACCTGTTTCTTGAGTTAGTTTTGGTTCAGAGTCTGTTTTCATTCTAAATGCTATTGCCTTTGAATACTTTTTTTCCTTTGAATAAGTCCTAACAAATATATCGGTGGGATTCCAGCCATTTGCAGCATCAACATCACAAGGACAAGCAGAAGATATGCATGTTAGATCTTTTAATGCTCTAAATAAAACATAATCTCCTGGTCTTGACCAAGGCTCATCAAAAGTTGCAACATTATTATCATCAATTCCTGTGTTAAAAAAAAAGGTTTATAGCAGACCAACTTTTTCTAGAATTGATGTCATATTTTTCTAGCCCTTTATTAAAATTATCTGTGCAATTAATGTGGCCCATATAACCCATATCTTCATAATATTTTGAGGTACAGGCAAGATTGAATGTATCGTGTCTTCCAACGGTATCTCTTACAACTTCAACCATAGCTTCATGATCACCATCATAAAACTTTGAAAATAAACCAGGTCCAGGGTAAGCACTACCCATAAAAGTTCTGGTTGCCTTATCATCTATGATACTTTCAATTCCATCATTTAATTTTTGTGTATCAAAAGCTAAAAAATCTGAACATTGTCTTCCACCTGGATCAATTATTTGAATATATTCACCAGCCTTAACATTATAAGTTTCTGCAGTTCTTCTTTTAACAAGCTGCTCTATAATTGGGTCACTTAATGGATCTGGTAAAATGAATTGTTCATCTGTTTCTATAAATTTAGCCTTAGATAAAAAAATTGTTAAATCTGTTGGTGGATTCTGCTCATGAACATTCATAGCACCGCCAGGAGCTGCAATCATAACTATACATTTGTCTTTTGAAGTTAGCGTTATTTTTTCACCCATTACACAATCATTATTAAAAATAATTGATGCCTTAGCATTGTGTAACTCTAAGTTTTTTTTCTTTAAAATTTTTGAAATTTTTTCATCATTAGAAATAGTTTTTTTTGAAAAATCTGCGTTAGAATTTTCTTTTAAACTTAAAATAGATAAATCAGATTTACCATGTGAATTGAAAACAACTACTTCACAAATTTGCTGTCCCTCATCATTAATAATTTCTATTTTGTCTTCTGGTAAAACTTCTATTAATGATAGGCCACCACCTTTTACAAAATATCTTTCAACTCCTGGTAGTAAAGTTCTTAACCCAGGATTTCTTATATCATTACTAGTATGTAGCATAGTCAGTATAAATTTTAATAATTTAGGTTTAGCTTAATATAATCATAAGGGATTGACTATAAATTTAATAAGTGAGAACATAAGTCATTAAACTTAATATTGAGGGAGAGAATATAATGAAGAAAATAGTATCATTAATATCTGCCCTAGTAATTTCAGTAGTTAGTTTTGCTGGAATATCTAATGCAGCAGATAGTAAAAAACCTATCGTAATTCCAACTCATAACTGGTCAAGTCAAATTGTAATGGCCCATGTTATCGGTGGAATTTTTGAAAGTATGGGAAATAATGTAAAATATGTAAACACAGACTCACAAGCTGTTTATGAAGCAATTCGTATCGGTGATGTAAGTTTATCTCATGAAGTATGGGAATCTGCGTTTGGAAAATCATTCACTACAGCGCTAGACAAAGGTGGTTTGGTTGACTGGGGAGATCATGAAGCTAGAACGCTTGAAGATATGGGGTATCCAAACTGGGTTACTGAAAAAGGACTATGTCCTGGTCTTCCAGACTGGACTGCATTAAAGAATCCAGCTTGTGCTAAAAACTTTACAACACCTGACTCAGGTGGAAAAGGACGAATGCTAGAAGGTCCACAAAGTTGGCATGGAGATTTAATACCTCAAAGAGTTGATGCTTTAGGGCTTGGAGATCTTTGGACTGTTAAATTTGCTGGAAGTGCAGATGCACTTTGGGCTGAACTTAAAGCAGCTGAAAAAGAAGGAAGAGGAACTATAATATTTAACTGGACACCAAACTTCACAGATGGTGCTGGTTTTACTTTTATAGATTTCCCTCCATATTCAGCAGGTTGTAGACCAGAAGACGGTGGTGATGGAAAATGTGGTTCGCCAGATGGTTATTTGAAAAAAGCTGTAACTGCAGACTTTCCAAAAACACATCCAGCGGCAGCAGCGGCATTTAAAAAAATGTCATTCTCTACAAGTCACATTGGTGCAATGGCTGCTTTAGTTGACCTTGACAAAATGACTCACGA
Organism: Candidatus Pelagibacter sp. Uisw_121; assembly: GCF_047722545.1. Lineage (GTDB taxonomy): Bacteria > Pseudomonadota > Alphaproteobacteria > Pelagibacterales > Pelagibacteraceae > Pelagibacter. The sequence continues at coordinate 863,640 of NZ_CP159816.1, read as the reverse complement.
AGATGCAGCTAAAAAATGGTTAGCTGATAATAAGAGTGTTTGGCAAGCTTTTACTAAATAAGGGTAACAGTTAATAAATTGAAATCTCTCCCAACAATGTTGGGGGGGATTTTTTTTAAAGAATGTGCTTTCGCACAAATTCAAATTACGGACCTTTTAATTAAATGATAAAGTTTTTTTTATATATATCTATCAGTCTATTAGTTTTTAATTCTTCTTTTGCAAAAAATATAGACATACAAGAGGATATTAAAATTGGTTTTGTATGTGAACTAGAAAAGAAAATACTCAAGAACTCAGAATATAATTATAAAACTTTTTTAGCAAAAGATTTAGATGATCAAAATTTAGATAAATTTGAAATCGATGCAAAACAACCAGAAAAACTTTTGATTAACGGGTTATCATTGTTTCTCTCACAAACTGCAAAATTTGAAGTAAAAGTTGTAAATAAAGACATAGTTTTATTCAAAGCTTTTGATGAAGGAAAAAATTATTCAGAATCAGGTATAATTAACAGAAAATCGGGTGAATTAGTTCACGAAATTACAATAGGTATAAAAAGTGATAATCTTGAAAAAAATATTTCTTTTTACTTATGCAGCTGAATTTAAAAAAATGAAAAAATATTTATTTTATATAGCTTTAAGTTTTTTAGTTGCAACTTCAGTATCAGCTCGAAAGACAGGCTGTGAAGGAAATTGTAAAGATGGCTTTGGTAAATGGACTTACACTGACAAGACAACATACGAAGGTAATTGGGTTGGCACACAAAAACAAGGACAAGGAGTCGAGACTTGGCCTAATGGATATATTTATAAAGGTGAGTTTAAAAATAGTGTGTGGAGTGGAAATGGTATTTTAACATTTCCAAATGGAGCAACTTATGATGGGGAATGGGCCAATGGCTTTATGAATGGAGAAGGAACATTTACATGGTCTGATGGAAAAGAAAAAAAAGGAATTTGGAAAAATGGTAAATTTCAAGAATAGATAAAAATGTTACAAAATATATATTTAAATAGATTAAAGAAGATATCCGAGCCAGTTAGACAATTTGGAGGCCTTGTCATCTTAATAATTGTTCTAATTTTTTTCTTTGCTATCTTAAATAATATTTTTGGTGAGGGTGAAGAGCTAATTGCTAAAATGAAAATAGAAGAAGAAAGAATTGAAGAGACAAGAAAACAAAATGAACTGATTTCAAGTTTACCATCAGGAATTTTAGTATTTTATGAAGGAACCGATCATTATAAATTGTCTTTAGAGCAATATGAAAAAGTCTGCAATGCAACAAAGATTATCCCACAGCGTGCAATTATGGGTGCCAATTTTTTGAATTTTAGAGCACATCACATTTATACTATTAATGGAAATAAAATTGATGAAACGTTTGTAAAATGGAATAAGGAAAATAATAAATGCTTCGCAGGCTTTACAGTGAGCGGAAATAATGTTGGGGTGGATGAAAAGATCACTGTCAGTGGTGAAGTATTAAATTTTTTAAGTACTGGAATTGATACAAGAGTTTATTTTATTAAAAATTTTTAAGGAGAAAAAATAATAAGTATAAATAATATAAAAAGTGTTTTTTATTTTTATTTCGTATAACTTATTAAAACATTATGACTGATACAGTAATAAAATGTGAATCTGTTTACAAAATTTTTGGTACTAATGCCAAAAAGATGCTCAAAGAGGCAAATGGAAATGTAGATGCCAAAGCATTTCAAGAAAACGGATGTATAGTGGGTGTGAACAATGCTTCTTTTGAGGTTTCAAAAGGTGAAATGTTAGTTGTGATGGGTTTATCAGGCTCAGGGAAATCAACATTATTAAGATGTATTTCTAGATTAACAGATGCAACTGCTGGAAAAATTTTTATAGAAGGTCAAGATTTGCTTTCATTAAGCAATAAAGAACTGATTGAACTTAGAAGAAATAAAATGGGTATGGTATTTCAAAGCTTTGCTTTACTTCCTCACAAAACGGTTGTGGAAAATATTGCTTTCCCACTTCAAATCAAAGGCATTAAAACTAAAGATAGTATCAATAAAGCAATGGAAATGGTTAAGCTTGTTGGTCTTGATGGTAGAGAGAATTATTTTCCAAGAGAACTTTCTGGTGGACAACAGCAAAGAGTAGGTATTGCTCGATCATTAGCGGTTGAACCTGATATTTGGTTTTTAGATGAACCATTTTCTGCATTAGATCCATTAATTAGAAAAGAGATGCAAGATGAATTTTTGAGACTTCAAGAAAAATTACAAAAAACAATTATGTTTATCACACATGATTTTGATGAAGCTTTAAAACTTGCTGACCGTATTGCAATAATGAAAGATGGTATAATTGAACAACTAGATACCCCAGCTAACATTGTATTAAATCCAGCAACAGAATATGTAAAAAAATTTACTGAAGAAGTTCCTAGAGAAAAGGTTTTAAAAATAGAAGACGTGATGGAAAAACCAAATAATGAAAATTCAAGTGATTTAAAAGTTTTAAGAAGTGAAATAATTGAAAATGTTGCTGAAAAAATCTTAACTCAAGAAAAATCAGTATCTGTAATTGATGAAAATAATCAAATTGTTGGCAGTGTTCATCCTTCAAAAATAATACACACAGTCTTTGGTGGAAAAAAAAACAATGAATAAAATATGGAATTATTAAAAAAATATCCAAAAGTATTTCAATGGTTATTTTTGTTAGTTGCTTTTTTTACTTTATGTTTTGCAATTGAAGTTCCAGAAACTTATAAATTTATTAGAGGTCAAGCAGAATTCATTAAAGATCCAAATCAAAGCACTTACACGCTCTTTGGCGCAGAAGTAAGGTATTATGCATTTGATGTTTTTTGGAGACTACCTCCTTTGCTTGGATGGTTACCTATATGGATAAATGATTCATTATTTTTTTTAATGAATGATTGGATGCCAATGGAATTTTGGAATGAAGATACTCAAGAATTTAAAACACGACCTCTAGTTTTACAAATAACAAGAAATTTAACCTCATTTATAACATTTCTCATAGAATTAATAAGAGAGATTTTATTAGGTGGTGTTGAAACTATTGTTGCATTTACAAGTTGGGATTGGATAAGTGAAAATTCATGGGCAGAATTGCCGGGATTGCCTTGGACAATTGTTGCTGCAGGTGCAGCGGTACTTGGATATAAATTAAGTGGCAAAGGTCTAGCGCTATTCGCTGCTATAGTTATGATTTATATTTCTATTTTTGGTCAATGGAAACCTTCGATGCAAACACTTTCTTTTATATTGGTTGCAGCACCACTATCTTTTATTTTTGGTTTGAGTTTAGGAATTGCAGCGTTCAAAAGTAAACGTGTGGAGAAAGCTTTATACCCAATACTTTTAGTTATGCAGACTATGCCTCAATACGCAGTATTGGTTCCTGCAATTGTCCTCTTTGGTGTTGGAGATCATGCTGGAGTAATTATAACTATGGTTGTAGCTGTTCCACCAATGATATTACTAACTTTGTTAGGTCTTAGAGGGGTATCGCCTGAAGTTATTGAAGCTGGTAAAATGAGTGGATGTAATAATTTACAACTTATGTTTAAAGTATTAATCCCAACTGCAAGAAGGGATATTTTGATTGGAGTAAATCAAGTTATCATGGTGTGTTTTTCTATGGCAGTAATTTCAGCGTTTATAGGTGCCAAAGGTTTAGGATTTAATTTATTATTAGCTTTAAATCAGCTGAACATCGGATTGGCATTGGAAGCAGGTTTATGTATTAGTTTGATTGCGATATTGTTGGATAAATTATCTTTAGCTTGGGCAAATAAGCAAATAGATTATTTTGGTAACTTAACTTTTTTTCAGCGCTATAAAAATACATTATTTTTTTCTGGTGCAATATTGATTGGAATCATATTTGCTTATGTAGGATCTTTTTATTTTAAAGAAGATTTTAATTATTTATATGAAATTCCACATAACAAGGGAATATCAACTGCAGATTTTTGGAACAAAGGTGTTGATTGGATTTGGGATACTTTCTTTCAAACTTTAAAAATTTTTAATACATGGTTGATAGTTGATGTATTGCAGCCTATGCGTGCTGCTTATTTAAGAATGCCTATTGTTGCAACCTTTGTTCTAGTTATGGGAGCAGGTTATATAATTGGAGGAATACGTTCAGCTTTTGTAGTGGGTGCATTGACATTATTTATAGCATTAAGTCCGTGGTGGGACAGAGCTTTAGTTACTACATATATGGCAACTTTTGGAGTTATCTTATCTTGTATAATTGGCTTTACTGTTGGAACTTTATGTTTTCAGAATAAGCATACAACAAGTTTTATGTTAGGAGTCTGTGATATTTTTCAAACATTCCCTTCATTTGTATACTTAATTCCAGTAATGATGCTTTTTGGAGTTACAGACACATCAGTATTAATTGCAGTAGTTGTTTATGCAACTATACCTGCAACGAGATATACCATTGAAGGGTTGAGAAGTGTTCCAGCTTCATTGCATGATGCTGCTTCAATGTCGGGTGTAACAAAGATGCAAAGGTTGTTAAAAATAGAATTCCCTTTAGCACTTCCTCACATGATGCTTGGTTTAAATCAAACAATTGTATTTGCGTTATTTATGGTAATTATTGGAGCATTCATTGGAACAGAGGATTTGGGACAATATATTTTAAAAGCCATATCTGATAAAAAAGGTGCAGGTATTGGGTTAACACTGGGTATTTGTGTTGCCTTTATAGGACTAGTATTTGACCATCTAATTCGAACTTGGGTTGGGCAAAGAAAAAAACATCTTGGTATTGATTAGTTAAAATACTCAACTTCAGAAAAACGATCTGTCGGAAAAATCCAATAGAATTCCAAGGTTTCGGTTCCAACATTCTTTAAAGCATGCTTTGCATCTCCTGCAATATAAACTACATCACCTTTTTTAATTTCTTCTAGATCACCAGATTTATTTAACATTCCTTTTCCACTGGTAACTACATATATTTCTGCAGGCGAGTGATAGTGTAGGGTTAAATCTCCTCCAGGAGCAATTTCAGCAAAACCAAGTGAAAGTCCAGAACTTCCCATAAAATCTGCATCAATTAAAAACTTCCACCTAACGCCTGGGTATTTCTCAGTTGTTGACCACTCTTGATCAGAGACAGATTTAAGGTTTTTTACAAAAATCATGCAAAATCAAAACTTATTGATTATTTTTTGGGTTGATCTAAAAAAGTTTTTAAAGAATCATCCATCGCAACTTCCCAATCTGTATGATGTTTTGGGCCAATTGATCCAGTCACAGGTGAGGCAAAGGACTTATTTCTATATGTCATAATATTTTCTACCTTATGATGCTCCCATTCTTTAAAAGTTTTTCTAATTAATTCAAAATCAATTTTTGGATAATCAGATAAATCGTGAAGTTCTTTTGTGTACTCTGTTTGGAAATCGATCATTTGATCTGCATTTTCTAACTTTTCTTCAAGAGATACCCATTTATTGATATCTTTTTCAATCTCTGAGTCACTTGGAACTTTAATTTTCCCCATTATAACATCTCTTGCAAACCAAGCCTGACAATCAAACATATTAAAAGTATGAAATTGATCTTGCATACCTAGGTATATTAATTTGTGATTATTTTGCCAAACCACACCCTTATATAATTTTGGTGGATATAATCTGTTCCCTGTTTTTAATTTAAGACCTTCAGATATAAAAGGAAAATGATGGAGATATCCTGTGCATAAAATTACAGCATCTGTTTCTTGTATATGACCGTCTTTAAATATTGCCTTATTACCTTCAAGTCTATCTAGGTGAAAAACTTCTTTCATTCCATCAGGCCATTTAAATCCCATTGGATTATGTCTATAAGCTATAGTCACACTTTTTGCCCCATACTTATGACATTGGAGAGCTACATCTTCTGCAGAATAGCTGCTTCCTAAAACAACAACATTTTTATCTCGAAATTCTTCAGCATCTCTAAAATCATGAGAGTGCATTATTCTTCCAGGAAACGCTTTCATTCCTGGATATTCTGGAATAAACGGAACTGAGAAATGACCAGTTGATACAATTACATAATCAAAAACATCTTTTGAAATTTTATCATTCTTTTTATCACGATAAGTAACTTCAAAATTTTTACCACCAAAAGACACATTGCTAACAGAGGTATTAAATTTAATTTTAGACTTTAAATTTCCCTTTTTAACTCTACCCAAAATATAATCGTATAAAACTTCTCTGGGTGGAAAAGATGGAATTGGTTTTCCAAAGTGTTCATCAAACGAATAGTCAGCAAACTCTAGGCATTCTTTAGGACCGTTTGACCAAAGGTATCTATACATGCTGTTAGGTACAGGGTCGCCGTATTGGTCAGAACCTGTTCTCCAACTGTAATTCCATAAGCCTCCCCAATCTTCTTGTTTATCAAAACAAACTATTTCGGGTATCTTTTCACCTTTTTTTTCAGCTTGTTCAAAAGATCTCAAAGCAGATAAACCACAAGGCCCAGCACCAATAATTGCTACTTTTGTCATAAAATCACCTCTCCCTAATAAATTTATAACTGTACTTTACCAACAAAATGCTAAAAATTAATATAAAAAAATACAGTATTATGAAAAAAATTATTATTATTGGTGCTGGAGCAATGGGGTCAGCATTCGCTGTGCCATGTTTAGAAAATAAAAATGAGGTAACACTTGTTGGTACGCATTTAGAAGATGATTTAATAAATAATATTCAATTAAATAATAATTTCCATCCAGCTTTAAATATTGAATTACCATCAAAATTGAAGGTAGAAAAATTTGAAAAATTACAATCAATACTAGAAGGTGAGGTAGATATAATTGTTGCTGGAGTTAGCTCTGTAGGAATTGAATGGTTTGTTAATCAAATATCAAAAAAATATAAGAAAAATACTCCCATTATTTTATTAACAAAAGGTTTAGCCATAGAGGGCAATGAATTGATAACACTTTCAGATAAAATTAAAAAACTTCTCAAGGAAAAAGGTCATGAAGAAGTAAATATTTCAGCAATCAAAGGACCTTGTTTAGCAGCTGGTCTTGCATATAAAATGAGAACTGGCACTGTTATTGCAAACCCAGATATTAAAGAAACTGAAAAATTAAAAAAAATTATATCAACAAATTATTATTCGACAGAAGTGTCAGATGATTTAACTGGTATCGAGTTATCAGGTGCAATTAAAAATATTTATTCAATGTTAATTGGAGCTTCTGAAGGATTAAGCAATTCAAAAGCACCTAAGGAAATTCAATCTAAATATTATTTAAATACATCAGCCTCATTAATTCATAGATCAATTTCTGAAATGGTTGAATTTGTTTCTTTCTATGGAGGAAGAGCAGAAACTGTTTATGGCTTAGCTGGTTTAGGAGATTTATATGTAAGTGCAATAGGGGGAAGAAATAGTTTGATGGGAAAATATTTAGGTGAAGGATATTTATATAAAGAAGCTAAAGAAAAATTTATGAAAAATATTACAGTAGAGGGTGCGCAACTTGCATTAGAAATTGGACCTAAAATTTTACAAGATCTTAATTCTAAACATTTTCCATTAATGTTTAGTATGCTACACACTATATGTGAAAATAAGAAATTAGAAATTCAATGGTAAAAAATATATTAATATTTGTTTTTATAGTCCTTGGAATGGTGGTTATTTTAAATTTTAGCGATTATAATTTAAAAAGAGCTGTCGATGCCTGCCTAGCTGGAAGTCAAAAATTATCCAAATCAAAAATTACAGATCTTGAAGAAGCTAAAAAATTTTGTGAAGAAGAAATTAAAAAAAATAAAAATTAAAAAGAGATCCTTAAATGAAGTCAAATTGGAATTATCCAACAACTATGTGGGTTGGAAAAGATAGAATTAAAGATCTAAGTATTGCTTGTAAAACTTTAAACATTAATAAACCATTGTTAGTAACTGATAGTGGTCTTGCTAAATCAAAAATTGTAATCAATGTGCTAGAGAATTTAAAAGAAGATGGTATTTCAGCGGAATTATATTCAGATGTTGTGAGTAATCCAACTGGCACCAATGTAACTGAGGGTGCTGATTATTATAATAAAAATAATTGTGATGGAGTAATAGCTTTTGGAGGGGGTAGCGGCCTAGATGTTGGTAAAGCAATTGCATTTATGTCAGGTCAAACCCTACCTATTTGGGATTTTGAAGATGTTGATGATAATTGGACTAAAGCAAACTCTGACAAAATTGCACCAATTATTGCTGTACCAACAACTGCTGGAACAGGATCAGAAACAGGACGAGCATCTGTAATTTTAAATGAAGAAACTGGTGTAAAAAATATAATTTTTCATCCTAAATTTTTACCTTCAATAGTTATTTTGGATCCGGTATTAACACTTAGTTTGCCTGCAAAGATTACAGCTGCAACTGGTATGGATGCGCTAGCTCACAATTTGGAAGCATATTGTGCACCAGGATATCACCCAATGGCTGATGGAATTGCTTTAGAGGGTATGAGATTAATTAATGAATGGTTACTTGAAGCAGTTAACAACGGATCAAATATTGAAGCTCGACAAAACATGTTAACAGCAGCAAGCATGGGATCAACAGCATTTCAAAAAGGCTTGGGGGCAATTCACTCATTAAGCCACCCAGTAAATGCTTTAAATAATATTCATCATGGCTTATCCAATGCAATATTCATGCCTTATGTATTAACCTTTAATAAAGATGTAATTGAAAAAAAAATAATAAAGATTTGTGATTATTTAGAACTTAAAGATAGATCTTTTGATGGCTTTGTTAGCTGGGTTTTAGATTTAAGAAAAAAACTAGATATACCTCACAAATTATCAGAAGTGATTGATGAAAAGGATTTTGATATTAATAGATTGTCAAAGATGGCATTAGCAGATCCATCTACTGGAGGAAATCCAAAAAAATTAACCGAAAATGATATGAGAACAATGTATCAGCATAGCATGAGTGGAGAATTATTTAAATGAGTAATTTGAATATTTTAATTGTTGAAGGAAATATTAGAGAAGATAGTGAGTTTTTTATTAAAGCTGCTGGAGCTTCTGCAGCAGATAACTTAAAAAACTTAATTTTAAAGATAGAACCATCTGCAATTACAGAAATTATAAATCCTGGTCATGATGATGAGACAATGAATGCTCTGAAAAATATGAATAAATATAATGGCATCATGTTTACCGGTGGTGCAATGAGAATAAATGATATGACAGATGTGATTAAGAAACATATTAATTTTGCCTCTAATTGCTTTAATCATAAAAATAAGATTTTAGCAATTTGTTGGGGATTACAAGTCTGTTCAACAGCAGCTGGGGGTAAAGTAAATCCTGGAAAAAATGGTGCTCATATTGGAATTGCATCAGACGTAATTATTAATAATGAAGGTGAGAAGCATTTTATATATAAAAACAAAAAAAAAATTTTTACCACACCAGCATTTAATTTTGATGAAGTAAGTGAATTACCAAAAAATGCTATTCTTTTATCAAGTGATGAAGTTAACAATGTAATGGGTGTTAGCTTTAATGCAGGAAACTCAGAAATTATTGGCTTACAATATCATCCAGATTATGAATATTTTCAGATGCTTAAACTTATCGAAGGTCGTAAAGAACGATTATTTGTAAATAAGAATTTTTTAAATGAAGAAGAGTATGAAAGCCATATCTCATACATAAAATCTCAAAACGAACTATTAGATTTTAATAATAGAACATGTGAAGTTAGAAACTGGCTTAATTATCTACGTAACTAGTTTCTAAAATAGACCTTCAATTTCACCATCTTTATTTAGCTTAATTGAATCTGCCGCTGGAACCCTTGGTAGTCCAGGCATTGTCATAACAGCCCCACATATAACAACAATAAACTCTGCTCCAGAAGAAAGTTTAATCTCCCTAATTGGTAAAGAATGTCCTGTTGGTGCACCTTTTAAGCTTGGGTCTGTTGAAAAGCTGTATTGAGTTTTTGCAATACAAATTGGAAAATCACCGTAACCAGCTTCTTCAAAGCTTTTTAATTGGTCTCTAATTTTAGTATCAGCAATAACCTCATCTGCTCTATAAATTTCTTTTGCAATTGTTTCTATTTTTTTAAATAGAGGAGTTTTACTCTCATATAAGAATTTGAATTTATCTTCATTTTTCTCACATAATTCAGCAACATGACTTGCAAGTTCTTTTGTACCTTCACCACCATTTGCCCAATGAGTACAGAGACTTGCTTTAACACCAATAGTGTCACAAAATTCTATCAAAGCTTTTACTTCATTATCTGTATCTTTAACAAAATGATTAACGGCTACTGCAACTGGTAAATCAAATTTTTTAACATTTTCCACGTGTCTTTGAAGATTAACTAAACCTTTTTTTAGGGCTTCCACATTTTCTGTTTTAAGGTCATCTTTTGCTACACCACCATGCATTTTTAAAGCCCTAATAGTTGCAACAATTACAACACAGCTAGGTTTTAAATCTGACTTTCTGCATTTAATATCAAGAAATTTTTCCGCACCAAGGTCTGCACCAAATCCTGCTTCTGTAACAACATAGTCAGCAAGTTTTAGTCCAGTCTTTGTAGCAATTACAGAATTACAACCATGTGCAATATTAGCAAAAGGACCACCATGAATAATTGCAGGATTGTTTTCTAAAGTTTGAGTAACATTAGGTCTAATTGCATCCTTTAATAATACAGTCATCGGACCTTGTGCTTTTAAATCTTTAGCATAAACAGGTTTTTTATCTCTAGTATATGCAATTGTAATATTTCCAATTCTTTTTTCTAAATCTTCTAAATCATTTGATAAGCAAAAGATTGCCATGATTTCAGATGCAACAGTTATATCAAAACCATCTTCTCTTGGAAAACCATTTGCAACTCCACCTAAATTTATATTTATAGATCTTAATGAACGATCATTCATATCCATTACTCTTTTCCAAACAATTCTTCTAACATCGATATCTAATTTATTTCCCCAGTAGATATGGTTATCAATTAATGCTGATAACAAATTATGAGCTGATGTTATTGCGTGAAAATCTCCAGTAAAATGTAAATTAATTTGTTCCATTGGAACTACTTGAGCATAACCACCACCAGCTGCTCCACCTTTCATTCCAAAAGAGGGACCAAGGCTTGGTTCTCTTAAACAAACTATAGATTTTTTTCCAATTTTATTTAGACCATCATTTAAACCAACTGAAGTTGTGGTTTTTCCCTCACCAGCAGGAGTGGGAGTGATCGCTGTAACTAATATAAGTTTTCCATTTGGTTTATCTTTTAAAGTATCTAAATATTCTAAATTAATCTTTGCAATGTGTCTGCCCATTGGACTAAAAGCTGAGCTTTCATCTGGTACATTTATCTTGGCTAAAATATCATTTATAGGTTGCATTTTAGCTTCTCTAGCTATCTGAATGTCTGATTTAACTTCGTTCATCTAAAACTCCTATAAATTAAAATTTCTTTGAAGAATTAGTATCTTCTTTTATGAATTTTTGAAACTTATAAAAATTATATATAAAAATAATAATAACTATTTATATTCTTTTAGATAAAATTAACTGATGCAAAAATATTCTATATTTAACCTTATAAAAAATGCTTTCTCCGGTCATCAAAAGTGGGATTTAGCCTGGAAAGATGCTACTCCAAAAAAGGAATATGATGTTGTTATTATTGGTGGTGGAGGCCATGGGCTAGCTACCGCATATTACCTTGCAAAAGAACATAACATTACCAATGTTGCTATCATTGAAAAAGGATGGCTTGGTGGTGGAAATATGGGAAGAAATACCACGATTATTAGATCAAATTATATGCATGACGACAATGCTTTGTTCAGTGAGTTTGGAATGGATCTATGGAGAAAGATGAGCCAGGATTTAAATTACAATGTAATGTTTTCTCCAAGAGGAATAATTAATCTTGCACACTCAGATGCCCAAATGAATGTTTTTGCAAGAAGAGGAAATTCAATGCGCCTAAATGGTATTGATGCAGTTCTTTTAAATAGAGAAGAAGTAAAAGAAATTATTCCAATGGCAGACTTTTCAGACAATGTAAGATTTCCTATATTTGGTGGATTAATGCAACCAAGTGCTGGAACGGCAAGACACGATGCTGTTGCATGGGGTTATGCGCGTCAAGCAGATTCAATGGGTGTAGATATAATTCAAAATTGTGAAGTCACAGGTTTTGATGTTGTCGGTGGAAAAATTCAAGGAGTTAGAACTTCTCGTGGGGATATTAAAGTAAAAAAAATTGGACTATGTGTTGCAGGTAGTACAAATATTTTAGCAGAAAAATTAAATATGACGATACCAGTTGAGACACATCTTTTACAAGCTTGTGTTTCAGAACCCGTAAAGCCTGTTTTAGATAGAGTTGTAACTTTTGGTGCAGGACACTTTTATATTAGTCAGTCGGATAAAGGTGAAATGGTAATGGGTGGAGATTTGGATGGCTATAATAGCTATGCACAAAGAGGAAACCTTCCAACCCTTCAACATGTTTTAACAGAGGGAATTGCCATGATGCCTTTCCTTAGTAAATTAAAAATGCTTAGAACTTGGGGTGGGATAATGGATATGTCTATGGATGGTTCGCCTATAATAGATAAAACTCATATTGAAGGATTATATTTAAACTGTGGATGGTGTTATGGCGGATTTAAAGCAACACCCGCATCAGGATGGACATTTGCGCATACAATTGCTCAAGATAGAGTTCATAAATTAAATGCTGGATATAGTTTGAGTAGATTTAATACCGGTCACTTACTAGATGAAAAAGGACTTGGAACCAAAACATGGATCTCATAAATGCTTCATATTAAATGCCCTCACTGTGGGATGAGATCTCAAAATGAATTCTCATATGGTGGTGATGCAACCGTTAAAAGGCCAGAGCTTAATAAGGAAGTTTCAGATCAAGATTGGGATAACTTTGTCTACAATAGAAAAAGTTTAAGAGGAAAACACAAAGAACTATGGCAGCATATATCAGGATGCAGACAGTGGATTAAAGTAGAAAGAGACACTGCAACTCACGAAATATTTAAAACAGTTAAAGCTAACGAAGATATTTAATATGACACAAAATTATAGATTAGATAATATTGGATTAATAAATAGAGATAAAAAAATCTCATTTAAATTTAATGGAGTAACTTATTTTGGTTATGAGGGTGATACTTTAGCATCAGCATTACTTGCTAATGGAGTTCATTTAATAGGAAGAAGCTTTAAATATCATAGACCTAGAGGCTTTTTTGGTGCAGGGGTGGATGAACCATACGCAATTGTTCAATTATGTAGAAATAATGAAACTGAACCAAATGTAAAAACTACAGAACAAGAACTCTTTGAAGGTTTGGAAGCAACAAGTGTTAATTGTTGGCCAAGTGTAAATTTTGATATTGGAGCAATTAACAATTTTTTAAAGATATTTCTTCCAGCAGGATTTTATTACAAGACTTTTATGTGGCCAAAAAGTTTTTGGTACAAAGTTTATGAGCCATTTATAAGAAAAGCTGCAGGACTCGGAGTTGCATCAATCAAACATGACAAGGAAAGATACGAACATAAATATGAGTATTGTGATTTATTGATTGCAGGTTCAGGGCCTTCTGGTTTAGCAAGCGCATATGCTGCTGCTAAAAATGGAGCAAGAGTAATTTTAGCGGAAGATAAACCTAGATTTGGTGGAACTTTATTAACTAGCGAAGTTAATATTGGCAATCAAACAGGAAAAGAATGGGTAGAAAATATTATTTCTGAACTTAAAGAAATGTCTAACGTAACAGTAAAGAATAGATCTCAAGTATTTGGTTACTACGATCACAATATGTTAGTGATGTCAGAAAGATTAAGTGATCACTTACCTAAAACTAAAAAATATAATCCAAAACAAAGACTTTGGTATATTAGAGCAAAAGAAGTTTTAATCTCATCAGGTTCAATTGAAAGACCTTTAGTATTTGGGAACAATGACACACCTGGAGTGATGTTGTCTTCTGCAGCAAAAGAATATTTAAAAGTCTATGGAGTTTTAGTTGGTAAAAAACCTTTAATATTTACAAATAATGACAGTGGATATGAAACGGCTATAGAATTTAAAAAAAATGGTGTTGATCCTATTATTTTAGATACAAGAAAAGAACCTAAGTCGGAAATCATAGATGAAGCAAAAAAATTAGATATTCAAATTAAATTTTCTTATGTAGTTGTTGCAGCTAAAGGTTATAAAAAAGTTAAATCTGCTGAAGTTGCTAAAATTTCAGATGATAAAAATGAATTAGGAACCTTAGAAAATATTAAATGTGATTGCATTTGTGTTTCAGGCTTTTGGACTCCAACAATTCATTTAGCCTCTCAATCAGGAAATAAAACTACCTTTAATAAAGATATAGATGCATTTGTACCAGGACTATCAAAACAAAATGAAACAACTTTAGGCGCTGCAAATGGAACTTTTACATTAGATGAAACTTTAAAAAGTTCATTTAATAGTGGATACGAATTATCAAAAAAAATTACTAATAATGATCACAAAACATCATCGCCAACAGTCATGGAAAAAAAATCGACTACACACGATAAATTTTGGTGTGTGCCTTTACCTAAAGGAAAAACATATAAAAGATTTTTAGATTTTCAAAATGATGTAGCTGTTTCTGATGTAGAAATTGCACTAAAAGAAGGTTATCGGTCTATTGAACATGTAAAAAGATACACAACACTAGGAATGGCCACAGACCAAGGAAAAACAAGTAATCTCAACGGCTTGCAACTAGTTTCAAACATAGAAAATAAAATAGTACCAGAGGTAGGTCACACAACTTTTAGACCTCCATACACACCAGTTACTATTGGTGCGATTGTTGGAAGAGAAATTGGCAAACATTCTAAACCAACAAGAAAATCACCAATGCACTCTTGGCATGAAAAAAATAATGCAGTGTTTGTGGATGCAGGTGTCTGGTTGAGACCAAGATATTATAAAATTGGAGAAGAAACTTTATTTGAAGGTTCAAAAAGAGAAGCTAAAAACGTTAGAACAAATGTTGGAGTTTGTGATGTAACTACTTTGGGCAAAATTGATATTAAAGGACCCGATGCAGCAGAATTATTAAATAGAGTTTATACTAATGCCTGGTTAAAATTACCCGTTGGTAAAGCAAGATACGGTGTAATGTTAAGAGAAGATGGAATTGTCATGGATGATGGAACAACAACAAGAATTTCTGAAAACCATTACCACATGACAACAACAACAGCACAAGCAGCAAATGTTTTGTCTCATATAGAGTATTATTTGCAGCTTGTATGGCCAGAGCTTAATGTAAATGTAGTATCAACTACAGAGCAATGGGCTGGAGCAGCAATTGCAGGACCAAAATCTAGAGATTTATTACAAAAATTATTTCCAAATATCGATGCTTCTAATGAAGGCTTACCTTTTATGGGATATAAAGAAGCTGATTTATTTGGAGTTCATGCACGAATTTTTAGAATTTCATTTTCAGGAGAGCTTGCTTATGAAGTCAATGTTGGGTCAGACAATGGAAATTTTATGTGGGAAAAAATAATGGAAATTGGGCAAGAATTTAATATTCAGCCTTACGGAACTGAAGCACTATCAACTCTAAGAATTGAAATGGGTCATATTGCAGGATCAGAACTTGATGGTAGAACTATTCCTTATGATAACTCTCTAGAAGGACTTGTTAGTAAAAAGAAAGATTTTATAGGGAAACGTTCTTTAGATAGAGAAGCTTTTGTTGCAGAAGATAGACAAAAAGTGGTTGGTGTCA
This sequence comes from Candidatus Pelagibacter sp. Uisw_121, assembly GCF_047722545.1. Taxonomy (GTDB): domain Bacteria; phylum Pseudomonadota; class Alphaproteobacteria; order Pelagibacterales; family Pelagibacteraceae; genus Pelagibacter. The sequence goes on along the minus strand of NZ_CP159816.1, from coordinate 847,765 downwards.
TTCCAGTTGATAAAAAAACAAGTATCCCTGAAGGATCTCATTTAGTTAAAGATGCAATGGCTCCAATTCCAAATCCTAAATTAGGATATATTTCTGCATCTTGTTGGAGTGTTGAAAATGATAATCCCTTTTCATTAGCAATTCTTAAGGACGGGAAAAATATGATTGGTCAAAAATTATTCGCAATGTCACCCTTAAAAAATAAAACAATACCTGTAGAGATAGTTTCATCACACTATGTAGACCCAAAGGGTGAAAGGGTGAGATCATGAGTTCAATTTCTGCATTAAAGAATATTCATAGCAAAGGAGTATTTGGTGATCATGAAGGGAAAAATGATGATGAGTTATTAAAAGTAAGTGAATTAAGTGATTTTCTAATTATTCAAATTGTTAAATATAATAGCTCCTTAATAGCTATTGAAAATATTAAAATAGATAATCTGAGCTTAAAAAATGAAGCCCTAAATATAAACTGTAATGCTAATACAAGAATTTTATGGAATGGCACAAATAACTGGCTTTTAGTTTCTTCAAAAAAAGAAATTTTAAAAGAAATTAATGAAAAATTAGTTGATACAGATTTTGCTATAACAAATATATCTCATAGCAGAACGATAATTCAAGTAGAAGGAAAAAATACAAAAGAGATATTGAAAAAAGGATGTCCCTTTAATTTTAATGAATTGAAAAAAGACACCTGTCTAAATTCAATTTATAACGGAATGTCTGTTACAATTGATATGTTAGATGATAATCCAGACAAAGTTAGAATATTCTCATTACGAAGTTTTGGAGAATCTTTTTATCACTCTATTACGGATGCTTGTTTAGAATTTGGCTATAAAGGGATTTAAACTTTATTGCTTTCTAGTTGCAATATAAACACCAAGAGTCGCTACTGCAAAACCAATTAGATCTAAATTATTTAATTTTTCATTTAAAAATAACCATGCCATTATTGCTGTAGTTGGTGGTATCAAAAAAAATATAGAAACTGTTTTGCTTGCTGAGTTATTTTTAATTAAATACATTAAGATTGTGAATGCTCCAAAAGATACAAGAAATATCTGATGACTCATTGCTATTAAAAATGTGGGCGAAAAATTAATATAAGGTTTACTAAAAATTAAAATAATTATTATGTGTAAAGAACAACCACCTATTGCTTGATACATATTACTTACAGACAAAGGTAAATCATTACTTATTTTTTTTTGCCATAAAGTTGATGTTGTAATAGCTAGTAGAGCAACAAAAGATGCTATTACTCCAAAAACAGGAAGGCTCGACCCAATATCAAAACCTAAAACTAAAGCAGCACCTATAAATCCAAGGATTACCCCAACCCATTGTTTGAAAGTAACTTTTTCACCTAAGAATTTTCCTGCCAAAGCATTAGTTAAGATTGGTTGCAAGGTAACAATCAATGCTGCAATACCTGTAGGCATTCCAATTGAAACAGAATAGAAAACACCACCCAAATAAACACCATGAAAAAGTATTCCACTAAAAAATGACTGTAAAAAGTTTGTAGTATTAGTTAAAATTTTTTGCTTTGTATAAATTGAAAAAATAAAGAAACCAATAGCTACAACAAAAAATCTAAATGCTAATGCAGCAAAGGGATCACTATTATCTATTATCGGCTTTGTTGTTACAAAAGCTGATGACCATAAAATGATAAAGATGAATGGAAAAATTTTAACCATACTGAGTTTATAGGTGATATTTGGAAACAATATTAGAGATTAATATCCATAATGAGAACTTTCCCTCTTGAGTTGTACTTATAAATACTTAGAATTAATCATAAGTATAATGATTTCAAATAATACAATTGCTGGATTATTCTTGCTACTTTTTTTTAACGGTTGTGTGCAAACTACTGCTTTATTAGGACCCGTTTACACATTAGCCAGCACTGGTAATATCTATCAGGCTAGTCTTTCATATGGCTCTAATCATGCAGTTGAAAAAATTACCGGCAAGTCTCCCACAGAAAATGTTCAAAGTCTTGTAGACAATAAAAAAAAAATTGAGGAAAAAGAAAAACAGGAAGAGTTTTTTGCTTTAGTAAAAAGCAGAATAGAAAAGACAAGTAAAATTATTCAATTAGCTAATCAGTAATATTCAATAAAAGCTGTTCTGACTGCCCAGTTTCTTTACACCACAGTTCATAACTTTCACACATTCTCCATAAAAAATCAAAAGCACGCTGAGAAATTTCAAGCGGAAAGGAGCTTTTAGCGTAATACAAGTCAGGGTACTTTATTAATTGTTTTACTGTAGCATCTTTTTGTACATTTAAAAGTTTAATGGTTTCATCTGGTATTTTTTCTCCACTATCTTTATCAATAAATTTATTATCTTTTAAATACTCAAACCAATCATCATGAAACTTACCACTGCTTATTTCTTCATATTTTTTTGTACCTATAAACCCCTCAATGGCATCTATATTAGAAATATCTAAATTATTTTTTTTAATATCAGTTATATCTTTATAAATAACTTCAGCTAAATAAATAACATAAGGTTTTTTTATCTTAGAAAGCATTAATTATTTTCTATATTTTGCCATAGATGAATTGGCTAATATTAAATTAGGGTCCAAATATAGTTTTGACATCTTAACATTCTTCAATGATTTAAATGCAAAAATTGCTATAGGTAATTCCGTACAACCTAATATAATTTTTTTGCAATTATTTTTAATTAAATAATTAATTGCTGGTTTAATAGATTTTTCAGCTAATTTTATATTACCCATTTTTACATGTTTGATAGTTTTATTAACAGATTTAATTTGCATATCTTGAAGAGGTGTAATCAATTTATATTCATTCTTAAATAATTTTTCATAAATTTTTGTTTTTAAAGTGCCCTCTGTTGCAAGAAGCCCAATTTTTGAATTCTTTTTATAAATTTTTTTAGTATATAAAAAAACTTCTTTAGGCATATTTACTATTGGAATTCTTATTTTCTTTTTTAAATCTTCATACCAATAATGAGCAGTGTTACAGGGTATGACAATAAACTTACAGCCACTTTTCTCTAGTGATCTACAACCTTCGAGTAAGCTTTTTAAAACCTGATTATACTTTGTATTGTTTTTTAAATTTCTTGGAAGATCTGAAAATCTTTTAGTATGAACTCCGATTGACTCTGGTCTTCCGGGTATATTAGATTTATTGTAAAGCATGAAAAGAGGGTATTCTTGATCAATCTTACCTCTATTAAGCATTGCAAGCTTGTTGCAAAAATCAAGCCCAGCCTGTGTTCCCATTCCTCCTAATATACCAATCATAATTATTAATACTTTTAAATATTGTTAAAAATTTGTTTTTTGCTCTTACAATGGTTGATTAATACCTCTCATAAAGACTAAAACCAAGCAACCATTTATTGTGTGTGATGAATGTTTTGATCCTGGTTCAAAAGATATAAAATCCCCCTTTTTAAAAATTTTTCCATCTGGATCTGTTAATTCCCCATCTAACATTAAAAATTCTTCAAAACCTTTATGTTCGTGAGGTAGACTTTTTGCACCTGGTTCCATTTTTAAAACATAAGTTCCTTGTCCGTCGTTTTCTCTGCTATAGCTAATTTTATGCCAGCTCATCCCAGGCACAACTGCTCCATAATTATCAAATGGTGTAAACTCAATATCTTTTAGATTTGTTATTTTTCTTTTAATCATAATTGTTATATTCAATGATTATTAATAATTAATGAATATGCAAGATATATTTACCGAAGATGTGGGAAGTGGGATTCCTTTAGTTTTAGTCCATGGTTTTTTAGGTTCTTCTGAAATGTGGAAGCTACAAATAGATTTCTTTAAAGAAAATTATAGAGTTATTGCTCCAGCACTTCCAGGTTTTGGAAAAAGCAATAAAGTCAACCCATGTAATTCAATTGAATGTATGGCTAAATCTATATTGATAACTTTAGAAAAAAAAAAAAATAGAACATTTTTATTTATTAGGCCACTCCATGGGAGGTATGATTGTGCAAGAAATGGTTAAGTTAGCAGGTAAAAAAATCTTAAAGTTAATCTGTTATGGTACAGGACCCAGGGGAAATATACCTGGAAGATTTGAAACTATAGATGTTTCTAGAGAAAAACTAAAAACTAACGGACTGGAAAGTACAGCTTATAAAATTGCAAAAACATGGTTCATTGAAGAAGATAAATCTAAATATTTTTATCTTTGTGAAGAAGCTGGAAAACAAACATCTTTAAAGGCAACAGACAATGCACTTGTTGCTATGAAAAATTGGGATGGAGTTAAAAATTTACAAAATATTAAAAATGAAACATTAATAGTTTGGGGAGATCAAGATAAGGCTTATAATTTTAATCAAGTTGAAACTCTGAATGATAATATTTCTAATAGTAATTTAAAAATAATTAAAGGATGCTCTCATAACGTTCATTTAGAGAAGCCAGATGAATTTAATACGATAGTGAGTGAATTTCTTAAAAAAAACTGATTGGTATTGGCTGAAATATTTACCTAAATAATTAAAAAATTAATTTAATTAAAAAATCGCAGCCAATAGAAAGTGTGAATATTATGCAGTTTTTAAATTTACCGCTGAAGGACCTTTTGGACCATCTTCAACTTCAAAAGTCAAAGCTTGACCTTCATCTAAACCGTTCATACCAGCATCTCTAACAGCTGAAACGTGAACGAATACATCTTTTTCTTTATCTTCTCTTTCAATAAAACCAAAACCTTTAGTTGGATTGAACCATTTTACTTTTCCTTGTAGACTCATATTTATCTTCTTACTTTTTATTATGTTACTTTTATTACTTATAATTAAGTAATTCACGCTTTGTTTAGATTTATTGAGGTTTTGTCAACTAAATTTAAAAGATTAAATAATTAAAGACTTACTTGTTGCTTATTAACATGGTCATATAAATAGAATTGATATCATTTTTGTAGTGTGAGAATGGCTCACAGGACTTAAAACCACACTTACTAAATAATTTTCTAGCAGTCAAAAAGAATTCACCAGCACCCGTTTCTAAACTTAATCTTTTAATATTGAGTTTTTTTGCCTCATTAATTAAGTGATTTATGACTTTTGTACCATTTCCTTTGCTTCTAAAGTTATCACTAACTCTTATAGATTTGAATTCACCATGTTCTTTATCTAAGAATTTTAATGCTCCACTTCCCATTAAGACATTTTCCTCCCATAAACTCCAAAATTTAATAGATGGATCTTTTAATCCGGCTATATCAAGAACGTGAGCGCTTCCTTCAGGTGATACAGATCTTAATTCAATGAAATGCTTTATAAGCAGCTCATGAACTTCTGGGTTATCAAAATTTCCTTCGATTGATTTTAACATTTTAGTAACATCTACTTAAGAAGGGTTGTTAGGTGTCCCATTTTTCTTTTTTGTTTAATTTCTTTCTTAAGATAATCAAAGAAAAATTCATTTTCATTATGTTTTTTATTTCTATAATTATTAATTTGGTCACCAATTATATTTGCCATCATTGCATTGGATATTTTTTTAAGAGGTATCTGTTCTAGCTTACAAACTGCTCTTACATGATTTTCAAATTGACTTACATTATATGCATTAATTGTTAAGTGCCCTGAGTTATGAACTCTTGGTGCTATTTCATTTACATAAAGATTATCATTTCTATCAATGAAAAATTCAACACATAAAGTTCCAATATATTTTAATTCTTCTGAAATTTGTGTTGCCCATAGTTTTGACTGTTCTAAAATTTTATCACTAATTTTTGCTGGGATTTTAGAATTTTTTAAAATTTGGTCTTCATGTACATTTTCAATGGGCTCATAAATTTCATATTTGTGATCACTAAATCGAGTAATAATTATTGAGATTTCTTTTTTTAATTTTACTAATTTTTCTAAAATATAACCTTTTGAATAATCAATATTAATTGTATCTAAATTTTCTAAGCTATTAATGGGATGTTGCCCCTTACCATCATATCCTAGTGTTGTGGTTTTAAGTATACCTGGCAATAAATCTTGAACTGATTCCATATCAGATTTTTTTTCAATAGATATATATTGGGTAGTTTTTATGTTTAAATTATTGATAAAATCTTTTTCTGCTAATCTATGTTGAATTATTCTATTTACAGAAGGTTTTGGTAAAACAGGTTTTATCCTATTAATTTCATTTAATGTTTCGTAAGGAATGTTTTCAAATTCATAAGTTACAACATCAACCTTATTCAAAAACTCATTAATCTTATTTTTATCATTATATTCACCGTGTACAAAATCATTAGAAAAATTTTGTGCTGGAGCATCAATATCGTCACAAAAAATAACTGTTTTAATTTCAAGTTTGTTTGCAGCAATAGCAAGCATACTACCTAACTGACCTCCACCTATAATTCCAAGAATTGGTTTAGACATATTTTAAAACTATTTTGGCTTTTTTTTAATAGATTTGCTTTGGCTTAAACGAAATTGGTTTAATTTTTTTTTGACAATCAAATCACTAAGACCGATAATAGATGCGGCTAATAAAGCAGCGTTAATTGCTCCATCTTCTCCAATTGCTAATGTTCCGACAGGTATTCCCTTTGGCATTTGAGCAATAGATAAAAGACTATCAAGACCTTTTAGCTTTTTACTTTCAATTGGAACCCCTAGTACTGGTAGAGATGTAAGAGCTGAAATCATTCCTGGTAAATGCGCAGATCCCCCTGCACCAGCGATAATTACTGCAATTCCATTCTTTTCAGCATTAATAGCAAATTCATACATCCTCTTAGGAGTTCTATGAGCTGATATAATTTTTGTTTCAAACTTTATGTTTAATTTTTTAAGAATTTTTTGGCAAAATACCATGGTTTTGTAGTCAGATTGACTACCCATAATAATTGATACTTTTTTTAATTTATTTTTAGCCATTTGTTGTAATTTTATTCTAACGTAAATTGTTATTTCAAATTAAGCCTAAAATTTCAATAAAATTAATAGAATTTATCAATCTTATTGATATTCTTTAAAACAAATAAGATCACAATGAATTTTAAAATTGATAATTTACAATATTGTAACTGGTCTAGAGAAATTTTTCAGATCAATAAACAAGCAGGACTGGATGCAATCCACGTAACTATTGTTTACCACGAAGATTTTGGTGAGCTAAAAACGGTATTAAAAAACTGGGAAAATTACTTTTCAGAAAATTCTGATTTAATTTTTCACGGTAAAAGTTTTAAAGATATTGAGAAAGCTAAATCTGAAAATAAAACTGCAGTTTTTTTTGGTTTTCAAAATTGCTCACCTATAGAAGACGATATTGGATTAGTTGAAAAAATTTACGATTTAGGATGCAGGTTTATGCAGCTTACCTATAACAATCAGTCCTTACTAGCGACAGGATGTTATGAAGCAATTGATAGTGGAGTTACTAATTTTGGTAGAGAGGTGATTAAAGAAATGAATAGACTAGGTCTTGTAATAGACATGTCTCATTCAGCAGAAAAAAGTACAATTGATGCAATTGAGATAAGTGAAAAACCAATTGCAATAACTCATGCTAACCCTTCATTTTGGCATCCAGCTAAGAGAAACAAATCAAACGAACTACTAAAAATTTTATCCAAACACAAAGGAATGCTGGGTCTCTCTTTATATCCCCATCACTTAAAAGCTGGAACAGATTGTTCTTTAGAAAGTTTTTGTGAAATGACAGCTAAGACTGCTGAGATTATGGGGGTTGAAAAAATAGGAATTGGTTCAGATCTTTGTCTAAACCAACCAGATACTATTGTTGAGTGGATGAGAAATGGTACTTGGACTAAAAGCAAAAATTATGGAGAAGGATCAAAAAATAAACCTGGCTTTCCAAAACAACCTGATTGGTTTTTAGATGCAAGAGGGTTTGAAAACTTAGAAGCAGGATTTAAAAAAGTTGGCTTTTCAGAAAGTGAAGTTAATGGAATTCTTGGAAACAACTGGTACAATTTTTATAAAGAAATGAACCAATGAATATCTCATTAAGAGACCCCAATGTAGTAATGAAATTATCAAGACTAGGGTCATTTCATCAATCTAAACTTTCATTTTTAAGAAGTTTTTTAAAAGAGTTTAAAGATTGGGATTATAAAAGAGATTTATTTGAATTAAATGAACATGGTTATGGCACAGCAGTTTATTCATTTAAGAAAAAAAAATAGAGTGTATTCATTAATATGTTTTGCAAATAAATTGGATGAAAATGAAAGATCAGATAGAGTTATAGCTACTAAATGGGATGCAGCCTTTACGCTTTTTGATGGCGTTCCAAAAAAACAAGATATTGAAAGATTAAAAAACGAAGTACCAAAACAAGAGTTTGGCAGGCTTTCCTATAAAGAGTTAACGCTTTCAAGAGCCAATAAATCAGTTAGAGTTTTCAATCATGTAGTTGAATGCTTAAGTGAAGGTAAACAGCCTGATAATGACTTAATAACTAGTGTTGGTTATTTATATAGAACAACTGCAGTTTACGGGTCAGGTAAATTTGGTTTAGCAGATAGGTTTAGAATTAAAGATAGAGAAGAAATATATGGGCCTTTTAGATTGGAAATGATGTTGGTTTATTTAGTTAGGCAATTTACCTTTGATCAGGTTAATCACGTTGCAAAAAACAAGAACCCAAAAAAAGCTGTAAGTCTTGATATAAATATTTGTAAAAGCTTAGGAATAGGAAACTCTACAGGCCTTGGAATGGCTCCATTTATTGTTAACCATCCAACTCTTTTAAATAATTGGATTTCAGCAAGAGAGATTTCTTTAAAAAAGATAAGAGAGATAAAAACAATATCAGAGAAAGATAAAAACTTATTTTTAGAATGTTTAAAAAAATCGATAAAAAATATCACTTCTTGGAATACTGAAAGCGAATATCAAATAAATAAAATTAAATCTTTATTAAAAGATCTTAATGAATTTATTGTCTACTTAGATAATGATTTTAATTTTGAGCAAGATTATGCTTTTAATGAATTATATCTCCATTTAGAAAAAGAATATTGTGAAGAATGTATTGAATATGTCGTCTCAATGATGATGGAACCTTATGACGATATAACGTCTCCGTTAATTAAAGAAATGAGCTCTGAAGAAGAAAAATATTTTAATATTCCAACTGAGCGAACGGTAGAAGACTTAAAGCTGATCTTAGAAAAAAAATACCCCGATATCTTAACTATAGATTTTACTAAAGATGAAAATAATTTAAATTTTTGGTTTATTTCAAAAAATAAAGAAGAACCAAGACTAGCAAATAGATTTGATGAAGTGGGTGCTGAGTTAGAGCAACCTCTAGCAATTGCAAGAGACATTAAAAAACTTTATGAATTGTTATTGGTAACTAAAAATAGCTGGTCAATAGCTAAATTTTTATCAACTAATAATGAATTAAGACACGTTGTTAGAAGGGCATTTATAGTAGAGAAATTTCCTTATTCTGAAATACAAGATAATACCATTGGCCAAAAAATAATGCCTATTGATATGCTGAGATTAAAGTTATCATTTTTTGGAGCATTAAAATTTGATCCACGTTCTGATAAATGGTTAAGAATATGTATGTTTCAAGGAGCACCCTTACCAGAGCAATTAAAAAACTATGATGAACATTGGGTTTATAATTAATCAACATGAGATCATTAAGTGAAATAGACACAGTTTCTAAAAGATCGAGTAGGGCTGCTGGATATTCATGGGGGATTGCAGAAGAGATTGGAAAAAATATAAGGCTACTTGAGATTTTTAGCTTACCTGGAATTAAAAACTTAAATAGTTTTTTTAAGAAAAAAAAAAAATTAAGATTAGATAATATCAGTATCATAAAGCAAGACAATGAGGCCAATAAAAATGAATATTGCCCAATAATTGCAGGAGTAAATTTTTTAGATCAGATTAAAACTTTAGAAACTTTAAATGAGATAACGTTTAAAAAAGTCTCATATCCATTACTTTTCTTACCATTTGTAAGTAGGGCGGCAGAGGTGATTGGTAAAAGAATATTCTTAAAAATAGATGATAGGGAATTTTTGTTAAACTTTAATAACAATATTTATTCTAATTACACTAAAAACGAAATCATCGAAACTGCTGAAAATATTTACTTAAAAGTTTTAGAAAACAGAGACTCGTTTGAAGAAAAAGAATGGAATGAATTATATAAGCTTTCAGAAGAAACGTTTGTTGAAGAAAATGAAAGCCTAAAACAAGGTGGAGCGGGGGCTGGTCTTACTGATAATGACTAAAGACTTTGATGATCAAACAAATAATGATGAAGAAGTTCTTCAATTAGATAATTTTTGTGAAGAGTGTAAAAAAGAAGACCCGAGTGTTTCTCAAAATTTAATTTTAACAGGATTTAAAACCTGTAATTCTTGTAAACTTTCAAAAACTATATTTCCGATTTAACTAATATTATTAATAGGTAAAGCATTCATTTTGCTCATTACAAACGATATTGAAAGAAAAGCAATTATTAAAAAAGCTAAAAAGACTATTCCAAATGATTTAAAATTAGACTTTAGATTTAAAACTTGTTTTGTTGAAATGATTAATCCTGCAAATATCCAAAACTGAGTTAAAAATATTATTGGGATCATTAAATCTGGTGTTACAGCAAAAAATCTTAAAAGCCCTGGTGCATGAGCAAACCCTACCGCAGTTAAAACTTTTTTAAATGGAACTTTAGTTTCTTTGTCTGGAAATAATTTTACACCGATCACATAAATAAATAGTCCCCATACAAACCAAGTAAGAATGGCAGTTAAGCCAGACATTGCAACAGCAGTTTTAATAACAGTGTTTGCAGCAACAGCTCCGGCTAAGCCATCTAATATCATGATAAGGCCTGCAAAATATATTGCAGCTTCACCAAAGTTCCTATTATCTTTGTAAAGAGTTTTATCTAATTTAATAGATCTAACAATTATATTTAAAAATTGACCAAACATTATTTATTTTTTCTATTCTTTTGAGCTTTGTAAGAAACAAATAGTGGAAAGATTATTAAAGCAATTACTATTATTATGCAAACTACTATTATCAATGTTTTTGTCATTTTAAATTCAAACAAGCCTATTGAAAGCTAAAATTTATATCCAAACTCAGCTACAAGATAATTTCTATTTTGTGCCACATTATTTTTAAAAAAACCTTTACCACTATTATCAACATATTTGATAGCAAGGTCTGTTTTTTTGTTTATATCTAAAGTTGTCTTAATAACACGACTGCGTCTAAAATTACTTCCATCAACTTGACCAATTTTAAGATGAATAGGAAAGGCACCTAAGAAAAAAAGATTTTTTTTTATAAGCCTAACGTCTGTTACTTTATCGCCATATATATATCCAGTTGCAACAATTTTTGAACCATTGCTAGTTTCTTCTCTATGATCATATTCAAAAAATAAATCTTTATGAAATTTGGCTTGAAATATGAATCCTAAATGAGAATTGTCATTTTGTGTGGATACATTTTTATCGTGGTGGGTAATTTTTGCATATGGTATTAATGCAAGATTTTTTTTTTTAATTATCAAGCCTAGTCTTTGATTGAATTCAAAATTCTGCTCTGTTCCATCGTTAACTGTATCATCATAATTAATGATGTTATTTACACTGCGAATGGCAAAATTTTTATTAAGCAAATATGTAAAATGTAAATCAAGTACCAAACCTGGTCTAGTATTGTTATAATTACTTCCTAAATCATCGATTAATGTTGTAAAATATCTAATTTTACCCTCAGGATAAAATCTTTTAGTTTCTGCATGTAGTGTTGAAGAAAAAAAAAAGGATTATAAGGAAAATTAAAATTTTTTTATAAGCATACATTAATAAGGAATATAAATTTTATTTACTAATAAATATACAGTTATTAGAAAAAATTTATTGAAATTTATAATAGAGAGGGGAATTTACCCCTCTCTATAAAAATTGATTTAACCTTTAACGACTTCTCTAGTGTTTGCGTTATAAGATTCTGTAAATGGAATATCCACTACCACAGCATCAACAGGTGTTCCTGGTATGTCTGAATATTTAGCAGGTAAGTGAACTTTGTACTTAGTTCCAACTTTACCTTTTGGGAAACCATTAGCATTTAATGTTCCCTCAAATGGTACATATCCCATTGCTATATTTTGACCTTTTTCAGGGTGATACCAAGGTGATGTAATAAATCCTACAGGATCTCCACCACTCTCAGGTGACACTAACCAAAAGTCAGGAGCATATTCTTCAATTGGTTTTCCACCCAACTCAAGACCTACTAACTGAAGTTTATAAGGTTTTTTTCCATCCTTAAGCTCTGCGCCCATTTTCTCTAGTGCAGCTTTACCAACATAGTCAGCTTTTTTATTCCACTCACCTTTACCAGATAGTGATACTTGGTAACCAAGGTTACACTGGAAAGGATTGTGTTGTTGATCCATGTCTTGTCCCCAAGAAAGAATTCCAGCTTGAATTCTTCTATGGTGAGCAGGAGCGATAACCATTAGGCTATGTTTTTTGCCTGCAGCAAGAACAGCATTCCACATATCATCAGCATATTTAGTTGCTTCTCTTAAGTATATTTCATATCCAGCTTCACCTGAGAAACCAGACTGTGAAATCACACAACTTCTGCCGCCAACTTTAACTTCAGCTAAACCGTAGAAAGGCATATTGTCAAAATCAACTTGATCTCCACAAAGGTCTTTCATTAAAGCTTTTGATTTAGGACCTTGAATTTGCACTGGGCAAACATCAATTTCTTCAATTGTACAATCAAATCTTCCATCAGCGTTAACACCTTGAAGATACATTCCAATATCAGAGTCTGATAGTGAGAACCAAAATTCATCTTTTGAAATTCTAAGAAGAATAGGATCATTTAAAACTCCACCATAAGCATTACATAAAATTACATATCGTGCTCTCATTGGTGAGATTTTAGTTGCATCTCTAGTTATAACGTAGTCAGTAAACTTTTCTGCATCAGGACCTTTAACTCTAATTTGTCTTTCAACAGCAACGTTCCACATTGTAACATGATTTTTAATTGCTTCATATTCAACCATCGCTCCACCATCTTCAGGTTTTACATAACCTCTTGGGTGGTAAATACGATTGTAAACAGTTGCTCTCCAACAACCAGCTTCCATTGATAGATGCCAGTATGGAGATTTTCTTACTCTTGTTGAAATTAACATTTCAACTTTTGTAGGTCCACTTTGTCTTAAGTTATATGGTACTTCACGATCTGATTGATCAACTGAAGTCACATGATTTAGTTTAGTATAGTCAAATTCATTAGACATAACCGTTCTCCTTCAACCACTTGTTAGTTTCCTTCAAGCCGCCGAATGTATAAATGTGGAAGTTGCCAGTAAACTCTTTCACTTTCCCAATTAATTCATTAGGGTCTTTAGGTTTCAATAAATCTAATGCCTTACTAAAATTAGACTTAAGAAAATTTATAGAATTTTTCGCCCCGACAATATTAGCAAATTTAATCAAGCTAGTTATTTTCATTGGCCCAGTAATTCCTACATGCACTGGTACTGACTGCTTAGAAATGAAATCTACGATAGGTTGACTCTCTAATAACCACTGGGTTACTATATAGTCGGCGTAAGGTTTTTTATCTATCATAGCCTTTTCTAATTCTTTATCAGAAATATCCTGACTTCCCTCTGGATGTCCTGCTATTCCTATTTTAATTCCATCAAAAAATCCTGTTTCTAAAATTTGAATTGAACTATCAAATTTTCCAACTGGCTCTCTACTTCCTCCAATAACTAAAGCTTGTTTAGCACCCACATCTTTACATCTTGCAATGTAATCTTTAAGTTGATCATCATTAGTAATTGATCTTGCTGGAAAATGCGGAACTGGATTAAATCCTTTTTTAACTAACGCAGCTGTTTGGTTGGCTGTGTCTTTATAATCTCCTCCTGGGAGCATAGTTACATAAACATCCTTAACAGGAGGCAGTGTATCAAGATCTGTTTGAGGTCCAACCTCAAGTGAAAAATTCATTTTCCCGATGATTATCTTTTTTGTAAATGCTGTCAAAGAAATTCATCTTGTGGATAAAAATAATTGTTGCCAAAAATTGTGCTGGTGATAATTTTTTTTAATGTCTGAAAATCTTAAAATTCTTGAACTTTCAAAGATCTTGGATTTGGATAAAATTAGAGTGGTTGGGAACCCCATCGAGAAAGCCCATGGCTTACCAAACGAGTGCTACACTAGCTCTGACTATCTAAGAATTGAAAGAGAGAGGATTTTCATGGATAAATGGACAGTAATTGGCGTTGGAAGTTCTGTGCCAATTATAGGAGATGCTCAACCTTATAATTTACTAGGTATTCCTCTTATTATTCTAAGAGATAAAGAGAAAAAAATAAGAGTATTTCATAATGTTTGCAGCCATAGAGGCTTCAAGCTTTTAGATAAGCCTTGTGCTTTAAAAAATGTCTTAAGATGTCCATATCACTCCTGGTCCTACGATTTTGATGGAAAGTTGGTAGCGACACCCCATATAGGAGGTCTGAATGTTCATGAGACAGAAAATTTCGATAAATCATCAAGTAATTTGAAGGAAGTTAGAACCAAAGTTTGGATGGACATAATATTTATCAATATAAATGGTAATGAATTAGAGTTTGACGAATATATCAAGCCTCTTGAAGAAAGATGGTCAAAATTCATATCTAAGGAAGATCAAAAATTACTTAAACACTCAAAAGATCATGGGTATTTCAGTCTTGATGTTAAATGTAATTGGAAGTTTGCAATAGAAAATTACTGTGAAAGTTATCATTTGCCTTGGATTCATCCTGAATTAAATAAAGTTTCAAATATTAGTGACCATTATCACATTCAAGGTTTACCAAATAGATTTGCTGGCCAAGGTACAAATAAATACGACCAACCAGTAAAAGGTAATCAAAGTTTTAATAATTTTCCAAATTGGCCTAAAGACTTATCCAAAAAAGCTGAATATATTGCTTTATTTCCAAACGTAATGATCGGTCTTCATGTAGACCATTTTTATGTTTTTTGGTTAGAACCAAAGTCTATTAGTGAGACTAAAGAGCATTTAATAATGTATTATGTGGGTGATGACAGTGCAAATGGATCTGAGTTTACTGAGATGAGAAAAAAAAAATGCAGAATTTTGGAAAGAAGTTATGTCAGAAGATATAAAAGCCATAGAGGGCATGCAGGAAGGTAGAAATT
The DNA here is from genome assembly GCF_047722545.1 of Candidatus Pelagibacter sp. Uisw_121. Taxonomy (GTDB): domain Bacteria; phylum Pseudomonadota; class Alphaproteobacteria; order Pelagibacterales; family Pelagibacteraceae; genus Pelagibacter. The sequence goes on along the minus strand of NZ_CP159816.1, from coordinate 832,497 downwards.
CACCAGCATATAACGGTGGAAATTTTTCACCAATAATGGATAACCCTACACATGAATTTCATAAATGGGTTGCAACAAACTTAGTTTAAAATGAAAATAATATTAATTATGGGTCTTCCAGGATCTGGCAAAACAACATTAGCAAATGAACTTGCTCCATCACTAAATGCTAAAAGACTTAATGCTGATGAAGTTAGAAAAGAAGCTAATGATTGGGACTTTTCAGAAGAAGGTAGAATAAGACAAGCCAAAAGAATGGCAGATTTTGCAAAAAAATTAAAAGGTGATGGAAATTATGTTATCGCAGACTTTGTTTGCCCAACGCCAGAGGCGAGAAATTTGTTTCCAGCAGATTATATTGTTTGGGTAAATACAATAAAAGAGGGACGTTTTGATGATACTAATAAAATGTTTGTAAAGCCTGAAAAATTTGATTGTCAGGTTACAACTCAAGATGCTAAACATTGGGCACCAATAATAGTAAAGGAGATAAAATAATGGCTTACGAATGGGATAATAAAAAACCAACAGCACAAATGCTTGGCAGATGGCAACCATTTCATGATGGTCACTATGCTTTATTTCAAGAAATAATTAAAAAAACGGGTCAAGTTTGTATTCAAATAAGAGATGTTCAAGGTGTTGATGATAACCCATTTGATTTTGACACAGTTAAAAAAAATATTGAAGAAAAGTTAAATCCAGAATTTGAAGGAAAATTTAAAGTAATGATGGTTCCTAATATTACTAATATTTGTTACGGAAGAGGAGTTGGTTATAAAATAGAAGAAGTTGTTTTATCAGAGGAAATTCAAAAAATCTCAGCAACAAAAATCAGAGCTAAAATGAGAGAAGATGGCAAACTTAAGTAATATTAAAGTCAAACTTTTAAATAAAGATATTGCTTCAATCATCATTAATGAGCCAAAAACATATAACGCACTTTCATTTAAAAATTTAGAAGATTTAATTAAAGCTTTTAAAAAATTAGATGAAGACAAAAATATTAAGGTAATTATTATTGAAGGGTCTGGAAAAGGTTTTAGTGCAGGTCACAATTTAAAAGAAGTAAGCGGATTAAAGAAAAGAGAAAAATATCAAAAACTTTTTAATCTTTGCTCAAAGTTAATGCTTCAGATAGTTGAAGGAAAAAAACCAGTCATCGCAAAAGTTCATGGGGCAGCATTTGCAGCAGGCTGCCAATTGGTTGCAAGTTGTGATTTAGCTTATAGTTCTAAAGATGCAATTTTTGCAACACCAGGAGTTAACATAGGATTATTTTGTAGTACACCAATGGTTGCTGTTAGTAGAAAAATTAATAGAAAAAGTATGATGCAGATGTTATTAACTGGTGAACCTATTAAAGCAAATTATGCAAAAGAAATTGGATTAATTAATAATCAATTTCCTAAATCAAAATTAAATAATGAAGTTTTAAAAATTGCTAAAACTATTGCTTCAAAATCAAGTTTTACAATTAAAATTGGAAAACAAACTTTTTATAATCAATTGGAAATGCCATTAAGAAAAGCTTACGTGTATACTAGTAAAATGATGACCAAAAATATGATGGCAATGGATGCTAAGGAGGGTATTTTGGCATTTTTAGAAAAAAGAAAACCTAAATGGAAAAACAAATAATCGACGATAAAATTAAAGAACTATTTATTAGCTCAAGAGTTATAGCTTTAGTAGGAGCAAGTAAAAAAAAGGAAAAAGATTCAAATATAGTAATGAAATTCTTACAAAAATCTGGTTACAAAGTTATACCTGTTAACCCAACATGTATAAATGATACCATACATGGAGAAAGAGTTTATGGAACTCTTTTGGATATAAAAGAAAAAGTAGACATAGTTGATGTTTTTAGACCAAGTGAGGAGACCATAGATATAGCTAATCAAACTAAAGAAATTGGAGCACATGTTTTGTGGCTACAACTTAATATTGAAAATGATAAAGCTAAAGAAATAGCCATAAAAAATAAAATTTATTATATTGCTAATAAATGTACTAAAATCGAATTTCAAAAATTATTTGGAATAATTTAGAAAATATTTTTATTAAATTAATAATTAATATTTTGAGGGGAAACCTAGTTTTACAGTGTTAGTTTTTAACAACCCATGCACGATGATAAAAATCATCTATATTTTTTTGAATTAACCCTTTGGCAATTTGAGTAGCTTCTCTCTCTTCAAAAGGGCCATGTTTTTTTTCAGTATTCTTTAGTATTGTTTCAATCTCATTTGGGTTGGTATGTTTACCTTCAATTACATAAAAATTTTTCATGGCTTTCTTATAGAACTAGTTTAAAAATACACAAATGAAAAAAATATTTCTTTTATATGGTCACTATAACGAAAAATCCTTTAACGCTGCGATTAGAGATACGTTTATAGAAACAGTTGAAGCAAACGGTCATTTAGTTGATTGTGTAGACCTATATAAGGAAAAATTTAACCCTGTTTTTGCTGGTGAGCAAGCCGGTGAAGATGTTCTAGATCATCGTAGACGAATTGAAAAATGTGATACAATTGTGTTAATTGCACCTATTTGGAACTTTAGAATGCCAGCAATTGTAGAGGGATGGATAGATAAAGTTTTATCACCACCATGGGCCTATACATTTAAAAAATTAGTTGGAAACTATGGCTATCCAATGGGAAACTTAAAAGACAAAAAAGCTATAATTTTTTGTACCTATGGATCTCCAAGACTGGCTGTAACAACTTTCTTTTTAAACCTGCCTATAAGAAGATTAAAAAGAGGGGTCTTTCACATGTGTGGTATTTATAATATTGTGTACAGAAGATATTTTGCTGTACCGTTTGTAAGTGATAAAAAAAGAGAACAATTTTTAGAAGATGTTAGAACCACTGCACAAAATATATAAAGTAATTTTAATTACTTTATTTTTAACATCTCCATCATTTGCTGAATTAGTTAAGCCTAATAATGAGATTGAACCTTATCAAGTTGTCAAAATTCAATTAAGAAGTTTAAAACAGAATGATAATCCAAAAAAAGATAATGGAATTGAGCAGGCTTGGGAATTTGCACACCCAAATAATCAAAAAAATACAGGTCCTTTAGATCGATTTAAAACGATGATAAAAGGAAAATCTTATGTGATGCTTCTTAATCACTTGGATCATAAGGTTGTGGCGATAAAATCTGATGATTTAACTGCTCTTTTTGAAGTGACAGTCCTTGATAATGATAAGGTCTACTATAAATTTAAGTGGACAGTTGAAAAATATATAAAAGAGGGTCCTCTTAAGGACTGCTGGCTGACCACAATGGTCTCCGCACCAATGCCTCTTGGATCTTCAGTTTAAGTTAACAACTAAACGATTTTTGTTTCGTTAATAATAAAAAAATAGTAGGAATCGGACTAATGAAATCTAAAGCTAAAGTTGTTGTAGTTGGTGGTGGTGTAGTAGGAGTTAGTGCACTTTATCACTTAGCAAAAAAAGGTTTATCTGATGTTGTTCTTGTCGAGAGAAAAGAATTAACTTCAGGATCAACTTGGCACGCAGCAGGTCTGCTTCCATTATTTAATATGAGTTATTCAGTTGGACAACTTCATAAGTATGCGGTTGATTTGTATAAAAAATTAGAAGAAGAGACCGGACAGAATGTTGGCTTTAGTGTTGTCTCAAATATTCGTTTAGCAAGCACTAAAGATAGAATGGATGAGTACCACCAATATGCAGGTGTTGCACAAACTATAGGTGTTGATGTAAAATTTTTAACACCAGATCAAGTTAAAGAAATTTGGCCTTTGTGTAATACTTCAGATTTACTTGGGGCGATACAACATCCTGAAGATGGATATATTCAACCTGCAGACTTAACACAAGCAATGGCCACAGGTGCAAGAAACATGGGTGCAGAGATTTATAGAAATACAGCTGTAGTAGGAATTAAACAGACTAAAGATGGATGGATTGTTGAAACTGATAAAGGAGCTATTGAATGTGAACATGTAATTTCTTGTTCAGGAAATTTTGCAAGACAAACTGGAAAAATGGTTGGTTTAGATATTCCAGTTATTCCAGTTGAACATCAATATATTGTTACAGAAGCACACCCAGATATTTTAAAAAGAAAAAAAGAAGGCTTACCAGAGATGGGAGTTTTAAGAGATAGCGATAGTAGATGGTATATGAGAGAAGAAGCAGGTGGTTTAATTTTAGGACCTTATGAAGATGGTGCTCCAGCTTGTTATGTAGACGGCCCATCAAAAGATTCTGAGTACGAATTATTCCAAGAAGATCTTGATAGACTTGCCCCACACATAGAAGGCGCAATTCATCGTGTTCCAGCCTTTGGCGAAGTGGGTGTAAAAAAAGTTTATAACGGAGCAATTTGTTACACACCTGATGGAAACCCAATTGTAGGTCCAGCGTGGGGACTTAAAAATTTTTGGATAAATGAAGGGCATAGTTTTGGTATTACCGCAGCAGGTGGTGCTGGTTGGCAACTTGCAGAATGGATTGTAGATGGAGAACCAACAATTGATATGCTTGGTGTTGAGCCTAGAAGGTTTGGTGACTATGCAACAAAATCTTATTTAAAAGAAAAAAATGAAGAAGCTTACAACCACGTGTTTAAAGTTCATTATCCAGACGAAGAAAGAGGTGCTGCTAGAGAATTAAGAACATCACCTTGTTATGATAGAATGAAAGCATTAGGTGCTGTTTTTGGTCAAAAATTTGGTTGGGAGAGACCTAATTTTTTTGCAGTAGATGGAATGGAGCAAAAAGATGATTGGTCTTTTAGAAGATCCAAGTGGTTTGAAGCAATAAAAAAAGAATGTAAAAATGTAAAAGAAAATGTGGGTCTTTTAGATATGACTGCATTTGCAAAATGTAGAATTAAAGGTCCTGGTGCGGAAGAATTTTTAGATTATTTAGTAGCAAACAAACTTCCAAAAAAAATAGGAAGAATTGGTTTATGTCACGCCCTTAATACAAAAGGAGGAGTGCACTCTGAATTTACTATAATGAGAGAAGCCCCAGATAGTTTCTATTTAGTTTCTGCAGGAGCAAATCAAAGATTAGACCATGATTGGATTCAAAAATGGATGCCAAATGATGGGACAGTTCAATTTGAAAATCTAACAAATAGTATGGGTGTGCTAGTTGTGTCTGGTCCAAAGGCTAGAGAATTAATGACAAGGGTTTCTAGTGATGATTTTTCTGGTGAAAACTTTAAATGGTTGAGTGCTAAAAATGTAAATGTTGGAAATGCACCAGTGAATGCTATGAGAGTAAACTTTGTCGGTGAATTAGGTTGGGAGCTTCATCATCCAATTGAATACCAAAACCATATATTTGATAAATTAATGGAAGCTGGAAAAGATTTAGGTATTAAGCCTTATGGGATTAGAGCGATGAATAGTTTAAGACTTGAAAAATCTTATAAACTTGTTGGGACAGAATTATCAATTGAATATTCACCTTACGAGTCTGGACTAGATAGATTTATACATCCAAATAAAGGAAACTTTATTGGCTTAGAAGCACTTAATAAATGGAGAGAAAAAGGTTTTAAAAATAAACTGGTTACTATGGAAATTCACAATGTTGAAGATGCGGATGTTCTAGGAAACAATCCAATTTATCAAAACGACAAAGTTGTTGGACGTGCAACAGGAGGTGATTTTGGATTTAGACTAGATAAATCGATTGCATTAGGAATGGTGAACCCAAATGTTGCGACAACTGGTCAAAAATTGAAAATTGATATTTTAGGAAAAATGTACGATGCTACTATATTGGATGAGAGTCCTTACGATCCAGAAAATAATTTATTGAGAGCATAATGAAAATATTAGTCGCAGTTAAAAGAGTAATTGATTACAACGTTCAAGTCAGAGTTAAAGAGGATGGAACTGGTGTTGTCACTGATAACGTAAAAATGTCCAGCAATCCACCTGATGATAATGCGATTGAGGAAGCTGTAAAAATTAAGGAAGCAGGTAAGGCAACAGAGATTATTGCAATTACAGTGGGTGAGGAAAAATCACAAGAAACAGTTAGAAAAGCTTTAGCTGTTGGTGCTGATAGAGGAATTTTAATCAAAACTGAGGGAACAGTTGAACCATTAGCTGTAGCAAAAGCACTGCAAAAAATTGTTGAAAAAGAAAAACCAGATCTAGTTTTCATGGGTAAACAAGCAATTGATGATGATTGCAATCAAACAGGTCAAATGTTAAGTGCTTTACTGAATTGGCCTCAAGCAACATTTGCATCAAAAATTGAAATAAAAGACAAAACTTTAGAAGTAACAAGAGAAATTGATGAAGGATTAGAAACAATTGAAGTTAATCTTCCAGCTATTGTGACGTGTGATTTAAGATTAAATGAGCCACGTTATGCTTCACTACCAAATATTATGAAATCTAAAAAAAAACCTTTAGAAATTTTAACAACTTCTGACTTAGGAGTTGATACCACACCTAGAGTTCAACAAATTAAAGTAGAAGAACCACCAAAAAGAAAAGCAGGAATTAAAGTTGCAAGCGTTGCTGAATTAGTTAGCAAACTTAAAAATGAGGCAAAGGTAATATAATGTCAGTTCTATTAATAGCAGAACATAATAATAAAGAAGTTAGACCTTTTACATTAAATGCAATTACTGCAGCATCACAAATGGATGGAGATGTACATGTCCTATTAATTGGAAATAATTGTGGAGATGTTGCTAAATCATTATCTGAAATGCCAGCTGTTAAAAAAGTATTACATGCTCAAGCTCCTCACTATGAAAACTACTTAGCAGAAAACTTTGCACCATTAGTTGTAAAAGCTTCAGAAAATTATTCTCATATTATTAGTTCTGCAAATACATTTGGTAAAAATTTGATGCCAAGAATAGCAGCACACTTAGATATATCTCAAGTAAGTGACATTACTAAAGTGATATCAGCTGATACATTTATAAGACCTATTTATGCGGGTAATGCATTTGCTACAGTAAAAAGTACAGATGCTAAAAAATGTGTAACAATTAGACCAACATCTTTTGAGCCTTGTGAAACTTCTGGTGGATCCGCACCAATAGAAAAAATTGATGCTACTGAAGAATTTACACTTTCAAAATTTATTAAAAGAGAAGAAGTTAAGTCAGACAGACCTGAGCTTGGCACTGCTAGAATTGTAGTTTCTGGTGGAAGAGGAATGCAAAATGGAGAAAATTTTAAATTAATAACTGATATTGCAGATAAGCTTAATGCTGCAATTGGAGCATCACGTGCTGCGGTTGATGCAGGCTATATTAGCAATGAACATCAAGTTGGTCAAACTGGCAAAGTTGTTGTACCAGATTTGTATATTGCAGTTGGAATTTCTGGTGCAATTCAGCATTTAGCTGGAATGAAAGAAAGTAAAATTATTGTTGCTATAAACAAAGATGGTGAAGCGCCAATATTTAGTGTCGCAGATTATGGTTTAGAAGCTGATTTATTTGAGGCGTTACCTCAATTCTTAGAAGAATTGAATAAATTAAATAGTATACAAAAATAATCATTACTGTAAAAATTCAAGATATGCCTAGAGAAGCAATGGATTATGATGTGGTAATCGTTGGGGGTGGTCCTTCAGGACTATCTACGGCAATTAAACTTAAACAATTAGATCCAGAATTAAATGTATGTTTGCTTGAAAAAGCTTCCGAGATTGGTGCGCATATTCTAAGTGGTAATGTTTTTGAAACTAGAGCTTTAGATGAGTTATTACCTAACTGGAAAGAACTTAATTCACCTATAAAAACTAAGGTTTCTAAAGAAAAATTCTTATTTTTAGGAAAATCAAAATCTTTAAGTTGGCCCACATGGCTACTTCCTTCTGTTCAGCAAAATCATAATAATTATATAATTAGCTTAGCAAACTTATGTAGATGGCTAGCAGAACAAGCGGAAGCTTTAGGTGTTGAGATATTTCCAGGTTTTCCTGCAAGTGAAATTTTGTACAATGAAGATGGATCGGTTAAGGGAGTTGCAACTCAAGACATGGGAGTTGATAAAAATGGCAATAAAAAAGATGGCTTTGAACCAGGCATAGAGCTTTTAGGAAAAGTTACTGTATTTGCAGAAGGATGTAGAGGACATCTTGGAAAACAATTAATTGAAAAATATAATTTATCAGAGGGTAAAGATCCTCAACAATATGGAATTGGATTTAAAGAAATTTGGGAAATCAGTGAACAAAATCATGAAGAGGGAATGGTAATGCATACTGCAGGTTGGCCACTAGATAACAATACTTATGGTGGAAGCTTTGTGTATCATGCAGAAAACAAACAAATTTTTTTAGGTTATGTAATTGGTCTTGATTATAAAAACCCACATCTTTCTCCGTTTGACGAATTTCAAAGATTTAAAACTCATCCTGCAATTAAAAAGATAATTGAAGGTGGAAAACGTATTTCATATGGAGCAAGGGCTTTAATTGAAGGTGGACTTCAAAGTTTACCTAAAATGTTTATGCCGGGTGCTTTATTAATTGGTTGTGATGCGGGAACTTTAAATATGCCTAAAATTAAAGGGTCTCATACTGCAATGAAAAGTGGAATGATTGCAGCAGAAACTATTAATGAACATTTAAAAAAAAAACAAGATTTATCAATTTATGAAGGCAAATTTAAAAAAAGTTGGATTTATGGAGAACTACATACTGCTCGAAATGTTAAACCAAGTTTTAGTTGGGGTTTAATTCTTGGAATAATATTTACTGGAATTGATCAAATATTATTTAGAGGAAAATTACCTTTTACCTTAAGACACAAACATGCTGACCACGAAACACTAAAACCAGCAAATGAAATGCCAAAAATTGATTATCCCAAACCAGATAACGTGATTACATTTGATAAAACAAGTTCTGTTTATTTAACAGGAACTAATCATGCTGAAAATCAACCAGTACATTTGCAGCTAAAAGATCCAAACTTACCTATTAATTATACTTTAGAAAAATTTGATGAACCAGCGCAAAGATATTGTCCAGCTGGAGTTTATGAGGTTCAAAATGAAAATGGTCTAAATAAATTTGTCATAAACTCACAAAACTGTATTCATTGCAAAACTTGTGATATTAAAGAGCCTTCTCAAAATATTACATGGGCAACACCAGAGGGAAGTGGTGGACCTAAATATGGAAATATGTAATTAGAAAGATAAGATTAACCCAACAGTAAACATCAAAGAAACTATTAATCCTGCAAAAACTAGGTTTGTTCTAGCTTCTTTTTCTCTTTGTTTTCTAGCTCTGTTTAAAAGTACATTAATATCTACTCTTCCTGATGATGAAACTTCCTCGCTATTATTGGGGGTCTGTAAAGGAGGAAGGTCATTTATTTCTGTAGAAATTAATTTTTCTAAACTCATGATTAATCAATACTAATTTTTTAAAAAAATTGAAATAACTCAATTGTCCAAAATGGGTTGACTCTTGCTTATGTATTGTTCAAATTGGGTTTTTTAGGATTATGAATGTTAAACCAACTATATCATCTCAAATTGATGAAAAAATAATCTTCAAAGTAATTGATAAAAACTTTAGTAGATTGGCACCATCTTATTACAAATGGATAAACAGTTGGTTGATTGGGGCCTACGAAAATTTTGGAAATATAGATAAATATATAATCTTAATTTACATAATTAACCAAGATTTTATATTCTTCAGAAAAAATGGGTTAATAGTTGATTATGACACATTCTATAAGGATAAAACATTAGAAGTAGAAAAAATTAATATCAGCAAAATTTCAAAAGATCTTCAAATACCAAAAGAGAGTGTAAGAAGAAAAGTTGAAGAACTAGAAAAAGCAGAGATAATTAAAAGAAAAGGTAAACAAATTTTTGTAAATAGAACAGCAATTCCTGTAGTTCAAGCAAATTTAACTTTAAAAAATATGAGTGTTTTATTGTGCGAGTTTAATAAAATTCTTAAAGAAGAAGATATTGTTGAAGTAGCTTACCCAACTACAGAAATTTCAGATTCAATTAAAAAAAACTTTTCTTTTGTTTGGTATCAATTTTATAAGTTCTTATTCATATTTACTAACAGATGCAGAAAACAAGTTGGAGACTTAGAAACTTTTTGTATTGGACTTTTAGTTTTAGTTAACGCAGCTGATAATAAAAGCTTTAAAATAAAAGATTTAACTAGAAAAAAATACGCGACTTCAATCCAAGGCTCTGATGATAGAGGAGTTAATGCAATGTCTATTTCTGATGTAACAGGAATTCCAAGAATAACAGTTATTAGAAAATTAAAATATTTGATAAAAAAAAATATACTTCAAATTAATGAAAAGAAGTTGATTACTTTAAATATTTCAGGTGTTGCATTAGATGAAGTTCAAGAATTACAAAATCAAAATATGAGATCTTTAAGTAATTTTATTTATAGAGCTTTTAATCAAATTAAAATTATAATCTAATTATCTTATCTTGAGATAAACTAAGATAAATCAATAGCATTTTTTTTTTAAAACTTCCATAGAAACAAGTTTTAAAGTTTTTTCATGTGTTCTTTTTAAATATACAGGACAAGGTTTCCCAGCATCAGCAGCTCTTGCATACCAACTAGCACAAACGCACCAACCATCTCCAGCCTTTAGTCCTGGAAATCCAAATTCAGGATGAGGAGTTATTAAATCGTTACCAGCTTCTTTACACCATTCTAAGAATTCTGTTGTAACTTTTGCACAAACAGTGTGAACCCCATGATCATTTTCATCAGTACTACAACAACCATCTCTATGCCATCCTGTTAAAGGATCGTTAGAACATTCTTCTAGATCTTCACCCAAAACATTTTTTTGTTTGTCACTCATTTAAATTTTTGTTGGATTAGGTTGACCTTTGTAGACAACTTCAGGATCAAAAGATTTTTCTTTTTCTTCAAATTTCATCTCAACTTCTCTACCATTTTCAATTGCACCAAGTGGAATGGATCTATAAAAACAAGATCTATAACCCACATGACAGCTTGAACCATCACCAATATCAACAGTTAACCAGACTGAGTCCTGATCATCATCAATTCTAATTTCACTTACTTTTTGAGTAAAGCCACTAGTTTTGCCTTTGTGCCAAATCTGTTTTCTAGATCTACTAAAATAATGAGCCTCTTTAGTCTCAATGGTTTTTTTAAAAGCTTCAACATTCATATATCCATGCATCAAAACATCTTTAGTTTTTGAGCACATAGTGATGACTGGAATTAAGCCATCATTATCAAATTTTGGTGAAAGGAATTTCCCTTCTTCAATTTCGACTATATTTTCTCTTTTTTTAAACATATCTAGGTGATTATGTAGCATATTGAACAATATATTAAATATTTTAAAAGCAATGATTTACTGTATAAACTTGCCTTATGAAATTAGTTGAAGAGACAGATAGCAAAATTTTAGATACCAAAAAAGTTTCTGATAAAGAAGCTGAAGAGGCTTTTAGAACTATTTTAACTTGGATGGGTGAAGATCCTAGTAGAGAAGGATTATTAGAAACTCCAAAAAGAGTTATTAAAGCATATAAAGAATATTTTGGTGGATATGCAAAAGACCCTAATAAAATTTTAGATAAAACTTTTGGAGATGTTGAGGGTTATGATGATATGGTTGTACAAAAAAATGTTTCTGTACAAAGTCATTGTGAACATCATATGGCTCCAATTATTGGAATTGCACATGTTGCATACATTCCAAATGAGAGAGTTGTGGGTTTAAGTAAACTTGCAAGAGTAGTAGAAGTTTTTTCAAAAAGATTACAGACTCAAGAGAGACTTACGATGCAAATTGCTAAAACAATAATGGAATCTTTAGATGCAAAAGGTGTGGCTGTAACAATAGATTCAACACATCAATGTATGACTATGAGGGGTATTAAGAAAGAAAATGCCACAACAGTTACAAATTATTTCTTAGGTCAGTTTAAAGAAGACCTTAGCGTTCAAAACAGATACTTAAGATTTATTAGTAAGTAAATTTCCTAAGGAGGGAAAAACATGTCAGATAATTTTAAAGCCCTAATTGTTAATCAAGAAGGTGAAAATTTTACCCGTGAGATAAAATCAATAGATAGATCATTTTTAAAACATGGCGATGTTACTGTTAAAGTAGATTATTCAGATTTAAATTATAAAGATGCACTTATTTTAAATAATGGTGCAAAATTAGTAAAAGAATTCCCTCATATTCCAGGTATTGATTTTGCAGGTACTGTTTTAGAAAGTGATAATTCTAAATTTGTAAAAGGAGACGAAGTGATCCTTACAGGTTGGAGAGTTGGAGAAATTTATTTTGGTGGTTATTCTCAGTTTGCTAAAGTTAATGGAGATTTCTTAGTTAAAAAACCAAAAGATATTACATCCAAACAAGCAATGATTTTAGGAACTGCTGGACTAACAGCATTGTTATGTTCTTTTGCAATCAAAGCTAGGGAAGAACTTTTATTAGGTGAAAAAGTCAAAGATGTTTTGGTTACCGGTGCTTCTGGAGGTGTTGGAAGTATTGCAGTGATGATCTTAAATAAATTTGGTTATGATGTTACAGCCGTTACTGGAAAAGCTGAAAATGAAGAGTACTTGAGATCATTAGGTGCTAAAAATATAATAAATAAAGCAGATTTAGATAAAGATGCTAGACCATTAGATAAAGGTCTATGGGACGGTGTTGTTGATACTGTTGGTGGAAAAATACTTGCTAATGCACTTGCACAAACTAGAGACAATGGAATTGTTGCAGCCTGTGGAAATGCTTCTGATTATAAATTAAATACTACAGTTATGCCTTTTATCATTAGAGGTGTTAAACTTTGGGGCATAAACTCTGTTACAGCATCAATAAAAAGAAGAGAATTTGTTTGGAATGAAGTTAAAGATCTTATTGATTTCAAACAATTAGAAAAATCAATAAAGACAGTAAGCTTAGAAGATTTAATAGATATATATCCAAAAATGTTAAAAGGTGAAACATCTGGAAGATATCTAGTTGATCTTAACAAGTAAATGGATTGGGATAAATTAAAAATATTCCACGCAGTTGCAGAAGCAGGCAGTTTTACTAATGCAACGATAAATCTAAACTTAAGTCAATCTGCAATCAGTAGACAAATTCAATCTCTAGAACAAGATCTTAAAGTGCAACTTTTCGAGAGACACGCAAGAGGTCTTACTTTAACTGAAAACGGTGAATATTTATTTAAAACAGCTCATGATGTAATCAGTAAACTAAAAGAAGTTGAATCAACATTAGGTGATCAAAAAAATAAACCAAGTGGTAAATTAACAATTACAACAGTTAGAAGTTTTGGTACTCACTGGTTAACACCTCGTATTCAAGAGTTTATGACTTTAAATCCAGAAATAGAAATTGAATTAATTTTTGATGATAAGGAATTAGATTTAAGTACTAGACAAGCAGACATAGGTATTTTTATGAGAAGACCTAAACAACTTAATTATATTCAAAAGAAATTAGTTGATATTAAGTATTATATTTATGGGTCCAATAAATATTTAGAAAAATATGGAATGCCCAAAACAATTACTGATCTAAATAAACATAAATTTATTTCATTTGGTAAAGGAGCACCATCTCCTGTCTACGATCCAGATTGGGCTTTAAAACTTGGAATTAAAGATGCTAAAAAAAGAAAACCAGTAATGAAAGTTAATAGTGTTATGGGTTTACTATTAGCTGTTGAAGCAGGTGTAGGTCTTGCAGCGCTTCCTGAATATTTAATTTCAAATTCAAACAACGTAATAAAGGTTCTTCCTAATTCAGAGGGCCCTATAACAGAGGCTCACTTTGTTTATCCACAATCATTGAAAAATACAGCTAGAATTACCGCTTTTAGAAACTTTTTATTTAGTAAAATAGGTGACTGGAAGTAGTTTATTTGCTTTTATCGTTAACATAAACTGAAACTCCTCTAGAATTAATATCTACATCAAATTTTTTATGTAATGGTGGAAATGCTCGTTGTGAACAATCTAGCCTATCACAAGTTCTACAGGAAACACCAATAGGAATTTCAGTTTTCTTATCTGAGATATCTAGGTTTTCTGTGTACACAAATTGTTTTGCATATTTTGCATCACAACCTAAACCAATTGATAAAATACTCTTTGATAAACCATATCGGCCAACACCTTTTTCAACAGTTCTTGCAATACAAACATATTTTTCACCGTTAGTCATTTTACTTACTGCAGCTTGAATTACACCAGGCCTTGTAAAAGCTGAGTAGACATTCCACCTAGGGCAAGCACCACCATATCTTGGTATTTCAATACCAGAAAGTGAAAAACGTTTAGAAATATTTCCAGCAATATCAGTTCTCAACATATGAAAAGGTATTCCTGGTAATTTAGGATCTTGAAGACAAGTTACCCTATGAGCAACTTGTTCAAAAGAAGTTGCAAAAGTATTTTGTAAAAGTTCTAAATCATATTTTAGCTTTTTACATTCTGAATGAAATAATTTGTAAGGCATCAAGATTGCAGCACCACAATAATTTAATAGAGCAACTTGAGTTAATTTTTTTGATTCTTCTGATGGAAAATTAAAATTAGATAAATATTGATCAATTTCTTTTGATGCACCTTCTTGTGCTATTTGAGATGCCGCATGCAATTTTTTTGTTTCTAAAGAACTATAATCACTTAATAAAAGTTCTTTTTTTTTTTATTAAAAATTTTTGAAAATGGTTTGCCGTCTTCAGGAATAGTATCTTTAACTGTTATAGAATATTCTTTTTTCAAATATTCACATAATGCAATATATCTAGTTCTATTGTTAACTTGTATTTTTTCAAAAACTTTATTTGCAAACTCTTCTAATTTTGGAAAATAGTTTTTATTTTCCTGAAGAAAATCAGATATTACTTCACCAGGAAATGAATTTTTTCTATTATCAACTATCTTGCCAGATAATTTTTCTATCTTGTTTATTAATTCATGATCTTTTTTTTTAAGAATATCTCCCAACCTAACAAGAGCTCTACCAATTTTTGGGTTTGTCCCTACCAAATCTTTAACTTCAGGTCCGAGTATATCTAAATCTTCGAATAATTTATCATCTAGTATTTCTGAAATAGTATTTTCTAGATTGATATCTGACTTTGTTGTTAAATCAGTAAGTTGAATATTTAATTTTTCGCAAACTTTTAGTAATAAATCACCATCTATTTTTCTTTTACCACCCTCAATTAAATTCAAATAGCTGGGTGATATCTCGAGTTCCTCAGCAAGTTTATTAGCTTGTAAACCTAGCTTTCTTCTAAAAGCCCTTATTTTTGGTCCTATTTTTAAATCTAATTGACTCATATTATCAATTTGTAAATTTTGTAAATTATAATTTACAAAAAATTTCTTTGTTTTACAAGCATTATAACGAATTTAATGGATTTAGTAAATTTTGTAAATTATAAAGATTTTATGGAAAATGATAACAATAAAAACCAAGAAAATCAGTCTCGAATCACGAATGAAGAAGATCACACTCAAAGTAGCCAGTCTGGTGTTTACTTGAGAGATGACCATTGTGATTGGGGTTCAAGCGGCATGAATGAATTCACTAAAGAGTTTAGTGAAGACAAATAAGCCTCTTAAAATCTAATTTTCTTAATTATACAACCTAGAAAGACCCAACTCATGAGCTCAGAAGCTAAAGTTTCATACGATTTAAAAAGATTTGCTGGTATTAAAAGAGATTATACACCTGAAGAAGTTGAAAGACTTAGAGGTTCAATAAAAATAGAATATTCGATGTGCAAACATCAATCAAAAAAATTATGGAATTTATTAAATTCTGAAAATTATATTAATACATTAGGATCATTGTCTGGAAATCATGCAATTCAACACGCCAAAGCAGGGTTAAAAGCAATTTACTTGAGTGGATGGCAAGTAGCAGCTGATGCAAATACAGCTGGTGAAATGTATCCTGACCAATCTTTATATCCGTATGATAGTGCTCCAAAATTAGTTGAGTCGATGAACAACGCTTTAATTAGAGCAGATCAAATTCAGCATATGGAATTACAAGATGGAGATATGAAATCAAAAGATAGAACAGACTATATGTTACCTATCATTGCAGATGGAGAAGCAGGTTTTGGTGGACCGTTAAATGTTTTTGAATTAGCAAAAAAATTTATTAAAGCAGGTGCAGCAGGAGTTCACTTTGAAGATCAATTAGCTAGTGAAAAAAAATGTGGTCATATGGGTGGAAAAGTTTTAGTTCCAACTGGAACAATGATCAAAAATTTAAAAGCTGCAAGACTTGCTGCAGATATTGCAGATGTACCATTAATAATTTTAGCTAGAACAGATGCAAATGCAGCAAAGCTAATTACTAATGATCATGATGAAAATGATAAACCTTTTTTAACAGGTGAAAGATCACCAGAGGGTTTTTACTATGTTAAACAAGGAATTGAACAGGCTATTTCAAGAGGCTTAGCTTATGCTCCTTATTCAGATTTAATTTGGTGTGAAACAGCAACACCAAACTTAGAAGAAGCAAAAAAGTTTGCTGATGCAATACATGAAAAGTTTCCTGGTAAATTATTAGCTTACAATTGTTCTCCCTCGTTCAATTGGAAGAAGCATTTATCAGATGCTGAGATTGCAACATTTCAGCAAAAAATTAGTGAGATGGGTTATAAGTTTCAGTTTATTACACTTGCAGGATTTCATACACAAAACATTGCAATTTTTGAACTTGCAGAAAAATATAAAACAGAAGGAATGACTGCTTACTCTAAAATACAAGAGCTTGAATTTGCTAGGGAAAAAGATGGTTACACAAGTGTGAAACACCAAAGAGAAGTTGGAACATCTTACTTTGATGCGGTTTCGAATACCATAAGTAGTGGAAAAAGTTCTACCACTGCAATGGAAGGTTCTACAGAATCTGAGCAATTTTAATTAGTCTTTAATTAGCTTTCTAAATATGATTAAATATTTGGATGTTTATAAGTAGTTTACTACTAATTATTCTTTATTTTTCTCACAGATATATTGTTGCTTGGATAATATTCTACAATAATCAAGATAAACGTTTTGGTAGCTCTATATGGCGTTGGTCATATGATTATCAAGTAATTGGAGAAAGAGACGTTTCAGATCTTGATGACAAGCCTTTTGTAAGAAAAAGAAGAGTTAGAAACCGCACTGTTTCAATAATGTACTGCAATTTCTTTCTAGGGTTCTTTGTATTCATGTCTTTTTTAAGTAATTTGCTTATCCTGATTTTATCATAATTAACCATTGTAAACTGCGACACTTAATGCGATTGATAATCATTCGCAATGTTAATAATAAGCATTCTAAACTAATTAAGGGTAAAAAAATAAAGGAAAAAATGAAAAAAATTATACTTATTATATTAACCCTGAGTTTTTTTAAAAGCATGACTTTAGCTAATGAAGTTAATGTTTTTAGTGCAAGACATTACGATTCAGATATCCAACTTTACAATAAATTTACATCTCAAACTGGGATTAAAGTTAATATTATATCTGGCAAAGATAAATCTCTTCAAAAAAGAATTATAGAAGAAGGAAAAGATTCCAAAGCCGATCTTTATATTACAGCTGATGCTGGAAAGTTAGGACTTTTCGATTTAAAAGAGATGTTTCAAAACTCTATGTCGCCAGCAATTAAATCTGCAGTACCGGCAAACTTTAGATCTAAAAATTGGACAGGAATAGCTAAAAGAGCACGAATAATTTATTACTCTCCAGAGAGAGTAAGTGACAATGATCTTAATGGATTGACTTATGAAGGTCTTGCTGATCCTAAGTGGAAAGGTAGAATTGTTATAAGACAATCTAATAATATTTATAATCAATCTCTAGTAGCTTCATTAATTGATAATAATGGAAAAAAAAATACAACTAAATGGGCAAAAAATTTAGTTACAAATATGGCTAGAGAATCAAAGGGTAACGATAGAGCTCAGATTTTAGCTGTCGCAGCCGGAGAAGCTGATCTTGCAGTTGCAAATACTTATTATTATGCGTTGATGCTTTCTGGCAGTAAAGGAGAAGAGCAACAAATGGCTGCAAAAAAAGTATTACCATTTTTCCCAAATCAGGATGATAGGGGAACACATATGAATATTAGTGGTGGTGGTATATTAAAATATGCTCCAAATAAAGATAACGCAATTAAACTGTTAGAGTTTTTATTAACAAAAGAGGCCCAACAACATATTGTTGATAATACGTATGAGTATCCAATGATTAAAGGAGTTGAACCTCATGAGTTAATTAAACAAATGGGTTTTGATTTTAAACAAGATCTTAAAACTAAAGTAGCTAATTATGGAAAAAATCAAGCTACCGCGTTAGAGATAATGCTTAACGCGAAGTGGAAATAAAGAGGTTATATAACACAACACACTTTTAATATTAAGTTAATTACCCTACTTGATGTTATTAGTGTGTTGTTAAAAAATGGGTAATAAAATTAATATTTGGTATTTTAGTTCATTTATAATATCTATAATTGTAGCTGTACCCATTATAACTGTATTCAGTAGTTTCTTTGAAACAACTGGAGACTATGTTTCAGTTTTAAAAAATACTTTTCTTTTAGATTATATTTATAATTCATTAATACTTTTGACAGGTGTTTTAACCTTAACTTTTATTATAGGTGTTGGTTGTGCTTATTTAGTTTCATTTTACAAATTTCCTGGCGTTAATTTTTTCAAATGGGCTTTAATTTTATCTTTTGCTGTACCTGCTTATATATATGCATACTCATTAACCGCTTTTTTTGAAAACTATGGAACAGCTTTTTCAATTTTAAAAAACTTATTGGGTGAGGGAAATTATAATACTCATATCCCTAAGTTTGATGGAATGTTAGGTGCAATAATTTCAATATCATTTTCACTATTTGGTTATGTTTATGTGCTAACTAGAGCATCATTTCATTATCAGTCACAAAACTTGCTAGAACTTGGAAAAAACCTTGGTTTTTCAAAACAAAAATCATTCTTTAAAATAATCTTACCATCAGCAAGACCCGCAATAGTTGCTGGTCTTTCTTTGGTTGCGATGGAAACTTTATCAGATTTTGGTTCAGTATCATTTTTTGGCGTGTCCACTTTAACAACAGGAATTTATAATGCGTGGATATCTTTTGATGACCTTACTTTAGCAAACAGGTTATCTTCTTACTTGTTAATTTTTATACTTGGGTTATTTGTTTTAGAAAATTTATCAAGGAAGAAAGCTCAATATCACACATCTTCAAAAGGAGGATTTAAATCAAAATCTGTAATTCAATTATCTAATTATAAATCAATTTTAGCTTCTTTTTTTTGCATGGTTGTATTTTTCTTAAGTTTTTTATTTCCAGTTTTTCAAATGTTATATTGGACAATTATTTTTCCAAAACATTTATTAGATTTAAATTTAATTGAATTATTTTCAAATACGATGTTATTGATTTTCTTATCATGTTGCGTATTAATATTATTAGCCTTTATTTCAAACTATGGAAATAGAGTTTCAAAAAGTAAATTTTTAGAAATGTTAAACACATTTTCTATTTCAGGATATGCAATACCTGGAATTATTTTGGCTGTCGCTTTTATAACATTTATTTCATGGCTTGATCTTAATATGATTAATTATCTTGGAACAGAATCAATAAAATCTATTTTTATTGGGTCTGTTTTAGGACTGGTTCTAATTTATTTTATAAGATTTTATTCATTAGCAAACAATGGAATTAAATCAGGCTACCTAAAAATTAATTATTCCATAGATGAGAGCGCTTATCTTCTTGGTTATTCAAAATTTAAAACATTTAAGAATATTCATCTTCCTTATTTAAAGAATTCAGTTTTATTAATAGGTATTTTATTAACTATAGAGATAATTAAGGAATTACCCATTACCTTGATTATGAGACCATTTAATTTTGAAACCTTTGCAACAAAAGCATATATTTATGCTTCCCAAGATTTACTTGAAGCTGCAGCTGCTCCATCATTATTACTTATACTTATTGCAAGTTGCTTTATTTTAATTACATCTAGATATATCCTTAAGGATTAAGATTATGACAAAAAACTTTTTAGAAATTAACAATGTAACATTTGCAGCGAGTGCTCAGAGTAAAGTGAATAATGTTTCTCTAACTATTGAAAATCAAGGAGACATTGTTTGTTTGTTAGGACCATCTGGTATTGGCAAAACTACTATACTTAGAACAATTGCAGGTTTGGAAAAAATACAATCAGGGAAGATTGTTTTAAAAAATAAAATTTTATCATCTGATAATACTCATATTGAACCTGAAAATAGAAATATTTCGATGGGGTTTCAGGATAATTCACTTTTTCCCCATTATACAGTTTTAGAAAATATAAAATTTGGTGCAGATAGAAATAAAAAGAAGAAAAAAGGTTTAAATTTATATGAAATAAATAAGCTTCTACATATCGAGCACATTGCCGATAAATATCCACACCAGATAAGCTCTGGAGAAGCTCAAAGAGCTTCATTAGCAAGGTCTTTGTTATCTAATCCTGATTTATTGTTATTAGATGAGCCTCTTTCAAACGTGGATCAGAACTTTAAAGAGGAAATACAAGTAAAATTAAAGCAAATTTTAACAGAGCATAAAATTACAACAATTATTGTAACGCATGACTCTTATGAGGCTTTTTATCTCGGAACTAAATGTGGAATAATTTTAGATGGTCAACTTAAACAATATGACGACCCGTATAATGTTTACCATTTTCCAAACTCAATAGAGGTGGTTAATTTTCTGAATAGAGGAATTTTAATACCAGCAAAAGTTACTGGTGAAAATAGCTTAGAGAATGATGATCTTGGAACAATAACTGGAGATTTTATTAAGCATTATCCAAAAGGATCTGAAGTTCAACTTTTACTACAACCAGAAGATCTAGAACATGATGATCAAAGTAATTTAAAATTAGAAGTAGTTGATAGAAAATTTAGAGGAACGAATTTTATCTATACCCTTAAAACAGTTAGTAATAAATTAATACCTGTGTTTGTTCATTCTCACCATATTCATCAACATGAAGTAGATGAAAAATTTGGTATCAAGAGACCAATTAATATTGATCATATAGTCTGTTTCTAATACAAAACTTAAATTAAAATGAACGATAGATTAAAAACCTTATCTAGAGGAATAATTGATGTAAGTCCTTTAATGATACCTGTAGTTCCATTTGGAATTATCTTTGGTGTTATTGGAATGGAATTAGGACTGAGTTCATACATGACTTTTGGCATGTCCATTATAATTTTTGGTGGAGCTTCTCAAATAGTTTTGCTTCAGTTATTTTCAGGAGGAGCCTCTTCTTTAGTTACGATAACATCTGTTGGTGCAGTAAATTCCAGACATTTGTTGTATGGTGCAGTTTTTTCTGAATATTTATCTCATTTAAAATTAACGTGGAAACTTATTTTATCTTATGTGTTAATTGATCAAGCTTTTGCAGTCTCAAATACTTATTTTAAAAATAATAAAAAGAATAACTACAAGCATTACCACTTATTAGGAGCTGGTTTTACCTGCTGGACAGTTTGGCAGATATCAACAGTTTTAGGTATAGTTCTAGGGTCAGTTATTCCAAAAGAGTTAGGTTTAAGTTTTACTATTTCTTTAACCTTTTTAGCTTTGTTAATTAATGATTTTAGAAAGTTTAAAAATATTGTTGTAATGTTGGTATCAGGGGTAGTTGCAACTATTGGTTATAATACAATACCATTTCAAGCATACATCATTGTAGCAGCACTATCAGCCTTATTGGTTGCTACATTATTAATTTTAATCAACTTAAAACAAAAATAATGCATTGGTCGACAATTATTTACTGTGGAATAATTACCTACTTAACAAGGTTCTCTATGATATTTTTATTAAAGGAGGACATATTGAATTATAAAATGAAAAAAATTTTGTCATATGTTCCATCAGCTATTTTTCCAGCAATAATTTTTCCACCAATATTTTTAGATAACTCTGGTTCTTTAGATTTAGAAAATAACCCTAAAATATTAGCTGCAATATTTGCCATACTGGTTGGCTTTCTAAGTAAAAACATCATTGTGACAATTTTTGCAGGGTTAACTTCTTACTGGTTTTTAATATTTGTTGTATAAAGCTCCATGAACAAAATCTTTATATTTATTTTTTTTATCTTTGCATTTAGCGCTAATGCAGGTGAGAAAAAAACAACCTTTAATATAGAGTTGTTTAATAAAGCACAATCAGAGGGCAAGGTCGTAATAGTAAGTTCTTGGGTTAAGTATTGTTCATCTTGTGCTGGTCAAATGAAAATTTTAAATAAAGCAAAAAATGAATTTGATAATATTGAATACTTCGCATTTGATGTGACAAATAAAGAAATTTCTAAATTATTTAACGTACAATATCAAACTACACTTTTAATTTTTAAAGATAATAAAGAAGTTTACAGAAGTATTGGTGAAACCAATAAAGATTTGATTTACGAAGCTATAAAATCCTCAATTTAGATTAAGTTGCTCAATTTAAGATTAGAGACTTATTATGTTTACTTGATAATCCAAAAGATGATATTAATTATATAAACTAAAATACCATAAAATAAGAACATGAGTATTTTGTCTTTTCTTGTTTTTTCTTCCCAGTTCAATTTAAATAATACCGATGGAGAGACCACCAATAAGATAACTCCAATCACGATTACAAGTATTGATAAAATTATAAATACATTCATACTTAATGACAGGCTACGTTATATTTTTTAAGTCTCCAGTAATTATAGGGCCATGGAGTTAGAAATCCTACTACCAACATAATAGGCACCACCCAATAAGTAAGTTGAGCACCACCAGTTAAATAATAATCTGTCAAATTCATAGAAATTTCCATACTAATCATTGAGATAAAGCTCATCCCAAAAGCTGTTTTTAAAGCATCAATAAATTTAAAATTCTGTCTAATCAAAATAAATGTCTCAAGCATGATACTAGTTAATAAACCATTAAAGATTGCTAAGATCATTATGCTAATTATAGGAAAGGGAATTTGAGTTAGTTGAAAAAATAATATTGTCCCAAAGTCTCCAATTGAACAACCAATAACACACCACATAGTGTTCTTAGCACTCTTTTTCCATGTGCGTTTGCAGGACCATTTAAAAGTAGAGGTTTTCAAATGATTTATTTATTTAAGTTAATTTGTCGTTGGTAGACATCATCAGGCCAAAAACTTTTTATATAAGATAATACTGAATCGATATCTTTATCTTTTAAATTATCTTCATAACCCAACATTTTTCCCTCATAATTCTTAACTAATTTTGCCAAACCATATTTAATAATATTATGAAGAGTAGCATCATCATGATGCCAAGTATGACCTGTACCATTTAAAGGAGGTGCTTTTCTATGACCATCCTCATCTAGACTTTTCCAATTTTCTGCACCAATTAAATTGACTTGATGACAACTTACACAGTTATTTTCATAGATAATTTTTCCTCTAATAATCATTAAAGGAGAGTCCCTGGTTATTGGGAAATGGCTATGAGAATAAGTGGTCTCAGTTATGAATAAAAAAGATATTAAAATTAAAAGAGTACGCATAAAACAATATTTAATTAAAATTAAATAAAAAACAATATATATTAAAAATTATCTTATTTAATTTAAAGGCTACGTAGCTCCAAGCTTAATATTGCTTGCAACATTTATATCCATTAATTTTGGCTTACATAAATTTAAATTATTCATTACATCAATATATTCGTTTATACCGTTCACCTGTAGTCTAGGATTAAACTTTTTTTCTTTACCAATAGTGCTTACTTTTTGATTATTATAGTCATGAGCGGGATATAATAAAGTTTCCTCAGGAAGTTTTAATAATCTATTAAAAATAGAATTATACGAGTCTTCTGAATTACCACCTTGAAAGTCAGTTCTACCAGTTCCATTAATCAATAAAGTATCTCCTGAAAAGAGATAATCATCCATGAGAAAACTGTAACTATCCTTAGTATGTCCAGGTGTATAAATTACCTTTATTTCTAATTTATCAACATAAATTATCTCATTATCTTTAACTTTAATTTCAACTACATCAGAATGGAGTATGTTCACCCATTATTGTTGTGCAATTTGTTTTGTCTTTTAATTTTGAAGCTGCGGTTATATGATCAGCATGAATGTGTGTATCAATAACTTTTACTAGTTTTAAATCTAAGTCATTAAGAAGTTTAATATATTGGTCAATATTTTCTAATACAGGATCAATGATTAATGACTCACGACCTTTAGCGGATGCTATTAAATATGTGTAAGTACTAGAGGTTTTATCAAATAACTGTCTAAATAACATAATGAGATAATATCATAATAATAAGTATTCGATTAAGCAATATTTTTTGATTAACTATAATTTAGAGATACAATTACTTATTAAATTTTAAATAAATTCTATCCATGTAATAGTATAGAGACAGGGCTCTTAAGATCATAAAAATACACAATGAAATCCAAACACCAGTGTTACCCATTAAACCAGTTAAGAATATAGATATAGCAAGATAACCAAATACTGAAAAAATCATGGCATTTCGAAGCTCTTTTGTTTGTGAAACCCCAATAAATATTCCGTCAAACTGAAAACAAAAAGAAGAGATTACAGGCATGATGATTAACCATACTGCATAAGAAGAGCTAAGATTTCTTATCTCCTCAATGTCAGACATTAAGTTAATTACAAAATTATTAATTAAAAAATAAATAATTGAGATAATCAGCCCAGTAATAGAGCTTAAAATAAAAGAGTTTTGAACAATTTTCTTAAAGAGAATAATGTCTTTTTTACCGAGTGAATATCCAACCATACCTTCAGTAGAGAAGGCGTAAGCATCAAGAATAAAAGCTGATAAAAAAACTAAATTAATTAAAATTGCATTAGCTGCAATATAATCTTCACCGATTTGACTACCAAGGTAGGTAAACCATAAAAAAGAAAATGTTAAAAGAATGGTTCTAATAAATATGTTTATATTTATATTAAATATATTTTTAATTTTTTTTAGATCAATTAATTCATCAAACTTGATCTTTAACTTCGACATTCTGCTTAGATACAAAAAAGTATAAATTAAAAAAGATATTGAAACAAATAAAGCAGAGAATAAAGTTCCATATGCAACACCTTTAATATTTAGACCAAATTTAGAGACAAAAATAATACTTAAGATTATATTTAGTATTGAAAATAAACCTATAGCTAAACTGGATATTTTAGTCTTTTGTAACCCAATAAATAACCCAGTAATAATGTATAATGTTAATTCACCAGGTGCTGACCAAATTCTAATTTGAAAATAATCTTGATAAAATTTTTCAGTTGCCTCAGACAACTCAAATATATTTAAACTTAATCTATAAATATAGCTTTGAAGAGAAATTATGATTAAAGAAATTACCAATACAAAAACCAGATTTCTGAGAATAATATTAAAAACCTCAGAATAATCCTCTTTACCATATGCCTGAGATACCAATCCGACCGTACCCATTCTTAAGAAGCCAAAACTCCAAAAAATCATTGAAAATAAATTTGCTGCTACAGATGTTGCTGACAAATAAGATAAATTATCAAGATTACCCATCAATCCAGTATCAATAATTCCAACCATTGGAATGGCTAAATTTGCAAAAAAAATAGGAATGGATAATTTTAAGATGTACTTTACTGAGGAGTTTTGCATTTAAGCAAGATACTTCAATATATTTTTTGCAGGATTTGTTTTTTTAATCCAATCTTGAGGGATACCTTTTATACCTTTATAAGCTGCAAAATAAGCACCAACAAAATTAGCACGAGAACAATTACATCCACCAGCTTTAATTGTTTTAACAACTGCAGTTTTAAAACTTTTAGAGGTAATGATTGCATGTATTGACCCATTAAAAGTACCCGGATAACTACACGCTTTACCAAATTTCTTTACAACAAAATTGTGTGGTTTTGACTTTATTTTCTTAACCTTTTTGATGTTTTCAATAACGTTTTTGAAATATTTGTTTTTTATATTTTTTCTTAAAAAAGTACTAACAGGATCTTTGTCTCCTTTATCGGCTAATTCAATAATCTTTAGTTTCGCCATAGCAAATTGTTCACTAATTTTGCCATTAGCAACTGTTCTTATAATTTGTTTTGTTTTTTTGTCAGAATTATTTGAAAAATAAAAGGGAAGACTTGCACAATATCCATCAAACTCGTTAACTTTAATTCCACCAGTAATAGTTTTTTTTAATTTAATATTCTTAATAGTTTCTAAGATATTTTGATGGATCCAAGGACCCTTCATCGCTGTTTTCCATTTAATTTTTTTGTATTTTTTTCTTAAAGATAAGTTTTTCCAGTACTTTGAACCTGGTCCAAAATTTTTGATAATATTCTTTTTAAAAAGTTTAATGACTTCTTTATGATTAGCTGTCTTAGATAATGTTTTTAACATCACCTGACCTACATCATTGTATCCAGAAACTTCGCCAGTTTTAATAGAGTAGAATGGAGACCTGTTTTGTTTAAAGAAAGCAATATCTTTTTTTCCTTTGATATAAGAACTGAGTTTTTTTTTATCATACACCCAATGCAAAGGTCTTGCCGCTGCATCTGCAACTGTTGCTCCAAGAAATATATGTAATTTATCAAACATCAATAACTAATACTTTATTTGAATAAAAGTTAAAATGTTTTAAATTAAGTAATGTTAAGTATAAAAAATTGGGACAACAATACTTGGATTTCATCTACAAAATATATTAAGTCCTTCAATAATTTTTTGTTAAAGCAAAAAAAACTAACCAAACACTCAAAAATTTTAGATATTGGATGTGGTCGTGGTAGGATTATGGGCTCATTATCCTCTAAGCTCAAATTAGTAAATAAGCCCATAGGACTTGATATAGAAAAACATAAGGATTTTGACAAAAGAATCTCCTTTAAAAAAACAAATGCAATTAAATATCTTACGAATAACAAAAAGAAATTTGATTTAATATTGATCAAACAAACCATTCATTTTTTTAATTTAAGAGAAATTACAAAGATATTAAGATTTTCACATGATAGTTTAAAACCAGAAGGGGTTATTTTAATTTTAACTTTAGATACAAAAAACAATGAAATTCCTACATTTTCTTTAATGAAACAAAAACTTAACCATTCATTTAAAAGAGATAATCTTATTTGGAAAAAACTACTTCAACTTAATATTAAAAAAAATATCACTAAATTTAATTTTAAAGTAAATGTTAAAAAAAACACATATTTAAAGATGATAAAGCAGCGCTATATATCTACTTTATTAAAATTTAGCTCACTTCAAATTTCCAATGGAATTAATGAGATTAATCTTAAATATAAAAAAAACATCTTATTTAATGATAAACTCAAATGTATAATATTTAAAAAAGTTTAAAGAATTCTCTTTAAGATATTTTCTTTTAAAAAAAATTTATGAAATAATACTGCTAAAATATGCAATGTAATTAATCCAATCAATGCATAATTAGACAATATATGTATTGAATAAAACTGCTCAGAAAGTTCATAATTATATGTTAAATTAATTTTTTTATAAAAAATAATCAGGCTTTCACCATTAAATAATTTCTTTAAGATACCTGAGGATGTGACTGTTAACAAAGTTAAATATAATAATAGGTGATTTAATTTTGATATAAATTTTTGTCCTAGAAAAGCACTACCTTGAAAATCAGGTGCTGGTGTGAGTAATTTAGAAATTAACCTTACTAGGGTTATATAAAATAGTATTAACCCAAATAATATATGATAATTTTCTATGTCAATTCTAGTTTGATCAAAGTCTAAATCTACCAAATAAAAACCAAGTGGTATTTGTATTAGTAATCCTGCGGCAGTTAGCCAGTGGAATAATTTGCTGAGTAATCCATATTTTGATTTATTATTTAATAAAGACATGATTAAATTAAACATATTATGATAAAAATTAAAAATACTTTATTTTTTATTTTTATATTATTTTTTAGTTTCAGTGCTTTTTCCGAACAAACTGTAGAAGAGATTATTAAAGAAAGAAAATCTATTTTTAGTCAAAATTATAAAACTGCTAAAAGAGTTCAAGGTCTTGCTTCTAATGGAGATATGAATGAAGCAAAAAAATTAATGATTGAAATGAGTGATAATTATAAAAGATTAGTAGATCTTTTTCCTGAAAATTCAAAAGTTGGATTTAAAACAGAAGCCTTGCCTGCTATTTGGGAAAATAAAGATGAATTTAATTTATTAATGACAAAAGCTTCAAACAATATGATTGAGCTAACGTCTGTTATTGATGAAACGGAGGATATGAAAGCAACTCTTGGAAAATATATGTGGAGTAGCTGCAAGTCTTGTCACTCAAGATTTAGAGCTGAACATTAAGATTTAGTTGTTTGTATTTGAAAATTTTAATATTGTTAAATCATAAATGTCAGCCGTATTACCAAAATCAGCTAAAGTAGTAGTTATAGGAGGAGGTGTTGCAGGATGTTCTGTTGCCTATCACCTAGCAAAATATGGTTGGAAAGATACGGTATTATTAGAAAGAGATCAGTTAACTTCAGGAACTACTTGGCATGCAGCAGGTCTTGTTGGTCAACTAGGAGCTTCATCTACCATTACTCGTCTTAGAAAATACTCTTTAAATCTTTATAAAGAACTAGAAAAAAAAAACAGGATTATCAACTGGATTAAAACAAAATGGAGCAATCACAGTTGCAAGTACACCTGAAAGATTAGAAGAATTATTAAGACAAGCAACAGCTGCACAATTATTTGATGTCAATGTTGAGAGTGTCAGCAGACAAAGAATAAAAGAACTCTATCCCGTTATAAATGATGAAGATATTTTAGGTGGAGTTTATATGCCAGAAGATGGTCAGGCAGATCCTATAGGGGTTACTAATGTATTAGCAAAAGCTGCAAAAATGGAAGGGGCTCAGATATTTGAGAAAACTCCGGTTGAAAAAATATTAGTTAAAGACAAAAAAATTGTTGGTGTTCAAACAAAATTTGGCAAAATTGATTGTGAATATGTCGTCATTGCAACTGGGATGTGGTCTAGACAAATTGGAGAAGATATTGGTGTGAGTATTCCATTATATCCAAATGAACACTTTTACATAATCACAGAACCACTAGATAAATTACCTAAAAACTTACCAGTTTTAAGAGACTATAATTCTTGTCTTTATTTAAAAGAAGATGCTGGGAAAATGTTAGTTGGAATATTCGAACCCAATGCAAAACCTGCCTTTAAAGATAAAGGGGTAGTGCCACAGGATTTTTCTTTTGGAGAGTTTCCAGATGATTTTGATCACTTTGAACCTTATTTGGAAAAATCATTTCAAAGATTACCCATGTTAGAAACTGCTGGTATTAGAAAGTTTTTTTCAGGGCCTGAGTCTTTTACCCCAGATACTCAATATCTTTTAGGAGAAACTCCAGAAGTGAATAATCTTTTTACTTGTTGTGGATTTAATAGTATTGGGATCGCAAGTTCAGGTGGTGCAGGAAGGGTTACAGCTGAGTGGATGATTAATGGATATATGAATGAAGATTTATTCTCTCTTGATATTAAAAGATTTCAAAAATTTCATTCATCTAAAAAATTTATTATGGAAAGGGTAACGGAAACACTTGGTGATTTATATGGAATGCACTGGCCTTATAAACAGCATAACACTTCAAGAAATCAAAGACTATTACCGTATCACGAAGAATTAAAAAAAGAGGGAGCATGCTTTGGTGTATCGGGTGAATACGAAAGACCTATGTGGTATGCATTAAATAATGAAAAAGCAGAATACAAATATAGCTTTGATTATCAAAACTGGTACCCCTCAATTGAATTTGAAACAAAAAATACAATTACTAATGTTGGTTTGTATGAACTATCTCCCTTTTCTAAATATGAAATAAAAGGAGAGCAAGCGCACAGTGAATTACAAAGAATATGCACAGCTAATATTAAAAATGAAATAGGCAGATCAACCTACACACAAATGTTAAATAAAGCAGGGGGAATTGAAACAGACTTAACCGTTATTTGCATCGATAAAAATCATTTTAGAATAATAAGTTCAGCTGCAACAAGAACTCATGATAAAGCACATATCATAAAAAATTTATCACCCAATTTAGAGTTTAAAGATATTACTGATGATCTTGTTTGTTTAGGAATTTTTGGACCAAAAAGTAGAAACTTAATTTCAAAAATCTCAAATAATGATTTTCGTAATGAAAAATTTAAATTTGGTTATGGAAAATTTGCAACCCTTGGTTCAAAAAATGTTTGGGTCCAGAGATTATCTTATGTGGGCGAGCTAGGATTTGAACTTTATATAGAAAATAATGATGCTAAAGAAGTTTATCAATTAATTGTTAAAGAAGGAAAAAATCATGATTTATCTCATTGTGGGTCGCACGCAATGGATACTATGAGAATGGAAAGTGGATTTTTACATTGGGGTCACGACATTTCACCCGAAGAAAATCAGTACGAGGCAGGATTAAATTTTGCAATAAGCTATCAAAAAGAAGTCGACTTTGTTGGCAAAGAAAGCTTATTAAGAATAAAAGATAAAAAGCAGAATAGAAGATTTATTATGCTGTCACTTAAAAATAGCAAGCCAGGCAGCCCTTTATTGTTGCATGAAGAGCCAATTTATCTTGGTGATAAAATTGTAGGAAGAACAACATCTGGAAACTATTCCTTTAATTATAAAAAAAACTTATCTTTTGGATATATAAGTTCATCACACTCAAATGAAGACCTTTCAAAAATGGATCTATATATAGAGGTGGGTAAGAAAAAATT
Organism: Candidatus Pelagibacter sp. Uisw_121; assembly: GCF_047722545.1. Lineage (GTDB taxonomy): Bacteria > Pseudomonadota > Alphaproteobacteria > Pelagibacterales > Pelagibacteraceae > Pelagibacter. Next base: position 801,546 of record NZ_CP159816.1, on the reverse strand, counting down.
CCCAGCGGTGGTAGAGATCACTCCTTTAAAGGATAAACAAGCTAGATTCTTGTAATTTTTGTTGCTCCGCTAAATAATTGATGGTTAAATTACTTATGTTAAAAAGTTATTTTCACAACAATAAGTCAATAACTGAAAATAAAAGTCAAAAAAAAAGTATTCCAATTCAGCATGTTAACCAAAAAATGAATGTAGATATCAATATATTATTGAATCGAATACGAATAGAAGAAAAAAATGAAACTAAAAAAAAAATCATTTTTTATAGCTTAACAATTTTAGCACTGAGTCTTTTTTCAACCTTGATAATGACTATAAATTAATCATATAGATCAAAAGTTGATTGCACTAAAAATAAAATCTATTATAAAACAACGGTAATTAAGTGGCGGGGTAGCTCAGTCGGTTAGAGCGCAGGACTCATAAGCCTGAGGTCAGTGGTTCGATTCCACTTCCCGCTACCATTTCATAATTTTCTTTAATTTTCCAACATTCATAGAAACATTTTTTGGAAATATTTTTTTACCCGATTTTTTTTTAACATTTTTTTTTGTTTTCATTGCGAATGAATAAACGGATTGAATTTCACCACCAACATTAAGAATACCTGTTTTATCTAGAATTTTAGGTATAATTTTTACAACTTCTTCATGAAACATAAAGTTTGTATTAATATCGTGAAATGCATATTCGTGTAAAAAAGGTTTTTCACACATTATAATTCTAAGAATTAATGAATTTTTATACATAGTGACAGCACACTCCCCACCTAACTTAGACCATGCATAATTATTAACAGGGAAAACAGGATCTTTTTCTTTATAATTACCAATTTTTCCCTCGTAAACATACCCAGTTGAAAAATATATAAGTTTAATCTTAAGGTTGGAACAAACTTTAACAATATTAGCTGTTCCGATTATATTTAAATCAATACTTTTAGATATTTGCTTGTCATGAATGTTCATGGGTCTTGATAATGCTGCAGCGTGAATTAAGTATTTAGGTTTATTTTTCTTTAAGTACTTATTTATAGAGTTAATATTTAAGATATTTAATTCTTTTTTATCTGGATAAAGAATGTTTAATTTCTTATCATCTTTCTTAAGAATTTGAGCAAATCTTCCATCACCTCCAGTAATAACTATTTTTTTAAGCATCAAATTAAATTTTCTAAATATTTAGAATAATTGCAAATACCATAAAATCTTATTGATTTATTAATTTCTTTTTTACCTATCCATTTATTATTTAATGCAATTTCTTCAATACAAGCAATTTTAAATCCTTGTCTATTTTCAACCGCTTGCACAAAAGCAATTGTTTTATAATAGTCATTGATAGAGCCCGTATCAAGCCAAGCACCACCACGCCCAATAAAATCAGCTGACAGTTTGTTGTTTTTTTTATACTTTAGTAATAAATCAATAATTTCTACCTCACCTCTCTTAGATGGCTTTAGTTTTTTTGAATATTGAACAACTTTATTATCAAAAAAATACAATCCTGTTATAGCATTGTTAGATATAAATTTTTTTGGTTTTTCCTTTAATTGTACAATTTTATTATTTTTATTTACTTTTGCTACACCAAATAATTCTGGTGTTTGAACACTGTGTAATAAAACTTTAGCACCACTTTTTATTTTTACACAATCTAGTAATTTTGCGGTTAGGTTTTGACCATAAAAGAAGTTATCACCTAAAATCATTGCCACATTGTCTTTACCAATAAATTTTTCGCCCAATACAAAAGCATCAGGTAGTCCTCTTGGCTTATCTTGCTCTATATAGGTAATCTTAATTCCTAATTTATTTCCATTAGGTATTAGTTTTTTATATTGATCTAGCTGACCTTTGTTTACAATGATTAATATATCTTTAATTTTTGCAAGCATTAATATTGAGAGTGGATAAAAAATTAAAGGCTTATCATAGATAGGTAAAAGTTGTTTGTTAACTGCTTTTGTTAGGGGACTCATTCTGGTTCCCATTCCGCCTGCTAAAATTATTCCCTTCTTAATCATTTTGTACCTAATCTTTTGATAATATCGTTTTTAGAAATAGATTTGTAGAAGTTATTGTTATGAAGATACCATAAAAATGTTTTCTCCAAACCTTTGTAAAAGCTCACTTTTGTCTTCCACTTTAAGCTTTTTAGTATTTTTTTACTATCAAGAGCGTATCTTATATCGTGACCTGGTCGATCTTTAATAAATTGAATTTTAACATTTGAACCAATTAATTGATGTTTTTTAGCAATTTTTATTAACTCTTTACAAATTTCAAGATTATTCAAATTTTTATTTGAGCCTATATTATAAAATTCACCAATTTTACCTCTTTGAAAAACATTTATTAATGCTTCACAATGATCCTGAACATATATCCATTCTCTTGAATTTTTTCCATTACCATAAATAGGTAAATTTTTATTGTTTAAGATATTGTAAATTAATTTTGGAATAAGTTTTTCAGGGTGTTGTTTTGGGCCATAGTTGTTTGAGCAATTTGTGACTATTGCTGGAATACCGTAAGTTCTAACATATGCACTGACGAGATGATCTGAGGCTGCTTTACTAGCGGCATAAGGTGAACTGGGCTTATAGGGAAAATTTTCATGTGATCGTCCTTTTAAAATATCACCATAAACTTCATCTGTAGAAATATGGATTAACTTAGCTTTTTTATTTGATTTTGAATATTTTCTAAAGATCTCAAGTAAATTAAAAACACCCAAGATATTACTGTTAATAAAACTTTTAGGACTATCAATGGATCTATCTACATGAGTTTCTGCTGCTAAATTAAAAATACCTATGGGTTTATGAGTAAAAATAATCTTATTAAGTTTCTTTTTATTATTTAAATCGCATTTGATAAATTTATATTTTGAATTTTTTAGGTACTCTTTTGTGTTGTAGAAATTGGAGGAGTAGGTAACTTTATCTATGTTTATAACGTTAAATTTTTTATGGACTAATAATTCAATTAAATTACTACCTATAAAACCAAGACCACCTGTAACAATAATTTTCTTCATGATTTTATTTATAATAATCGATATAGTAAGTATATAATAATTTACTTCAATAATGACATTAAGCTTAAATAACCTAACATTTGTTATCGTTACATTTAAAAGTGACCATATCATTCATGAATGCATCGAGTCTTTACCAAAAGATTCAAATATAATTATTATCGAAAATTCAAATAATCTAGAACTAAAAAAAAAGCTTGAAGAAAAATATTCAAAAATCAATGTTATTGTTCAAGAAAATAGTGGCATGGGGTCTGCAAATAACAAAGGGATTCAATTGTGTAAAACAGATTATGTATTTGTGATTAATCCTGATGTGAAGTTTTATGAAAATACTATGCAAGAATTAATTACGCTATCATCAAGATATAATGATTATTCAATTTTAGCACCAATTTCTGATGATACAAAATATCCAAATTATAAAATTAGAAATAAAAGTATAAGAAATAATGATCCTGATTTTTTAAACGTAGACTCTGTTGATGGTTATGCAATGTTAATAAATAAGAATAAATTTAGTGACAATATTTATTTTGATGAAAATTTTTTTTTATATTTAGAAAATGATGATTTGTGTTTGAGGAAAAAAAAAGAAAATAAAAAAATATATGTGGCAAAAAAAGCAAAAATTCATCATTTGGGGGGTAAATCTCACTCATCTGTTTATGAAAAAGAAATTGAATTTTCACGAAACTGGCATTGGATGTGGTCAAAGTTTTATTTTAACAAAAAATATTATGGCTACACAAAGTCTCTTTTTATAAATTTTCCAACTCTCATAACCTCTTTAGTAAAAATTATTTTTTATTTTATAATACAAAAAAAATTTAAAAAAAAAATTTATACAATGAGATTTTTTGGATTACTTAACTCGATAGTGGGTAAAAATTCTTGGTATAGACCCAAAATTTAAATTTAGTGGCCTGGAAAGTCCATTAGGTTTTCTATTTTGTAACCTCTTTTTACTAAATTATCAGAACCGCCTAAGTCAAAAAGATTAATTGCAAAAACAAAAGCTGCAACTTTACCTCCTGAAATTTCTACTAATTTTGCGGCTGCATCAGCGGTACCACCCGTTGCAATTAAATCATCTATAATTAAAACCGATTCATCTTTATCAATTGAATCTTTGTGAACCTCAATAGTTGCTGTGCCATATTCTAATTCAAAATCTATTGAATATGTATCAGCAGGTAATTTGTTTTTTTTTCGAAACATTATGAAAGGTTTTTTAAGTAGATAAGAAACAGCTGATGCAAAAACAAAACCTCTTGATTCAATTGCAGCAATTTTATCTATTTTATAGTTTTTAGATCGATCGATTATTTGATTAATACATTCTTCAAATGCATTAGCATCCTTAATTAAAGTTGTAATATCTCTAAATAGAATTCCTTTTTTAGGATAATCTGGAATAGACCTAATATAATCTTTTAAATTCATGATATTAATATATTTATATCTTTAGTAAAAAAAAACCATGGACAAATTATTTCTAGCAGCAATTAAAGAAGAAACTATCGGATTAGACTATTTTAATCACGTTGGGGTTGGAAAAATTAATGCAACTTACAACACACTAAAGTTAATTAACATTCATAAACCAAAAATAATTATCAATTATGGTACAGTGGGTGCAATTAATACTAAGTTAAAAGGAATCGTTGAATGCACTAAATTCTATCAAAGAGATATGGATGTAAGAGGATTAGACTTTGAATTAGGAGAGACACCTTTTGATAAAATTAAAGAAATTATTACATCAAAAGAAGGCTATTCTTGTGGAACGGGGGATAGTTTTGTCAATAAAAGAATAGATATGGAAGTTGATGTAGTTGATATGGAGGCTTACGCCATTGCAAAAGTTTGTAAACTAGAAAATATTGAATTTAAATGTTTCAAATACATATCTGATAATGCGGATGAAAATGCTGACAATGATTGGAATAAAAATCTAGTAAAAGGGGCTAGTGCATTTGCTAGCTTAATAAATACCCAATTTTAATTCAATTAAGTAAAATTTAAGATAATTGATTAAATGTTGAAAATTATCAATACACCTATATAAAATCTTTCAACTTAATATTAATAAAAAATTATAAGAGGGAATAATTTTTATGACTAAAGTAGGTGAGCATATAACTTTAGACATCATAGGCACTACTCAAGAGTATGACCCTTCAGTTTACGAAAATGTAATACGTAAAATTGCAAAAGCTGCAGAAGTTACAATTCTTGAAATTTCAAAGTATAAATTTGAACCACAAGGTTTCACTATACTTGCCTTATTAGCTGAAAGTCATATCAGTTTTCACACCTTTCCAGAAAAAGGGATTATTAGTTTTGATTTTTTCACATGTGGAAAAATAAGCCCTTCTATTGCACTTGATATTGTTAAACAAGAATTCAAACATAAAAGAATTGTCTCAAAAGCTTTTGATAGAGACACAAAATCTTTGTATCATGACATTTATAGCTCCCCTGGATTACAAAAATCATACGTAGTAAATGAAGTTTTAGAAGATTTTAAATCTAAAGTGGGTCAACATATTGAAATATTAGATTTAGAACAATTTGGTAAATCATTATTCATTGATAATGAAATTCAGGTTGCAACAAATGATGAAGCTTTATACAGTTCAACATTTGTGAATGCTGCTTTAAAATTAAATAAAGACATGGGAACAGCTGCCATTATTGGTGGAGGTGATGGAGGAGTTGCAAGAGAATGTACGTCTAAAGGTTTTGACTTTATAGACTGGTATGAACTTGATCCAGAAGTAGTTGAAGTTTGCAACAAACACCTTGGAAGTATTGGCAATAAATCAACAGAAAAAAATTCAGTTAAATGTATTTGGGGAGATGCTTTTGAAAGCATAAAATCTGTTGAAGATGATAAATATGATAAAATTTTTGTAGATCTTAACGATGATCAGTTTTGCATAGATCTTGCAGCAAAAAATATGGACTCGTTAATTAGAATATTAAAGCCAAATGGAGTAATCACTGCTCAAGTGGGTAGCCAAGATAAAAAACCAGAGCAAGTAGAGAAATGGCTAGATGTCTTCAATAAGAATTTTGGAAATACAACTTTGGATAGGGTTTATATCCCAAGTTTTGACTGTTCTTGGAACTTTTCATCATCAATTAATCATTAAAAATTTCTTTTTAAATTATTAAAATTATGAAATAAATCTTCATAATCATATGGAGGAAAAAATGAATATATTTAAAAAAACAATATTAAGTGTTCTTGCTTCTTTATTATTAATCGGAAATGTTTATGCTGATAAAGTAAAGATTGGAACAGAGGGTGCTTACCCACCATGGAATTCTAAGGATGCTTCAGGTGCTCTTATTGGTTTTGAGGTTGAGTTAGCAGAAGAGCTATGCAAAATCATGGGTCACGAGTGTACTATCGTTGAGCAAGATTGGGATGGAATGATTCCAGCTTTGTTAATGAGAAAGTTTGATGCGATCATGGCAGGAATGTCAATTACTGCAGAAAGACAAAAAACAATTACTTTTTCACAAGGTTATGCTGACGAAGTTGCAGCCCTTGCGGTAATGAAAGGTTCAAGTTTAGAGAGCATGGATACACCAGAAGGAATTAATTTAAGTTTGGGTGGAAGTGTTGTTAAGAAAACTCTTAAGACTTTAACAGCTGCACTTGCTGGAAAAACTGTTTGTACACAAACTGGAACTATTCACCAAAACTTTTTAGAGTCTGGTGACGTAGGTAAAGTAAATGTTAGAACTTACAAAACTCAAGATGAAGTAAATTTAGACTTAACTTCTGGTAGATGTGATGTTGCATTAGCTGCAGCAGTTGCATTCACTGATTATGCGGATAAATCAGGAAAACCAGTAGTACTAGTTGGACCTACTTTTTCAGGTGGTGCTTTTGGTAATGGTGTTGGTGTTGGAATTAGACAAGGTGGAACTGATGCAATCGGTACAAGAGATGCAAAACTTCTTAAAGATTTCAACAAAGCAATTAACACGGCTAGAAAACAAGGAATCATTAGCAAATTAGCGATCAAGCATTTTGGCTTTGACGCTTCTATGTAAATAATATTTTGAAAAGGCGACTATTTATTTAGTCGCCCTTTCGATATGGATCTTTTATCATTCGGAAAAACAGGCTGGGGAGACGAGTTGTTTTATGCAACTCTAATGACAATTGCAGTAGCAGTTACTGCAATGTTAATTGGTTTTTTATTTTCATTAATTTTTACACCACTTAAATTATCAAATAATAAATTTCTAAATTTTATTGGAAATACGTACACCACAGTAATTAGAGGAGTTCCAGAATTATTAGTAATCTACCTTTTCTTTTTTGGAGGCAGTGGAGCAATAATGTACGTTGCTTCAATTTTTGGCTACTTTGAATATATAGAAATTAATGCATTTATTACGGGTTCAGTTGCAATCGGTATTATATCGGGGGCTTATTCAACAGAAGTATTTAGAGGTGCAATTCAATCAATAGATAAAGGCCAATTTGAAGCAGCCAAAGTTTTAGGGGTTAGTAAATTTGTACAATTTTATAAAATAATTCTACCTCAAATGTTAAGGCTTGCTATTCCGAACTTAAGTAATGTTTGGCAGATCACTTTAAAAGATACATCTTTAATATCAGTTACAGGTTTAGTTGAAATTATGAGACAATCTTATATTGCAGCAGGCTCTACTAGAGATCCTTTATTCTTTTATTGTTTTGCAGCAGTTTTATATTTGATGCTTACATTTTTGAGCATGAAACTAATTAACAGACTTGAAGTCAAATACAGTAGAGGCTTTTAATGGATTTTGATTTAATGATAACAAGTTTGCCAAAGCTACTTAGTGCAGCAGCTATAACCTTAAAGTTATTATCAGCATCTTTAATCATAGGTTTATTTATTGGATTTTTATTTGCAGTATTAAGATTAAATAAAAACCCATTTATAAATAAGTTTGCCTACGGGTATTCTTATTTATTTAGAGGAACTCCTTTATTGGTCCAAATATTTATAATTTATTATGGTCTTGGACAAATCGAATGGTTAAGATCAACTTTTCTTTGGGTCATATTAAAAGAACCTTATTGGTGTGCAATCATTGCATTTGCTTTAAATACAGGAGCTTATACTTCAGAAATTTTAAGATCAGCTTTTCAAACTATTAAACCTGGAATTATAGAAGCAGGTAAAAGTTTGGGGATATCAAGCAAAATTATTTTATATAAAATTCAAATTCCAGTAGCGATCAGACAATCTTTACCAGCTTATGGTAATGAGATTATATTAATGATGAAGGGTACATCCCTTGCAAGCACGGTAACCTTAATGGATATTACGGGTGTTGCTAAACACATTGTATCAACCACTTATAAACCCTTAGAGGTATTTATTTTAGCAGGTGGTATTTATTTATTTATGACTTTTATCATTCACAACTTGATAAAATATTTAGAAAAAAAAATATTGTTTTCAATAAGAAGTATATTCTTTAATTTCTTTAATTTTTGAGCCTGTGTGAATATTTATCTCTAGTTTAATCTTAGCGCGATCATCATTTAAAAAATGAACATCTCTTGAAAGTTTTATAAAATTTTCAGCAAAATCATAATTTTTTTCACACAATCTTTTATCATCTTCAATCACCCATAACTTTGCATTGATATCTTTTAGTGACTGGAAAAGAGTATTAAGTTTTTCATCAGACTTAACATTGTTGTCTAATTGATCTTTTAAAATACCATGTTCAGTATTAATAAATTTCAGTTTTTCAGGGTCTTTAATTTTTTCTTGTTTAATCTCTAAAATAGAAATTTTATCCAAAAGTTCACCAACCGATACTTCAATTAGAATTTTATTCATAAAAATTCATACTATGTTAAGTTGTTAGAAATATGTCTAATATTTTAATTATCAAACATGGTTCTTTAGGAGATATAGCCCAAGCATGTGGGGCAATTCAAGATATTTCTGAAAACCACCCAGAAGATCAAATACATATATTAACAACAAAACCGTATTTTGAATTATTTAGAAAAAACCCAATTGTGCACAATGTTATTTTAGACAATCGTAAATCAAGATTTAATTTAATTTACCTATATTTGTTAATGAGGACTTTAAAGAAACTTAATTTAAAAAAAGTTTATGATTTACAAAACTCATCTAGAACAAAATTTTATAAAAATATTTTATTTCCAAAAGCAAATTTTAATACTTGGTCTAGTTCAGAAACTACCTTACCAAGTAATATTTCAAAAGAGGAGTTTGATAAGGACCCAGTTTTGAATAGATTTGATCATCAACTTAAAACTTCTGGAATTAAAACTGAACACACTATGAAACCTAACTTTAATTGGACTGTAACTAATATTGATAAAATTAAACAAGAATTTAATTTAGATAAATATATTGTTTTATTTCCTTTTTGTTCGACTCATCTAGCTCACAAAAAATGGCCCCATTACAATGAACTAATAGAGTTGATTAAAAATAAATATGGAGATCAAATTAAAGTAGTAGTAGCCCCTGGTCCCTCTGAAATTGATGATACAAAAAACATTAATGCTGTCTCAATTTTAGACAAAGGTGAGGCTTTAGATATTCCTCAACTTGCAGGTTTGATTAAAGAAAGTTCATTTGTTATTGCAAATGATACAGGTCCATCTCATATTTCAGCACATCTTGGAGTAAAAGGTTTGACCTTATTCGGTAAACACACAACAGCTTTTAAAGTTAGTATTGAGCGAGAAAATTTTAAAGCAATACAAGTTGATGATTTAGAAAAATTAAGTGCAAGTAAAGTTTTTGAAAAAATATTAATTTAATATTTTTTTATATTCTTCAATAATAGTACTCCACTTAAATTTAGTAGAATTTTCTTTGGCAGCTTTTCCATATTCATGGAATTTATTATTCTCTAACATCAAATTGATTGATGAATAAACTTCATCTAATTCATTGCCATCACATATTAAACCTGTTTTCTCATGTTCGATTGCATCTGCTGCACCTCCATCTTTTCCTCCAAGAGAGGGCAATCCATATTGTGCAGCCTCAACATAAGCGATACCAAATCCTTCAACAGATTTTTTATGAAAAACTGAAGGCATTACAAAAATATCTGATTTAGCAACTAATGCATTTTTTAATTCATTAGAAATATCTTTAAAAAACATTACTTGGGGTTGAAGACCTAGTTCTGCTACTAATTTTTTGATATTTTCTTCTTCATCACCATAACCCACACAAATGTAGATAATACCTGGGTAGATTTGTTTTAAATTCCTAAGAGCCATGATTACTTTTTCATGGTTTTTTCTTTTATCAAATCTAGAAACGGTAATAAGTCTTGGAGACTTATGCTTTAATAAATTCTCTACTTTATCTAAAGTTTTTTTATTTAATTCTTCAACAAGATCAACACCAGGATTAATAACTATAATTTTATCTTGTTTAACACCCAATGAAATAGCTAAATTTTTAGTATACTCAGAATTAGCAACAATAGTTTCAACATTATCTAAAACCTCTAATACTCTTTGATTAAGAGAGGTATCTTTCTGATGATTAATTTCTTTACCATGGATTAAGCATATCTTTTTTTTATTAGTTTTAAGATGCTCTAAACTTTTCCAATGATCAGCGATAATGCCATCAATTTTATTTTTTTTAATAAATTCATTAATCAATTGAGCTTTTCTGTATTTTCTAAGTAGTTTTATCCCACCAACACGTTCTATGGAAAAAGAAACTTGCTCATCAAACAATTTATGATTTTCATGATAATCAGAAAATACTTTTATCATGTAGTGTTTTGAAAGTTCATTTGCTAAACCCCACATTAAATTCTGCATACCTCCAACTTCTGGAGGAAACGTTTTTGTAACTATTAAATACATTAATTATCTAACCATTTAATACCGCAGCCAGCACTTGGAATTTGTGTTTCAGGACCTTTGGTCGTTTCAGCTATTTGTTTCATTGCTATAAATAAATCACTATCACCAGCTCTTACTGGTTTTAAATTATCTAATTCTCTTATTCTGCCTCTGTATTGTAGTTCTAAATTGTTATTGTATCCAAAAAAATCTGGAGTGCACACAGCATCATAACTTTTTGCAACATTTTGAGTTTCATCAAATAGATAAGGGAAATTAAACTGATGTTTTTTTGCAAATTCAATCATATTTTCAAAACTATCTTCAGGATAATTTATTGTGTCATTAGAGCATATGGCTACTGCTGTAATATCTAATTCTTTTAAATTTTTACAATCTTCAACAATGTCTTTAATAACAGCTTTTACATAAGGGCAGTGGTTACAAATAAACATAACCAAAGTTCCATTTATCCCTTTAACGTCATTTAATTTAATAATTTTGTTATTAGTTGACTTTAATTCAAAGCTTTTAGCAGTTTGTCCGAAATCACATATTGGAGTTTTTAACGGCATGTTATAATAATATATAAGTTATGTTTTATGATTTGGAAGATAAAAAAGTTAAAAATTTTGGTGAAAATTGGTCTGCATCTAATGCATCTATCATTGGTGATGTAACTTTAGAAAAAAATACCAGTATTTGGTTTAATGTTACTTTAAGGGGTGATGTTGAAAATATTCACATTGGTGAAGGATCAAACGTTCAAGATGGCAGTGTATTGCATACCGATCCAGGTTACCCATTAAAAATTGGTAAAGATGTAACTATTGGTCATTTAGTTATGCTGCATGGATGCACCATTGAAGACAATTCTTTAATTGGAATTGGTGCTGTAATTTTAAATGGCGCAAAGATTGGAAAAAATTGCATCATAGGAGCTAATGCATTGATCACAGAAAATAAAGTTATACCCGACAATTCTTTAGTGGTTGGATCCCCCGGTAAAATTGTAAGACAAGTCTCAACTGAAGAAGCAAAGTCAATCACTGAAAATGCTATTCACTACCAGGATAACTGGAAAAAATATTCTAAATCAGTTTTTTAAGGAATTAGCCAGGTATCTTTGTTATTCTCCAAATCAAATCTAGCTCTACGATGACCTTTAGCTGCTAAATAAAGCCACTCAATACTTTTAATTTTACATTGAATAACAGTAAAGTTTTTATAACCCGCCTCACTTTGCTCCATAGTGAATTCAAAATTATCTAACTCAGGTTTTAATCCTGAAGTAGGAGTTTCAGACACTGTTCCTGGTCCGTTATCTACTAAATAACACTTTCTACTCATGTGTCCTGTTTTTAACCAAGACTGTTTAGTAATATCATTTTCATGATTAACGGTGCATTCAACTTTAAGCCTAACTTGGATCTTCTCATCCTTGTCATAAAACAGCATTGCTGCATTTTTATTTACTTTTAATTTATCAATTTTATTAGATCTGATATCACTATGGTATTGGATAAAATTATTTTCTCGATCTGATTTTCTAAGGACTACTATTCTTCCATCAAAGTCATCTTGGCCACCACAAATAAATACAGGAATTCTAAATTGAGAACCTCTATCTTTGATAGCATTGTCCAGCATTGACCAGATCTTATTTTTGATCTCTTCAAAATCTTCGTAGTATGCTGGCTGCATTATAGATTATTTACTAAGTCTTCTAATCAAACTAGAAGTATCCCAACGTTTTCCACCCATTTCTTGAACTTCACCGTAATACTTATCAACGATTTCAGTTACCGGAAGTTGTGAGCCATTATTTTTAGCTTCATCCATTGCGATTTTTAAATCTTTTCTCATCCAATCAACTGCAAAACCAAATTCAAACTGATCATCAATCATTGTTTTGTATCTGTTTTCCATTTGCCAAGATTGAGCAGCACCTTTAGATATAACTTCAATTACATCTTCCATGTTTAAGCCTGCTTTTTTTCCAAAGTTAATCGCCTCTGATAAACCTTGAACTAGACCTGCAATACAAATTTGGTTAACCATCTTTGCTAATTGACCATTACCCGCACCACCTAATAATTTCATTTTTTTGCTATAACAATTAATAATATCTTTTGTTTTATCAAAGTTTGCTTGATCTCCACCAATCATAACAGTTAGAGCACCATTTTCAGCACCAGCTTGACCACCTGATACGGGTGCATCTAAGAAACCGAATTCATTTTTTAATGAATGAGTATAAATTTCTCTAGCAATTGTTGCAGAAGCGGTCGTGTTATCAATGTAAACTGAACCTTTTTTAATTGTTTTAAAGATACCGTTGTCACCGAAAGTTACTTCTCTTAAATCATTATCATTACCAACGCAGGTAAATATAAAGTCAGCATCCTCAGCGGCTTTTGCAGGAGTATCTGCTTTTAAACCTTTATATTCAGTAACCCATTTGTCAGCTTTTGCAGCAGTTCTGTTATAAACAGTTACATTGTGGCCTGCTTTTGATATATATCCTGCCATTGGATAACCCATGACACCTAAACCTATAAATGCAACATTGCTCATAATTTTTATTTCCTATGTTTAAAAGTTTAAATTTTAAAGTAATTTTATTTGGTTTTATCTTTACATTTTTTTCAAGTTTTGGACAGAGTTTTTTTCTAGGACTGTTTAATTCAAGCATAAGGGACGCACTTTCGATTACTCATGGTCAGTTTGGATCTATATATGCGTCTGCAACTTTATTAAGTAGTTTTATACTTGTTTGGGTTGGTAAAAAAATTGATGACTTTAATATTTTAAAATTTGCATCTTATGTCATCGCTTTACTAGCGATCTCTTGTTTTTTATTTTCTAAAATTTCTTCAGTAGCTTTTTTATTTTTATCAATTTTTTTAATGAGACTATCGGGGCAGGGATTAATGTCTCATACAGCAACAACTACAATTTCAAGGTTTTTTGAAAGGACTAGGGGACGAGCTTTAAGTACAACTTGGCTTGGATTATCGTTAGCTGAATTTATTTTACCCTTATTGATTATCTTTTTATTAACGTTTATTGATTGGAGAAATATTTGGATAGCAATTTCAATTTTGGTTATTATCATTTTACCTATAGTTATCGTTACATTGGTTAAAAATGTTAAATTAGATTCAAGGGAAGCATCTGGTACGACAAATATTAAAAATAAAGATATAAAACAATGGACTAGAGGTGAGGTTTTAAAAGATTACCGTTTTTATATTATATGTTTAAGCATGTTAGCGATGCCTTGGATTGCAACAGGTACATTTGTTTATCAATCTTTTATAGTATCATCTAAAAGTTGGGGACCTTATGTTATTGCTCAATCCTTTATGGTCTATTCAATTTTATCAGTTTTGACTTTATTTTTGACAGGCTTTTTAATTGATAAGTTTAGTAGTCGAAAATTAATAATTTATATGAACATTCCTTTATTGGTCTCAACGTTTGTGCTTTATTATTTTAACTCACCAATTTCATCATTTATTTTTTTAGGTTTAATTGGAATTTCAAATGGATTAGCAAACGTTCTGGGTTCTGCTACTTGGGCTGAGATTTATGGAGTTAAGTATATTGGTTCCATTAAAGCACTGACAACTGCGTTAATGGTATTTTCAACTGCATTTGGTACAGCGCTCTTTGGAATTTTGATTGATAATAGCTTTTCTATTGAGCAAATCGCTTTAGTTTCAGGATCTTATATTTTAATCGCAATATCGCTGTTATTCGTCATAAAGAACAAGCTTAATCCTGATTATTTATAGAATTATCCTTGATTTTTTTTTAACTACTGTATAGACACTGCGCATGGCTAGAGTAACCGTGGAAGATTGCATAGATAAAGTAGAAAGTCCTTACGAATTAGTATTGGTTGCAAAAGAAAGAGCAGTTCAATTAAATTCAGGATTGGAGCCTACACTTGATAGAGATAATGACAAGAATACAGTCATATCTTTAAGAGAGATTGCAGCGGATACTATTAAAGTTTCAGATTTAACGGATAGCGCTATTCATAAACTTAGAAAACACGTTGAACAAGTTGACGACGGTACTGATGATGATGAAATTATTGGTGATGATTTTGAAAGTATGTACAAAGGTGAAATTTCTAAAAGTGGAACACCTATTTTACCATCTAAAAGAGCTAGAAAAATTCCTGAAAAAATTCAAGTTGCACCCGAAGATTTAGAAGAATTAACTGCAAAAGCAGAGCCCGAAGTAGAAGTTAATCCAGAACTTGAAGTTGCTAGTGAAGAAACTGAAGTTTCTTTAGATCAAATAGCTGAAACTGAAACTACAGAAGATAGTTCAGAAGAAACTGAACCTAACAGTTAATTATTAAATTCCTTTAAGATTTTTTCTCTGTGTTCGTCTAAGTCAGGAATATCACCACGTGTTGTCTCATCTTTATAATTAGACATTTTAATTGGATTGCCTGCTAATTTAAAATCACCAATAACTTTGTGATGTGCTTTAACAATCATGTTTCTTGCTTCAACTTGTGGATTTTCAACAGCTTCTTTAATATTAAAGATTGGTCCACATGGAATTTTTTCTTTTTCCATTTCGCTTACCCACTCACCAGTATTTTTAACAATAAGCTTATCTTCAAGTATCTTTTTAAGGTCGTCCATATTTTCTGATCGTAATGAATTTGTATTAAATTTTGGGTCTTTAGAAACTTCAGTAATATCTAAAACATTACAAAGTTTTTCAAATAACTTTTCATTGCCAGCTGCTATAATGATGTGACTGTCTTTTGTTTTAAATGCTTCAAAAGGAGCAATGGATGGGTGACGTGATCCCATTGGTTTAGGTATTTCATTTTTTGCAAGGTACCTTGCAATAGCATTTTCTAAAATTGCAATTTGACAATCCAACATTGAAACATCAATAAAAGTTCCTTTGCCAGTTTTTTCCCTATCATAAAGTGCTGCATTAATTCCAACGGTTGTGAATAAGCCCGCAGTAATATCTCCAATAGAAGTACCAACTCTTGTTGGTTCAGAATTGGGTTGACCGGTAACGCTCATTAAACCACCCATACCCTGAACAACCATATCGTAAGCAGGTAATTCTTTTAAAGGACCAGTTTGTCCAAATCCTGATGCTGATGCATAAATTAGTCTAGGGTATTTTTTACAAACATCTTTCCAACCATAACCCCATTTCTCTAATGTACCTGGTTTAAAATTTTCAACCAGGATATCTGCTTTAGCTAAAATCTTATCAAATATTTTTTTGTCATCCTCGTTTTTTAAATTTAGAGCAATACTTTCTTTTCCTCTATTTAGTGACATAAAATAAGCTGAATAATCTTCAATAAATGGTCCAAATTTTCTAAAGTCGTCACCAACTTCTGGCGCTTCAACTTTTATCACTCGCGCACCTAGATCTGAGAGCATCATTGTACAATAAGGACCAACTAGCACTCTAGTTAAATCAAGAACTAATAAGTTTTTTAAAGGACCATCCATATTTTGTACAATAGCGTGTTTGTGTAGTATTGACTCTTACCAAGAACTTTAATTATATGCATCATTAAAATAACTAATGAGAGGAATAATAATGTTTAAAAAAATATCTTTATATTTTACAGCGTTAGTTTTAGTTTTATCAACAGTTGGTTCTGCTTATGCGATAACGTTAAAAGCAAGTCACCAATGGCCTGGTACACCTAGAGCTGATGGATCTTTTGACCCACGTCATGAAATGGTACAAATTATTGCTGATGAAGTAAAAAAAGCTAATGTTGACATTGATGTTAGAATTTATCCAGCAAAATCTTTATACAAACCTAAAGAACAGTGGAAACCAATGACTACTGGTCAATTAGATATATCTGCTTTCCCTTTGGGATATGCATCAAAGTTTCACCCAGAATTTAGTGCAACTTTAATGCCAGGAACAGTTAAAAACCATGACCACGCTTTAAGATTTAATAAATCTCCAATGATGACAGAGATTAAAAAAATTATTAATGATGCAGGTGTAGTTGTTTTATCTGATGCTTGGTTAGGTGGTGGTTTTGCTTCAAAAACTAAATGTATTAGAAACCCATCTGATGTTAAGGGGCAAGTAATGAGAGCTGCTGGAAAAGCATTTAACCAAATGTTAGAAGGTGCAGGAGCTGGTATTCAAAGTATGCCATCTTCAGAAATCTATACAGGTCTACAAACAGGTGTATTAACAGGTGCTAATACTAGTTCAGGAAGTTTTGTTAGTTACAAAATTTATGAACAAGTTAAATGTGCAACACCTCCAGGAAAATTTGGCCTTTGGTTTATGTATGAGCCGATCCTTATGTCTAAGAAGTCTTTTGATGCTTTAAGTTCTAAGCAACAAAAAGCTCTTATGAAAGCTGGAAAAGTAGCTGAGAAATATATGACAGCACAAGTATCAAATTTAGATAAAAAATTTGAAGATGCTTATAAAGCTGCTGGTGTTGAATTAGTATATATGTCTGAAGCAGATCATGCTGCATGGATAGAAATAGCTAAGAAAACTTCTCACAAAGCATTTGCTGAGCAAGTACCAGGTGGTGCTAAGCTTATGGAAATGGCTTTAGCAGTTAAATAAAATAATATATAAAGAACCCCTATTTACGAAAATAAATGGGGGTTTTTTTTATGAAAAATAAATATCTTAATTTTTGTCATTATGCTTCTCAAGCCTGTGGTGCTTTTGCTGTAGGGGCATTAATTTTGTCTATCTTAGTAATTGTTGAGCTTGTTTTTGAAAGATATTTTTTTCAACGTGCAATTACTTGGCAAACTGAATTAGTAACCATGTTACTTGTTGCCTCTACTTTTATTGGAAGTGCTTATGTTTTAAGCGAAAAAGCTCATGTAAGCATGGAGTGGATTTACGATTTTTTATCAAACAGAAATATTATTAAATTAAAGATTTTTACCTCATTTATAAGTTTAGGTTTTTTTTTAATACTATTTTATTTTGGTTTTTTAATGGTAGAGGAAGCTTTTATCAAAAATTACACTACAGGAACAGTTTGGGATCCTCCATTATGGATACCTTATTCTTCAATGTTAATAGGCTCACTATTAATGATACTTCAATATATTGCTGAGATAATTAAACTATTTGATGAAGGAGATTTAAGATAATGGATCCTTTAATGATTGCACTAATAGTTGCTATCTTTACTTTAATAGTTTTGTTTTCAGGAATTCCAATTGCTTTTGGTTTAAGTTTTGTATCAATTGCTTTATTAATTGCTTTTGAAGGATTTCAAATGCTAGATGTTTTTGCTGAAACCTTTTATGCAGGACTAAATTCATTTGTTTTACTATCAATCCCAATGTTTATTCTTATGGGTATGGCTGTAGCCAATTCTCCTGCAGGTAAAGATCTTTATACTGGTCTTGATAGATGGTTATGGAGAGTTCCTGGTGGTTTAGTAATCTCTAATATTGGTGCATGTTCAATTTTTGCAGCCTTGAGTGGGTCAAGTCCTGCAACGTGTGCTGCTATTGGAACTATGGGAATTCCTGAAATGAGAAAAAGAGGATACTCAGATCAAATAGCTACTGGTACAATCGCAGCCGGAGGAACACTTGGGGTTTTAATTCCACCAAGTATAGTTTTAATTGTCTACGGAATGGCAACAGGAACTTCTATTGGAAGATTATTTTTAGCAGGTATTGTTCCTGGTTTTATGTTGGCAAGTCTTTTTGCTGTTTGGGCATTAATACATAGTTACTTCATTGACAAAAATGCAGCTAAATTATTAAGAAACAGAAAACCACCAACATTGAGAGAAAAATTTGAAGTTCTTCCAAGAATTTTTCCATTCCTAGCAATTATTGTTGGAGTTTTATATGTATTGTACGGCGGTGTTGCAACACCATCAGAAGCATCAGGGGTTGGAGCGTTTTTAGTTTTTGTAATGATTGCAGTTGTTTACAAAATTTATCAGCCAAAAAAAATATGGAATATCGTTAAAGTTTCAATGAAAGAGAGTGTGATGATAATGTTTATTATTGCAGCTTCATATCTTTTCGCATTTACATTATCACAACTTTACGTAACTCAATCGCTTGCGCAAAGTATGATTGAATTAAGTAGCAATAAATGGATGATCTTTTTAATGGTTAATGTATTTTTACTTGTTGCAGGATTCTTTTTACCACCTGTTGCAGTTATTGTAATGACTTCAGCAATATTATTGCCTGTTATTACTACACTGGGTTTTGATCCTTATTGGTTTGCAATAGTATTTACAATAAACATGGAAATAGGTTTAATTACACCACCCGTTGGATTAAATCTTTATATTATAAAAGGTATTACACCAGATGTTAGTCTATCTACAATCTTAAGGGGATCATTTCCATTTATGATGATGATGGTTTTGTCGATAATAATATTATGCATCTTCCCTGAGATAGTAACGTGGTTACCTGATAAACTAATGGGTAAACCTCTTGGATATTAAAAAAGAAATTAACAGAAAAATTTCAGTAGCACCAATGATGGATTGTACTGATCGTCATGATCGTTACTTTCTAAGATTGATGAGCAAGAATGTTATGTTGTATTCAGAAATGGTTGCAACAAAGTCAGCTATTCATGGAGACCAAAAAAAAATATTGTCTTTTAGTCCTGAAGAAAAGCCTTTAGCATTACAGGTGGGTGGATCTGATAAAGCAGAATTAGCAGAAGTTGCAAAAATTGCAGAGGACATGGGTTATGATGAAATTAATATCAATCTAGGTTGCCCTAGTAAAAAAGTTCAAAAAAATATGTTTGGTGCTTGCTTGATGAGAGAACCAGATCTTGTTGCAGAGTGTATTAATTCAATGGTTAATGCTTGCAATATTCCAGTTACTGCAAAAACTAGAATAGGATTTGATGATACTGAAGAATTTGATTATTTAAATAATTTCATACTTAAAATGAAAGCTTCAGGTTGTAAGACTTTTATATTACACGCTCGAAAAGCTATTTTAACTGGAATGTCACCAAAGCAAAATTTGAATATTCCAAAACTGAACTATGGAATGGTCTATAAAGTTAAAGAAGAAAATCCAGATCTAGAAATTATTATTAATGGAGGTATTTCAAAAATTGATGAAATTAAAAACCATTTAACTTTATGTGATGGAGTGATGATTGGTCGATCTATATATCAAAACCCTTATTCTTTAGTTGAGATTGAAAATGAAATTTTTGAAAAAAAAAAACAGCCAACAAGAGAGGAGGTGGCTGCAAAACTTTTAGAGTACCTTGAAAAAGAAGTTAAGCTTGGAACAAAAGTAAATCATATTATGAGACATACTGTTGGATTATATCATGGTCAAATAGGCTCAAAAGAATGGAAGAGATATTTAAGTGATAATATGATGGCAAGAGATTCTGATTTTCAAAAATCAAAACACATAATGACTATTGTGCAAAATAACGAGAAAGCTAATCAAGCTAACTCATAATGGAGAATTTAAATTTCGGAGACATAATCAATTTATTAGCAGTTCTTGCTATATCTGCAGCTGTTGCGGGATTCATGGCTGGATTACTTGGGGTTGGAGGTGGAATTATAATGGTTCCAGCTTTATATTATGCATTTACTGTTCTTGATTTTGATATTGCTACAAGAATGCACCTTTCAGTTGGAACTTCTTTAGCAATAATAGTTCCAACATCAATAATTTCTACCAAAACACACATGGAGCATGATGCGGTTGATTTTAAAATGGTAAAATCGTTTGGTATTTTTATTCTAATTGGGGTAATTCTAGGAACCTTCTTAGTGGTAAATTTAGATACTCCTACTTTAGTTTTATTTTTTTCAATTTTTGCTTTTATGATTGGATTGTTTTTTATTTTTTTAAGAGAAGCATTGGTGGAAAATCCAAAAAAAATACCTGAGCTAGTAAAAAATGTTTCAGGAGTTGTTATTGGTTTTTTTTCTGTACCTCTTGGCATTGGAGGTGGATCTTTAATGGTACCTTTTATGAGAACAATTGGTTATAATATAAGAAAATCAATTGGTACAGCTGCAGCAACAGGTATATTAATAGCTATTAGTGGAACTATAACAATGATTATTAGTGGAAAATTAATAGATAATATTAATACTCCTTTTAGCTTTGGATACATTAATTTATTAGGTTTTATAGTATTTGTGCCAGTAACAATGGTTATGGCAAGACTTGGTGCTAAAACAGTATATAAGATTGATAAAAAATTATTGAGTAAAATTTTTGGTACTTTTTTAATTATAGTTTCAATAAGATCTTTTATCGAGTATCTGTCTATAAATTAAATTTTACCAATTAATTTATTAAGACAAACCCTTTTATATTTACAAAAACAAGATAACTGGTGTCAATTTAACCATTTTAATTACTAGATATCTTTTCATATTTTAGATAGGTTTTCTGTAGAATAATTAACTTAGAGGGAGATAATATGAGTAAATTTAATAAAATAATTGTTGTTTTATTTTCATCATTTTTTTTAAGTTTGGCAGTTAATTCAACTGAAGTAAAATTTGGACACGTGGGTAAACCTGGTTCATTATTTTCTGCATCAGTTGATCATTTTGCTAAACTTGCAAATGAGAGATTAGGTAGCAAAGGTAAAGTAAGTGTATTTGGTTCTTCGCAACTTGGTAAAGATAAACAAGGTATGCAAAAACTAAAATTAGGCACTGTAGATATGTGGTTGCCATCGTCTGTCATGGCGTCAATTCATGATGAGTTTGGTGTTTTTGATATGCCATTTATCATCAAAGATAGAAAGCACATGAACAAAGTTGAAAGCCAAGTATTACCTGGAATGTTCAAAAATCTTGAGGCTAAAACTGGTTATCAGGTTATAGCAGTTTGGGAAAATGGTTTTAGACATATTACAAACAATGTAAGAGCAATAGATAAACCAAATGACTTAAAAGGAATTAAATTAAGAACTCCTAAGTCAAAATGGAGAGTCAAAATGTTCCAATCATATGGTGCAAATCCTACTCCAATGTCATTTTCAGAAGTTTTTACAGCTTTGAAAACTGGGACAATGGATGGTCAAGAAAACCCATATGCTCAAATAGCTAGTGCTAAGTTTCAAGAAGTACAAAAATATCTATCTATTACAGGTCACGTTTACACTCCTGCTTATGTAGCAGTACATAAAGATCATTGGAGCAAACTACCTGCGGATGTAAGAGCTATTTTGGAACAAGCTGCGCAAGACACGCAAAAGTTTGTTTATGAAGAAGCTGCTAGACTTGAAAAATCTTTACTAGGAGTAATTGAGTCAGCTGGAGTTAAAGTAAACACTGCTGATAAAGGAGCTTTTATCGCAGCAAGTAAAGGAATATATGATCAATTCGCATCAGAAGTATCAACTGGTGGTGCGTTAATTAAAAAAGTATCATCTTTAGCAAATTAATCTAATTTGTATTAGGCCCTCTTTCTGAGGGCCTAGAAAAATATATGACATTAAAAAAATTTATAAATTCATACGAAAGTTTTTTAAAATTTATACTGTTCATAATGATGGTAGCCCTTGCGGTAACAGTATTACTTGGTGTTTCGTTCCGTTTTGCTGGTAGCGCTTTAGTTTGGTATGATGAAGTTGCAGCGGTTCAACTTGCTTGGATAACGTATTATGGCTCAGCATATGCATCACTAAAAGGAGCGCATATAAGCGTACCTAGTATTTTTAAAGCATTTCCATTAGTTTTAAGAAAAATATTTTTCGTATTATCCAAATTTGTTATCTATGCTTTTTTGATATTGTTAGCTTATTATGGGTATAAAGTTTTAACACTTATTGGAGGAGAAACATTAGTGACTTTAGAGTGGGTTCCTCAAATTTTTGTACAATCAGTGATACCAGTTGCAGCATGTTTATTCATTTTATCTGAAACTTTAAGAATTCCAGAGGATTATAAAAATTTAGTTCTTCAAACAACTAACATTGAACAAACAGGGGATATTTGATGTTAATTTTAACAATGTTTTTAGTGTTACTATTTATTTTATCTATAAATGTTCCTATCGCTATTGGTCTAGCTGTAACAACAATAGTTGCAATGGTATTAAAGTCTGGAACAAGTTTTTTAATCGATACTGCAATTGTTATGTTTGATGGATCAATGAAATTTCCACTGATAGCAATACCTTTATTTATTCTAGCTGGTTCAATAATGAATAGTGCTGGTATTTCTAGAAGGTTGATAGCATTTGCTTCTGCTCTTGTTGGGTTTATTAAGGGTGGTTTAAGTATGATCAACATTGCAACCTCAATGTTTTTTGCAGAAATTTCTGGGTCAGCAGTCGCAGATGTTGCTGCATTAGGTTCAATTTTAATTCCAGCCATGAAGAAAAAAGGATATCCAGGAGCATTTGCTGCTGCAGTCACATCATCTTCAGCATCTTTAGCAATTATTATTCCACCATCCATACCAATGATTGTTTATGCGGTGATGTCACAAAGTTCAGTAGTACAATTATTTGTAGCTGGAATTGTTCCTGGTGTAATTGGTGGTTTTTTTTTAATGTTAGCTGCATATATCACAGCAAGACGAAAAAATTTTCCAGTTGAAGAAACATTTAATCTTGCAAATGTTAGAAAAACTGCAAGAGAAGCAGCATTAGCATTTTTACTACCTATAATTATTTTGGGGGGTATTTTCGGTGGTGTTGTAACGGCAACAGAGGGTGCTGGTTTGGCGGTTGTAGCGTCACTAGTTATTGGTTTAGTTTATGGAGAGGTAGATTTTAAAAGACTTTATGAAGCAGCAACTGAAGGAGCAATTCAAACGTCATCAGTAATGTTATTGGTAGCAGCTTCAGTACTACTAGGTGAATTTTTAACAGTCGAACAACTTCCACAAAAAATTGCTGCATCAATTATGGACTTTACAAATAATAAGTATGCTGTTTTAGCCATATTAAATGTTTTTCTTCTAGTTATTGGTTTCTTTTTGCATTCTGTAGCAGCGATAATTCTTACCGTCCCTATCGTTATGCCTTTAGTTTATGCTGTGGGTATAGATCCAGTTCATTTTGGTATAATAGTCACTTTAAATTTAGCAATTGGACAACAAACTCCTCCCGTTGCAAGCGTTTTAGCAACTGCATGCTCTGTAGCAAAAGAGGATATTTGGGATGTAACACGAGAAAATCTTATTTTTATAAGTGTTTTGGTAATATTGCTGCTTTTAGTGACCTATGTACCAGCCATACCAATGACACTAGTTGAATACTTTTATAGGAGTTAAATGCATAAATTAATTGAGCTTAATAAAATAAATAGTCATTTATCTGAAGTAATTTTAAACAGACCAGAAAAGCTGAATGCAATGACCAAGCCCATGTGGATAGAGCTTGGAGAAATATTCAAAAAGTTATCTAAAAATAAAGACTTAAGATGCATAATTATAAGAGGCAAAGGTAAAAAATCTTTTTCACCAGGTAATGATATAGGGGAATTTAAAAAAGAAAGATCATCATCAAAATTAGCAAAATCTTATGGCAAATTTTTACATGGAACTTTAGGCGAAATATTTAATTGTCCAATACCGACTGTAGCCCTAATAGAAGGAATTTGTGTTGGTGGTGGATTAGAAATAGCAGCATGTTGTGATATTAGAATTTGTGGTAAAAGTTCAAGATTTGGAATTCCAATTAAAAGATTAGGCTTAACAATGGCTGCAAAAGAATTAGAAGTTCTTTTAAAAGTAACTAATTATTCAACTGCTATGGAAATTTTATTTGAGGGTAGGGTATTTAGTGCAGAAGAAGCATTTGAGAAAAAACTTGTTAACAGAGTAGTTGATGACAAAAATGTTGAAAAAGAAGCTTATAAATCAGCAGAATTAATATGTGAAGGAGCACCAAAAGTTACAAGATGGCATAAGCAATTTGCAAGAAATACTTTAAAGAACGGTAAGGTGACTGAAAAAATAAACAATCTTGGTTATAAATGTTACGATACTGAAGATTTTAAAATTGGGTATAAATCCTTTTTGAATAAAACAAAACCTAAATTCAAAAATAAATAATAAATGACAACTTCATTGAAGGGTATTCGTGTTTTGGAAATGGCACAAATTATGGCTGGCCCAACTTGTGGATTATTATTAGCCGATCTTGGAGCTGAAGTTATAAAGATAGAAAAAACACCTGCTGGAGATGATACTAGAAATTTTCTCCCCCCCGAGATTAATGGAGAAGCTGCAGCATTTATGATGATGAATAGAAATAAAAAGGGAATTGCTTTAAATTTAAAAGATAAAGATGGAATTAAAATTTTTAAAGAAATGGTTAAAAACTCCGATGTAGTTTTAGAAAATTTTAGAAAAGGTACATTAGAAAAATTAGGTATTGGTTATGATGTGATGTCTAAAATTAATCCTAAAATAATTCTCTGTGAAATTTCTGGATATGGTAGAACTGGTCCTTATGCCGATAAAGGAGGGTTTGATTTAGTTGCTCAAGGAATGAGCGGACTAATGAGCATAACTGGAGAGAGCAAAGATAAGCCCCCAATGAAAGTTGGAGCACCCATCACAGATATTACGGCCGGTTTGCTGGCTTCAAGTGGAATTTTAGCAGCATTAATTCATAGAGAAAAAACTGGAGAAGGTCAGAAAGTTGATACATCTTTATTTGAAGCTGGTATAGTTCATACTTATTGGCAATCAGCTATAGCTGGTGCTACTGGACAATCTCCTGGACCACTTGGATCTGCACATCCTTTAACTGCTCCTTATCAAGCTTTTAAAACTAAAGATAAATGGATTACAGTGGGAGCTTCTAATCAAAACACATGGTTAATGCTATTAAAGGCTATTAATCGTCAAGATCTTCAAGAAAATGAAATGTTTTCATCAAACCTAAGTAGAAAGAAAAATATTTCTCAGCTTGTAGATATACTTAAT
Source organism: Candidatus Pelagibacter sp. Uisw_121 (assembly GCF_047722545.1). Taxonomy (GTDB): domain Bacteria; phylum Pseudomonadota; class Alphaproteobacteria; order Pelagibacterales; family Pelagibacteraceae; genus Pelagibacter. The sequence goes on along the minus strand of NZ_CP159816.1, from coordinate 775,675 downwards.
ACTGAACTTTTAAAAAAAACATCAGATGAATGGCTAAAAATATTTGATAATAATGGTTTACCATGTGGACCTATAAATTCTATTACAGAAATGTTTGAAGATCCACAAACAATTCATAGGGAAATGATAATTGAAGTTGATAATAAAAAAGCTGGCAAAAGCAAGGCTATTGGTATGCCAATCAAGTTTTCAAAAAGTAAAACAGAAAAATCAAAAGGTGCACCTAATTTAGGCGAACACACAAGAGAAATTATGCTGAGTTTTGGTTACAAGCACGAAGAGATAGAAGATTTTTATAATAGAAAAGTAATACTTTAATTTACAGTTTCAAAAATTTTAAATAGTAATTCAGAAACATGTTTACCTTTTTTATCAGATAAATCTGAAATTTGATGTCTACAGCTAGTACCATTTGCGATAATAAAATCTTTTTCATCACTATTGTTTACCGCAGGTATCAAGGATAAATTTGCCATTTTTTTTGATATTTCATAGTGTTTACTGTCGTAACCAAATGATCCAGCCATACCACAACAACTGGATTCTATCATTTTGTTATTAATCTTTAATTTAGATAAAAGATTTTTAAGGCCTTTCATTCTATCTTGAGATTTTTGATGACAATGACCGTGTATTAATACGTTTTGGTCAAATTTATTAATCTTAATATTATTATTATTTTCAATGTGTTCTAATATAAATTCTTCCAATAAATAAAATTTATTTTTTATTTTTTCTCTATTTTTTACGTCTTTTAATTTTTGATATTCATCACTGAAAGTAAGCAAGCAAGAAGGCTCAATTCCAACAACAGGTAAATCATAATAATTATTTTTAATGATATAATCATTAAATCGATTTAATTCATTTGCTGCTTTATCTAATTGACCATAAGAAATGTAGGTTCTTCCACAGCATAAAGGTCTATCTAAATTATCTTTATCATAACTTGGTATGATTGTTTGAAAACCTAGTTTGTTTAATACTTTTATAGCATATATTAAATTTTGATTTTCAAAATTTATATTAAAAGTGTCTGCAAATAATATTAATTTTTTTTCAGATATTAATTGCTCAGTATATATTTTCTTTAAAATATCCTGACTTTGTACCTCTGGCATTTCTCTTTTTGTTGTAAAACCAAATTGTTCAATAATTGTTGAAATTATAGGTAGATTTTTGACTTTATTGAATATTGGAGCAATGATCTTTAAAAGCCAAATCATCTTTGGCATCTCTGAAATAACCTTATCTTTAATTCTCATTCTAAATTTTTTGTAGTAATGAGAAAGAAATTCGCTCTTCATCTTGGCCATATCTACCGACATTGGACATTCTCTTTGACAAGCTTTACAGCTAACGCACAGCTCCATCGTTTCAAACATGTCTTTAGAGACAAACGATCCTTCGGGTAATTGATTTGATAATGCCAATCTAAGTGTGTTTGCTCTACCTCTAACTAAGTCTTTTTCCTCTTTAGTTACTCGATATGAAGGGCACATTACACCTGAGTCAAGGTTTCTACATGCACCGTTATTATTACACATTTCCACAGCATCTGACAATTGTCCCCAATCAGACCAATCATAATGTGTATTAATTTTTTCAGCCTGATAACCAGACTTATATCTCATTAGTGACCTATCGTTTGAAGTGAGCGGTCTTACAATTTTACCAGGATTTAAAAGATTTTTTTTATCAAATGTATCTTTTATTTCTTCAAAAGCTTTTGTAATTTTTTCTCCAAACATCATTTTATGAAATTCAGATCTCACAATACCATCTCCATGTTCACCAGAGTGTGATCCTTTATAATTTTTTACTATAGCAAATGCTTCCTCAGATATAGATTTCATATTTTTTATGTCATTATCTGATTTCATATTTAAAACAGGTCTTACGTGCAAGGTTCCAACAGATGCATGAGCATAGAACATTCCACTTGTGCCATATTTTTTAAATATTTCGTTTAAGCTTGCTGTGTAATCTGCCAAATGTTCAAGCGAGACAGCACAATCTTCAATAAAGGCAACTGGTTTTTTATCACCTTTCATCGACATTAGAATATTTAGCCCGGCTTTTCTTATATCAAAAACTTCTTTTTGCTCATTAAGGTCAGAATAATATTTAAATTGATTTTTTTTATTTTGGCTTAAAACAATGTATTCCAGGTCATTTATTTTTTTTTCATAAACTTTTTGATCTGTATCTATAAATTCTACCATCAATACAGCAGCAGGGTTCCCCTTGATATATTTTTTTATTCCTTCTGCATACATAGGAATATCTTTTGCTAAATTCAATAGATTTTGATCCATTAACTCAACACATGTTGGTTTTAATTTTACGATTTCTTGAGATATTTCCATGGCTTGATGAAAATTATCAAAATAACAAACACCCAGTATCTTATTTTTTGGTAATTCAGATAGCTTTAATTTAATCTTGTTAAATAAAGATAACGTTCCTTCTGATCCAACTAGTAAATGTGATGAATTAAATCCATTTGGATCAATTAAATCTATGTTATATCCACCAACTCTTCTTTGTGTTGTAGGCCAATGTTCATTTAATTCAGAACTTACGTTTTTTCTTACATCAATAAACTTGTTTATTATTTTATATAATTTGTCTTGATCATTTTTTGCAGATAAAAAATTTTTATCAACGTGATCAAATGTAGATATAGAGCCATCATCTAAAATTGCTTCTATTGCCAAAACATTATGTACCATATTTCCATAATATAAGGATCTTGAGCCACAAGAATTGTTTGCAGACATTCCACCAATCGTAGCTCTACTACTAGTAGATACATCAACCGGAAACCACAATCCATGAGGTTTTAGTTGTGCATTTAGGTGATCTAATACAACACCTGGTTCTACCCAAACATATTTTTCCTCTAAATTTACTTCTAAAATTTTATTCTGATGCTTTGAATAATCTAAAACAATACTTTCGCCAACTGTCTGTCCACATTGAGAACTTCCACCACCTCTAGCTAACAATGGAATTGAATTTTTTTGAGAATATTCCATCAGATTTAACACATCATTAGTATCTTTTGGTAAAACTACACCTATAGGCTTAATCTGATAAACAGATGCATCAGTACTATATCTTCCTCTAGAAAATTCGTCGAATAAAGTTTTTCCTTCAACCTTACTACTAATCTCTTTACCAATTTTTTGAATTTGACTTGCGCTTATACCCATTAAAGTTTGATAGAGGTTTATTTATTTTTTGTAAACTAATTTACCAAACTTTTTTAACGCAGTTTAAGAAATTTCTAATCCTAAACCAGGCTTTTCATTCAAATATACCCATCTATTATTAATTTTATGAGAGTTTTCAAATAATTGAACTTGCAAAGGACCTTTTTCATCATCAAATGATTCATCAATTCTTCCTACGGGAGTAGATGCAGCTAATGGTGCGTTTATGTAGCAATTGTGGTTTGCTTAAATCCTTTAGGCACTCTAACATTCTTAATTATAGATTTAAGATTCTAAGGTTTGTTGACCTTGATTATATAATAACTTTAGCTTATACAGCATTATGCCAATTTCAAATATTATTAGACCCGGTAAACATTTTTTGCAAATACCTGGACCAACAAACGTGCCGGATAGAGTTCTAAGAGCAATGGATTATCCTACCATTGATCATCGAGGACCTGATTTTGCAGAATTAGGTTTAAGAGTATTGGATAGAATTAAATTAATTTTTAAAACTTCTGAACCTGTAATAATTTTTCCAGCCTCAGGTACTGGTGCTTGGGAAGCTGCAATGGTTAATACTTTAAGTGTCGGCGATAAGATTTTAATGTTTGAAACGGGTCATTTCTCTACTCTCTGGTATGATATTGCAGAAAAATTTGGATTAGAAATAGATTTTATTAAAGGTGACTGGAGAACAGGTGTAGATCCAAATATTGTTGAACAGAAATTAAAAGAAGATAAAGAAAAAAAAATTAAAGCAGTTTGTGCTGTACACAATGAAACTTCCACAGGTGTAACTAGTAGAATTGGTGAAATAAGAAAAGCAATGGATAATGCAAATCATCCAGCCTTATTATTTGTAGACACAATATCTTCTTTAGGATCAATTGATTATAGGCATGAAGAATGGAAAGTAGATGTTACAGTTGGTGGATCTCAAAAGGGTTTATTATTACCTCCAGGGCTTTCTTTTAATGCGATAAGCTCAAAAGCTTTAGAGGCTTATAAAAACTCAGACTTACCTAAATCTTATTGGGATTGGGAGCCAATGATAGAGAGTAATAAAAAAGGTCATTTTCCATACACGCCAGCTACAAACTTGTTATACGGATTAGATGAAGCGATTAATATGCTTATGGAAGAGGGTTTAGAAAATGTATTTAGTAGACATAAAAGATTTGCTGAAGCAACCAGGATAGCTGTGAATGCTTGGGGGCTAGAAGTACTTTGTAAAAACTCAGAAGAATATTCTAGTACATTAACAGCAGTTCTTGTTCCAGAAGGTCATGACGCAGACGCACTAAGAAAAATAATCTTGGATGATTATAATATGTCTTTAGGGGCAGGATTAGCAAAAGTTGCTGGAAAAATATTTAGAATTGGTCATTTAGGTGATTTTAATGAACTAATGCTCGCTGGAACGTTAGCAGGAGTTGAGATGGGTTTAATGAAATCTAAAATACCTTATAAAAAAGGTGGCATACTTAAAGCTCTCGAATATCTTTCTTAAAAATTAAGTAAAAAATTACTTTTTTAAACTTTAACAGTATAAATTTTTCACTAGATGTTTCTATTAGATCTTTAGTTGAATATTTAAATATTATATAATTAATTATGTTTAATTTTAAAGAGATAATTTCATCCATTGCTGATGCAGGTCAAAAACTTTTTAGTATAAAAAATACTAAAAAAAATGACTTAGAATCCATCATATCTTTATGTGATGATTTGATTTCACACAAAGGTGCTGCGTTTGGTATTACGGTTGCAAGAAATATTATTGAATTATATCAAACCTTATCTGTTGAAAATAAACTTTTGTTCTTTAAAAAAATAAATGAAAAAAATAAGCCAAGTTTTATGAAGGTTAATGAAGCGATTGATATTTATAAAAGTTCACAAAATGAAAAAAATTTATCACACTTATTTAGAGTTTCTGAGGGAAGTAGAAGAGAGCTTTTTACAAGGATGAATATGGCCCCTAACGGAACTTCAGCAATAGTTTCTTTGAGAGAGGATTTGATTAAAATTTTAAAAGATAACAAAGATCTTAAGGCATTAGATGATGACTTGAGATATTTATTTAAAGCTTGGTTCAATCCTGGATTTCTTAAGCTTGAAAAAATTACATGGGATACTAAAGCAGCCGTTTTAGAAAAAATAATTAAATATGAAAGAGTTCATCAAATAAAAGACATGAATGAACTTAAAAGAAGATTAGGCGAAGATAGAAGATTTTTTTCATACTTTCACCCAGCCCTTGAAGATGAACCTATTATTTTTGTTCAGGTTGCACTTACTAAAGGGTTAGGTAGATCTATCCAAGAATTAATGAAGCCATCAACAAGTGACTCAAAAAGTTATGATACAGCAACTTTTTATTCGATTAGTAACTGCCAAGAGGGTTTATCAAGAGTTACGTTAGGTAATTTTTTAATTAAAAGAGTTGTTTATGAAATACAAGAGGAGCTACCTCATATTAAAAACTTTGGAACTTTATCGCCCATACCAGGCTTTGTTGATTGGTTTAGCTATTTAGATGAAGTTAAGATTAAAAATATTTTAGAAAATTTGAAGGATAAAGATGTTTCCTTCTTAAAGTCAAAAGATTTGAAATTAGGTGATAACAGAATTGTAAAAAATAAAGAAGCTATAACAAAATTAGTAGCTCATTACATAGTTAATGAAAAAAATAATAAAGGATTACCGCTTAATGATGTTAGTCGATTTCATTTAGGTAATGGAGCAATTGTTGATGATATAATTGTTAATGCAAATATTTCTGAAGTTGGTTTTAAAAGATCTTTTGGGGTAATGGTCAACTATCTTTATGAGCTTACAAATATTGAAAAAAATCATGAAAATTATGTAAATAATAACAAAATAATTGTATCTAGTAAAATAAAGAAATATTTATAAAGATACTTTAATTTTTATTTAGTTAAGACCCCACTTAACCTTGTTCCAAATTCTTTCATGAAAATAATAAAAAAAGAGAGGAATTATTGAGCCTAACCCCAGTATTCCAGCTCCTTTAAAACTACCAGTAAAAATATACCCAAATATTACCCAGTAGATAAATATAAAAAGTCTCCATGAAAATGTTTTAGCAACGGATCGTATTTTTTTATCAGCCATAATATAGTTTAGCTTATAATAGATTTTGCTTATGAAACAGATTTATATTAAAATTTAATATGGCAAATAAAGTAAATAAAAGTTTTCTAAAAGACTCTCATTTAATAACTAATCTAAAACTATGCAGTATTCGTTTAATTGATAACGCTAAATTTCCTTGGATAATTTTAATTCCAAAGAGAAAAAATATTACTGATATTTCAGACCTTAATTCAAAAGATCAAATGTTACTTATGAAAGAAATTGTTCATTGCAGCAAGTTAATGAAAAAAATATTTAAAACTAAAAAACTTAATGTCGAAAAAATTGGTAACGTTGTTCCTCAATTACATATTCATATTATTGCAAGATCTACTAAAGATAGTACGTGGCCTTTATCTGTTTGGGTGACTAAAGGTAAACCTTACTCAAAACAGTCATTAAAAAAAATTATTTATTTGTTAAAAAAAGGTTTTTAGGGAAGGGGTCGGGGTGGTTTCAGTCTCCCTACGCCACCCTTACATTACTTGTATGCGATTCTCTTCAAATAGTTATACACTTAATAATTGAAAGTAGACTTTATCAACTACTTGCTTTATTAGATTGTAAATAGTGTTTTAATATTAATAAAACTAGTAAAATATTTGAAAAAAATAAAACCTAATTCACAAATTGCATCAGAAGCAATTTTAGGCATTGTAAAGTCTTTTAGATTTAATTCGCAAAACTATATTCCAAAGGAAGGATTATCTTTTTCCCTTTTTAGAGTTGAAATTTTGTCTGGATTAACAGTGGCCTTAGCTTTAGTTCCAGAAGCCATTGCATTTGCTTTTGTAGCTGGTGTTGCTCCTTTATCTGGTCTTTATGCAGCTTTTATAGTTGGTTTAATTACTGCATTAATAGGGGGTCGACCTGGAATGATTTCAGGGGCCACAGGTGCTTTAGCCGTTGTAATGGTTGCACTTGTTATGGACCATGGAGCTCAATATTTATTTGCAACAGTAGTTTTGATGGGAATATTACAGTTAATTGCGGGCATATTTAAACTTGGTAAATTTATCAGGATGGTCCCAGAGCCTGTAATGCTTGGCTTTGTAAATGGACTGGCAATAGTAATTGGTATTTCTCAACTTAGTCAGTTTAAAACAATAAATGCACTTGGCGAGTCAGTGTGGGTTACAGGTAATACATTGCTTTATTCCATTATATTTGTCGTATTTACGATGTTTATTATTTGGTTTTTGCCAAAAATTACAAAATTATTGCCATCTACATTAGTGGCTATTTTATTTACAACTGTTTTAGCTTTAACCTTAAAAATCGATATTCCTAATGTTGGTGACCTAGCCAGTGTTAAAGGTGGGCTGCCAGATTTTTCTATTCCAAGTGTTCCTTTTAATATTGAAACATTGAAGATTATTTTTCCCTATGCATTCATTTTAGCCTCAATAGGATTGATAGAAAGTTTGTTAACTTTAAATTTGGTGGGAGAAATAACCAATAAAAGAGGTGGTGCTAGCCAGGAATGTTTAGCACAAGGCTTAGCCAATACTGTTACAGGTTTTTTTGGGGGAATGGGTGGTTGTGCGATGATTGGTCAATCAATGATCAATGTTAGATCTGGTGGTAGAACACGTATTGCAGGGATATCTGCTGCCTTATTTTTGTTAATCTTTATATTATACACATCATCGTATATCGAAATGATACCTATTGCTGCCCTAGTAGGCGTGATGTTCATGGTAGTGATTGGAACATTTGCATGGAACTCTTTAAAGATTTTATTTTTTGTACCAAAAAGTGATGCACTGGTAACTGTACTTGTAACTGTTGTTACAGTTTTAGAAGACTTAGCAGTAGCAGTATTAGTAGGGGTAATTGTTTCTGCATTAGTTTTTGCATGGAAATCGGCATCAAAAATTAGAGCAACAGAAAGACCCTCTAAAACAGAAAAAGGTGCAAAAGTTTATGAAATAGAAGGGCCTCTTTTTTTTAGTTCAACAAATAGTTTTCTTGAACTTTTTAATCCCTCTAAAGATCCTGATATAATTATTATTGATTTTGTTAGATCAAAAGTAATTGATCAATCTGCTTTAAAGGCAATTGAAGATATTGCAGATAAATATAATAGTTTTGGAAAAAAAGTTAAACTGAGACATCTAACTCGTGATTGTCATAAGTTATTAAGTAGAGCAGGACAGCTTGTAGTCGATAGTGATGATGATCCAGATTATGGGGTTGCAGTTGATTATGATGTTAAATTAGGTATTTTTGGAAAATAGTATGAATAAAGAGATAAAAGCAGATGATGTAATTTTCAATTTCTTTAAACAAATTTGTGATGAGAAAGATGACGTTAAATGCGTTGAGCTTGGTAATAGTTGGATCAATGCAATGAAGACTAATCTGACTAGCATGGAAAAAAACTTAGATGAAGCGGATAAAGCTAAACATCAAGAAAATATAGATAGTAATATGAACCACCTTAATAACCTTAAGGATAAATCAGCTGAGGAATGGCGTGAATATGCAACTCAATGCATGGTGGAGATCCTTGATCACAAAAGTAAATCTTGAATTTTTTTAAAAGATTATTTTCCAGTAGCAATTTAGAATTACAAATTAACGATGGGGGTAGAGCAGCTGCCGGTTACAAGGGAAAAGCTGGAGATTGTGTAGTTAGATCTATTGCAATTGTAACAAATCTTCCTTACCAAAAAATTTATGATGATCTTTATAAAGCTAATGAAGAATTTAGAACCACATCAAGAACAAGACTTGCTAAAAGTTTAAAACAAAAAAATGATAGTCCAAGATCAGGTACCCATAGAGTGGTGGTTAAAAAGTATCTTGAAAAACTAGGATGGCAGTGGACTCCAACGATGTTTATAGGTCAAGGCTGCAAGGTTCATTTAAAAAAGAATGAACTTCCAAGTGGTACTTTAATAGTTTCTTGCTCAAAACACATCACAGTTGTTAAAGATGGTGTCTTGCATGACACTTATGATTGTTCTAGACGGGGAACTCGTTGTGTTTATGGTTATTGGGCTAAACCTAATTAATCAAGATAAGATAAATGTACAATTTTAATCACTAATAAAGACTAATTAGATGTTACCAAATGCCAAAGATTTTTACAACTTTGGCATTTGAGTCTTTTAATTTTAATTTACAGGAATAACAAAACTTGGTGGATAAATTCTAGACTTATCTGTTATCGCATCTGTAATTCCTAAGTCAAAAAAGAAAACGCTGGCAGCAACTTTACCACCTTCCATTCCACTAGGAATACTACCGTAGCCTTTTTTTCCATTTTTAGATTCACAATCAAATCTTAATGCATCATCAGATCTTCTGACCATAGTTGTAGATGGTATGTTTACACTGTAAGATGCTCTTTTGTTATTTAATTTACATTTACCATCAGATCCATCACTAAAAGATAATGATACAGGAACATTTGGATCATTAACGATAGTTCCACATGATGTTAATGCAAAAACTGAAAGTAAAATTATAATTATATTTTTCATATTTTTTTATATTATTTATATTATTTATATTTTTTCTTAATCTTTTTTATCAAGCTATTCCTTAATATATTAACTGTATATAAAAATAGTTATAACTTTTATTCTCTTATAGGTTTAATTTTTTGATTAATAACAAGTATGGCTCCAATTATTAAAATTGGTAAACCTATTATTAAATCTTGTTGCCATTCCAAGTTTTCAAATACGGTTGAGATTAATAAAGCAAGTACAGGCATTACAACCCCTACATATCCAGCTCTTCCAGCTCCAACTTTTTCTAATAACCTTAGATAAAAAATAAAAGCAAATATTGAACCAACTATTGATAGATAAGCAAGAGATGCAATGTAACTGAAGCTATATTCAAATAATAATTCTGTACCTTTTATTTGAGTAATTAATAGTGTGACCAGTGATCCATAAAGCATTGAATACGCAAGCGTTGGTATTAATGAAAAGTTATTATTTAAGTTTCTTTGGTGAATCATGTTACCTGTTGATGCACTCAATGTACCAAGTAAGGCTAAAAATAATCCAATATGAGTTCCATTAGCTAAGGAAAAATTAAAGATCTCATCATTAAAGATGATTATAATTCCAATCATTCCAATAGTTGCACCAATTAAAGTTTTTAAGGATGGTTTCTTTTTAAAATAAAACCCTTCTCCTAAAATATTCATTATAACTACTGTTGAAAAAACAATCGCTGGAAATGCACTTATTAAATAAGTATTTGATAGATAAAAGAAAACGTAATTTAGAGAATAAAGACAAACACCAAAGAGTAAAAACCAAAGATGTTGATTTAAAGAAAACTTAAGATTTTTCTTCTTATAAATTAGATAAATAAAAATAACTATTCCAGCTATTAAAAACCTATAAAATACTGACACTAACGGATCAACGTAGCCTAATTGAAATTTAATGACATACCAAGTAGGGGACCAGCAAAAAAGAGTGACAATAAATAAAATAAAATTGTTCATCAATAAATACTTATAATCAATCAATCTTAAAAAATATAAGATTAAATAATTTTATTTACTATATATACTTAGTAATTATGAAAAAAAGATTATCAGGATGTAGTGAGTGTGGAGATGACACTGCTATTCTAACACAAGTGAGTTCAGGTCCTGAAGTGATCTTACTTTGTACTGATTGTTATAATCTTAAGCACTCAAATGAAACACAAAACCAAATCAGTCATGAAGAAGAAAAAAACTAAGAAGGTAAAATCTAAGAAATCTGCACCTAATTTCTATGGACTTGGAAAATTTAACTATTTAATCTTTAAGTTTCTCTGCTCTAGGTTTAAGCTTAGATAATGAGTAGGGACAATAATTCAAAAGGTATAATTTTAATATTGATTGCAATGAGTTTGTTTGCAATCCAAAACTTGTTAATTAAATTTATATTTGAAAAATCTGCTCTTTATGAGATCTTCTTTGGAAGGTATTTGATTGCAGCAACAGTGCTTTTTATTTATTTAAGTTTTAAAAAACAGAAAGTATCGCTTAAAACACATTATCCTGTATTAACTTTTGTAAGAGTGTTGTTACATTTTATTGCTTTTTCAACCTTTTTTATCTCTATTACTTATATGCAATTAGCAACTGCTAATGCTTTATTCTTTTCTTGTCCCTTTTTCGTATCTATCTTTGCTAAATTTTTTTTAAAAGAATTTATTGGGATTAGAAGATGGTCAGCTATTGCCTTTGGTTTTTTTGGTGTATTAGTTGTTTTAAATCCTAATTTTGAAAGTTTTGATTATAGAAATTTATTACCAGTATTAAGTGCTTTATTTTATGCAGCATCAATGACTATTACTAAATACACATCTGATAAGGATGATGTAAACACCCAGTTATACTATTTTTATTTAATTGCTCTTGTTTTATGTGGCATAATTTATGCCTTTATGGGCAATGGTCAATTCAACAACACCGATTTTGATCCAACGACACAGTTTATATTTAGAGAGTGGTTTACAAACTTTGATTATACTTGGAAATTCATATTATTTTTTGGAGTAGCAGCATCTATTGGGTTCTTATGCATCTTTTCAGCTTATATCATTGCATCCCCATCCGTTGTCTCATTATTCGAGTATTCATTGATTATTATGTCAATGATCCCAGGTTATTTTTTGTTTAATGAAATCCCATCACTTAGAACTTTGTTAGGGGTCATTTGTATTATTTCAGCTGGGGTTTATATTTACTTTAGAGAAGGTGTTCGAAAACAGTACGTTGCATCTAAAATTCCAACTAGAAGATAAACTAATTAATTATTATTCTATCACCTAGACACTTGATTTAATGTTTAGCTTTAGGTTAAAATTCTTAAAAAAATTGAGTAAGCCCCTTAATCTGTGTATTGTCTATGAATGGCTAAAGTTGCAAAAGATAAGTGGGATAAGGTAATTGAATACTTAACACATTCAGACAGTGATCTTGAGAAAGTATTAAGCTTATTAAAGGGGTGTGACCAAGGGAATGCATCTAATTATGATGTTAATAGAGCGTCTTACTCGTTAAATATTATTGCGATCGTTACACAAAAGCAACTTGATCCAGAAAATAAAGATAAAACACTTACTCATATAATTAGACAGTGGGTTAAATCAAAAGACTTCATCCAATTTTATAATTTGATGAGAAAACAAGAAAATATTACTTGGGATAAAAGTAAACTTGAAGATTACACCAAACAATTAAAAGACCTTTGGTACAGTAAATCACAATCTAAAAACAAAGAATATTTTAAAAAAATAGATGGATTTAATAAAACAGCTGGGGCAAATCTTTTAGAAAAAGACAGCAAAGAAGAGCTAAGACCGAAAGCTAAAATAATTGAGAAAACCTTTGATAAAATAAAGCAAAATGAACGACGGTCTCGAACAATCGTTGCTTAATACAAACTAGATATAATGATGGATCAGATATTACCCTTTGTTTATATGCTAGGGATACTCTTATTAGTACTCCCAGCTTTTCTACAATCTAATTCTAAATTAAAACAATTCTTAACTAATCTTGCTATTTGGATTGTCATTATCCTTCTAATTCTAACTATTATTTATATATTTAAATAATAATGAAAAATATTTACCATTCAGATATTTATCAATTTAACACACCCGTTAGTAGTTACTGGGAAGATCATTCAAGCGAAAATTTAAATCTAGATAAACTTAATAAAGATATTAGTTCAGAAATTGTTGTAATAGGAGGAGGATATACTGGTCTATCCTGTGCAATTAATTTAATAGAAAATCATAATTTAGAGGTCATTTTAGTTGAAGCTGGAAAAATAGGCTGGGGGGCTTCATCTCGTAATGCAGGTTTTTGTTGTCTGCCGCCAAGTAAGATGTCTTTTAAAAAAATGCAATCTATTTACGGCAATGATGAAACTAAAAAGTTCTTCAAAAACTCTGTTGAAGGCTCAAATTATACAAGAGATATTATACAAGAATATAATATTGATTGTGATGTAACGGGGGATAGCAATTATGTAGTCGCCCATCACCCAAGTAAGTTTAAAGATATTAAAGAGCAAGCTACAGCTTACAGAGAAGAATTTGGCATTGAAACTGAGATTTATTCAAAAGAAGACTTTGATAAAATTGGTCATGGGGGCACAGAGCAATTTGGAGCTTTTTCTTATAAACCTGGATTTGCAATTAATCCTCTTAAGTTTGTTAATGGCATTGCAAAATATGCTTTATCTAAACAATTAAAAATCTTCGAGCACACTAAAGTTGATAAAATTGACAAAGATAAGGGCACTTATATTTTAAGGACTAAAGAAGGATCTATTCGTTCAAAAAAAATAGTTGTTGCAACAAATGGGTTCTACCAAGAAGGTTTAATCCCAGAGATGAATTCAAGAATTTTACCAGTAATTTCAAATATTATTGTCACCAGAGCCTTAACCGAGCAAGAAATTGATCAACATAATTTTAAAACATTTTCACCAATAGCTAATACTAAAAATCTTTTATATTATTATAGAAAGTTACCTGACAATCGAATTTTATTTGGTACCAGAGGGGATTTAAGTGGCAGTGATCAATCTAATTTAAATATGTCCAAGAAAATGGAAAAGTTTTTAAAAGATATTTTCCCTAAATGGAAAGACATTAATATTGATTACAATTGGCGGGGATTAATTGCTTTATCTCAAAAATTAACTCCTTCCATTGGTAAAATTGATAATGAAGAGATTTATTATGGATTTGGCTATAATGGGGTTGGAGTGAGTGCTGCTCCCTGGACAGGTAAACAATTGTCTAAGTTAGTATTATCAAACAGTAAAGAGTTGGATATTTCAAAAATTTATAAAGGCTTACCTAAAAAATTTATTTTTCCTCAGTTAAGAACATTTTATTTTAGATTAGCGGTTTGGTTTTATGCAATTAAAGACAGATTTAATATTAACTAATTCCATTACCTAGACATCTGATTAGAGGTTTCGCAATATTGAGTTATGAAACTCGCTATGATTGAAGCTGATAAAAAAAAATAGCATTTTATATTTATAAATTTATTTTAAATAATTATTGTTAAAGGCAGCTTTTGTTACTACCTCAAGTTGATTCGTTAACCATCACAAACTAAACGATAAGTTTTTATTAAACTTATTTCCTTGAATTTTTCTTAAATTGCATCATTTGGTAAATTATTTTAAAATATAACTAGTTACTTTAATAAAATTCAAAAAAAAATGAAACAAACAGCAATTATGTCATATTGGTTAAGTGCTACAACCAAGTGCACATCTATGGGCTTAGGAAATCAAAAAGGTTGGTTTTCAAATTTAAACCATGCCCCACCCAAAATACAAGTTAAGAAAATATGAAACGACTAAAAAGTTTTTTAACTTGGTTATTTATCTATCTCCTCAGTATTGGAAATCCATACACTTATTCATTTGCTGATATTGCAGCAACAACACTTCCAACTGGTGGAAATGTAGTTAGTGGAAACATAACTATTTCAACACCAGAAGTTGGAAAGATGAATGTTAATCAAACATCTAATCAAGGAATAGTTAATTGGGATACTTTTAATGTAGGCTCAAGTGCATCAGTACATTTTAATCAACCAACCTCAAGATCAAGTATTTTAAATAATGTATTAAGTGGTCAATCAATCATCAATGGATCTATTTTTTCTAATGGTCGTCTAATTTTAGTAAACCCAACTGGAATTTTAACTGGACCTACGTCTGCAATTAGATCTGAGGGTGCAATTTTATCAACTTTAAATTTAACTAATCAAAATTATTTAAATAGCACTTATAACTTTTCAACTAACAATAATTCAACTTTAATAAACGAAGGTAACATAGAGGGTGAGTATGTTGCTTTGCTTTCTCCAATAATTACTAATAAAGGAACTATTAATACAAATGTTGCAACAAGCCTTGCTGCTGGAGATAATCTAAAATTAAGTATAAGTGATAGCAATCTTTTAACGGTATCAGTCAATCCTTCAAAAATAAAATCTTCAATTAACAACGAAGGAATTATTAAATCTCAAAATGGAATTGTGACTTTAAAAACAGATATTGCTCAATCTGTCGTTGATCAAGTAATTAAAATTGAAAATGCCAAAGCAGATGGTTTAATATCAGAGAATGGAATTGTTAAATTAGTTACTAATACTGGAGCAATTACAGCCAAAGATATTAAAATTGATGCAGGTTCAAATGGTGCTTCAACAATTTCAGGTACATTAAATTCTAACTCTGACACTTCAAATAGTGGCTCAGTAGAAGTAACTGCAAAAGAAATTGATATCAATACTGCAACAATATCAGCTGATGGTAAAACAGGGGGAGGAAAAGTTTTAATTGGTGGAGATTGGCAAGGTTCAGGTGATTTACTTCAAGCAACATATCTAAATATTGATTCAAATTCTAAAATCACAGCAAACGCCTTAACAAGTGGATCAGGTGGAACAATTGTAGCATGGTCTGATATAAAAAATTCAAATTCACTCACAACAGTAAGCGGAACATTAGAAGCTAAAGGTATCGATGGCAGTGGTGGTCAAATTGAAACTTCTGGAGCAGATCTTGATATTAATGGAATTAGAGTTAATACCAGTTCTGTTAGCGGAAGTTATGGAAATTGGTTAGTTGATCCAACTGATTTAACAATCGGATCATCAGAAGCCTCTACTTATGCCTCTAACTTAGCAAGTACGGATGTAACGTTAACAGCAGATAACACAATCACTTTAAATAATAATATTTCTTACTCAGGATCTAGAAATTCTACTTTAACATTTGATGCTACAACCACGGTTTTGAATGCAAATATTACATCTTCTAATGGAACTTTATCTATTGATATAAATACAATTTTAGAAATTGGAGCAACCAATACGACATTTACCACAAACGGAGGTAATGTAGATATTAGTGGTGTTATTCGAGCTGTTACTGGAGAAAATAGTAATAATTTTACAATTAATGCTGGCACGGGAAATGTCACTTTTTCATCTAATGTAGTTAAACAAGTAGGTGATTATTCTGCAGGATTTGCTCAAGGTAATTTTACATCAATAAGTGATTTAGATTTTAGTGGTACTTTCTTGAACGCGATTAACATAGCTGGAACAGCAACCACTATAGGTGATGTGACATTTCAAGATGGTCGCGCATCCAATAATACCTCAAATGCAAATGAGTCATTCCAACATGAAATCCAAAATTGGAATTCAAGAAATTATGGCAACACAGGTTTGAATAACATAATGAAGGGTATTAGATGGTCTGGTGGAACGGGACATTCTCCTTATGTCCAATTTACAAATGCTACAGCTGGCCAAAAATATAAGATTCAAGCTTTATTTAAAGAACAAAATTATAATAGATATTTTGATGTCTATGTAGATGGAACAAAAATTGTAGATGATTTTAGACCTTTAGATGCTGGAAGCACCAGTGTTAATCGAGGAAGATATTTGACCTATCAATTTGAGGCAGCGTCAACAAATGTAATGTTTAGATTATCAGGAAGAACTGCTGAAAATAGTGGAGGGAGATTACATGGCAATGACGTTAATCCAATTTTGAATGCGATATCAATTGAAGCAGTAGATGCAGGTGCCGCAATAAACAATTTATCTATAACTGCAAATCAGTTTAGCGCTCAAGCTATAGAAGTTGGTGGAGATTTGACAGTAACAAACTCTGGTGGCTCAACTATTTCAGGAGTGATTAGTGGAGATACTGCTTTAGTTAAAGCTGGAACTTCAAGATTAACCACTTCAGCAAATAATACTTACACAGGTGGAACTACAGTTAATGCAGGCACTTTATTCGGGGGAGCAGGAAGTCAGAACAATGCTTCTTTTGGAACCGGAGCCATTACAGTTGCAAGCGGAGCAAAGTTGTGGGTAGACAGAAGCAGCGACGGGGTCATGACTAATGCATTAACATTAAATGGAGGTACACTTTTAGGCTCTAATGGATTTGGCCAATATTGGGATGGAAGCATTACTCTAGGTGCTCATTCAACTATTGAAGCAATGTATAATTTTTATATTGATGGAGTAATTAGTGGAAGCAGTAAAAATTTAACTAAAACTGGAAATGGTAATTTACTTTTAAGAGGAAATAATACCTACACAGGCAGCACTACTATTTCGGCAGGGACACTTACATTAAGTGGCTCAGGAAATTTAGGCGCTGGTTCATATGCTGGAGCAATTGCAAATAGTGGAGTTTTTAAATTTGATACAAGTGCAAATTTAATTTCAACTGGTGTAATTTCAGGATCTGGAAATGTTTTAGTTACTGGAACAGGAACCTATGAACCAAAAGCTACCAATACCTATACAGGTGGAACGGTAATTGATGGTGGAATTATTGCAGCATTCACTGACAGAAACTGGGGAGCATTACCAGGATCAGTAGACCCAGATAACATTATTTTAAAAAACGGTGGTAAAGCAATCTTTGGAAGTAAAAATAGCTCTAACACTGCGGGCCATACATACTGGTCAGCTAATCGAGGTATTAATCTACCAACCTCAGGTCAGCAATTTATTGAAACGGGCTCAGGTGGAAGCGGCGCCGCACACATTCAAGGAGTTGTAAATGGCATCGGTGGAATAACTTTTACAAGATCAGGTTCAAAAACAATAAGATTTTATGGAGAGAATACCTATACCGGAGATACAAAATTTAATTTTACTTCAGGAAGTAATAACAATATTGAAATAACACCAAAAGCTTTCCAAAACAGTACAGTTTATTTATCACCAACAAGGACAAACGTTGGTAGAGGTTTTAGCAGAACAAGTGGAAGTGGAAATATTATTCTTGGAGGTCTAGCTGGAGATATGACTGATTGGAGACTTGTGGGTGGTCGAAATATAGAATTTGGTTCAAATAACGCAAACACTTCTGTAGCCGGTGGTATTTCAAGATACGCTGCTGCAGGTAACTTAATTAAAAAAGGATCAGGCACAACAACTTTTGCTGCAACATCTGGTCAAGAATTAAATAGTAGCTCAATTGGTTTACAGATTGATGCTGGAAAATTAGTTCTTAATGGAGACTGGGGACGAAGTAACACAGCCGCAGGAACTGTTGCAATAGCTGCTGGTGCTACTTTAGAAATTGATACTGCTCAAAATAATACTTACTCAGGTGTTCTATCTGGCGCAGGTACTTTATTATTAGGTGGAACAGGTACTTCAACATTTAGTGGCAATAATACTTTTGCAGGTGCATTAAATATTGCAGACGGTGGGTTTAAAGCAGGTCATGCAAACTCATTTGGTTCTGCAACAATTACCTCTTCTGGAGGTAGAATTTCAACAGCTTCAAGTATAACTTTACCTTCATTAACAGTTTCTGGAAATGTTCAATTAGACTCAGGAATTACAACGACCGGTGCACAAATTTATAATAACAACGTTGTAGTAAAAGCGGGGTCAAGAGCAACACCTGCTGAAATTTCAACTACAAACTCTGATATTAGTTTTAAAGGAACTTTAAAAGGTGAAGGAAATGCTAAAGCTAGATCTCTTAACATCGATGTTGGTACAGGAAATGTTTTATTTGGAGATAGAGTTGGTTACGCTTTTAATGATGAAGTTGTAAACATTAATAATACAGCAGATAGTTTTTATAAATTAGAGGTAGATGCTAATGAAATTACTATCAAAGGGGATGTAATGACTTATGAAGAACAAATTTATAATGGTGATGTATTAATTGGAAGTACAGCAACGAATGGCACCACTAGAACATTTTTATCAATGGATCCTAAAGTTGAATTCAATGGCACAGTAAATGATACCGTTAAAGGAAAACACACTTTGATTGCTAAAGCCATTGAAATTGATCGAGGTGCAAATTCTATACCTGTGGTAAATTTTAATTCAACAGTTGGAAGAAGTACTGCACTTGCTGGCTATAATGGTCTTACTGGTTATCAAGTGATTAACAGAAATTATGGAACCATTAATAACTCTGTTCCAGTTGGAACTAAAAAAGGATTGGGACAAACTATGGGGTCATCATCAAGTTCAAGTGATAATGCAAAAAAAGCTGAGAAAGGAGCAAATCAAATTACAAAAATATTAAGAAATTCTTTTTTAGATACTTTTAAAAATATTTCATTTTCAGGAAATAGATCAATAGGTTTTAAAAAATCGGTTGAAATTGTTTATGGAGATAGTTCTGATTTTGGAAAAGATATAAATCCTAAGCCAAGAAATAACACTCAAGGATTTTTTAACAATTTCCAAGGTACAAGAAATAATTTAGCTACGATAAAATCAAACACATCTAGTAATAATGATTTTTCAAACGATAACTTTAATAAAGCACCAAGAGACATTAAAGAATTATTTTTAAAAGGACCTGGTGGAAAAGTAAAAGCTAGTTTTTTAAATCCAAATACAAGCAAAGAAAATCCTGATTTAGGAGCATGTGAAGTAGATGAAAATTTAAGTTGTTAAACAGATTATGTTTAATTTTTCTTTAAAAGTTTTGTTTTTAATTTTATTTAGTACCTCTTTACATGCTGAAACTATTCCAACAGTAGATGATCTTAATAAAGAACTTCCACAATTACCTCAACAACAAGAGGAACAAACTTTAATTGAGCCCAAAACTGATATTGAGCAAGTTAACCAAAATCAGCTTTTAAAAATTTTAGTTACAGATATTTTATTTGATGGAAATATTAAATATTCAAGTGAGGAATTAAAAAAAAGTATAGAAAATTTTATTTCTCAAGAACTTAACTATGATGATTTACTTAATGTAACCAACATTATATCAAACTATTATAGAACAAGAGGTTTTCTAGCTACAGCCTATTTGCCAGAACAAAACATTAATGAAGGAATAATAATTATTAAGATTGTAGAGGGTAAATTAGGTAAAATTGTAATTGACACAGGGTCATCTGAAATAAATCTATCAAAAAAAAGAATTAAAAGATTTATTAATAACAAATTAGAAAAAGAATCTGTTTTAAACATAGGTCAGTTAGATAAAAATATTAGACAAATTAATAGTTTATATGGAATAAATGCTGTGGCCGAACTTCAAGAAGGAGAAAACTTTGGTGAAACAGATATTAAAATTCAAATATTTAATACACCAATGTTTTCAGGATCTACAATTACAAATAATCATGGATCCAGATCATCAGGAACTGGAAGATTATCAAACTCAATTAATATAGATGGCCTTTTTAATCTTGGAGAACGATTTATTTTTTCTAGCACAATGACGGGAGATGTTTTGAATGAAGATCAGTATGAAAAATCTAATTACTATGCCTTAAGTGCAATTTTTCCATTGGGTTATAATGGTCTACAGTCAACATTTAGAACATCAAAAATGGAATATAAATTGTCTGATCCATTTGATTCAACCAAACCATCTGGTTATTCAACTGAATATAATGTTACTTTAAGCAAGAAATTAATTGAAACTTTAACATTTAATCTAAATTCCTCTTTATCACTTTCAAGAAATGACTATGTCAATAATCTCAATACTGGAAATAATAGTGATAAAGACACCACAAAAGCTTTGCTAAATGTGGGGTTTGATAAAACAGATAATGCATTTGGTGGGGGTGTAAATTTTGGTTCCATATCTTTTTCACTAGGAGAGGTTGATTTAACAGATAATCAAACAAATTTTGAAACTGATCAAACCACCACTGATACCAATGGAAGAAATTTAAAGAGTAATTTGATTTTAAATAGATTGCAAAATTTAAATCAAAAAACAAATTTATTAATTAAATTTAATGGTCAATATTCAGCAGATAATCTTGATGGGTCTGATCAATTTTCACTTGGTGGAGTTAATGGTGTTAGAGCGTATCCATCCAGTGAGGCATCTGGTGATTTAGGCTTTGTTACAAACTTAGAGCTTAAGAGAAATTTTGATAAATTTGAAGGTACACTTTTTTATGATTATGGAAAAATAAAACTTCATAAACATCTTTATGAAAATTGGAATTCAACAAATACAAAGCTAAAAAATAATTATATCTTAAGAGGCTGGGGTTTTGCTTTAGATGCTACAATATTTAAAGATATTAATTTTAATGCGACTTATGCTTTTACAATTGGTAATAACCCTGGCTCAGATACAGAAACTAAAGATGTAGATGGACTTACAAAAGGAAATCGTGCATATTTTAATTTAACGAAAAATTATTAATGAAAACTATATATCTTTTAATTTTTGTATTTGTATCAACTTTTGTAATAGCTGAAGAATTACCGCCAAAAGTAATCACTCAGCAATATGAAAATTGGACATATCAATGCATAGAAAGCACTGATAAAAAAAATTGTGAAGTTTCACAATCAGTTAGAATACAAAATTCTAATATTAATTTTTCAATTATTTATTCAAAATTTACTAATTCAAAAAACCAACCGAATAAAATAATTACAATAATTTCACCCCTAGGAATAGATTTGCAAAGTAATTTACAATTAAAATTTGATGATAACGAAATGATAGAATTAAAATGGGCAAATTGTGAGAGTTTTGGATGTTTAGTTTTATTAACAACAGATACCGAAATAAAAGATGAGCAGGCTCAATATGATAAGGTTTATGAAAGTTTAATAAAAAGTCAAAAACTATTAATGTCGGTTAAAAGTTTTTCTAATAAACAAGTAATTAATATCGACACAAACCTTGCTGGTTTTTCTAAAGCTTCGAAACAACTAGATCTGGTTAAACTTATTAATTAATATACTTTAACAATTGAGGAAAAAATTTTTAAAGAAAGTAGCTACACCTCAGGCTTCTTTAATCTTGTTTAGTATTAGCTAATTCCATCACCTAGACACCTGATTTAAAGTTTGGTAGGGTTTGAATATACACCTATTAATTATAGTGGTTAGTAATTAACTATTTAAGGAGGTTGAATTTAAATGAAACTGAACGGTATCTATACAGCTTTAATTACACCATTTAATGACGACTATTCAATCAATGAAAAAGCTTACGCTGAAGTTATCAATAAAATTATTGAAGAAGGTGTTCATGGAATTGTTGTGGCTGGATCTACTGGAGAAAACTACGCCCAAACCTTAGAGGAAAGACTTTATTTATTAAAACTGAGTTCAGAAATTATAGATAAGAGGGTAACCTTTATTGCTGGTACGGGTGGGGTAATTAGAACAGAAGACTCGATTTTAATTGCACAATCAGTAAAATCTAATGGTGCAGATGCTATAATGATATCATCACCACCTTACGCTGTACCAACCAGTAAAGAGAATGCAATTAATGCACTTGCAATCGAGCAATCAGTCAATCTTCCTGTTTTGCTTTATAATTATCCAGGTCGTACCTCAGTAAATATGGATGAAGAATTTTTAAACCTTGTTAGTCAATCAAAAAATTTTTTTGGAATAAAAGAAAGCTCAGGTGAAATGGATAGAATTGATTATCTAATTAAGAAATACCCAAACATAGCATTATGTTGTGGAATGGATGACCAAGCTTATGAATACTTTCAAGCGGGTGTTAAAAGCTGGGTTTGTGCTGGTAGTAACTTTTCAGCTACTGCTCACATTGCTTTATGGAAAGCATGTGCTGTTGAAAATGACTTTGCTAAAGGCAAAAAGATTTGGGATGCTATGTTGCCATTGATGAAAAATTTAGAGCAGGGGGGTAAATTTGTTCAATCAATAAAATATGGAGTTACAATAAAAGGAATTAACGCAGGCATACCTCGTCTGCCATTACAGCAATTAAATGAAATTGAAAAAAAAGAATTTGAAAATATCATTAACACTATGAATAATACCATTAAGGAAATTGGATAATGTCTAATACTCGAGTTGCAAAAAGATTGCCTCGGGATCCAGGACCTCCAGCTTGGCGAAGTATTATTCCAGATCAACCCAGATATCCAAAATTAGAAAATAAAATCATAACTGATTGGCTTATAGTTGGTGGTGGCTTTGCAGGATTATCTGCTGCAAGGAGATTATGTCAAATTACAAACACAGATAAGATCGCATTAATAGAAGCCTCAGAAATTGCAGCTGGACCTGCAGGTAGAAATTCAGGTTTTATGATTGATCTACCTCATGAACTTGGCTCAGGTTCTTACCAAGATAAAATAGCAGTTGATCAAAAACATATTAAATTAAATAGACAGGCACTACAATTTGCTAAAGATGCTGCTGAAGAATATTCAATGCCTACTGAAGCGGTAGAACCTAGTGGACGTATTAATGGTGCTGTAAATATTAATGGTGAAAAGCATAACAAAGAATATGCTCTGCATTTAGATCAACTTGGTGAACAACATAAAAACTTATCATCTTTTGAGATGGAGAAAATTACTGGTTCAACTTTTTATAAAAGTGGGCTTTTTTTACCAGGCTGTCTTATGCTTCAACCGGCTCTTTATATAAGTAAATTGGCTAATGGTATTTCACAATCTAATGGAAATAAATTTTCAATCTATGAGCATAGCCCAGCAATAGAGATTAAAAAAAATAACGATAGTTGGGAAATAAAAACCCCAACAGGTTCAGTTATTACAAAAAAAATTATTATGGCTGTAAACGGTCATGCTGAATCGTTTGGTTTTTTTGAAAAAAGATTAATGCATGTGTTTACCTACGCATCTATGACTAAAAAACTAACTAAAGATCAACTAACAAAACTTGGAGGTGAAAAAAAATGGGGTGTTACTCCTTCAAATCCAATGGGATCAACGGTTAGAAAAATTACTGGGATTAATGGGGATAGAATTGTAATACGTAATCGTTGGACCTTTGATCCATCGATGGAAGTTTCAGAGCAAAGAGTAAGTAAATTTGGCAATGATCAAGATAAAAGCTTTAATGATAGATTTCCAATGTTGTCAGATGTTGAAATGGAATATAGATGGGCTGGAAGGTTATGTTTGTCATTAAACTCAGTGCCAGCTTTTGGTGAAGTAGATAAAAATATTTTTTCAGCTTGTTGTCAAAATGGTATTGGTACTGCAAAAGGCACTTTAGCAGGAATTGGTGCAGTAGATTTAGCAACGAACACAGATTCAGCTATCGTTAATGATATGAAATCCTACGATGCACCAAAAAAATTACCTCCTAAACCTATTTCTTACTTAGGGGCTAATGCTATTATTAAGTGGCGTGAACTTAAAGCTGGAAAAGAATTATAAAACATTAATAGCCACTCCTCAGGCTTCTTTAATCCTGTTTACTATTAACTAATTCCATCACCTAGACACCTGATTAGAATGCTCGTTTTGGGCACACATCATATTTATAATATTACTCTTTATAGATATCAACTGATCATGAAAAAAATTATTATATTTTTACTAAGTATTTTATTTATGAGCATTACATCTCAAGCACATTCATATGATGATAGCAGATGGTGGAAATGTTATGGCGAAATGACTAAAGCACATAAAGCAAGAGGATTACATGAATCTAATAGAGAACTTTCTATAAGAATAAAAGAGACAGTCTGTAAAGCATATGCTGAAGGTGAAGAGTTAAATTACGAAGGTAAACAATAAATATTTTTAGGGCTTGATAATAAACAAGAATAATAAATTATGTCTTTAAAAATTACTCAATCAAATCAAGAAGATTACATTCTTAGAGATTGTGCATTTGACGATAAAAAAGATTCACTTATCATTGGGACCAAAATTTTTGGTATGGGCACAGAATATGAAATTCCATGTGATGACGTAATTGAATTTAAAGTATTGGATGAAGATTCTAAACCTATTCAAGAAACCAGTTCTTTAGGAAAAGCAGGTGGTGCGGTAGTAGGAGGTTTACTTACTGGTGGTGCTGGAGCTATTGTTGGAGCTATGATTTCTGGTAATAAAACAAAAAAGGATATTAAAATCAATTTAGGTTTTAAACTTAAAAATAAAGATTGGTTTGTTTTAACATTAGCAGAAGATGACAAGAACAGTATGGGAGCGACACTGATGCAAGCTGTTGTTACAGTAATTATTAAAAGATTTGCAACTAAATCAGAAGCACCTTTTTAAATGAAAAAAATATTTCCTATTATTGGGCATGTGTTTTTGGGAGTAATACTACTAGTATTTTTCGGTGTAGTATCTTTGATGTTTATTGATTCGCAACAAGAACATTATTTATGGATCTCTTTAGCTCTAAGTATTGTTTTATCAATAGTAATACCAATTAGAAGATACAAAAAAGCTATCAAAAATAAAGAGCATCTAAGTCTAGAAGTAAATAATATTGAAAGTTTAAAAAATGAGTTAAACCAACTTTCTCAGGATGATCCTAATAAGAAAACAAAAGAGGAAGAATTAAAAAAGTTAGAAAACCAATTTAAAAAAGATCAAAAAAATAAGGATATAAAAAAAGAATTTTTTAGAAATATAACCCTGATAATAATTGTTACCATATTAGCGTTTGGTTTTTTAATGTGGTTTTTTTCAGGAGATGATCCAGCTGAAAATAAAGATCTGGATTCATATTTAAAAAAGGATACTAGTTCAAAAACAACTATTAATGAATCTGGGCGAAAAGCTTTAGTGCAACGTTGGAACGATCCAGGATATACTGAAGCTAGTTTTCCACAAAAAGATTCCTTTTGGATATTTATTAAAAGCCCACCAAATCCAGCTGATGTTTATGCGACAATGGCATGTAAAATTGCAAAATCAGAATATAACGTAAAAGGTTTTACAATAACTATTTGGGATTTTGATAAAGTAAAGTATGGCAAGGCTAGATGTTATTAATATGAAAAAACTTTTAGGGATCGTGGTTCTAGGTTAAACGACTACTTGATCTGTCCACAGTCTGACTGCACTATGACTGCACTATACGTTTAAATATAGTTAAATTTTAATTTAGCAAAAATAATTAGTGTTGATTTTATTGAGTTTATCCAAATAAAGCAAAGTAAGAGAGTTGTAAGGGCGTTCTGTTACCCCGTGTCATAAACTTGGCTCACCAGATCCTTTCTTAAAAAAAAGGATAGGACGTATTATTAGAAATAGAGACGGTACATGAAGTTAACTGAGACTACCGTTAAGATAATAACTAATAAGTATAGGGATATATAGTCTTTTGGAGTTAACATGATTTATAAATACTCTTATTGTTAGCTACTAGCTAGCTTCTTTTTAGGATCATAAAAAGGTTTTTCAGCAACAGTTGCTTTAATGATTTTGTCATTCATATTAACATCAAGCACTGTTCCAATTTCTGAATTGTTAATTGTAACCATTGCAAGAGCAATGTTTTGTTTTAATCTTGGTGAATAAACTGCAGAAGTAATTTTACCAATAACTTCATTGTCTTTTTTGATTTCCCAAAAAGTAGTGTTAGGTCCAGTTAAAGGTTCACAGTCTAAAATCACACCAACTTGTTTTCTTTTAACACCATCAGTCTTTATTTTTTGTAAAGCTTCTTTTCCAATAAAGTTTATATCGGTATCAAGGTTAACAAGTCTTCCTAGATTTAGTTCATAAGGGTTAGTATTTATATCAGCATCAGCATGATAAGATAACATTCCACCTTCAATACGTCTTATTGATGATGTATGACCTGGTTTTAATCCATGAGGTTTGCCAGCTGCCATTATCTTTTCCCAAAGTTGGTCCCCCTTAGAGCCATCTCTTAAATATAATTCATAACCTAATTCACTTGACCAACCTGTTCGAGAGACTATTAAAGGGATACCATCTAAATCTAATTCACGTAACCAATAATATTTAAGATCATTAATACTTTCACCAAATAAAGCCTCCATAATTTTTCCTGAGTTTGGTCCTTGTAATTGAAGAGGGGAGACATCAGGTTCGATAATTTTAACATCAAGGTTTGAATTTACTGCAACACCTTGTGCCCATAATAAAATATCACTATCAGCGAGTGATAACCAATAATGGTTTTCTTTTAGTCTTAACAAAACTGGATCGTTTAAAATTCCACCATCATTATTTAATATTAAAACATATTTACATTGTCCAACTGCAAGCTTTGATAAGTCCCTTGGTGTTAATAGTTGAATAAATTTTGTAGCATCGGGTCCTGTGATTTCTACTTGTCGCTCCACTGCAACATCACATAAAATTGCTTCATTAACTAAATTCCAAAAGTTTTGTTCAGGAGATCCAAAGTCACGAGGAATGTACATGTGATTATAAACTGAAAAACCAGTTGCACCCCATTTAACAGTTGAGTTAAAGTAAGGAGACTTTCTAATTTGAGTTCCAAAACCAAAGTTTTTCTTATCTTCCATTTTGAAAACCTATTAATTATTTGATTATTTGAAAAGCTTTTTTTTACTTTTCGCACTCAATTGTCGCAAATGCTGTTAGTTGTTGAATCTCATCTGGCTCTTTACTAAAGACTTCATCCATCTCTTCGTTATTAAATTTTGCACTTAATTTATCAACTGTGCACTGACAGTATATTTTGGCCCCATCTGCACCAATATATGCTTTAGAGTTAGTGTAACAACCAATATACAATTCCTTCTCATAATCAGGGCTTAAAGCATGACTTTTAGAGGTAAAAAGAAAGATAAAGATTAGTAAATATTTATATTTTTTGATCATATTCACCGACTTTGCCGGTTTTTTGTAAAAGATCATCAATGAAATCAAAGATCTTTTTCTTTCTCTCATCTGATGTCGGGCTTTCAGTTACAATTACTAATGATGGCTTATTTGATGAAGCTCTAATTAATCCCCACGAACCATCTTTAAAAGAAAATCTGATACCATTAACAGTTAAGACTTCACTAATCTCTTGGCCGTCAATCTTAGTTTTATTATCTTTAATTACATTTACTTGCTTAACCAAATCTTCAACCACTTGATATTTCTCTTCATCTTTACAAAAAGGTGCCATTGTTGGAGTTTGAAAGGTATTAGGTAATTCTTTTATAATTTCATTCATAGATTTATTTTGATTATCTAATAAGTGACACACATGAATTGCTGAATTAATTCCATCATCATAACCAAAACCCAATGGTTGGTTAAAGAAAAAGTGCCCACTTTTCTCAAATCCAGCTAATGCTTTTTCAGTATTAACTTTTCTTTTAATGTGTGAGTGACCTGTCTTCCAATAAATAGTTTCACAGTCATTGTCTGCTAAGACTTCATCAGTTGCGTACAATCCAGTTGATTTTACATCAACGATAAATTTTGAGCCTTTATGAGTTTTAGATAAATTTCTTGCAATCAATAAACCAATTTTATCTGAAAATATTTCATCTCCAGTATTATCAATTACACCAACTCTATCGCCATCACCATCAAAACCAAAACCAATATCAGCGTTATTATCTTTTACAGCTTTTGCTATTGCGTGTAACATCTCTAAATCTTCAGGGTTTGGATTATATTTTGGAAAAGTCCAATCAAGATCACAATCGAGTTCTATTACTTCACAACCAATTCCTCTTAAAATTTCAGGTGCAAATATTCCGGCAGTTCCATTACCACATGCAACAACTGCTTTAATTTTATTTTTGATTTTATTTTTATTTATTAAATCATTTTTATAAATTTGTTGAAAACCTTCTATTTGTTTTTCACTACCTTCACCTTTAATAAAATTTTCATTTAAAGTAATCTCTTTTAATTCTTTCATCTCTTCTGGTGCATGGGTTAAACCTTTTTTGATACCCATTTTAACTCCGGTCCAACCATTTTCATTGTGACTAGCGGTTACCATTGCAACAGCATCAGCATCTAAATTAAATTGTGCAAAATAAACAGTAGGGGATAGAGATAAACCTATGTCTTCAATATTACATCCAGTTGAAAGTAGTCCTTTTTTAAGTGCAGTTTTAATTTCTTCACTGTAAGATCTATAATCATGACCAACAATTACTCTTGGGTTGGTTTTTTTTGTATGTTTTATAATTTGAGTGCCTAAACCTTTGCCTAGATTCTCTATTCCGAGTTGATTTATATCCTTCTCATATAGCCACCTTGCGTCGTACTCTCTGAAGCCATATGGATCTATTTTTAAATTTGTTGTCATTGTTAACCTTTCTTACATTCATTTTATTTTTTTATTGATAATTTTTTTATATGTTCTATAAATGTTCTGTTGATTAATGATTTATATGGTGTATCAATGCTTTCAGCATACAACATGTAGTTGTTTTGTAAAAATAAATTAAAAAAAACATAAAATATGAACAAAATACTATCACAGGCACTTAAGAAAGCTGTCTCCGAATATAGCCCAGATAATAGAGAGCTTTCAAAAAACAAAGGACCAGATTTATTTTCACTTAGTAATGACACAGAACTTTTTCAAAATGAAAAAGGTATCATTATTAAAATTGATAGATCAAGAGATAGTAAATTAACAGACTTTGGTAAAGCAACTTTAAAAGATAGATACTTAGGTCACAACGAATCTTACCAAGATTTGTTTGCCCGTGTTGCAAGTTCATACGCAGATGACAATTTACATGCACAAAGAATTTATAACTATATTAGTAATTTATGGTTCATGCCAGCAACTCCAGTTTTATCAAATGGTGGAACTAAAAGAGGTTTACCAATTTCATGTTTTTTAAACGAAGCATCAGACAGCTTAAACGGAATACTTGATCTATGGAGTGAGAATGTTTGGTTAGCTGCTAAAGGTGGTGGGATTGGAAGTTACTGGGGTAACCTTAGATCTATTGGAGAAAAAATTGGTAAAGTTGGAAAGACATCAGGCATTATTCCTTTTATTAAAGTAATGGACTCGTTAACAATGGCGATTAGCCAAGGTTCATTAAGAAGAGGATCTGCTGCATGTTATCTTCCAATTGAGCATCCTGAAATTGAAGAATTTATTGAAATGAGAAGACCTACAGGTGGTGACCCAAATAGAAAAGCCTTAAACCTTCATCATGGTGTTTTAGTATCAGATGCATTTATGAGAGCTGTTGAAACAGATGAGCAGTGGGCATTAAAAAGTCCTGCTGATGGAACTGTACAACAAACTATTTCTGCAAGAAATTTATGGATTAGATTATTAACAGCAAGAATTGAAACAGGTGAACCTTATATTATTTATATCGATACAGTTAACAGGCAAATTCCACAACACCATAAGTTAGCAAATCTAACTGTTAAAACATCTAACCTTTGTAGTGAGATAACACTGCCTACTGGAATAGATAAAAATGGAAGAGATAGAACTGCTGTTTGTTGTTTATCATCTTTAAACTTAGAAAAGTATGATGAATGGAAAGACGATAACGTTATGATTAATGATGTTATGAGATTTTTAGATAACGTATTAACAGATTTTATTGAAAGAGCTCCAGAGCAATTTGATGATGCAAAATATTCTGCTGAAAAAGAAAGAAGTGTTGGCCTAGGTGTTATGGGTTTCCATTCTTATTTACAGCAACACAGTATCCCACTTGAGTCAGTTATGAGTAAAGCTTGGAATAAAAAAATATTCAAACATATTCAAGAACATGTTGATCAAGCCTCAAAAGATTTAGCTGATGAAAGAGGACCATGTCCAGATGCTGCTGATTATGGTTTTAATGAAAGGTTTTCTAACAAAACTGCTATTGCACCCACAGCTTCTATTTCTATCATATGTGGTGGAGCATCCCCTGGAGTAGAGCCGGTTGCAGCAAATAGTTACACGCATAAAACTCTTTCAGGTTCATTTAATGTTAGAAATAGATACTTAGTAGAATTACTAGAAAAACATGGAAAAAATACTGATGATGTTTGGTCTGGTATTACAACAAATCAAGGGTCTGTTTCTCATTTAGATTTTTTAACTGATTTAGAAAAAGATGTTTTCAAAACTGCTTTTGAATTGGATCAAAAATGGATTATTGAATTAAGCGGAGATAGAACACCTTTTATATCTCAAGCTCAATCAATTAACTTATTTGTACCGGCAGATATTCATAAAAGAGAACTACATAAAATTCATTTTGATGCTTGGAAAAAAGGTTTAAAGAGCCTTTATTACTGTAGATCAAAATCAATTCAACGTGCGGAAAATGTTAACGACACTAAAGCAACAGATGTTACCGCAAACGTTTACAAATCAAAACCACAAACAACTGAACAACCAGAATACGAGGAGTGCTTATCATGTCAGTAGAGAAAATGAATACTAAAATTATCCAACCACCAAAAGAAGAAATAGTTCAACCAAAAAAAATGGGACTATTAGTTGAAAATCCAGTTTATAAACCATTTAGATATCCATGGTGTTATGATGCTTGGTTAACTCAACAAAGAATTCACTGGTTACCAGAGGAAGTGCCACTTGGTGATGATGTTAGAGATTGGCAGAAAAATTTAACTCAATCTGAAAAGAATTTATTAACACAAATTTTTAGATTTTTTACTCAAGCTGATGTTGAAGTACAAAATTGTTATTTAAGACATTATACAACTGTATTCAAACCTACAGAAGTTCTAATGATGATGACTGCATTTGCTTCAATGGAAACAGTTCACATAGCTGCATACTCTCATTTACTTGATACGATTGGAATGCCTGAGTCAGAATATTCTGCATTCATGAAATATAAAGAGATGAAAGATAAATACGACTACATGCAAAATTTTGACATGAGTTCAAAAAAAGATATTGCATTAACAGTAGCTGTATTTAGTGCGTTTACTGAAGGTCTACAATTGTTTGCAAGTTTTGCAATCTTACTTAACTTCCCAAGACATAATAAAATGAAAGGGATGGGCCAAATCGTTACTTGGTCAGTAAGAGATGAAACGTTGCACTGTAATTCTATGATTAGATTGTTTAAAGAGTTCATTCATGAGAACCCAGAAATCTGGACTCCTGAATTAAAAGCAGAACTTTATAAAGCATGTAGAACAATCATAGAGCACGAAGATGCTTTCATTGATTTAGCTTTTGAAATGGGTCCTATGGAAGGTCTTACAGCGCAAGATGTGAAACTTTATATAAGATTTATTGCTAACAGAAGATTATCTCAGCTTGGATTAGAACCAATTTATGATGTGGATAAAAATCCACTTACTTGGTTAGATTCAATGTTGAATGCAGTTGAACACATGAACTTCTTTGAAGGTCGTTCTACTGAATATTCTAAAGCATCAACTCAGGGAACTTGGACAGAAGCTTTTAGTTAATTTTTTGAAGTACAAAAAGTATTTTCGAAAAACTAGCCTTAAGCAAGAGGGCATTGGAGAGCATTTTCTTAATGAAATAGCCTCCAAGAAACCTAAAAATTTTCTTGAGATTGGCGTGTTTCATGGTGTTACTGCAAGAAATGTTTGTGAGCTATTATACAATATTCATGGAAGTGATTTCAAATACGTAGGGTTAGATTTGTTTAGTGAAAGTGCTGAAAATGCAAATGAAGTTATTCCAAATACTAAATTTAACAATCCATTAAAAAAAATATATTTTGAATATATTTTAAGACAAGATCCATACTCAGTTGAGGCAGTAGCTTATCTTTTAAAAAAATTTAAAGAAAATGTTCATTTGATTAAGGGGAACTCTAATCAACTATTAAAAAAAATGGATATGTCCCAAATCGATTATGTTTTTTTAGATGGTGGACACGCTTATGAGACAGTTATAAATGATCTTTATTATTCAAAACCAGTTTTGGAAAATAATGGTACTATTCTTTGTGATGATTATAACCTTGCTCACGCACCTGATGTAAAACAAGCTATTGATGAATTTGTTGCAGAGAACAATCTAAAATCAGAAATTATTTTTGAAAGATTTGCAAAAATAGAAAAAAAATAAAATTTATTATTTATTTTTTTTATCAAAGATAAGTTAGTTAATAAAAGCAACAACTTTATCAAATAACTTAATATAGACATCCCTGTAAAATTATTGATATGCTTTAAGCGTATGGAATTCTTAAACTATTTCTCAAATGTATTTACGTTTGGTAATATTTTAATATTAATTTTAGGAACAGTGGGTGGTCTTCTTTTAGGTGCCGCACCTGGTTTAAGCCCCACAATGGCTGTTGCTTTATTAATCCCATTCACTTTCAAGATGAGCCCTGAACAAGGACTGATAATGCTTGGTGCTGTTTATACAGCAACGGTAGCAGGTGGTGCGATTAGCGCTATTTTACTAAAAATACCAGGTGCACCAGCAAACATAGCAACTGTTATGGATGGTTACCCTATGGCACAAAAAGGCAAATCCAAGGAAGCTCTTCATTATTGTTTTATTAGTTCGTTTGTAGGAGGTGTTATTGGAATATTGGTTTTAATCTTTTTTACTCCATTATTAGCAAACGTTGCACTCAAGTTTGGACCATCACATATGTTTTGGATAGCAATTTTTGGTGTTACCGTTATTGCAACACTAGATTCTAACTCAATTATTAAAGGTCTTTTCTCTGGTGCATTAGGTTTGTGGTTAGCAACAATTGGATATGATTTAGTTTTAGGTGTGGAAAGATTTGTTTTTAACCCAATTTTTTCTGGTGGTATAAATATAATTGCAGCTCTGGTAGGTTTATTTGCAATACCACAAGTACTTTCAATGCTCGAAAAAAAACAAGACCTTTCAGATCAGTTCCAAATGGAAAAAAAAAGCTTGTTCCAGTCTATGAAATATAATCTTTCAAGATTTAAAGCTCTAACTATAGGCAGCATAACAGGTGTTATAATTGGATTAATTCCAGGTGCAGGAGGGCAGATCGCAGGTTTAGTTTCATATGATCAAATAAAAAAAGTAAGTAAAAATAAAGAAAACTTTGGAAAAGGTGAACCAGATGGAATCATAGCAGCTGAATCTGCAAATAATGCTATGGTTGGACCATCATTAGTTCCACTGTTAACTTTAGGTGTACCCGGAAGTCCAACAGCTGCAGTTTTATTAGGTGGATTATTAATTCACGGAATGTTTCCAGGGCCAAATCTTTTTACTATTTATGCTGAAACTACGTGGACGTTTATCAACTCTTTGTTAGTAGCTCAATTTTTGATGTTAATTTTTGGGCTTTATATAAGTGGTTTGGCTAAGTACGTAATAAAAACCCCAGTAAATTACATGGCGGCAGCAATTACAATACTTGCAATTTTTGGCACTTATAGTGTGCAGCATAATTTTGCAGACGTTATGGTTATGCTTTTTTTAGGTGTGTCTATGTTTTTTTTATCTAAATTTGGTTTTACTGCAGCACCCATTGTATTGGGATTAATACTAGGACCAATTGCCGAAACAAATTTTAGTCAAGCAAAAATTATTGCTGATACTCAAAATGGAATATTTGATTACTTAACAATGGGTCCTTTAAATTTAACGATAATTTCTCTTTGTATATTATCAATTATATATGGACTGATCACAGAAATTAAAAAAAAAACAAATGATAAAGATCAATAAACTTTCATCAGTAGTATTGGTATTGATTTTATCAATACTGTTAGCTTATGCTTCATTTAGTGGAGGCACATCAGAGGCATATATTTTTCCCAAACTATTAAGCACTGTAATGATTGTTTTATCATTTTTATCTTTAGTATTATATTTCTATAATAAAAATGAAAAAATTACTGAAGTTGACCTTAAAAAATTATCTATATATCTAGGCTCACTCTTACTTTTTTTGGTATTTGGAGAGCTTTTAGGTTTTTATTTTTTGGCGGTACTAATATTTCTAATCATCTGTTATGTTTATTCAGAAAAGAAAAACAAAAAAAGTATTTTTTATAATTTTCTAATAACTCTATGTTTCATGATATTTATATATTTTCTTTTTGCTATTCTTCTCAAAGTTCAGGCTCCAAGATTTTTTCTTTTTTAAAAATTACTTTACACCTTGTGATTGTATTTGTTTTTATAATGTCATTTTACGTAACTTTTTCAGGTAAAATTAATTAGTTATAAGATTAAATTTGTGATTAAGTTTTGAATTAATAACTTAATAGAGGGAGATCAATAATATGAAAAAACTTTTTTTATATTTCACTTTTATCTTATCATTTCTTTCATTTGGATCAGTTGCGCAAGCAGGTGATTATCCTGATAGACCGATAAGTGTAACAGTGGCTTATAATCCAGGCGGTGCTACGGATTTTCAAGCAAGACTAGTAACAATGATGGCGTCACATCCTAAAAAAGATTATTTAGGTCAGCCTATCGTAATAGTTAATAAACCAGGAGCTGGTGGAAAAGTTGGTTGGAATTGGTTTGCTACTAAAGCAAGAAAAGATGGTTATGATTTAGCTGCATACAATATCCCACACTTTGTTTCACAGTCTATAGTTTTCGATGACACTAAATACAACATTGATAACTTAGAGCCGATTGCAAACTGGGGAGCTGATCCAGCAGTTTTAATAGTTGGTAAAGATAGTCCGTTTAATTCTGTTGCTGATATGGTTAAATTTGCAAAAGCAAACCCAGGAAAAGTTACTTTTTCAGGAGCAGGTAAGTTTGTTGGTCATCACATAGCTTTTTTACAATTTCAAAAAGCAAGTGGTGCTAAATTAACATATGTACCTCACACTGGTGGAGTACCAGCACTTACAGCGGTTAAAGGTGGACAGGTTATGGCCGGTTTTAATAATTTGTCTGATGCTTTTAGAAGTCAGAATGATATTAAAATTCTAGCTATCGCTGACCTTCAAAGAGAAAAAACATTTTTACCAAATGTACCTACATTAAAAGAAGAAGGCTTAGATGTTGATAATTCAAGTGTGAATTTCAGAGGAATAATGGCTCCCAAGGGAACACCTCCTGAAATTATTGAATTTTTAGCAGCAAAAGTTCCTTTAATGTTCAATGATAAAAAAACATTAGGACAAATGAAAAAAGGTGGTTCACCTGTTAGAATAATGAATAGAGCTGAAGTACAAGAAATGTGGAAAGCAAGAAAAGTTAGTTTAACAAAACTTCTTGCTGGACTAAAGCCCTAATACTTATTAAGAACATTTAATTAGTTTCGCCCTAAATATTAAGGGCGAAGCTTTTTAATTTTTAAAAAAATGAACAAAAATTCTCCTTCAGATATTGTTGAATCATTAGTAGGAAAAGCTAAAGAAGCACAAAATATTTTTGAAAAGTATAATCAAAAACAAGTAGACGAAGTTGTAACAGCTGTTGCTTGGGCGTTATGCAAACCATCTACCAATAAATTAATTTCAAAACTAGCTGTAAACTCAACTGGATTGGGAGATGTTGAGGATAAAATTTTAAAGAATAGAAGAAAAACATTGGGGCTTCTTAGAGATTTAAAAGGAGTAAAAACTGTCGGTGTAATTAATGAATTTAAAGAAAAAGGTATAATAGAAATTGCAAAACCTGTTGGTGTAGTAGGGGCAATTACTCCTTCGACCAATCCTGCAGCAACACCAGTAAATAATGTTATTAATGCGTTAAAAGGAAGAAATGCAATTATAGTTTCTCCGTCTCCTGCTGGTAGCAAGGTATTTAAACAGCTTTTAGAATTTATTAATATTGAGCTAGAAAAAATCAAAGCTCCTAAAAACTTAATTCAAACTTTCGACATGCCCGTTACTAAAGATCTAACAAATGCGTTAATGCTAAAAGTTGATCTTGTAATTGTTACAGGATCATTAAACAATGTAAAACAAGCAGCAAAAAGTGGCACGCCTGCAATTGGTGTAGGTCAAGGTAATGTTACCGTAATAGTAGATGAAACTGCAGATTTAGAAGATGCTGCAAAAAAAATTAAAATGTCAAAAATATTTGATAATGCCACAAGCTGTTCTTCAGAAAATAGCTTGATCATTATTGAAGAAATTTACAATAATTTGATTGATTGTTTAAAAAAAGAAGGTGCAACATTACTAAACAATGAAAAGAAAAAATTATTGGAAAAAACCTTATGGATTGAAGGAAAATTAAATAGAGAAGTTATAGCAAAACCTGCAAAATTTATTGCTGATAAAATTAACCTTAGTGTAGATAGTGATATAAAAATATTGATGGTTGAAGAAGAGGGTGTGGGATCAGAGCATCTATTTTCTGGTGAAAAACTTTCTCCAGTATTAACCTTGTATAAAGCAAAAAATTTTGATCATGCAAAAGAAATTGCACATAAAATTTTAAACTATCAAGGTATTGGACATTCGATTGGTATTCATAGTAAGGCACAAAAAAGAGTAATGGAAATAGGTTTAGAGCTGCCAGTTTGTAGAGTGATTGTTAACCAAGCGCATACTTTTGCTACAGGGGGTAGCTTTACAAATGGTCTTCCATTTTCTTTATCAATGGGCTGTGGTACTTGGCAAAAAAATAGTATTGATAATAATCTTAATTATAAACATTTTATTAATACAACAAAAATTTCAACTACAATAAAAGGTTCTGAAGCGGAGTTAAAAGATTATTTTGAAGATTATTGTAAAAAATATAGCCCTGAAGAAGTTAAAAATCTTGAATAATGGAAGAGAATTTACTCAGTACAGTAAGAGATTATATTAAAATTAATGCTAAAGAAAAAGCCAAGGCTAATTTTATAATCTGTCCTCATACAAATCAAAATATATCAAACGATAAACTTAAGCATAATTTAGATAAAATTAATTACTACTTAGTTAATAAAAAAAAACTTAAAAAAAAATCTATTATCTGCACACTTACGGAGAACTCTCTTAGCAGTATTCAGTTAATGCTTGGAATTATGTATTCTGGTATGGTGCAAGTTCCACTTAATTTGGTAGCTGGCGAAGATCAGCTTGCATATATTATAGAACATTCTGAGTCAAAAATAATTTTCTCTACTAAAAATAATATTGAATTAGCTGAAAAAATTATAAAAAAAGTTTCAACTAAAATTGAATTAGTTGAAATTGACAAAAATAATTTTTTAGAAGAGATTGATAACAATTTTGATATTTTGGATAGTGAGATAAATAAAGAAGACAACGCATTACTTATGTATACTTCTGGTACAACGGGCAAACCAAAAGGGGTCATGTTAAGTCATGAGAATCTTTTACATGGGGGTAAAAATGTTATGATTTCTCATGAATTAACTTCTACTGATAAAGCTTTATGTGTTTTGCCACTTTACCATATCAATGGATTGATAGTAACAGTGATGGGCCCACTTGTTAGTCAAAGTTCTTTAATTTTATGTGAAAAATTTTCAGCATCTAATTTTTGGAAGTATATTAGTCAATTTAAATGCACGTGGTTTAGCGTTGTACCAACTGTAATTTCGGCTCTTATTAATAAATACTCCAAAGAAGAATTTGACTCCTTAGACACATCTTCAATTAGATTTGGAAGAAGTGCTTCTGCAGCACTTGCACCAGAAACACATCGAAATTTTGAAGAAAAGTTTAATATTCAAATGATAGAAACAATGGGACTAACAGAATCTTGTGCTCCAATTTTAGCAAACCCATTACCGCCTAAAAAAATTAAATATGGATCTCCAGGAATTCCTTATGGTAACGATGTCACCATTCTTGATAATGATTTTAATGAAGCTAAAAGAAATAATATTGGGCAAATTTGTGTTAAGGGAAAAAATGTTATGAAAGAGTATTATAAAAATCCTATAGAGACCAAAAAAAGTTTTTATAAGGGATGGTTTTTAACTGGAGATCTAGGATTAATGGATGATGAAGATTTTGTTTTTGTACGTGGCAGAATAAAAGAACTTATAATAAAAGGTGGAGAAAATATTTCACCTCGTGAAATTGATGACGTTTTATATCAACATCCTAAAATACTAGAAGCAGCTGCATTTTCAGTTGAATGTAGTCATTATGGTGAAAAAATTGAAGCTGGAGTGGTGCTTAAAGATAAAGAAACTGTTTCAGAAGAAGAGCTATTAAAGCACTGCATTGGTTCACTTGGCAAATATAAATCTCCAGATAAGATTCATTTTTTTAAAGAATTGCCAAAAGGCTCTTCTGGGAAAATTCAAAGATTAAAAATAAAAGATATTATAAAAAATTAAGTTTATCTGAAGTTTAATTCTAAAACTTTTCTATGCTTACTACCCTTATAACTAGCAAGAGGTCTAATTAATTTATTAGCAGCATGTTGTTCCATGATATGTGCAGACCAACCCGTAATTCTTGAAATTACAAATATGGGTGTAAAGAAATCTGTATCAAAACCCATTAAGTGGTAAGTAGGTCCTGTTGGGTAATCAACATTTGGATAAATATTTTTTTCTTTAATCATTACCTTTTCAACAATGTCATAAATTTTTTCAAATGTTTTATCTTTTTTAATAATTGCTACTCTTTTAAAATACTCCCTCATTGTTGGAACTCTTGAGTCACCACTTTTGTAAACTCTATGACCAAATCCCATTACTACATCTTTATTTTTTAGA
This sequence comes from Candidatus Pelagibacter sp. Uisw_121, assembly GCF_047722545.1. Lineage (GTDB taxonomy): Bacteria > Pseudomonadota > Alphaproteobacteria > Pelagibacterales > Pelagibacteraceae > Pelagibacter. The sequence goes on along the minus strand of NZ_CP159816.1, from coordinate 735,966 downwards.
GCTTTAGTAATCCATTTTAAAGCGTTCTCAGGTTTTTTAATTTTCTTCATCATGTGCATTACTTCTTCATTTGCACCCCCATGAAGAGGACCCTTTAAACTAGCGATTGCTCCAGTGATTGCTCCATGAATATCAGACAAGCTACTGGTAATAGTTCTTGCTGTAAAAGTTGATACGTTAAAACTATGCTCAGCATATAAAATTAATGATACATCAAAAGCTTTAACAATTTCTTTGTTCGGAACTTTTCCAAAACACATATGGAAAAAGTTTTCAGAAAAAGTAAGGTTTTTCTTTGGAGCTATAATTTTTTTTCCTTTTCTAAGTCTATAAAAAGCAGCTAGTGCAGTTGGAGTTTTTGCAAGAATTCTAATCGCTTTTCTTAAATTTGCTTTTGGTGAGTTGTCTCTAGTCTCTTTGTCTTCAAGACCCATAACACTGACCGCAGTTCTTGCAACGTCCATCGGATGAGAATTTTTAGGTATTTTTTTTAAAATATCTATTAAATTTTTTGATAAAGTTATTTCTTTAGATAATTCTTTCTTAAATTCTTTTAGCTGTTTTTTATTTGGCAATTCTTTATTTAAAATTAAGTAAGCAACCTCTTCAAAGTCACATCTTGCACATAAATCTTGAGCCGCATAACCCCTATAAGTAAGTGAGTTGATTTCTGGCATAACTTTTGAAATTTCGGTTTCATCAACAACTATCCCTAACAAACCTTTTTTAATATCATCACTCATTATTCATGACCTTCAGTACTAAAGTTATAAATTTTTTCATCTAATGAATTATATTTTTCATATTCAACTAACTCGTAAAGTCTTTTTCTAGTTTGCATTTTATCAATAATATTGTTTTGATGTCCACTCACAAATATGTCTCTAAGACCATCTTCTACATTTTTCATGGCTAGTCTTTGTGTGGTTACTGGATAAATTACAATATTATATCCAAAATTTTCTAATTCTTTATAGTTGAATAACTTAGATTTACCAAATTCGGTCATATTAGCGAGTAAGTAACATGATAACTCTTTTCTAACTTTTTCAAAATCCCTTTCATCCTGTAAAGCTTCTGGAAAGATAATCTCTGCTCCAGCATCAATATATGCTTTACATCTGTTAATCATTTTATCTATTCCTTCAACACCTTTAGCATCAGATCTTGCTATAATTTTAAAATTTTCATCTTTTTTAGTGGCAACACATTCTTTAATTTTCTTAACCATTGCTTCAGTAGAAATTAATTCTTTATTATCTAAATGCCCACACCTTTTTCGTTCTACTTGATCTTCCAAGTGAACTGCTGATACTCCAAATTCTTCAAAAGTTTTAATAGTCTCTTCACAAGATTTAAAACCAGTGTCGATATCAACAATTGTAGGTAAACTTGTAACTCTAGATATTAAATAAGATCTAGTACTAACATCTTGCAGTGTAGTTAAGCCTATATCTGGAAAACCTAAATCATTAGCCATAACCCCACCTGATACGTAAACAGCATCATAACCAATTTCTTCAATTAGTTTTGCAGTTAGTGGATTATAAGCTCCAGGAACTCTTAAAATTTTATTTGATTTTAATTTACTGACAAAGTCAGCTCTTTTTTGACTAGGTTCTTTATCTACAAAATGCACTAAAAAATTCCCTGTTTTGTATTTTTCTTAATTTGACTTCTTTTAACCTGGATATTTAATTTATTTAATTCCCCAGCTTTCAAGTTTTTAAGATTTTGTACAACTTTCAAGAAACGAGTACTTTCTTTCTTATCTAAAATACCATCTGTTAAAGTTAAAAACTTATTTATATAATTCTGTCTTTTAAACGGACGTGCTCCATAAGGGTGTGCATCTGCTCTATCTAATTGTTCTATAATTTTTTTGCCATTACTTAAAGAAACCACAACCTTTGCACCAAATGATTTATTTTTTGGATTGGGATCGTGATATTTTTTAGTCCATTTTTTGTCTTCGAACGTAGTAATTGATTTCCAAATTTTTATAGTACTTTTTCTATTAGCTCTTTGTTTTGTATATGATTTAACATGATGCCAATCAGCATCCTCAAGTGCTACTGCAAAAATGTACATAATAGAGTGATCTAGCGTTTCTCTACTTGCGTTTGGATCCATTTTTTGTGGATCGTTTGCACCTGTTCCAATTACGTAATGAGTGTGATGACTTGTGTAAATATCAATTTTCTTAATTTGATTTAAATTTGGAATTTTATTATTAAGTTTTTTAGCAATATCTATAAGTGCTTGAGACTGGTATTCTGCAGAGTACTCTTTTGTATAAGTCTCTAGTATTGCTTTTTTAGTTTCTTTTTTCTTAGGTAGAGGCACATTATATAAAGCTTTCTTGCCATCCAGTATTCTAGCTATAACACTATCTTCTCCTTCATAAATTGGACTTGGAGCACCTTCACCACGCATTGCCCTATCAACTGCTTCGATTGCAAGTTTACCAGCGTGAGCAGGGGCGTAAGCTTTCCAGCTAGAGATTTCACCTTTTCTAGATTGTCTTGTCGAAACGGTTGTATGTAATGCTTGCTGAACTGCTTGGTAAATTGTTTCAGTGTTTAATTTTAACATAGTACCAAGTCCTGCTGCAACACTTGGTCCTAAGTGTGCAATATGATCAATTTTATGTTTGTGTAAACAAATTCCTTTAACTAAATTAACCTGAATTTCATAACCCGTGATAATTCCTTTTAATAAATCTAGCCCACTTTTTTTAGTTTGTTGAGCTACACTTAAAATAGGTGGAATGTTATCTCCTGGATGACTGTAGTCTTCTGCTAAAAAAGTATCATGGAAATCAAGCTCTCTGACAGCTGTTCCATTTGACCAAGCAGCCCACTCACAATCAAATTTTAATTTTGAATCAATACCAAATAAATTTGCACCATTTTTTTTGGGGTGCTTTAGAGCCATTTCCCTTGAAGAGATAACAGCTTTTCTGTTTAAAGAAGCAATAGCAACTGAAGCATTATCAATTATTCTATTAATAACCATTTCAATAGCTGCCTTATCTAGTTTTGCATTATCAGATGCTATTTCAGCAATTTTCCATGCCAGTTGATTTTTTTTAGGTAAATTAATTTTTGATGGGTAAACTTTAACTTTATGTGAAATCATTAGGCCTCCTTAATTATGCAGACCTATTAATAGTAAGAAAAAAAATTAAATCAATCTTTTAAATAAGTTGAAACTATTTTTTCGACACCGATAAAGTCTTTTATCAAATGATTATGGTAAATTTCGTTAGAATTTTTTTCTGTATAACCATTTTCTAATAAAATAACAGGAACAGAGGCAGCTTTTGCAGCATTTGCATCAGTTTCACTATCACCAAACATTAGAGATTTTTTTACATCACCACCGATGATTTCAATTATACTTGTTATGTGTCTTGGATCAGGTTTACAATAATCAAAAGTATCTGATCCAGCAACGTATTCAAAGTAATCATTAATTCCAATTTTTTTTAAAAGGTCAATCGCTAAGTGCTCTTGTTTATTTGTACAAACTGCCATTGAAATTTTTTTTTCTTTACACCACTTTAAAAATTCTTTCACACCATTAATAAGTGTACTTTCTTTAATAATATTTTTTCCATAAAAATTAATAAAATCCTTAACCATTTCAGCTTTAATTTTTTGGTCATCAATTTTACCAAATTCTTTTTTGGCTTGTCCCCATATAGATCTGCCAATCATTGCCCCAGCTCCTTGTCCAACTAGGTTTCTAATATCTGCAGTAGATTTTGTTGGATAACCATATTTTTTCATTACATGATTATGGGCATTCATTAAATCAGGTGCCGTATCAACCAATGTTCCATCTAGGTCAAATAATATTGAGTAATTTTGAGTCATTAAAGTATTTTTAAGAAATAAATTGTGAATTAAGATATCTATACACTTAATATAAAAATATTTCCAGATGAAACAAATAAATTATAATATCGAACAAGAAAAACTTCGTAAATTTTTTATAAAGTCTGGTGTAAAGATGATCGGACCTGAAACTATTTTTTTTTCAAAAGATACTAAGATTGGAAATAACGTTACTATTAATCCATATGTTGTCATTGGAAAAAAAGTTAAAATTGGCAATAATGTAACTATCAATTCATTTTCGCATTTAGAGGATTGTAAAATAAAAAGCAAAGTTGAAGTTGGACCTTATGCAAGATTAAGACCAGGCACTACTCTTGAAGAAGGATCAAAAATTGGAAATTTTGTAGAAGTTAAGAAAAGTACAGTTGGAAAAAGATCAAAAATTAATCATTTATCCTACATTGGTGATAGTGAAATAGGCAAAGGTGTAAATGTAGGAGCTGGCACAATTACTTGTAATTATGATGGTGTTAAAAAAAATAAAACAAAAATTAAAGACAATGTATTTATAGGTTCTAATTCTTCATTAGTTGCACCTATTACTCTTGAAAAAAATAGTATTGTTGGTGCTGGTTCAGTGATTACAAAAAAAGTTAAAAAAAATTCATTAGCTTTAACTAGAAGCTCTCAAACAGAAGTCAAAAATTATAAAAGAAAAATAAAATAATATGTGTGGGATTATAGGAATAGCAAGCAATAAACCAGTATCATCTGCCATTATAAACTCTCTTAAAAAGTTAGAGTATAGGGGTTACGACTCTTCAGGTATTGCAACTTTATCAGATGGCATATTAAATGAAGCTAAATCTGAAGGTAGGGTTGATATTTTAGAAAAAAATCGTGCTGTTAAAAATATGTCAGGTTCAATTGGAATTGGACATGTTAGATGGGCAACCCATGGAATTCCAAATACTATTAATGCACATCCCCATTCATCAGAAAGTGTATCTATAGTACATAATGGTATTATTGAAAATTCCACTATTTTAAAAAAATATTTAATTAACAAAGGTCATGTATTTAAATCTCAGACAGATACAGAGGTAATTGTTCATTTAATAACAGAATATTTAAAAGAACTTAATTTAAAGGATGCAATTATTAAAACTCTAAAACAGCTTCATGGAAGCTTTGCTTTAGGAATAATCTTTAAAGATCAGTCTGATCTTATAGTGGGTGCAAGAAGAGGGTCTCCACTTGCAGTGGGTTATGGTCCTAACGAAAATTATTTAGGATCAGATTCTTATGCTCTAAAATCTATGACTAATAAAATTTCGTATTTAAATGATGGAGAATTTTGCATTATTAAAAAAGATCAAGTTGAGTTTTTTGATGAAGAAGGCTTAAAAGTTAATAAAAAAGTTTTAGAATTATCTTCAAAAGAGCAGAATTATGATAAAGGTGATTTTAAACACTTTATGGCTAAAGAAATCGAGGAACAGCCAACAACATTAAAGAACTGTATAAATGAGTATATTGATAAAATTAACAACGACATCAATATTTATAATTTTCCATGGGACATAAAAGAAATTTCTTCAGTTACTTTAATCGGCTGTGGAACAGCTTATCATTCTTGCTTAATGGCAAAATATTGGTTTGAAGAAAACACTACACTAGATGTAACAATTGATGTTGCATCTGAGTTCAGATATCGAAAAAATAGATTTAAAAACGATAATTTATATATTTTTGTTTCTCAGTCTGGTGAAACAGCGGATACTTATGCGGCTCTAGATTTATGTAATAAACATAACATGAAAACTTGCAGTGTGGTTAATGTTATAGAAAGTTCGATTGCAAGAGATTCTAAATTTGTTTTACCAATTCATTGTGGACCAGAAATTGGTGTAGCTTCTACAAAAGCTTTTATGGGTCAAATGTTGGTTCTTTATATTCTAGTATTAAAATTAGGAATTTTAAGAAAAGATTTAGATAAAGATTTATATTTAAACAAAATTAAGGACTTAAAAACATTACCCAAGTTAGTTGAACAAACTTTGCTTACAGAGAGTAAAATCCAAACTGTCTCTAGTTCATTTACAGACGTAAAAGGTTCGATGTTTTTAGGGAGAGGTTTTTCCTATCCAATTGCATTAGAAGGGGCGTTAAAGTTAAAAGAATTAGCATATGTGCATGCTGAAGGGTATCCTGCAGGTGAAATGAAGCATGGTCCCTTAGCTTTAATTGAAGATGGAATGCCAGTAGTTGTTTTAGCTCCAAGAGACAATTATTATAAAAAAACTATTTCTAATATGCAGGAAGTAATAGCAAGAGGTGCTAAAGTTTTATTGATTACTAACAAGAGCAAAGACGAAGTTTTTTCAGAAAATATTTGGGAAACTGTATTAGTTGAAAGTGCTAATGATGACTTGTTGCCTTTTTTATTAACTGTTCCATTGCAAAAATTAGCTTATTATTCAGCTCTTAAAAAAGGTTATGACATCGATAAGCCTAGAAATTTAGCAAAATCAGTCACAGTTGAATAATAATTAAACTCTGATACAACACCCCTAGGTTGAATATGAAAAATTGGAAAATAAATAGCTGGAGAAATTATCCTGTAAAACACATTCCTGAATATCCTAATCAAAAAGATTTGGATGGTGTTTTAAGTAAAATTAAAGATTTTCCCCCATTAGTTTTTGCAGGTGAGACAAGACACTTAAAAGAACAACTTGCAGATGTTGTTGATGGAAAAGCTTTTTTATTACAAGGTGGAGATTGTGCAGAAAGTTTCGCAGAATTTCATCCTGATAATATTAGAGATACATTTAAACTAATACTGCAAATGTCGTTAGTACTTACTTACTCTGCATCATTACCAGTTATTAAACTTGGAAGAATTGCTGGCCAATTTTCAAAACCAAGAAGTTCACCTGTTGAAAATATTGATGGTGTTGAACTGCCTAGCTACCTAGGAGATAATATTAATGGAATGGAATTTAATGAAAAATCAAGAGTTCCAGACCCTAAAAGACTTTTTAAGGCATATTCTCAGTCTGCATCAACCCTAAATCTTATAAGAGCATTCTCTCATGGAGGTTTTGCTGATCTTAAAAAAGTACATACCTGGAACTTGGGTTTTATTAAGAACTCTCCAGCTGCTAAAAAATTTAAAGATTTAGAGGACAGAATAGCAGATGCATTAGCATTTATGGATGCATGTGGAATTAATTCAGACTTTAATAGAAGATTAAAAACAGTAAACTTTTGGACTTCACATGAAGCCTTATTACTTCCTTTCGAACAAGCAATGACAAGAGTAGATTCTACTACAGGCGAATATCATGATACATCAGCTCACTTTGTTTGGATTGGCGATAGAACCAGACAATTAGATGGAGGACATGTAGAGTTTTGCAGAGGAATTGAAAATCCAATTGGAATTAAATGTGGACCAACATTAAAAGCAGAAGATTTGATAAATCTTTGTAATAAAATTAATCCAAAAAATGAAAAAGGTAAAATAACTTTAATTTCTAGATTTGGACATGAGAATGTTTCTAAATTTTTACCAAAATTAATTAGAGCAATTAAAAAAGAAGGTTTAAATGTAATATGGTCATGTGATCCTTGTCACGGTAATACAATTAAAGCTACAACTGGATTTAAAACAAGACCTTTTAATAGCGTTGTTAAAGAAGTAAAAAATGTTTTTGAATGTCACCAAAGTGAAGGAAGTTATGCAGGTGGATTGCACATTGAAATGACGGGTCAAAATGTTACAGAATGTACAGGTGGTGCTCAGAAAATATCTGATCAAGATTTATCTAGCCGTTACCACACTCATTGTGATCCAAGACTTAACGCTAATCAAGCATTGGAGTTAGCTTTTTTGATTTCTGATGAGATTAAAAAAAATGCTGCATATTCTAAAAAAAATATTAAAGCGGCATCTTAAGCCATTGTATTAAATACAATTTTGTTTAAATTTTAGATAATGAAACCATTAGAAAAAGCACAATTTATAAGCAATTGGATTAAAGATTATGTAGAAAAGATGCCAAGCAAGGCTCAATCTTTAATCATTGGAATTTCTGGAGGAATAGATTCCTCTGTATCAAGCACATTGAGTGCAATGACGGGTATAAAAACAATTGTTTTGTCTATGCCTATTAAACAAAAATCATCACAACATGACTTAAGCTTAAAACACCAAGAATGGTTAGTTAAAAATTTTGATAATGTTGAAGCACACACGCTAAATTTAGATAAATTATTTGAAACATTTGAGGGTACGCTATCCAATTTTGATAATGAACATGGCATGGCTAATTCTAGAGCAAGAATTAGAATGACCACTCTTTATCAAGTTGCTGCTGCAAACAAAGGTATTGTAGTCGGTACTGGAAATAAAGTTGAGGATTTTGGAGTAGGGTTTTATACGAAGTATGGTGATGGTGGGGTAGATATTTCCCCGATTGCAGATTGCAACAAATCAGAAGTATGGGAAATAGGTAAATCCATCAATATTCTTCAAGAGATAATTGATGCTGCTCCAACGGATGGATTATGGGATGATGGTAGAACTGATGAAGGTCAGTTAGGTCTTAGATACGAAGAATTAGAGGAAGCAATGAATAATGTAAATTCAACAAATCGTGAAAAATACGAAAAAATAAGAAATATAAACTTGCATAAAATGGAGCCAATTCCAGTTTGCAAGATTCCCAACTAATCTAATAGATTCACAAATCTATAATTAAAGTATAATTCTAAAGTAATGAATAAAGATATTTTTTTAACAAACAATTTAAGTAACAAAAAAGAAAAATTTGTTCCCTTAGATAAAGAAAACATTGGCATGTATGTTTGTGGTCCAACTGTTTATGATAACCCACACATAGGTAATGCAAGACCTCTTGTCATTTTTGATATTTTATACAAAGTTTTAAAATCAAAATATGGGTATGATAAAATAAATTATATAAGAAACATTACTGATGTTGATGATAAAATAATTAAATCAGCAAAAGAAAAAAATATTTTAATATCTGAACTAACGAACAATGTTATTAAAGATTTTAATGATGATTGTAATTATTTGAACTTAGATAACCCAACACAACAACCAAAAGCTACAGATCATATTAATCTTATGATTGAAATGATATCATCTTTAATAGAAAAAGATTTTGCCTACGAGGCAAATAATCATGTTTACTTTGAAGTAAGTAAATTTACAGATTATGGAAAATTATCGAATAAAAAATTAAAAGATTTAATTGCAGGGTCTAGAGTAGAAGTTTCACAGAACAAAAAAAAATCTGAAGACTTTGTTTTGTGGAAGCCTTCTAAAGATGATGAGCCTGCATGGGATTTGCCCTGGGGCAAAGGAAGACCTGGTTGGCATTTGGAATGCTCTGCGATGTCTAAGAAATATTTAGGTGACATATTTGATATTCATGGAGGTGGAATAGATTTGATTTTCCCTCATCATGAAAACGAAATTGCACAATCAAGATGTGCTAATGATACTAAAGTCTTTGCAAATTATTGGATCCATAACGCATTTATTACCATGTCCAATGAAAAAATGGCTAAATCTACAGGCAACATAATAAAGATTAAAGATTTTAAAGACAAAGTTGATGGACAAGTTTTAAAACTTGCTCTCATGAGTGCTCACTACAAACAACCATTGGACTGGAACGAAAAGCTACTAGAAGATTGTAAAAATACTATTGATAAATGGTATGAAGTTTATTTACCATCAAATGAAAAAACAATTTTAAATGAAGATATTTTATCTCCGTTATATGATGATTTGAATACACCTGGTTACATTGCAAAGTTACATCAACTTTATGACAAAGCTATAAAGGGAAGTAACGAGGAGAAAAGTTTATTTGTATTAGCATGTAATTTCATTGGTATTTTAAACAAAACAAAAGAAGAATGGATTGAATTTAAAAAGAAAAAATCATCCATTAATGAGGGTGAAATTTTAGAAATGATTGCTTTTCGAAATAAAGCAAGAGAAGACAAGAATTATAAAGAAGCCGATATTATTAGAGATAAGCTATTAGATAAAGGGGTTTTAATAGAAGACAAAGATGGTAAAACAATTTGGAAACTAAAATGAGTAAAGAACAACTTTTTATATTTGATACAACGTTAAGAGATGGTGCACAAACACAAGGTGTAGACTTTTCAGTAGATGATAAATTAAAGATTGCCTTAGCTTTAGATAATTTAGGTGTTGATTATATTGAAGGTGGTTGGCCAGGAGCAAACCCTACTGATACTGAATTTTTTCAAAAAAAACATTCATTTAATAATGCTAAACTAACATCATTTGGGATGACTAAAAAAACTGGTCGTAGTGCAGATAATGATCCAGGTCTATCAGCGCTTATTAATTCAAACACACCAGCAGTTTGTATTGTGGGAAAATCTTGGGATTTTCATGTTGATATAGCCCTTGGTATTTCTAATGAAGAAAACTTAGAAAATATCAAAGAGACAGCAAAACACTTTGTGAAAGAAAATAAAGAATTTATGTTTGATGCAGAGCATTTTTTTGATGGATACAAAGCTAATCCCAATTATGCTTTATCATGTCTTAAAGCAGCATTTAATGAGGGAGCACGATGGATTGTTTTATGTGATACTAACGGCGGAACCTTACCTCATGAAGTTACAAAAATTATAACAGAAGTTTCTAAAACTATACCTGGGAAAAATTTAGGTATACACGCTCACAATGATACAGGTAATGCTGTTGCTAATTCTTTAGCTGCAGTTTGGGCAGGGGTTAGACAGGTGCAAGGAACTATCAATGGTTTAGGTGAAAGATGTGGTAATGCAAATTTAATGTCATTAATTCCCACTTTTTTTTTAAAGAAAGATTTTGCAACTAAATTTCAATTAAAAATTAAACCAGATAATATTAAAAAATTAACAGAATGTTCTAGGTTATTAGATGAGATTTTAAATAGAAAACCTAACAAACATCTTCCATATGTTGGTGCTGCTGCTTTTTCTCATAAAGGAGGCCTTCACGTTTCAGCTGTTCAAAAAGATCCAAGAACATATGAGCACATTAATCCTGAGGAAGTTGGAAACTCTAGAAATATTGTAGTTTCTGATCAATCTGGAAAATCAAATATAATTTCAAGATTAAGAACTATTGGTATTGAAATAGAAGAAAGTGATCCTAAAATTAGAAAACTTTTAGATGAAGTAAAAGACAGAGAATTTATTGGTTATAGTTATGATGGAGCTGATGCATCTTTTGAATTATTAGCAAGAAGAATTATCAGCAAAATACCAAGATATATATCAATTAAAGAATATGATGTTTCTGTCAAAAAAGATTCATCAGGAACAATTGTTTCTTTAGCAAAAGCACAGCTTGAAGTTGATGGTGAAAAAATTATGTGTACTGGTGAAGGAAATGGTCCAGTTAATGCATTAGATAATGCCATTAGACAAAATGTAGATCGATTAAATAAATATTCAAAATATTTAAAAGATCTAAAATTAGTTGATTATAAAGTTAGAATTCTAAATACAGGTACAGAAGCGATTACCAGAGTTTCAATTGAAAGCACTGACTCAAAAGGTAAAAATTGGTTTACCATTGGTGTTTCAGCAAATATAATTGATGCTTCATTAAAAGCATTGGTTGATAGTTTGGATTACAAATTGTTTAAAGATAATGCTCCAGCAAGTCTTTAATGTCATTCAATAATATTTCATTTATTTTACATCAACCTCAATTATCTGAAAATATTGGAGCTTGTGCTAGATCTATTAAAAACTTTAACTTTAAAAAGTTAGTTATTGTTAAACCAAAGCCTATTTTTCCAAATGATAAAATTCTAGCAACATCTGTTGGTGCAAAAGATCTAATTATTAGTGCTAAAGTATATGAAACTTTAGAATCTGCTGTAAAAAAAGTTGATTATGTTATTGCAACATCTGCAAGATTTAGAAATAAAAACATTAAACACATTACTTTAGAAGATTTAAAAAAGATTGATTTTAATAAAAAAATTGCTTTTTTATTTGGTTCAGAGGCGTCTGGCTTATCCAATAATGAGATTAGTTATGCTAATTACACTATGCAAATACCAACTAATCCTGATTTTAAATCTTTAAATTTGTCTCACAGTGTCATTATTATTGCTCACACAGTAGCAAGTATCATTAAATTAAAGGGTGCAAAGTATTCTAAATCAAAAAAAGTAACTTTAGCCAACAAGAAGGATATTCAGGCAATGACTAACCTATGCATCAAAAAATTAGAGGAAAAACGCTTTTTTAAACCTTTGGAGAAGAGACCTATTATGATTGAAAACTTAAGAAGCATTTTTTCTAAAATGGAGCTTTCAGAGAAGGAAACACGTATTTTATCCAGTGTATTCGCAAGTTTGTCTAAAAAAGGTTGATTGACAAAATAATGAGTGAGTTTATAAACCCACGTATCAAATGACAAAAAGAATAAGTGCTAAACACAAAATTGACAGAAGGTTAAAAATTAACCTATGGGGCAGACCCAAAAGTCCCTTTAATAAAAGAGATTACGGTCCTGGACAACATGGGCAAGGCAGAAAAGGAAAACCATCTGATTATGGAATTCAACTGCAAGCTAAACAAAAATTAAAAGGTTACTATGGTAACATAAACGAAAGACAGTTTAGAAATATTTATAAAAAAGCTACCATGTTAAAAGGAGATACTGGTGAAAATTTAATTGGATTACTTGAAAGAAGATTAGATTCAGTAATTTACAGGGCAAGATTTTCAACAACTGTGTTTTCAGCTAGGCAACTTATTAATCATGGACACGTAAGAGTTAATGGTAAAAAAGTTAATATTGGAAGTTATGTTGTTAAAGAAGAAGATATAATTGAAATTAGAGATAAATCTAAACAGTTAGCTATAATTGATATCGCATTAGCTAGCAAAGAAAGAGAAACTCCAGAATATATTCACTTAGATGAAAAAAATAAAAAAGTTACTTTCGTAAGAACACCTAAGTTTGACGAAGTTCCCTACCCAGTAGTAATGGAACCTAATTTGGTGATTGAATATTATTCAAGATAAAAATTCTTGATGAGCAAAATCAACTATGATGGTTTTGAGCTCGAAACATTCGATAGAGCAAAAAATTTTAGAAAATATCAAATTTATTATTTAAAAAATTTTATTAAAGATCCATTTTTAGAAGTTGGTGCAGGACAAGGTGGGTTAGTGAATTTATATAAAAAATTCACAAATGATATAACGTTATTAGAACCTGATAGTAAACTTTTTCACTTTTTAACAAAAAAATTTAGAAAAAAAAATATTAAAATAAAAAATCAGACTATAGAAAAGATAAGGTCTAAATATCAAACAATAATTTATTTTGACGTTCTTGAACATATTAAAGATGATTTAAAAGAAGTAAAAATAGCCTCAAAAAAAATAAAAAAAAATGGACGTTTAATTTTTAACGTTCCAGCACATCAGTTATTTTATAACGAATTTGATAAAGCGGTTGGTCATTTTAAAAGATATAATAAAAAAGATTTTAGGGATATTGAAAAAAAAACTGACTTAAAAATTGAAAAATTAATTTATTATGATTCAATTGGTTTATTGTTCTTAATATTAAACAAGATATTTAAGTTAAAAGAGACTAATTTAAAAAATAAAATATATTTTTGGGATATGTTAATACCATTATCAAAAATAATTGATAAGCTTACTTTAAATAAATTTGGGAAATCTCTTCTTTGTGTATTTACAAAATGATTGATAAAAGTAAACATTCATTTAGGTTTTTTTTTATTATTTATTTATTTATTGGTACCTACTTAAGTTTAACCACCGGTATATCCCATGATGAATATCACGAACAATTAAATTGGGAAAAAAATATTGAAGGTATTATTAGTTTTTTAAGTACTGGTGAGTACAAAAATTTGATTAATTACATTGATAAATATCATGGGGTTGGTTTTCATTATATTTCGATACCATTTCAAAAGTTATTTAACGGGATCGTTTATGATATAAATGATATTTCTCAATATGGATCTTTACTTGTAGCAAAACATTCAGCTATTTTTTTTATATTCACAATTTCTGGTTATTTTTATTTTTTAATTAACTTCAAAATATCTCAAAATTTATTGTTCTCAAAAATATCAACGATTATTTATTTACTATATCCCTATATTTTTGGGCATGCACAATTTAATCATAAGGATATTCCATTTTTATCATTTTGGATAATATGTTCATATTTTTTTCTACATATTATTGAAAATTTATACTTAGATAAAAAGATTAAAATTAAATTACTTTTCTTTCTTTCTTTTTTTTCTGCATACTTGGTTAGTATAAGAATTACAGGTTTGATTATTTTTATTCAATATTTTATTGGATTTGTTGTACTATTTAATTTTAAAAAAATTAAATTTGCAAATTTGATTTATAAAAATATATCAAATATTTTTATAACTATTTCTTTATTTCTGATTTTTGTTTATTTCTTTAATCCAATTATGTGGCACAATCCATTTGAAATTGTTAATTCATTAAATTGGATGGGTAAATATTATCATAATATTTGTACCCTTACGCTTGGTGAATGCATGAAAGCTTTAAATTTACCATCAAGTTATTACTTTATTTGGCTATTCTTTAAGTTACCAATAATTGTGATTTTTGGTTTTTTCTTATTTCCATTTTGTGAAAATAAAATTTTTAATAATAAAGATGTTTTAGCACAAATCTACTATCTGGTTTTTTTAATTACCCCATTGTTGATTATTTTAATTTTTATACTTAAAGATGTTGCGATTTATGATGAGATTAGACATGTTATGTTTTTGATACCATTAATTTTTATAACCTCATTGTTTAATATTTATATCTTTAATAAAAAAATATTTTATTCATTATCTTTTTTAACTTTACTATTTTTTATTTTAGAAAATATAAACTTAAAACCATATCAATATACTTGGCTTAATTCTTTTGCTAAATTTACTGACATAGAAAAAAATTTTGAAATTGATTACTGGGGTTTAAGTAATAAAAATTTACAAAAGGAAATATTCAAAGACTTTCAAACAAGAAATTTGAATAAAAATATTTGCGTTTTCGGAGATATTTATACTAAAGAGTTTTTAAGCAATAATAATTTTAGTTGTTTTAAAAACTATTCAGCGATTGATGCTGAAAAGAATAGACCTTTTTATGCATATAAAAATGTTAGAAACGTTAAAAGATCTGACCCTAAAGATTGTGAGTTAATTTGGAATGAAGGCTATAAGTATACTTTTTATAAAAAAAAAATTAGCACAGCAACTTTATGGTTCTGTGATTAGTTTTTACTAGCTTCTTCTAATTCTTTTTTTATTTTGTTTAAAAAAGTATTAATTAATTTAGCATCTTCTTTTGAAAGGTATCTTTCTTTTTTAATGCCTTTATTAATTTCTTCTCTCATCTTATTGACGCTTTCTTTACGTCCTTCTTTAGATGTGAAATTGTTTATTTGATTAGAGTATTTGCTTATTTGTTTTCCTATAGTGAACTCATAAATAAGTATTACTGCTATCACAGAAATTATTATTTTGTATATAAATGATTTCACTTAGTCTTTTTTTTTAAAATTAATTCCTTTATCCTCAAGTACTTTCTTGAGTTCACCGTTTTCATACATTTCTTTAACAACGTCGCAGCCACCAATAAATTCACCTATTGCTCCTTTGTTTTGATTGTTAATGTGTGAAGTACGTTGCTCATTTTTTATTTTTAAAGACCTATATACCATTAATTATATTGTTAATCAAATTAGGGAAGATACTTTTATGAAGATATTAGTACTAAACTTATTAAAAAAATATTTCTCAAAAAGATTGAGAATACTTTTATATGATTACATTTTAAGATATTTATTTTTTAAAAAACCTCAATATAATTGAGAAATAATCTTGGGTGTATTTAATATAAATTTATCATATATTTTAGTTTATAATAAAAACTTTTATGAGTGGTTAGATGCAGTTAGCAAGATATTTAGATAATCTATTTCATGAAGATGGCTTTCTATTAATCGATGCAAACTCGAATAAATACATCATAGGCACACCAAAAAATAAAGTTCCAATTACGGTTAAGATTTTAGATAAAAAACTGCATTATAAATTATTATTTCGTCCAGATTTATATTTTGGAGAGGCTTATTCTAATGGAGATATAAAAATCGAAAACGGAAGTTTGTCTGATTTTTTAGATATAGCACTTATGAATATTGGAAGAGATGAGTTAAATTTTTTTAGTATGCTAATAAATAAATTTTATGGCTCTTATAGATATTTAACAAATTTTAATTTTATAAAAAAATCTAAAATGAATGTTGCTCATCACTACGATCTTTCAGATGATTTATACAGTCTATTTTTAGATCCCAAAAAACAATATTCATGTGGATATTTTAAAAATGAAAATGATACTCTAGAAGATGCTCAAAATAATAAAATTCAACACATAATAAAAAAACTAAACATACAACCAAATCAAAAAGTTCTTGATATAGGTTGTGGATGGGGATCTTTAGCTATGGATATTGCTAAAAATACAAACTGTGAAGTTACTGGAATTACTTTATCCGAAAATCAGTTTAACCATTGTGTTAAAAAAGCTAAAGAGCTTAATTTAGAAAATCAAGTTACTTTTAAACTAATAGATTACCGTCAACTTAATGAAAAATTTGATAGAATTGTAAGTGTTGGAATGTTCGAGCACGTAGGTAGGAAATTTTATAAAAATTTTTTTGTGAAAATTAACAAGTTGCTTAATAATGATGGTGTTTCTTTGGTACATACTATTGGTTCAGTTAATCCCCCTAGAGACCCACACCCCTGGATAACTAAATATATTTTTCCAGGTGGTTATACACCCAGTCTGAGTGAAGTAGTAACACCTATAGAAAAAGCTGGATTAATTGTATCTGATATAGAAGTTCTTAAACTACATTATTCTCATACTCTAAGACACTGGAAGGAAAATTGTATAAAAAATAAAATCCAAATAACCAACATGTTTGATGAAAAATTTTTTAGGATGTGGGAGTTTTATTTAGCTAGTTGTGAAAGTGCTTTTAAATGGGGAGACCAAGTGGTTTATCAGTTCCAGCTAACAAAAAATTATATCTCAACACCCACTACTAGAGATTATATTTATAAGTAATAAATTATTTCTTAAAATTAATTCCTTTATTCTCAAGTACTTTTTTGAGTTCACCGTTTTCATACATTTCCTTAACGATGTCACAGCCACCAATAAATTCACCTTTGATATAAATTTGTGGAATAGTAGGCCAGTCGCTAAATTCTTTTATACCTTCTCTTAAAGCTTGAGATTCAAGAACATTAATCCCTTTATAATTTACGTCTAAAATTTTTAACATATTTGATGTAGCCATAGAAAATCCACACTGAGGAGCATTTGGTGTTCCTTTCATAAACAAACATACTTCGTTGGTATCAATATGACTTTGAATTAAATTTTTTGTGCTATCGTCCATTATTGTTCCTTTGTTTTAATTGCTAATGCGTGAAGTTCGTTGCCCATTTTTCCTTTTAAAGAATTATATACCATTTTGTGTTGTTCAATTTTACTTTTTCCAGAAAATTGACTTGAAGTAATTGTTGCTGAGTAGTGATTGCTATCTCCTGCTAAATCCTGAATTTCTATTATAGCATCTGGTAAAGCTTCTTTAATAAGTGTTTCAACCTCTTTTATATCCATTGCCATTTTAATTGTCCATGTAGTTAGTTAGCCAATTTGTATGTGATTTAATCAAATCGTCAATTGATACTTTTGTCTTATCGTCAATTATTAAACAATCATCATTTACTGATCCAAGTTCATCAAAATGTACTGAGTTTTCTTGAAGTATTTTAGTAGTACTATCAAGATCAATTTTACTAATTTCAACAATGTACCTTCCTTGATCTTCACCAAATAAGTATTCGAACTGATTAATTAGGTAATTTGGTTTTTTTAGTGTTGCACCTTTTTTACCCTTGATACACATTTTAGAAAGAGCGGTGATTATTCCACCTAAAGAAACATCATGCGCTGATTTAATAAATTTTTGATCAATGAGTTTTAATATTGTGTCACCATTATTTTTTTCATTGAAAAGATTGATTTCAGGTGGTGGTCCATTTTTTTCATTTAAGATATCTCTAGCAAATAAGCTTTGATCTAAGTGGCCTTCAGTTTTACCAACAACTAAAAGTATATTATCAGTTTTTTTTAAGTCCATTGTAACCATGTTTTGGTAATCTTTAATTAATCCAACACCACCAATTGATGGAGTGGGTTTAATACCAATATCTTTAGTTTGATTATAAAAAGAAACATTTCCAGACACTACTGGAAACTCTAAGTAAGCGCTTGCTTCACCTAAGCCTTGAACACATTCTACAAACTCACCCATATTTTCTTCATTTTCAGGACTACCAAAATTTAAGCAGTTAGTAATTGCAATTGGTTTTGCACCAACTGAAATTAAATTTCTCCAACTTTCACAAACAATTTGTTTTCCACCACTTAAAGGATGAGCCCAACAATATACGGCTGATGAATCAACAGATGCTGCTACAGCTTTATTAGTTCCATGAACTCTAACGACACCTGCATCTCCACCGGGTTTTTGAATAGTGTCACCCATCACAGTGTGATCATACTGTTGCCAAATCCATTCTTTACTACAAACATTTGGGCTGGACAATATTTTGTTTAAAATATTTTTTACTTTTAGAGTTTTAAATAACTCTTTTTTAATTTTAATTTTTTTAGGTAATTTAGCTTTTTTCCATTTCCGATCATACATAGGTGAGTTCTTAACTAATGTGTTAACAGGAATGTCTGCTACTTTTTTTTCATTAAAATAAAGTTCAATTTTTTTACTTTTTGTTGTTTTACCAATTACAGCAAAGTCCAAATTCCATTTATCAAATATTTTTTTAGCCATTTCTTCTTTGCCGCTCTCTAAAACAATAAGCATTCGTTCTTGGCTTTCTGATAACATGATTTCATAAGGTGTCATGTTTGCTTCTCTACAAGGAACTTTATTTAAATTAATTTCAATTCCTAAATTACCTTTTGAAGCCATCTCAATACTTGAGGAAGTTAGACCTGCTGCACCCATATCCTGAATTGCTATAATTGAATCTCCTGCCATCAACTCTAAGCAGGCTTCTAGTAAAAGTTTTTCAGTAAAGGGGTCACCAACTTGAACAGTTGGTTTCTTTTCTTCAATTTTATCATCAAAAGAAGCTGATGCCATGCTAGCACCATGAATTCCATCACGACCAGTTTTTGACCCAACATAGATTACAGGTTTATCTAAGCCAGCTGCTTTTGAATAAAAAATTTTATCTTTTTTAACAAGACCTAAAGTCATTGCGTTTACTAAGATATTACCATTGTAAGACTCGTCAAAACTAGTCTGACCAGCAATTGTTGGAACCCCCATGCAATTACCATATCCACCTATACCCTGAACAACTCCTCGTAATAAATTTTTAGTTTTTTTATGTTGAGGCGAGCCAAAATGAATTGAGTTTAAATTTGCAATTGGTCTTGCACCCATTGTAAAGACATCTCTCATAATTCCACCAACACCAGTTGCAGCACCTTGATAGGGTTCAATAAATGAAGGGTGATTGTGACTTTCAATTTTAAATACTATTGCATCGTCATCCCCAATATCAATAACACCAGCGTTTTCACCAGGTCCTTGAATTACATTTTTTCCTTTAGTGGGTAAGTTTTTAAGATGGAACCTTGAAGATTTATAGGAACAATGCTCATTCCACATTGCTGAAAAAATCCCTAGTTCGGTAATATTGGGAACTCTTTTTAATAAATCACATATTTTTTTATACTCATCTTTTTTTAAGCCATGATCTATTGCAAGTTGTTCATTAACTATCATTATTTTAAATTATTAATTAAGTTTTGAAAAAATATTGAACCATCTTCACCTGATAGAGCAGGGTCTATCATTCTTTCTGGATGAGGCATCATTCCTAAAATATTTTTTTGTTTATTAAATACACCTGCTATATTTTGTAATGAACCATTTGGATTTGATTGTTCATTAATATTTCCGTTTTTATCTGAATAAAATAAAGCAATTTGATTATTGTCATTAATTTCTTTAATTTGATCATTAGAACAAAAGTAATTTCCTTCATTATGAGCAATGTGAAACTCATAGACATCTTTTTTATTATCTTTAAAATAAGAGTTATCTTTATTGTTAGCTTTAACGAAAACATTTTTGCAAATAAATTCTAGGTATTTATTTCTAAGCAGTACACCTGGCAACAAACCAGATTCAACTAAAATTTGAAAACCGTTACAAATCCCCATAACCTTACCACCACCTTGAGCAAAGTTTAAAACAGATTTCATAATTTTTGATTTTGATGCCATGCTTCCACATCTAAGATAGTCTCCGTACGAAAAACCACCTGGTAAAACTACTAGATCACTTTTTGGAAGTTCAACATCATCATGCCAAACCATTTTATTTTTAAAGCCAAATTTTTTTAAAGCAACATCCATGTCTCTATCACAATTAGATCCAGGAAAGGTTATTACGGATGAATGCATTATTTATTATTGTGATCCAATAATTTTAAAGTCTTCTATTACTAAATTGACTAAAAGCTTTTTACACATTTCTTCAACTTTTGCTTCAGCTTTTTTTTGATCATTTTCTTTTGTATCAATTTCAAAATATTTTCCTTGTCTTACTTCATTGATGTCTTCAAATCCCATACCATCTAAAGTCTGTTGAATAACTTTACCTTGAGGATCTAAAACATCTTTTTTTAAAGTTATAACTACAGATATTTTCATATTATTTTCTTTTTTTAACTGATCTTAACTTTGTAACATTGACAGCACTTAAGTTTGATTGCTCATGTAATATACCAAGTCTTTTAGCAACTTCCGTATAAGCTGGAATTAAATCACCCAAGTCTTTACGAAATCTGTCTTTATCTAGTTTTTTATCAGTAATACTGTCCCACAATCTACAAGTATCAGGGCTAATCTCATCAGCTAAAATAACCTCATTTTTACCATTTTCTTTAAGCCTTCCAAACTCAAGTTTAAAATCAATTAGTTTAATCCCAACACCCCTGAACATTCCAATCATAAAGTCATTAATTCTTAGAATCATTTTTTTAACTTTTTCTAATTCAGATTTTGTAGCCCAATCAAATGCCAAAATATGCTCTTCTGCAATAAGTGGATCACTTAAATCATCATCCTTTAAACAATATTCTAATAGAGGTTGCTTTAAAACTGTTCCATCTTCAATACCTAGTCTTTTAGTAATAGAGCCTGTTGCAACATTACGAACAATAAACTCAATAGGAATAATCTCTACCAATTTAATAATTTGTTCTCTCATGTTTAATCTTTTAACTAAATGATTTTTAATTCCAATTTGAGTTAGGTTTGATAAAATGTGTTCTGATATTCTATTGTTTAAAACACCTTTACCTTCAATAGTTGATTTTTTTAAATTATTAAAAGCTGTGGCATCATCTTTAAAATACTGGATAACCAAATTTTTATCAGATGTTGCGTAAATTATTTTAGCTTTACCTTCGTATAATTTTTTACCTTTTTTCATTATTTAAAAACTCTTCTAAAGATTAAATCTACATTTTTAAAGTGTGATGAATAATTAAATATAGCTCTCAATCTTTTTGAAGAAATTTTAGCCATTATGAATTCATCATTTGATATAACATCAAATAAATTTAGATTTTCCGCAAAACATTTTTTTGCATAGTTTTGAACCATTTTGTAAGATTGCTCTCTACTTAATCCTGATTTTGTCAGCTCTAACATTACTTCTTGTGAAAAAATTAAACCTTTAGTTATATTTAAATTTTCAATCATCTTTTTTGGATAGACAATCATTTTATCTAAAATATTACTAAGTCTAGCTAAGGCAAAATCCAAAGTTATGTTAGCATCAGGACCAATATTTCTTTCAACACTCGAGTGAGAAATATCTCTTTCATGCCAAAGAGCAATATTTTCTAGGGCAGGGATAACAGCACTTCGAACCATTCTTGCAAGACCTGTTAAATTTTCACTTAAAATTGGATTTTTTTTATGAGGCATTGCCGATGAACCTTTTTGATCCTTTGAAAAAAATTCTTGCACCTCATAAACTTCTGTTCTCTGTAAATGCCTAATTTCAATTGCAACTCTTTCAACTGATCCAGCAATAATTCCAAGTACAGAAAAATAAAAAGCATGTCTATCTCTTGGTATTACTTGTGTTGATATAGGCTCAACTTTTAAACCAAGTTTTTTTGCTACATGTTTTTCAACATTAGGATTAATATTTGCAAATGTGCCAACAGCACCAGAGATCGCACATGTTGAAATTTCATCAATTGCATCAACTAATCTTTTTCTATTTCTCTTAAATTCCTCATAAAATGAAGCTAATTTCAATCCAAAAGTGATAGGCTCAGCATGAATTCCATGACTCCTACCCATACAAGGAGTGTACTTATATTTTTTGGCTTGTTTCTTTAAAACCTTTAAAATTTGATCGATATCACCAAGTAAAATTTTACCTGATTGAACTAACTGAATATTTAAACTGGTATCCAGAACGTCAGATGAGGTCATACCTTGATGAAGATATCTTGCTTTAATTCCTGCTTTTTCAGTAACAGAGGTTAAAAATGCTATTACATCATGCTTAACTTTAATCTCTATTTGGTGAATTCTTTTGACATTTATTTTAGCTTTTTTCTTAACAATTGATGCAACACCTTTAGGAATTTGACCTAATTTTTCCATGGCTTCGGCTGCCGCAACTTCTACATCAAGCCAAATTTGGTATTTATTTTCTTCTGACCATATGTCAGTTAGCTGTTTTCTAGAATATCGTTTAATCATTAATTATAAGTAAGGAGGCTTAGAATAACCTTTAACAGATTCTGTAAAGATTTCATAACCATTTTCAGTAATACCTAGGGTATGCTCAAATTGTGCTGATAAAGATTTATCTTTTGTAACCGCGGTCCAGCCATCTTTTAGCATTTTTACATCCCATTCACCGGTATTTATCATAGGTTCAATTGTAAAAGTCATGCCTGGTCTAAGCTCCATTCCTGTGTTTCTTCTTCCATAATGTAAAACATTTGGTGGTTCGTGAAATGTTGTGCTTATTCCGTGACCACAGAAATCTCTAACAACTGAGTAACCTTTTTTTTCAACAAAAGATTGTATTTCATATCCAATGTCACCTAATCTTAATCCTGGTTTTAGTAAACTTATTGCTCTCATCATCGACTCGTATGTAGCATCAATTAAGTTATTAACTTTTACAGGAGTTTTTCCAATACAGAACATTCGACTTGTATCACCATAATGCTCATCAACAATTGCTGTCACATCAACATTTAAAGCATCACCTTCAACTAAAACTCTATCAGAAGGTATACCATGACAAACAACATGGTTTAAAGAGGTACATAATGATTTTTTAAAACCTCTATAAAATAATGGAGCTGAGTAGGCACCATTGTCTCTTATAAATTCATAACCTAATTTATCTATAAATTCAGTAGTTACACCTGGCTTAATATTATCTGTAAGCATATCAAGAGTCCTTGCTGCAAGATTTCCAGCAACTCTCATCTTTTCAAATTTTTCTAAATAATCAGGCATTAATAATTTTAATTTTTTTATCTATTTTAATTTCTTTTGAATTTATTTTACATTGATAAGCCAAAAAGTTAACTCCAGCTTTCTTTGCAAGTAAATAATTTTCATAATATTCTTTATCAATGTCTTTTGCTATTTTAAAATTATCCACACCCTCTATTTGAACTAAGAATAATAGATAGGATTTATAACCTTTTTTAACTGCCTCTATAAGGGTTTTTAAATGTTTTGAGCCTCTAGTGGTAACTGCATCTGGAAACTCTGCAGTTTTTTCTTCTCTAAATAACGTAACATTTTTTACTTCTACAAATATTTTTTGTTTATTTTTTTCAATTAGAAAATCAAACCGTGTTTCTTTATCAAAAAATACCTCAGGCTTAATACTATCATTATTTGTAACTTCTTTGACTAGATTATTTGATAAACCATGGAACGCAATTTTGTTTGCAAAATGGGTGTTAACACCTACTAAATTATTTTTAACTTTAATTATCTCAAGTGTATATTTTAACTTTCTTTTAGGGTCGTCATTTTTAGATACATAAACCTCATTTCCCTCATCCAATAAACCCTTCATGGATCCAGTATTAGGACAATGTGCTGTAACAATTTCTTCACCAATTTTAACATCTGTAAAAAATCTCTTGTAACGTTTGATTAGTTTGCCCTTAATTAAAGCTTTGGTAAATTCCATATTTAAATTGTATATTTAATAATGAACCAAAATACAAAATTTAATGCCGCAATACTTATTATTGGCAATGAAATCCTATCTGGAAGAACACAAGACACTAATACTAGTACAATTGCTCAATGGCTGAATTCAATTGGTGTAAAAGTAAATGAGGTTAGGGTTATCCCGGATATCAAAAATACAATTATTGAGACTGTTAATCATTTAAGAAAAGTTAACAACTATCTATTTACAACTGGCGGTATAGGCCCAACACATGATGATATTACTGCTCAATCCATTTCGAAAGCATTTAATCTTGAGTATGAAATCCATAAAGAAGCTTTTAAAATATTAGAAGCTTATTACAAAGTAGGTGAGTTTAATGAGGGTAGACAAAAGATGGTATGGATGCCACGTAATGCTAACTTAATATTAAATCCAACAAGTGGTGCACCAGGATTTAGTGTTGAAAATGTTTTTTGCTTACCAGGAGTTCCTTCAATTTTAAAATCAATGTTAGGTGGATTAAAAAATAAAATAGTAGGGGGAGATCCAATATTAAGCCGTACAATAAGTTTAAAAACCGTTGAAAGTGAAATTGCAAACTCCTTAACCAATGTTCAAGATAACAATAAAGATGTTGAAATTGGAAGTTACCCTTTTTTTCAAGCAGGC
This sequence comes from Candidatus Pelagibacter sp. Uisw_121, assembly GCF_047722545.1. Lineage (GTDB taxonomy): Bacteria > Pseudomonadota > Alphaproteobacteria > Pelagibacterales > Pelagibacteraceae > Pelagibacter. Next base: position 710,973 of record NZ_CP159816.1, on the reverse strand, counting down.
AAACTAGGCGTATCAATAGTAATAAGATCTGAAGACCAACTTAAAATTGATAAATGTAGTTCTGAAATATTAGAGTTTGTTAATCAAAAAAAAATAGAAGTAGTAGTTAGATAATTAAATGCTTTATTTCGCTTATGGAAGTAATCTAAATCATTTTCAAATGAAAAGAAGATGTAAAGATAGTGTTTTTTTAAAAAAAATTAATTTAAATAATTTTAAATTAACCTTTAGAAGTAAATATAGAGCCGCCGATATAGAGCCTAAAAAAAATTCAATTGTTCCAGGAGCTTTATTTGAAATATCTAAAAGTGATGAAAAAAAATTAGACGCTTACGAAGACTACCCAGTTCTTTATAAAAAACATTTTTTTACTTATTATGGTAAAAAAGTAATGACCTATACGATGACTAAAAAAACTTTATTTACATATCCAACAGAGCGATATTTGAGTGTTGTAAAGAGAGGTTATAAAGATTGCAATTTAGATAATCATATTCTTAAAAAAGCATTAAAAGCTTAATTAAAATATTGATATGATTTGTTAACAAAAAGAAGTTGAGTTATAAATAAAAACAGTTAAATAAATGAAAATAGTACATGCCCTCGTGGTGAAATTGGTAGACACAACGGACTTAAAATCCGTGCCTTTTTGGAGTGCCAGTTCGAGTTTGGCCGAGGGCACCACTAAATGAGAGACAAAGTATATTTAGTATTTGATAAAACGAAAACTTCTTTAAAGATTAAATCAATCTTAATTAAAAAAATTAATATTACATCTTTAATAAAATCCAACATAATAATTGTTTTAGGGGGTGATGGCTTCATGCTTCAAGCTTTAAAAAAATTATACAAATACAAAAAACCTTTCTATGGAATTAATTCCGGAAACTATGGTTTTTTGATGAATAAGTTTTCTAATGAACACATTATTAAAAACCTGAATATTTCCAACGGTATAAAAATTTATCCTCTACAAATGACTGTTACTAATAAAAATAATCAAACAAAAAAATCAATAGCTATTAATGAGGTGTCAATATTAAGACAAAGCAAGCAAGCATCATCAATTTCGATTACTGCTAATAAAAAAAATATTATTAAAAATCTTATTTCTGATGGAGTGCTAGTTTCAACACCAGCTGGTAGTACTGCTTATAATTTATCAGCACATGGACCAATTTTAAATTTAGATTCGAGAAAACTAGCAGTCACACCCATTAGTCCTTTTAGACCTAGAAGATGGAGGGGCACAATTGTTAGTGATAAATCTAAAATTTTAATAAAAAATTTAGATACAAATAAAAGACCCATTAGTGCGGTTGCAGATAATTTTGAAGTTAGAAATGCAAAGATAATTAAAATTCAAGCTAATAAAAAAATTAGCTTCGAATTGTTGTATGATAAAAATAACAGTCTTCATAAAAAAATAAAGATTGAACAAACGCGAAAAGAAACTTCAAATAATTAAGTAATGGTGCCCCCGCACGGAGTCGAACCGCGGACCTATTGATTACAAATCAATAAGCTAACAAATTATCCTTTCATTAACTATTGATACTACTTACTTCTAGACTCGCGTCAAGATGAGTTAGCAATTTTCACTACAATATCACTACACATAATTCCATCACCTAGACACCTGATTAACCTTCCTTCAATCTCCTAGAGTTTAATTATCACAAATAGATTCGTTTACACTCCACATCTTATCTAAAATATTTATCTAAATTCCATAATATGATGAAAATAAAGGTTTATTTAACTATTTTAACTGTTGACAGTAAATATATAAATATATATAAGTAATTTATGATACAAAAACCATTAAAACCATTTGAAATAGATCCCAAGGCATTTATTCTAATGGTAGAGTCTTTTATAAAATCCTATCCTCAACATTCTTTAGAATTGAAAGAAATTGCTGAAAAAGGTGAGTTAGAACTTGATAAGCTGGATTATTTTAGTGAAAAAGGAATAAATTTTAATGAAAACAATGTTGATTATGCAGATTACACCGTTTTTTGGAAAAAATACTTAGAAATAGAAGATATTTTATATGGAAACCATTTAATAAAAAATTCTGTTTTTGAAAGCATAAAGCCATCTAATAATAATGCTATTTTTAAAACATTAGGGGTTCAAAATATTTCATATTCATTAGTTGCTTCAAAAGTAGGTATTAAAATTGAACTTTTAATTAAAACTCTAAGATCAGATATTAAGGACAAAAAACTTTTTAATAAATTAATTTTTGATGAAATTAAAAAAAATCAACGTGAATTAAATAATAAATTTAGAAATTTAGTTTGGGATAGGTTGGATAACAGAATGTATTCAAGAATATATTTTATTATTGAGAAACGATCACTAAACAACAAAGTTAACCTCCCAAGACTAACTATTGGAGAAATGACCTTAAAAAATAAAAATAACATATATGATAAAATGAGTATTAATTCAGATAAATTTTTTAAGATTTTTGACCCAGTTTTAAAAAAAATTGACATTAAAAAAATTGAAAAAAAATTATGAAATTCCCACTAGTATACTTTCTAACCGGATTTTACAGTTCGCTAGAGTTATTTGTGAGTACTAGATTTGGGATAAATATTCTTACACAAATAACTCATTGTAATACTTTCTATCTTTCTATGCCAAGGTGTTTTTTTTCATTCTTCATCTTGGTAAAGGAGGAAAGATGGGCATAATCTATTTAATAAAGCCAAAGAAAGAACAATATAAATATATATATAACAAAACAGATTTAGAAAAAAGAATTCAGAAAAATAAATTAAGACCTGGGAATGAAAGAGTTATACCTAAAGCTAATTTTGAAAATATAAAATTTGGTAGATTTAAAGGATCTAAAGACTCGCTCTATAATAGATATAAAATAATTTTTGATGATATAGAATTACGAACTGTAATAAACTTTAGCGATAATGATTGGGAAAAAACAAAAGAATTTGAAAAAATAGTTAAAAATAAATGTTTTGGAAATTACAAAAAATTAATTAATACACTAGAATGGCTAGACGATAAAAATTTAAACATGGATATAGCCGAAAAACTTATATTTACTGAATTTAAAAAGTATATTCTGCAATATAATTAATGAAAACATTTGAAAAATTTTTCAGTAACAAAGTTTCATATGAAAAAATTGATAGATATGTGAACCTTGTTTTCAAAACTTTAGATCCAGATGACGAAGTATATGTTCATTATGAAGAAGAAAATGGATCACAATTTGTAAGAATAGAAGTTTTAGATAGGGTACTGCATTAATGAAAATTTCTCTCGTGGACAATCATTCCATCACCTAGACACTTGATTAGAGGTTTGGTAGGGTTGGATTATGGATATCAAGACAGTATTTGAGAGAATTGCAAAAGAGTACCCTGAAGCAAAAAAACAAAAATTAAAAGACCATCCCTTAACTAAATTTATAAGAACTGAAGTTCCAAAATCATTCAGGGAAGATTTAGGTGAAACTATTTCAAAATATAAAGTTATGGTTGCAAAACATGCCGGAAATTGGAGTAGGGTTGCTTGGATAGTTATATCAGACACTAGAGTAACTGAAAGTGCCGCGAGAGGCTATTATCCAGTTTATTCATTTTTTGAAAATGGAAAAAAAATAATGCTATCATTAGGTCAAGGATACAAGGATATAAAAACTAAATATAAAAAAGAAGCAGATAACATTCTGATCTCCAGAGGAATAATTTTAAAAAATAAGGCAGGTGATTTTAAAAAATATGGTTTTAAAAATGTTCATGGAACTAAAATCACAATAAAGAGCGATAAAGAAAGAGAAGTTTGGGTTAAGTCTTGCGCTTTTGGAAAGATTTATGATGTTAAAAATATGCCATCTAATAATGATTTAATCAATGATGTTAAAAATATACTTAATATTTATGAAAATATTATTCAAAATGGAGGCACTAGTGAATTAATTGAAAATATTGACCCTGAAGAAATAGAAATGATTAAAGATTTAAGTGGTTCAGAAAAAAAAGCATTAAAAAAACATAGAGAACATGAAAAATATTATATTAAAACGGATCCAAAACTTATCAAAAATTTAAAGAAAAAATTTGATTATACCTGTCAAGCTTGCAATCTTAAATTTGAAAAAATATATGGAAACTACAATGATAAACTAGATTATGTTGAAGCTCATCATATTGTACCAAAGGCAGAAATATTAAAAAAGATAGATTTAAATGAAGAGCTAGGTAGAGACGAGAACGATTTTGCAATATTATGTGCTAATTGTCATAGAATGATACATAAATACGGGTGTCCAAGTTTAGATGAATTTAAAGGAAAGATACAAGTAGATTATAAAAACTTTTTAAAAGATAAATGAAAAAACTTTTATTAACAATTTTTTTTGGATTTTTACTAATTGAGAGTGCCTATGCTAAAGAAGTTAATCTATCATGTGAGCTATCTAAATATATTGAAAAAAGATGGGCTCTTGCTGAAGAAGTACAGACACCATTGTCAAAAGTTAGTGCTGCAGATTTAAAAAAACTTACACTTTCATTTGATATGGAAAATGAAAGATTCCTAGGCTCTAATTTAATAGGCCCAGATGAATATAAAAGTGTTACTTTCTCATCGTTGGATAATATGATTTATTTTATGACTAAAGGTTATAAGGCTGATGAAATCGCATATTATGACACTAGGTTAGATAGGCTCACTGGAGAGTTAATAAGAGTTATGCGACCCACAGAGAAAACTTTGCAAGGTCAATTCGAAAATACTGGAAAAGCTGAAATTGGATACGAACAAACTAAAATTTATCAATGCAAACTGGTAGAAAAATTATTTTAATTATTATGAAGAAATATCTATCAATTATAGCTCTAGCTTTATTTTTTAGTGGAAACGCTTATGCTGATGGTAGTTATGAAGCTGCATTTAAAAAAGCATTAGATAATCATCAGTATTATTTCAAACATAAAGGTAAAAGTTACACAACTGATACAAAAGATAAAAAATTTGATTTCTTTGATCATGGGTACAAAGATTACAGATCAGCAGCAAAATATATGTTTGAAAACTATCCTGATGATAAGAGCCGTAGATGTTTCAGGTTTAAGGGAAAACTATGGAGCTTTGATGGTAGGAGAATTAACGATACTGATACTTTTTATACTTATTTAGATTATGACAGAGATGGTTGGCAGAATAAAGTTATAGCTAAATCTAATAATGGTAAGATTGAATTAGTTTTACATGAAAGCAATGGATGTCGTAGGCAAAACACATACTTTAAAATTTTATTTGAAAATGTAGAAGCTTATGATTCAAGAGCAGATTTTTTTGTAGGTCGTGAACACTTAAAAGACATGGCTGTTACTTTAAATATCAACCATTATATAGACAAGGATCTAAATAAAAACGGAAAACAAGAATTATTTATCGATGCTGGTTATGCATTTGGAATGCCTTGGATGGAATCTTATTATTTGTTTGAATATGACGATAATTCAATAGAGCTTGTTAAGAATTTTATAGCTGGTGATTGGAAAGAAAGACTTGGAGTATCCGATCATTTTAATGCAAAATTTGAAGTTAGTGATGATGAATTATCAAAGATTATTATAGAGAAATTTTAAATGAAAAAGACCATCACTACAATATCACTACAACGAGTTCTACTTTCTTCCTTTGTATAGTCTTTGTTCTGTTATTTTTTCTTACAGTTTTTTTTCTGAAGTTTCAAAAAGTGAAATAAGTAAAGGATTGTGTGGTGCCCCCGCACGGAGTTCGAACCGCGGACCTATTGATTACAAATCAATTGCTCTACCAGCTGAGCTACAAGGGCATAACCGATTTCTATTAAGAAATCTTATACTAATCAAGAATTTTTTTTCAAATAACTTAAATGATGAAACACAATCGCTGCACTATTCGAGATATTTAAGCTTTCTACATCTTTATTTATATCAATCTTAACAAAAAAATCTGTGTACTTTCCAGTATGTTCTCTCATACCAAAACCTTCAGATCCAAATAAAAGAACATTTTTTCCTTCCCATTTAATATCTGTAAAGTCTTTTTCTCCCCTTGCGTCAAACCCATAAACCCAAAAATTCTTTTCTCTTAAATTTTTAAGTGTAGAGTTTATGTTTGACACCTCAAAAATGTTGATATGCTCCATGCAACCACTTGCAGCTTTATACATAAGCTTGCTATCAGATGGGAATTGTCTTTCTTTAACTATTAATCCATCTATATGAAATGAAGAAGCGCTCCTAATTAATGATCCAATATTTCTTGGGTCGGTCACTTCATCAATACAAACAAATGTTAATTTATTTTTACCTTTTATAAATTCTTTTAAGTCGGGTTGATCAATATGCTCCACTTCTGCAATGTACCCACCGTGCATAATTTGATCTTTAGAAGTGTACTTATCTAATTCTTTTTTTGATTTAAAATAAACCTTAACATCCTCAAGAACATTTTTCTTTGGGTTTTTTCTATGAATATTTTTTTTACTTTCTTCCGTTAAAAAAACTTTTAAAACCTTTCTTTTTGGGTTTCTTAAAGCCTCAATAACAGCATGTTGACCAACGATTAAAAAAGATGATTTATTCATAAATTATCTTTGTTTTATACGTATTTTCCTCCATTTTCACAGTAAATCTCGTGTTGCAATTGCATAATAAAAATATATAAAACGCATGTTGTTTGAAGCTTTATTGAACAAGGGGACACTTCCCCAAAAAGGAGGGGTTCCAGAGCGGTCAAATGGGGCGGGCTGTAAACCCGTTGACTTCGGTCTTCGAAAGTTCGAATCTTTCCCCCTCCACCACTCAATAAAATTTTTTATAACAATGGAGTGTTATTCTTGATGTTGTGCGGGTGTAGTTCAATGGTAGAACGCTAGCCTTCCAAGCTGGATGTAAGAGTTCGATTCTCTTTACCCGCTCCAAGAAAAAAGAAATTATTAATAAAACTAAAACTGAGGTAAAAACGTAATGTCAAAAGAAAAGTTCGTAAGAAATAAACCACACTGTAACATTGGTACAATTGGTCATGTCGACCATGGTAAAACAACATTAACAGCTGCTATCACAATTACATTAGCAGAACTTGGTGGGGGGAAAGCTGTTGCTTACGATCAGATTGATAAAGCCCCTGAGGAAAAAGAAAGAGGGATTACAATTTCAACTGCTCACGTTGAGTACGAAACTGAAAAAAGACACTACGCACACGTTGATTGCCCAGGTCACGCTGACTATGTAAAAAATATGATTACAGGTGCAGCTCAAATGGATGGAGCTATCTTAGTAGTTAATGCTGCTGATGGTCCTATGCCTCAAACTAGAGAACACATTCTTTTAGGAAGACAAGTTGGTATTCCTTCAATTGTTGTTTACTTAAACAAAGTAGACCAAGTTGATGATAAAGACATGATAGAACTTGTTGAAGAAGAAATTAGAGAACTTTTAACTTCTTACAAATATCCAGGTGATAAAACTCCTATCGTTAAAGGATCTGCTTTGGCTGCTGTTGAAGGCAGAGATGAAGAAATTGGAAAAAATTCTATTATAGAATTAATGAAAGCTGTTGATGAATTTATTCCTCAACCAACTAGAGATATTGACAAACCTTTCCTAATGCCTGTTGAGGACGTTTTCTCAATTTCAGGTAGAGGAACAGTTGCAACTGGTAGAATTGAATCTGGTGTTATTAAAACTGGTGAAGAAGTTGAAATTGTTGGTGTTACTGAAACTAAAAAATCAGTTTGTACTGGTGTTGAAATGTTCAGAAAACTTTTAGATTCAGGTGAAGCAGGCGATAACGTTGGTATTCTATTGAGAGGTGTTGAACGAGATGATATTCAAAGAGGGCAAGTTCTTTGTAAAACTGGTTCAATTACACCACACACTAAATTTGAAGCTCAGGCTTATGTACTTAAAAAAGATGAGGGTGGAAGACACACTCCTTTCTTTACTAAATATAGACCTCAATTTTACTTTAGAACAACTGATGTAACTGGAGAAGTTACATTACCAGCAGGAACTGAAATGGTCATGCCTGGTGATGACGCTAAATTCACTGTTACATTAATTACTCCAATTGCGATGAGCGAAAAATTAAACTTTGCTATTCGTGAAGGTGGTAGAACAGTTGGAGCTGGAGTAGTAACTAAAATTATAGAGTAAACTCTATAGGAGTGTAGCTCAATTGGTAGAGTGCCGGTCTCCAAAACCGGAGGTTGAGGGTTCGATTCCCTCCGCTCCTGCCAATAAGCTAAACAGTATATTATGAAAAACCCGATAAAATTTATACAAGAAGTTAAACAAGAAGCCTTTAAAGTTTCTTGGCCCACTGGAAAAGAGACAATGCAAGGTGCATTAATGGTATTTGCTATGGCAGTTATTATGTCTCTTTTCTTTTTGCTGCTTGATCAAGTACTTAAATTTTTATTGGAAGCTTTATTAAAGGTAAGTATTTAATGAAAAATTGGTATATTGTTCAATCTCACTCAAATTTTGAAAATAAAGTTGCCGGATTAATTAAAGAAGAAGCCGAAAAGGCAAAAATTTCTGATAAAATTGAAGAAATTGTTGTCCCGACACACGATGTAACAGAGGTAAAAAGAGGGAAGAGAGTTCAGAGAAAAAAGAAATACTTTCCTGGTTATGTTTTAATTAAAAGTGAAATGGATAATGATCTTTATCATTTAATCAAAAATTTAAAGCGTGTAAGTGGGTTTTTAGGTTCAAAAGGTATTCCTGTTCCTGTTTCTGATAAAGAAATAGAAAAAATTTTAGGACAAATAAAAGATGGTGTGGCCCAGCCAAAATCTGGTATAGAATACAGCATTGGTGAAAAAGTTCAGGTTGTTGATGGTCCTTTTGCATCATTCAGTGGTATGGTTGAAGATATAGATGAAGAGAAATTAAGACTTAAGGTTTCAGTTTCAATTTTTGGAAGACCAACACCAGTTGATTTAGAATATAACCAAGTAGAGAAAGCAAGTTAATGGCAAAAGAAATTAGTGGATACATAAAGTTACAAATTATGGGTGGCCAAGCCAATCCAGCTCCGCCAGTTGGCCCTGCGTTAGGTCAACGTGGAATTAATATAATGGAATTTTGTAAAGCTTTTAACGATAAAACTAAGGCATTTGCTGGAAAACCAATTCCAGTTATCATTACAGTTTATAAAGACAAAAAATTTGATTTTGAAATTAAATCACCTCCTGCATCACACTTTATTAAAGAAGCTGCCAAACTTAAAGGTGGATCAAAAGAACCTGGCAGAAGTATTGCTGGATCAATTACAAAAAAACAAGCTGAAGAAATTGCAACACAAAAGATGAAAGATCTTAACGCTCACGATCTTGAGCAAGCAGTAAAAATTATTGCGGGATCTGCAAGATCAATGGGGATAGAAGTTAAAGACTAATGCCATCAAAAAGATTTAAACAATTACCAGAAAAAACAAAAGATTTAACTGCTGATGTAATTGAAAATTTATTAACATCTGTTAAAAAAAATTGTACAACAAAATTTGATGAGTCAATTGATGTAAGTTTTCAAGTAAACAACAAACAAAAAAAAGGTGAAGTAAACATTAGAACTGTAGTTAACTTACCTGGCGGAACTGGTAAAAAAGTTAAAGTAGCAGTTGTTTGTGAAGATACTAAAGCACAAGAAGCTAAAGATGCTGGTGCTGATATAGTTGGTGGTGATGAGTTTATCGATAAAATTAAAGCAGGTGAGCTTGATTTTGAAAAATTAATCTGCACACCAGGAATGATGGTTAAACTTTCTAAGTTAGGAAAAGTTTTAGGTCCAAAAGGGTTAATGCCTAACCCTAAATTAGGATCTGTATCTGAAGATGTTAAGCAAGCTGTGACAAATGCTAAATCTGGGCAAGCTGAAATTAGAAATGATAAAGATGGAAATATTGGAGTAAGCATTGGTAAAAAATCTTTTCATGACGATCAACTACTTAAGAATTTTCATGCTATTTTAGATACTTTAGAAAAAGAAAAAGGAAACCTAACTTTAAAAGGTGACTTAATAAAAAATACTTTTATAACATCAAGTATGGGTGTTTCGTATAAAGTTAAATTAGGAAAAACTATATAGTTATGATGAACAAGGAACAAAAAAAGAATTATATTAGTAAAATGGAAGCTCATTTTCAGAATAATGAAGCTGTAATGGTAACTCACTACCAAGGTCTTACAATGTCTCAACTTGACGATCTAAGAGGACAGATGAGAGAACATGGTATTAAATTTACTATAACTAAAAATAGAATTACTAAGATTGCATTAGAAAAAACTAAGTGTAAGGAACTTTCGAATTTATTTACAGGAGCTACTGCAGTAGCTTTTTCTGATGACGCAATAATATCAGCTAGAATTTTATCTAAATTTGCAAAAACGAACGAAAGTTTGAAGCTTTTAGGTGGAATTATGGGCAATGAAGTACTAGACCAAGCTGCGGTTCAAAATGTAGCAAATTTACCAACACTTGATGAGGCAAGAGCTAACATTGTAGGAATTTTAGCCACACCAGCGTCAAAATTGGTAAGTATTTTACTTGCACGATCTGAAAAAATGAGTAATTTGAGCCCAGAAAATTCTTAAAAAACAACCTAAAGAGTAAAAAAAAATATGCCTGATCTAAATAAAATTATTGAAGACTTATCAAGTTTAACTGTTGTCGAAGCAGCTGAGCTTTCAAAACAGCTTGAAGAAAAGTGGGGTGTTACAGCTATGGCTGCAGCAGCACCAGCAGCAGCGGCAGGTGGAGCAGCTGAAGAAGCAAAAGATGATTTTACAATCATGTTAATTTCTGCAGGTGATAAAAAAATTAATGTTATTAAAGAAGTTAGAGCAGCAACATCTTTAGGCCTTAAAGAAGCAAAAGATTTAGTTGAGGGCGCACCAAAAGAAGTTAAAACTGGTGTAAACAAAAAAGATGCTGAAGAGATTAAGGCTAAGTTGGAAGCAGCTGGCGCAAAAGTAGAACTTAAATAAATTAATTAGAAAGATTTCATAACTGGTTAATTTATTAACCAGTGATTAGTAATAAATGCAATTATCTTTTACTCAAAAGAAAAATGTAAGAAAAAGCTTTGGAAAGCTTGCGGAAACTTTATCTATCCCAAATTTAATTGAAGTTCAAAAAAATTCATACAAACAGCTCACAGACTTTGATAATGAAGCTGGAGATCTATCAAAGGGGTTCGATAGAGTTTTTAAAAGTATTTTTCCAATTGAAGACTTAAATGATAAAGCAACATTAGAATATGTTTCTTATAGACTTGAAAAACCAAAATTTGATACTGAAGAATGTATTCAAAGAGGATTATCTTTTACGTCAGCATTAAAATGTACATTAAGATTAGTTGTCTACGAAATAGATCAAGAAAACAGTACAAAAGATATTTTATCTGCAAAAGAACAGGAAGTTTATATGGGTGAAGTACCCATGATGACTGATAGTGGAACTTTCATAACAAATGGTGTTCAAAGAGTTGTCGTAAACCAAATGCACAGAAGTCCGGGAGTTTTTTTTGATCACGACAAGGGTAAATCTCACGCTAGTGGAAAATTATTATTTAATTGTAGAGTTATTCCTAATAGAGGATCTTGGTTAGATTTAGAGTACGATGTTAAAGATTTTTTATACTTTAAGATAGATAGAAAGAAAAAAATATTTGCTTCAACTCTTTTAATGGCTTTAGGTTTATCTAAATCTGAAATAGCTAATGAATTTTATGCTAAAGACACTTATTCATTTGATGGAAAAACAGGAAAATGGAAAACAAAATTTAATCCTGAAAATTACAAAGCTAAAAACTTTTCTGAAGAAGTTACAGATGCTAAAAATGGAAATGTCGTAATTAAACTTGGTGATAAAATTAATTTTTTAACTGCTAAAAAACTTGCAACAGATGGTCTTAAAGAAATTTTAGTATCCCAAGAAACTTTAATTGGCAAATATTTACATACAGAAGTTAAAGTTAGTGATGAAGAAGAAGAAGGAACTTTTGGAATTGGTACAGAACTAAATAACACCATTATTAAACAAATTTTAGAAGCCAACATAAACTCGATTGAGATTTCTATTACAAATTCGATAAACAAAGGTCCTTATTTGTTAACAACAATTTTAAATGATAAAAATAATTCTAAAAATGACGCAATTACTGAGATTTATAAAGTTTTAAGACCAGGTGAACCACCAACAGTTGAGATTGCTACGCAAATATTTAATAACTTATTCTTTAGTTCAGACAGGTATGACCTTTCTGATGTTGGTAGAGTTAAGATGAATTCAAGATTAAACCTTGAGTGTTCTGATAAGATTACAATTTTAAGAAATGATGATGTAATTGCCATTGTTCATAAAATGTTAGATTTAAGAGATGGTAAAGATGAAGTTGATGATATTGATCATTTGGGAAATAGAAGAGTAAGATCTGTCGGTGAACTTGTTGAAAACCAAGCACGTGTTGGTGTTTACAGAATGGAAAGAGCTATTAAAGAAAAAATGACAACTCTTGACATTGAATTGGCGATGCCCCAAGATTTAATTAATGCAAAACCTTTAACAGTTTCTCTCAAGGATTTTTTTGTAAGTTCACAACTTTCACAATTTATGGATCAAACAAATCCATTGTCTGAAATTACACACAAGAGAAGAGTTTCAGCTTTAGGTCCGGGTGGTTTAACTAGAGAAAGAGCTGGTTTTGAAGTACGTGATGTTCACCCAACGCACTATGGAAGAATTTGCCCAATTGAAACCCCAGAGGGACCAAATATTGGTCTGATTAATAGTTTATCAACTTATGCTAAGATTAATAAATATGGTTTCATTGAGAGCCCTTATAAAAAAGTTCAAAACGGTGTAGTTCAAGAAAAAGTTGAATATCTTTCAGCGATGGAAGAAACTAAATACACAATCGCTCAAGCCAATGCAAAAATAGATAAAAATGGAAAAATTTTGGAAGAGCTTGTTCCTTGTAGAGAAAATTTAAACTTCGTTTTATCAAATCCAAGTAAAATTGATTATATTGATGTTTCACCTAAACAGTTGGTTTCTGTTGCAGCTTCTTTGATTCCTTTCTTAGAAAATGATGATGCGAATAGAGCCCTAATGGGATCTAACATGATGAGACAAGCGGTTCCTTTATTAAAACCAGAGTCACCTTTGGTTGGTACTGGTATCGAAAGTGATGTGGCTCTTGACTTAGGCGTAACTATTGTTGCTAATCGTGATGGCACTGTTGATAAAATTGATGGAAAAAGAATTGTAATTAAAGCAACTGAAGAAACAGATTTCACAAAATCAGGTGTAGATATTTATAACTTGCAAAAATTTAAAAGATCAAATCAAAATACATGTATTAACCAAAAACCACTTGTTAGAGTAGGTGATAAGGTTAAATCAGGTGATATTATTGCTGATGGACCATCTACTAAGCTAGGTGAATTAGCACTTGGAAAAAATGTGACAGTAGCATTTATGCCTTGGCAAGGTTACAATTTTGAAGATTCTATTTTAATTTCTGAAAGATGTGTTACTGACGATGTATTTACATCAGTTCATATTGTTGAATATGAAGTTATGGCTAGAGATACAAAGTTAGGTGAAGAAGAAATCACTAGAGATATTCCAAACGTAAATGAAGAAGCCCTAAAAAATCTTGATGAATCTGGGATCGTATACATTGGTGCTGAAGTAAAAGCTGGAGATATACTGGTTGGTAAAGTTACTCCAAAAGGTGATTCAGCGTCTGGACCAGAAGAAAAATTATTAAGATCTATTTTTGGTGAAAAAGCAATCGATGTAACCGACACATCATTAAAAATGTCTAGAGGAAGCAGTGGAACGATTGTTGATGTTAGAGTATTTAATAGACATGGTATAGAAAAAGATGAAAGATCTATAACAATTGAAAGAGCTGAAATTGAGACTGTTCAACAAGATAAAATTGTAGAGGAAGAAATTTTAGAGAGAAGCATAAAGCAAAGAGCTAACCAGATTTTATCTGGAGCTTCTTTAACTAAAAAGATAAAAGACTTAGATGAAGGTACTAAACTTGATCTAGAAACGATTAATAAGATTAACATTAATGATGTATTCAAAATAACAGTAGACAATGTTAACGATGAGGCGAGTATTGCTCAATTAAAAGATCAATACAATCAAGCAAAACAAGATATTCAAGAAAGATTTGAGGATAAGGTTTTAAAAATTAGAAGTGGTGATGATTTATTACCAAGTGTGATGAAAATGGTAAAAGTTTTCGTTGCAATTAAGAGAAGATTAAGACCTGGTGACAAGATGTCGGGAAGACATGGAAACAAGGGTGTTGTTAGTAAAATCGTACCTGTCGAAGATATGCCTTATAGAGAAGATGGAAGACCAGTTGATATCGTATTAAATCCACTTGGGGTTCCAAGTCGTATGAACGTAGGTCAAATCCTAGAAACTCACCTTGGTTGGGCTTGTAAAGAATTTGGGGAAGAAGTTAAAAGATTAGTAAATGAAAATAATAAGAAATTTGAGAAAACTCAAAAAATTTCATCCTTTTTAACATCAGTTTATGGAAAAGAAGTTTTTGATGGAGGTATTGATAAATTAAACAAGACTGAATTTGCAGATTTATGTGAAAATCTACAAAATGGTATAGCTATTTCAACTCCTGTTTTTGATGGAGCAAAAGAAAAAGATGTTTCCGAAATGCTTGAGTTAGCTAAGTTGCCCACTTCTGGTCAAACAAATTTATGGGACGGTAGAACAGGTGAAATGTTTGATAGACCTGTAACAGTTGGAATTATTTATATGCTTAAATTACATCACTTAGTTGAGGATAAAATTCATGCAAGATCTACTGGACCTTACAGTCTTGTAACTCAACAGCCATTGGGTGGTAAAGCTCAACTTGGTGGACAAAGATTCGGTGAAATGGAAGTATGGGCTCTTGAAGCTTATGGAGCTTCATATACATTACAAGAAATTTTAACGGTTAAGTCAGATGATGTTGCCGGAAGAGTTAAAGTTTACGAAACAATTGTTAAAGGTGAAGAGAATTTTGAATCTGGAATACCAGAGTCATTTAACGTTCTAGTTAAAGAAATTAAATCATTAGCACTAAATATAGAGTTAAATTAAATATGAAAAAAGAATTAACAGACTTATTTAAAAATAGTGAAGTTTCTGAGGCGCAAAATTTTAATAGCATTAAAATTACTTTAGCTAGCCCTGAAAAAATTAAATCCTGGACATATGGTGAAATTAAAAAACCTGAAACTATTAACTACAGAACTTTTAGACCAGAAAAAGATGGTTTGTTTTGTGCTAGAATTTTTGGACCAATAAAAGATTACGAGTGCTTGTGTGGTAAGTACAAGCGTATGAAGTTTAGAGGAATTATTTGTGAAAAATGTGGAGTTGAAGTAACAAAGTCTAATGTAAGAAGAGAGAGAATGGGTCACATAAACCTTGCTACTCCTGTTGCTCACATTTGGTTTTTAAAATCTTTACCTAGTAGAATTTCGTTAGCCGTTGACATGAAATTAAAAGAAGTTGAAAGAGTTCTTTATTTCGAAAACTTCATAGTTACTGAGCCCGGTTTAACTGGTCTTCAAAAAAACCAATTACTTAACGAAGAAGAATTAGCAAAATACCAAGATGAGTTTGGGGAAGAATCTTTTGAAGCAGGTATTGGTGCTGAAGCAATTTTATCTATTCTTAAATCAATGGATCTTGAACTTGAAAGAAAGCTTTTAATTAACATAATTAAAGAAACAAAATCAAAAGTTAATGAAGAAAGATCTATTAAAAGACTTAAATTAATCGAGTCATTTATAGAAACTGGTCAAAAGCCAGAATGGATGATTTTAACTGTTATACCAGTTATACCACCTGAATTAAGACCTTTAGTTCCATTAGATGGTGGAAGATTTGCAACATCAGATCTTAATGATCTTTATAGAAGAGTTATAAACAGAAATAATCGTCTTAAGAGATTGATGGATTTAAAAGCGCCAGACATTATTGTTAGAAATGAAAAAAGAATGCTTCAAGAATCTGTTGACGCATTATTTGATAATGGTCGTAGAGGAAGAGTAATTACTGGAACTGGTAAACGTCCACTTAAATCCTTAGCAGAAATGCTTAAAGGTAAGCAAGGTAGATTTAGACAAAACTTACTAGGAAAAAGGGTAGATTATTCAGGAAGATCTGTAATTGTTGTAGGGCCAGACCTTAAACTGCATGAATGTGGCTTACCTAAGAAGATGGCTTTAGAATTATTTAAACCATTCTTGTATGCTAGATTAAATAAATTAGGATTAGCTTCCACAATTAAACAGGCAAAAAAATTAGTAGAAAAAGAAACGAATGCTGTCTGGGATGCATTAGAACTTATTGTAAGAGAGCACCCAGTTTTATTAAACCGTGCACCAACACTTCACAGACTAGGGGTTCAAGCTTTTGAACCTAAGTTAATTGAAGGAGATGCAATTGAACTACACCCATTATGTTGTGCAGCTTTTAATGCCGACTTTGATGGTGATCAAATGGCTGTTCACGTTCCTCTAAGTTTAGAGGCTCAACTAGAAGCTAGAATTTTAATGTTATCAACAAATAATATCTTAAGTCCATCAAACGGGAAACCTATCATAGTACCGAGTCAGGATATGATTTTAGGTCTATACTATTTATCCCAAGCACCTTTTCAAACAGAAAAGCCAGATGGTTACTTTATAAATAATGATGAAATTGAACATGCTTTATCAACCGGTCAAATAAAAGTTCACTCTACTATTGTTTCTAGATTTGAAACACTAGATGAAAAAGGTAACAAAAGAGTTGAAAAACACACAACAACTGCTGGAAGATTTTTATTAGCCAATTTACTCCCAAAACATAAAGATATTACTTTTTCAATGATTGACAGACTACTTCCTAAAAAAACAGTTTCAGAAATTATCGATAGCGTTTTCAGGTTTTGTGGTCAGAAAACTACAGTTATATTTTGTGATCATTTAAAGGACTTAGGTTTCAAACATGCATTTAAAGCAGGTATTTCTTTTGGTAAAGATGATTTGGTTATTCCCGCAAACAAAGGTCAACTGATTGATGATACTAAAAAATTAATTGCTGATTATGAGAATCAATATTCAGAAGGTTTAATTACTAGAGGCGAGAAATATAATAAAGTTGTTGATGCTTGGTCAAAATGTACAGACAAAGTTGCTGGTGAAATGATGAGAGGTATTTCAGCTACGGAAAGTACTCCTGATGGCATGAAGATTAACTCAGTATTTATGATGGCAGATAGTGGAGCCAGAGGTTCAGCTGCGCAAATGAAACAGTTGGCTGGTATGAGAGGACTTATTGCTAAACCTTCTGGTGAAATTATCGAAACACCAATTATTTCTAACTTCAAAGAAGGATTAACGGCCTTAGAATATTTCAACTCAACACACGGAGCCAGAAAAGGTTTAGCTGATACAGCCCTAAAAACTGCAAGCTCAGGTTATTTAACTAGAAGACTTTGTGACGTAGCTCAAGACTTAACAATCTCTAAAATTAAGTGTGATAATCCTGGGTTTATTGAATTGGGAGAAATTTTAGAAGGTGGAAATGTTGTTGTTAGTTTGTCAGAAAGAGCGCTTGGAAGAGTAACAGCTTTTGATGTAAAAAATCCTATTACAGGTGAAGTGGTTATTAAAAAAGAAACTATGATTGATGAATCGGGTTGTGATAAAATTGATGCAGCAGGTGTTAAATTTATCAAAGCTTACTCAGTAATGACATGCAGTTCAAAAGTTGGTGTTTGTGCTACTTGTTATGGAAGAGATCTATCTAGAGGAAAAATGGTTCATGTTGGTGAGGCTATAGGTATGATTTCAGCTCAATCAATTGGTGAGCCTGGTACCCAGTTAACAATGAGAACTTTCCACGTTGGTGGTACCGCTTCTGTTAAGCAAGAATCTCAAATTGTAACAAAAACTGCTGGAACTTTAAAAATTATAAACTCGAACTTATTAGAAGATTCAAAGAAAAATTTAATTGTTATGGGGAGAAATACCCAGTTATCGATAGAAGACGATAATGGTGTTCAAGTTGCAATTTATAAAGTTGCTTATGGATCAAAATTATTTTTTCAAAATGGTGATAAAGTAAAAACAAATGAAAAAATCTGTGAGTGGGATCCTTACACAACCCCAGTAATTGCAGAAAAAAGTGGTGTGGCAGGATATGTTGATTTAATTGATGGTGTTTCGATTCAAGAAACAACAGATGACGCTACTGGTATTTCTTCCAAATCAGTTGTTGATTGGAGAGCGCAATCTAAAAACACAGATTTAAAACCAAGAATTACTTTAAGAGATGAAAAAGGTAATGTAATCAAGAAAGCTGATGATAATGAAGCAAGATACTATTTAGTTCCTGATTCAATTCTTTCTGTAAAAGATGGTCAAAAAATATTTGCTGGTGATATAATCGCAAGACTTCCAAAAGAAACGACTAAAACAAAAGATATTACTGGAGGATTACCACGTGTAGCAGAATTATTTGAAGCTAGAAAAGCGAAAGATAGTGCAATTATTGCTGAGAATGACGGACAAGTATTGTTTGGAAAAGAAGTTAGAGGTAAACAAAAAATTTCAATTCAACCCGATAACGGTGAACCTTCAAATTATTTAATACCAAAGGGTAAACATATTAACTTTAACCAAGGTGAAAAAATTAAAAAAGGTGAGTACTTATTGGATGGTCAGCCACTACCTCACGATATTTTGAGAATTTTAGGTATTAAAGATTTAACAGAGTACTTTGTAAACCAAGTTCAAGAAGTTTATAGATTGCAGGGTGTGATTATTAATGACAAACACATCGAAACAATATTAAGACAAATGCTTAAAAAAGTTGAAATCAAAACCTCAGGTGATTCTTCATACCTACCTGGAGAAATGATTGATAGAATTAAGTTTGATAATGCAAATGAAAAACTTGTAGCTGAAGGAAAAAATCCAGCTTTAGGTGAAAGAGTTTTAATGGGTATTACTAAAGCTTCTCTTCAAACAGAGTCATTTATTTCTGCAGCTTCTTTCCAAGAAACTACAAGAGTTTTAACTGATGCTGCAATTAAAGGTAAAGTTGATCCTTTAAATGGTTTGAAAGAGAACGTTATAGTGGGTAGATTAGTCCCAGCTGGAACTGGTCATATCAAGAATAAATGGAACGAAAATGCCATTGCAGCTGACAATAAATTTTTAGCTGATCAGGAAAAAATTGAGCCTGTAGAGGCTACCGAAACTCCTGCAAATTAATAAAAAAACACGTTTAACTTGTAGTTTTAGTTTGACAATCAGAGATTTAATAGTATTTTGACGCTGTTTTTGGTTGGAATGTAGTACCTACTTTATGGAACTAAACGCTGCCACAAAATAACCTGTCAGTTATTTTCATTCAAAAATAAATTAATTAATTAATTAAAAAAATTTATGCCAACTATTAATCAGTTGTTAAGAAAGAAAAGAACTAGACCAGTTGCAAGAAATAAAGTTCCTGCACTTGAAAAACAACCTTTAAAAAGAGGTGTGTGTCTTAAAGTTTACACAACAACTCCTAAAAAACCAAACTCTGCATTAAGAAAAGTTGCAAGAGTTAGACTTTCGAATGGGTTTGAAGTTACAGCTTACATTGGTGGTGAAGGGCATAATTTACAGGAACACTCAGTAGTTTTAATTAGAGGTGGTCGTGTTAAAGATTTACCTGGTGTCCGTTATCATATTCTTAGAGGAAATCTAGATACACAAGCAGTTGCAAATAGAAAGAAACGTAGATCTTTATATGGAACTAAAAAAGGTAAATAATTATGTCTAGAAAAAAAACCCAACCCAAAAAAGTTGTTACTCCTGACCCAATATTTAATTCTACAATAATCCCTAAATTAATTAACTCAATAATGTATGATGGAAAAAAAGTTGTTGCTGAAAAAATAGTTTATGAAGCAATTGAAAAAATTAAATCAAAAACTAAAGAAGAGCCGATTAATGTTTTTAATGAAGCAATAAGTAATATCAAACCTACTGTAGAAGTTAGATCTCGTAGAGTTGGTGGTGCAACCTATCAAGTTCCTGTTGAAGTTAAAACTAAACGTGCTCAAGCACTTGCTATTAGATGGTTAGTTGATGCTTCAAGAAAAAGAAAAGACAAGCATATGTCAGATAAAATTTTTAATGAACTGTATGACGCCTATGAAAAAAAAGGATCAGCAGTTAAAAAAAGAGAAGATGTACATAAAATGGCTGAGTCGAATAAGGCTTTTGCACATTTTAGGTGGTAAAAAACTATGGCTAGAACGAATACATTAGACACATACAGAAACATTGGAATTATGGCTCATATTGATGCTGGTAAAACCACTACTACAGAAAGAATTTTATACTACACAGGCAAAAGCCACAAAATTGGTGAAGTTCACGATGGTGCAGCAACAATGGATTGGATGGAGCAAGAACAAGAAAGAGGAATTACAATTACCTCTGCAGCAACAACTTGTTTTTGGAATGATCATAGAATTAATATCATCGATACTCCTGGTCACGTAGATTTTACGATTGAAGTAGAGAGATCATTAAAAGTTTTAGATGGTGCTGTTTGTGTTTTTGATGGTGTGGCTGGTGTAGAACCTCAATCTGAAACAGTATGGAGACAGGCTGATAAATATAAAGTTCCAAGAATTTGTTTTGTAAATAAATTAGACAGAACTGGTGCAGACTTTTATAGATGTGTAGATATGATTAGAGATAGACTTGGTTGCAAACCTTTGGTTATACAAGTTCCAATTGGTATTGAAGCTGACTTATCTGGTGTTGTAGATTTAGTTAAAATGAAGGCACAGGTTTGGAAAAATGAAGCACTAGGTGCAGAGTGGGAATACAAAGAGATTCCAGATGATTTAAAAGAAATTTCTCAAAAATATAGAACTGAGCTTGTTGAAACAGCTGTTGAACAAGATGAAAAATTAATGGAAAGCTATTTAAATGGTGAAGAAATTAAAGAGGAAGATTTAGTTAAATGTATAAGAAAAGGAACACTAAATTTTAGTTTTGTTCCAATAACTACTGGCTCAGCATTTAAAAACAAAGGTGTTCAGCCGTTACTTGATTCAGTTATTAATTATCTTCCAAGTCCAATTGATATCGGCTCTATTAGTGGGACAAAACCGGGTACTGAAGATATCGTTGAAATGAAATTTGATGACGGTGCTGGCTTTTCAGCGTTAGCCTTTAAAGTTGCAAATGATCCCTTCGTTGGATCATTAACCTTTATAAGAATTTATTCTGGAACAATTAAAACTGGAACAGCAGTCTATAATACCTCAAAAGAAAAAGAGGAAAGAGTTGGTAGAATGCTTTTAATGCATGCAAATTCTAGAGAAGATATTAAAGAGGCGAACGCAGGAGATATTGTTGCTCTAGCTGGACTTAAATACACAATAACAGGTCACACTTTATGTGATGAAGCTAACCCAGTTTTGTTGGAGCCAATGGAATTTCCTGAACCTGTAATTGAAATTGCTGTTGAGCCAAAAACTAAAGCTGACCAAGAAAAAATGGGTGAAGCTTTAGCAAGATTAGCAAAAGAAGATCCTTCATTTAGAGTAACTTCAGATGAAGAATCTGGTCAAACAATAATTAAAGGTATGGGTGAATTGCACTTAGATATTATTGTTGATCGAATGAAAAGAGAATTTAATGTTGAGGCAAATATTGGAGCACCTCAGGTTGCTTACCGTGAAACTATTCAAAATGCATCTGAGTTTGAGTACACCCACAAAAAACAAAGTGGTGGTGCTGGACAGTTTGCTAAAGTTAAACTTTTAGTAGAACCTCAAGAGCCAGGTAAAGGAAGAGAGGTTGATAGCAAAATTAAAGGTGGATCAATTCCTAAAGAATTTATTCCAGGTGTTGAGAAGGGTATTGAAACAATATCTGATGGTGGAATTTTAGCTGGATTTCCGATGATTGATTATAAAGTTACAATTTTAGATGGATTACACCATGATGTTGACTCGAGTGTTCTTGCATTTGAACTTGCTGGTAGAGCTTGTTTCAAAGAAGCTTGTACTAGAGGTGGATTAAAATTATTAGAACCAGTAATGAGAGTTGAGGTTGTAACTCCTGAAGATTATATGGGTGATGTTATTGGTGACTTAAATAGTAGAAGAGGTCAAATAAGTGAGCAAGAAAGCAGAGGAAATGCAACTGTAATAACGGCAATGGTTCCTCTAGCTAATATGTTTGGATATATAAACAGTTTGAGATCTATGTCTCAAGGAAGAGCCCAATACTCAATGTTCTTTGATCATTACTCTAAAGTCCCACAAAATGTGCAGGATGAAGTAACTAAAAAGATTGCTGGATAATTATTATGGAAAAACAAAATATTAGAATAAAATTAAGAGCTTACGATAATAAAATTCTAGATGCATCTACGGAAGAAATCGTTAATACTGTTAAAAGAACCGGAGCGACTATCAAGGGTCCAATACCTTTACCAACTAGAATTGAAAGATATACAGTTCTTAAAGGTCCACATATTGATAAAAAAAGTAGAGAACAATTCGAAACTAGAACACATAAAAGATTAATCGATATTATTGAACCTACTCCTCAAACTGTAGAGGCTTTAATGAAACTTGATTTAGCATCCGGTGTCGATGTGGAGATAAAAATTTAATTATGACTGAAATAGCTTTAGTTGGAAAAAAAATAGGTATGACAAGAGAGTTTTATAAAACTGGTCGTTTAGTTCCTGTTACAGTAATTAAAATGGAAAAAGCTAGAGTTATTAGTGTGATTGAAGAAGAGAAACGTGGATATAAAGCTATACAATTAGGTTTTGGTAACATTAAAAGCTCAAAACTTACAAAAGCAATGAAGGGCATGTATGCTAAAAAAAAATACTGAAGCAAAGAAAAAATTAAAAGAATTTAGAGTAAAAGATACAGAGCCATACAAAGAAGGTAATGAATTTGGTTTAGAAATTTTTAATGAAGTCAAATTTGTTGATACCACTTCAAAGACTATAGGAAAAGGTTTTGCAGGAGCAATGAAAAGACATAACTTTGGTGGTTTAAGAGCTACACACGGTGTTTCTGTTTCACATAGATCTCATGGTTCAACAGGGCAAAGACAAGATCCTGGTAAAGTTTTTAAAGGAAAAAAAATGGCTGGTCATATGGGGGACAGAGTTCGAACCATGCTAAATTTAGAGATAGTTAAAACTGATTTAGAAAACGAATTATTATACTTAAAAGGCTCAATACCAGGTTCTAAGAACTCAGAAGTATTAGTAAAACAATCAGTTAAAGTTATTAATAAACTTACTATTAAAGAAAAAATTGCTGCCGCTGAAGAGGCTAAAAAAACACCAGATAAAAAGAAAAGATAATGAAAATTGATAAAATAAATTTAGATGGAAAAAAGGACTCGATTCAAGTTTTGGATAAAATTTTTTCAGCAAAGATAAATAAAAAATTGGTAGATAACGTTTTATATAAAACTAATGCTAACTACAAAGGTAGACACGCTAAAACAAAACAACAGAATGAAATTGCGGGATCTACTTCAAAAATTTATGCTCAAAAAGGAACGGGTGGAGCACGTCATGCGAGTAGAAAAGCTCCTATATTTGTTGGTGGTGGTGTAGCACACGGTCCAAAAGGTCAACTAGCTTATAAAAAAAGAAAACTTAACAAAAGTGAAAAAAAATTGAGCGTAGCATCACTAATTACCGAAAAGAATAAACTTAATAATTTATTAATCTTTAGTGATTTTGCTACTGAAATTAAAAAAACTAAAGAAATGCACTCAATCATTAAAAAATTTGATTTAAATCATTCATTAATAATTCTTGATAAGATTTCAAAAGATAAAGTTGAAAAATCAATGAGAAACATACCAAATGTTAAGGTTACTGACGTAAACCACTTTAGCGCCTTCGATATTATTAAATTTAAAAAAGTTGTGTTTACTGAAAGTTCAATAAAAGAACTAGAAAAGAGATATTCTTAAAATGGATAAGATACATTTATACGATAAAATTTTATCACCAATGCTAACTGAAAAGACAACAAATCTTTCTGAGCAAAATAAGATTGTATTTAAAGTTCCGAGAGAAGCTAACAAAACTAATTTAAAAAAAAATATTGAAAAAATTTTTAAAGTAAATGTTATTAAAATTAACATAATTAATAAACAAAACAGAAAAGTTGTTAAACGAGGGAAAAAAGTAAATATTCAAGGATATAAAAAAGCAATTATAACTTTAAAAAAAGGTCAAAGTATCGATCTAACAACAGGAATTTAAATAATGGCATTAAAAACATTCAAACCATATACAAAATCTACTAGAGGAACAGTTCTTGTTGATAGAACGGGTCTATGGAAGGGTAAACCTTTTAAAATGCTTGTTGAGCCTAAAAATTCAATGCGTGGAAGAAATAACAATGGTCATATCACTTCTAGAAATATGTCAGGTGGTGGGCATAAGAAGATGTATAGACTTGTAGATTTTTATAGAAAAAAATTTGATGTGCCCGGCACAGTTGAGCGTATCGAGTACGACCCAAACAGATCATGTTATATTATGTTAATTAAGTTTGAAGACGGAACTCATTTTTATTATTTAGCACCTCAAAAAATTAACGTTGGCGATGTTGTTGAAAATGGCTCTGCAAAAGAAATCAAAGTTGGTAATTGTATGCCGTTAAGAGATATTCCAGTTGGTGTAAACGTTCATAACGTTGAATTGCAACCAGGTGGTGGTGGAAAAATAGCTAGATCTGCTGGTACCTCTGTGACTATAAGTGGTTTAGATGGTAATTATTCATTGGTTAAAATGACCTCTGGCGAAGTTAGAAGAATAGACTCAAGATGCATGGCAACAATCGGTGTCTTGTCAAATCCAGACCAAAAAAATATTAAGATTGGTAAAGCTGGAAGATCAAGATGGCTAGGTAGAAGACCTCATACAAGAGGAGTTGTAATGAATCCAGTTGATCACCCGCACGGTGGTGGTGAAGGTAAGAGTGCTGGTGGTAGACATCCAGTATCTCCGACAGGCCAAGGTGCAAAAGGATTAAAAACAAGAACAAACGCAAGAACAGATAAGTTTATTGTTAAAAGAAGAAACAAAAGAAAGGATACTAAAAAATAATGGCTAGATCAGTATGGAAAGGTCCTTTTGTTGAAGAGAGCTTAATTAAAAAAGTTGAAAAACAAAAATTAGACCCAAAAAAAATGCCAATTAAAACTTGGTCAAGAAAATCTACTATAATTCCTGAATTTATTGGCGTTAGTTTTTTGATTTATAATGGGAAAAAATTTATACCTGTTACCATTTCTGAAGATATGGTTGGACACAAACTTGGTGAGTTTTCACCAACAAGAACATTTTTTGGGCATACGCCTGCAGATAAAAAGGCAAAACCAGCAACAGCTAAGAAATAACCATGAATAAGAAAAAGAAAATTAATAGAATTAAAGTAGATACTGTTAGATCAGTAAATAACAATATTAGATCTAGTGTAAGAAAACTTAATCCAATTCTTAAAGCAATTGTTGGAAAAAAAGTTGATGTTGCTATTAGAGAATTACAATTTTCAGCAAAAAGAATAACTAGAGAGATTAGGAAAACAGTTTCATCTGCTATTGCTAATGCTGAAAATAATAATCAATATGATATTGATAAGTTAATTGTTAAAGAAGCTTATTGTGGAAAAAAAGTTGTTATGAAAAGATTTAGACCTAGAGCAAAAGGTAGAGCTGCACCAATTTTAAAACCATATTCAACAATTACAATTATATTATCAGAAGCAAAACAAATGGAGAGTCATGGGACAAAAAGTTAATCCGATAGGTTTTAGACTTGGTGTGAATAGAGGTTGGGACTCTGTTTGGTATGCTAAAAAGAAGGATTTTGGCAATTATTTAATTGAAGATTTTAAAATTAGAGCCTATGTCAAAAAAAATGTAGTTAACTCTGGTGTATCAAAAGTAATGATAGAGAGAACTTCAAATAAATGTTTTGTTACAATTTACACTTCAAGACCAGGGTTTGTTATTGGTAAAAAAGGTAGTGATATTGATAAAATTAAAAATAATTTATCTAAATTTACAAGCAATGAGGTATCTTTAAACATCAAAGAAGTTAAAAAGCCTGAAACTAATGCTTTTTTAGTAGCCGAAAATATTGCACAACAACTAGTAAAAAGAATATCATATAGAAGAGCAATGAAGAGAGCCATGCAGTCTTGTATGAGATTAGGTGCCAAGGGTATTAAGGTTGCAATAAGTGGTAGACTTGGTGGTAACGAAATCGCAAGAACAGAGTGGTTGAGAGAGGGCAGTATTCCTTCTCATACATTAAGAGCAGATATTGATTACGATGAAGCAGAGGCTTTAACAACATTTGGAATTATTGGAATTAAAGTTTGGATTTACAAAGGTGAAGTTTTCGCAAGAGAATTTAGCCAGGAAACAAATAAAGTTAAACCTAAAGAGGTTAAAGAGTAATTATGTTACAGCCAGTAAGAACAAAATATAGAAAAGCTCACAAAGGTAGAATTCATGGAACAGCTACACGTGCTGCGAAAATTAATTATGGATCATTTGCTTTAAAAGCCATGGCTCCTGAAAGAATTATTGGTAAACAAATTGAAGCTGCAAGGGTTGCTCTAACTAGACACATGAAAAGACAAGGTCGTGTTTGGACTAGAATTTTTCCGAATATTCCAGTTTCAAAAAAACCTGTTGAAGTAAGAATGGGTAAAGGTAAAGGTGCTCCCGAATATTGGGCATGTAGAGTTAAACCTGGTAGAATTTTATTTGAAATTGATGGTGTTTCAGAAGCAATTGCAAAAGAAGCTCTTTATAAAGCGTCTGCTAAATTACCCATTAAAACTAAGTTTATAAAAAGATTTGCATAATATGAAAAAACAAGAAATTAAAAAATTATCTAAAGACGAAGTTTTAAAAAACATAGATAAATTGAAAAAAGATTTATTTAACTTTAGATTTCAAAGAATTAATTCTGAAATTAAAGACCCATCAAAAATTGGACAAACAAAAAAAACAATTGCAAGGTTAAAAACTATACTAAAAGGAAAATTAAATGCCTAAAAAAATATTAACAGGAGTAGTTACTAGTGATAAGCCTAATAAAACAATTACTGTGGCAGTAGAGAGAAAATATTCACATCCAGTGCTAAAAAAAGTGGTTAAAGTACAAAAAAAATATAATGCACATGATGAAAATAATAAATTTAAAACTGGAGATAAAGTTTCAATTATTGAATGTAAACCATTTTCAAAAAATAAAAAATTTCAAGTAATGGATGGTTCTAAATGATACAGGTACAAACTGAAATGTTAGTCGCAGACAACACTGGTGCAAAAAGAATTGAATGTATTAAGGTTCTTGGTGGATCAAAACGTAGATATGCTAGTATTGGTGATACAATCGTCGTCGCTGTAAAAGAAGCAATACCTAAGGGTAAAGTTAAAAAAGGCTCTGTACACAAAGCAGTTGTAGTTCGTGTTAAATATGGAATTCATAGAGACGATGGTTCAAAAGTTAAATTTGATAACAATGCAGCAGTTTTAGTTGATGACAAAGGTGAACCGGTTGGAACTAGGATTTTTGGACCTGTTACAAGAGAACTAAGAAGTAGAGGTCAAATGAAAATAATTTCATTAGCTCCAGAGGTATTATAAAATGATTAAAAAAGGTTCTAAAGTAAAAGTATTAACTGGAAGAGACAAAAAAAAAGAAGGTGAGGTTATTGAAATAGATAGACCTAATAACAGAGCAAAAGTTCAAGGAATTAATATTGTGAAAAAACACGTTAAAACTACAAAAGAAAAAAAAGGTGGAATTATTTCCAAAGAAAGTTTTATACATATTTCAAACCTTGCACTTATTGATTTAAAAGAAAAAATTAAAAAAACTGAGGCTAAAAAATAATGACACCAAGATTAAAAGAACTTTACTACAAAAAAATTCAACCTGCCCTTAAAGAGCAATTAGGATTTAAGAATACTTTTCAGGGACCAAAACTTGTTAAAGTTGTTATTAATATGGGCCTAGGTCTTGATGGTGCTGATGCTAAAATTATGAAATCTACTGAAGAAGATTTAGGTAAAATTACTGGACAAAAACCTACAGTTACAAAATTTAAGAAATCTGTTGCTAACTTTAAAACTAGAAAAGGTACTAATGCAGGCTTAAAAGTTACCCTAAGAGGTAATAAAATGTATGAGTTTATTGATAGACTAGTTAATATTGCGTTACCAAGAATTAAAGATTTTAGAGGTCTATCTCCCAAAGGTTTTGATAAATTTGGCAATTATACTTTTGGAATTAAAGAACATATAATTTTTCATGAAGTTAATTTTGATAGAATAGACAAAATTAGAGGTCTTGATGTTGTAGTTGTGATTGCTGCTATAAACAAAGAGCATAGTTTTGCGCTCCTAGAGAAATTAAATTTTCCATTTATCAAAAAAGGAGACAATTAGAAATGGCTAAAGTAAGTGCAGTTCAAAAAAACGATAAAAGAATTAAACTTTCAGATAGATTGTTTAAAAAAAGATTAGCTTTAAAAAAAATTATCATGGATAAGAAAATTTCTCTTGAAGAAAGATTTAAAGCACAGCAAAAATTATCTAATTTACCAAGAAATTCAGCTAAAAATAGAGTGATGAATAGATGTCAAATTACTGGAAGACCACATGGTGTTTACAGAAAATTAAAAATATCAAGAATAGCTTTAAGGGACTTAGGATTGCATGGATTGATTCCAGGCATGACAAAGTCGAGCTGGTAGAAAGGAATATATGAGCTTAAGTGACCCAATAGGGGATATGATTGCAAGAATAAAGAATGCTTTAGTGAGAAATCACAAAAAAGTTGCACTGCCTTCTTCTAACTTTAAAGTAAAAATTGCAGATATTTTAAAAAATGAAGGTTTTATTAAAGAATATAAAATTGATACTGAAGATAAAAAACCAGTTTTATCTATAGACCTTAAATATTATTCAGGAAACCCAGTTATTAGCACATTTGAAAGAGTATCAAAGCCAGGAAGAAGAATTTTTTCAAGTGCTGACAGTTTACCAAAAATTAATGGTGGGCTCGGTGTTGCAATAGTTTCTACTCCAAAGGGTGTTATGACTGATGTTGATGCTAGAAAACAAAAAGTTGGTGGTGAAATAATCTGTAAGGTATTTTAATGTCTAAAATTGGTAAAATAAGTATTTCAATTCCTGAAAAAGTTAAAGCAGTGCTATCTGATAATGTGCTTAATATTGAAGGACCATTAGGAAAAAAATCTCTTAATGTCGATTTAGAAATGTTTAATGTTGATATTACTGAAGGAAAAGAGATATCAATCAAACCAAAGAAAATTGACCAAAATTCAAAAAGACTATGGGGAATGAATAGAAGTTTAATAAATAATGCTGTTATTGGCTCTAGTACTGGATATGAAAAAATATTAGAGTTAGTTGGTGTTGGTTATAGAGCTGCCCTAAAAGAAAAACAATTAAATCTGCAGCTTGGTTATAGTCATGATATAAATTTTGATATACCAGAAGGTATTAAAATTGTTGTTGAAAAACAAACGACTGTCAAAGTAAGTGGATCTGACAAGCAACAAGTTGGTATGGTTTGTTCAAAAATTAAATCTTTTAGAAAACCAGAGCCTTATAAAGGTAAGGGTATTAGAGAAAAAGGTCAGCATATATTAAGAAAAGAAGGAAAGAAAAAATAATGAAATTAAATGCAATCCAACGAAAAAAATTTAGAGTAACTAATAAAGTTAAAAACGTTTCTTCTCCTGATAGATTTAGACTAAGTATTTCAAGGTCTTTGAAAAATATATCTGCTCAAATCATCGATGATGTTAAAAATATTACCTTGCTTTCTTCTTCTTCTATTGAAAAAGATGTTAAAGCTATGAGTAAAGTTAATAAGACTGATATTTCTAAAATTGTTGCTGAAAAACTAGCAAAAAAAGCAGTAGAAAAAAAGATAACAAAAATCTATTTTGATAGAGGTGTTTATAAATATCACGGTAGAGTTAAGGCATTTGCTGAAACATTACGTAAAAATGGAATGGAATTTTAATTATGGACTTTAAAAACAAAATTGATGATGGAATTTTAGAAAAATTAGTTCACATTAATAGAATTACTAAAGTTGTAAAAGGTGGACGTAGATTTGGTTTTTCAGCACTAGTTGTTGTTGGAAATCAAGCAGGTAAAATTGGTATAGCACATGCTAAAGCTAAACAAGTTCCAGATGCAATTAAAAAAGCAAATGAAACTGCTAGAAGAAAATTAATTCATATACCTCTAAGAGAAGGTAGAACTATTCATCATGATGTTTATGGTAAAGATGGTGCGGGTAAAATTATTTTAAGATCTGCTCCTAAGGGAACAGGTATTATTGCAGGTGGTCCTGTAAGAGCAGTTTGTGAAGTTTTAGGAATTAAAGATATAGTTGCTAAATCAATGGGCACATCAAACCCTCACAATATGATAAGAGCTACAATGAAAGCTCTTTCAAAACAAAATTCACCAAAACATATTGCAACCATTAGAAATAAAAAAATTTCTGATGTAATTGAAAAAAGAGGATAATGACTACATTAAATACTACTGGAAAAGTTCTATACAAAAAAAAAAATTAGAGTTGGTAGAGGTATCGGCTCTGGAAAAGGAAAAACATCTGGAAGAGGTGTTAAAGGGCAAAAATCTAGATCTGGTGTTGCTATTAAAGCTTTTGAAGGTGGTCAAATGCCTTTATATAGAAGATTACCTAAAAGAGGTTTTAATGCAATTAAGAGATACCAAGCTGTTATTGCAATAATGAATTTAGAGAAAATTCAATCATATATCGATGAAAAGACTATTAATTCAAGCGATGTAATAAACATGGCTTTACTTATAAAATTAAAATTAATTAATAAGAATTCTCAAAAATTAAAAATATTAGGCACGGGAGATATCAAGGATAAAGTTAGTATTGAAGCTGATCTAATATCAAAAGCTGCTGTAGTTAAATTAGAAAAAGTTGGTGGCACAATACAACTAAAAAAATAATTAAGATATTATGAGCTCATCTTCTCAAACTAATGATCTTAAAAATCGAATAATCTTTACAATATTTATCTTAGCAGTTTATAGATTTGGTACTTTTGTGCCAATTCCAGGCATTGACCCTGAGCAATTACAAACAATGATGAGCGGTAATCAAAAAGGATTGCTTGGAATGTTTAATGTTTTTTCAGGTGGTGCTGTAAGTAGAATGGCTATATTTGCACTTGGAATTATGCCTTACATTTCATCTTCAATCATAGTTCAATTGTTAACTGGCGTATCTGATTATTTTAAAAATTTAAAGGCACAAGGTGAAACTGGAAGAGCAAAAATCACTCAGATCACAAGATATGGGACGGTTATTCTAGCAACTATCCAGGGTTATGGATTGTCTGTAGGTTTACAATCTTCTGCTGACTTAGTTATTAATCCAGGTTTATTCTTTACAGTAACAGCGGTATCCACCATTGTTGCAGGTACAATGTTTTTAATGTGGCTTGGAGAACAAATAACTCAAAGAGGTATTGGTAATGGTATTTCATTGATTATTTTTGCTGGTATTGTTGCTGAAATTCCACGTGCTTTAGTTACTACATTTGAGCTTGGTAGAACAGGTGCGGTATCTACAATTATGATTATTGGAATTTTTGTATTATTGGTTGCAACAATAATGTTCATTGTTTTTATGGAAAGAGCATTAAGAAAAATTTTAATAAATTACCCTAAAAGACAAATGGGAAATAAAATGTATGGTGGTGAGTCTTCTCACTTACCATTAAAGATAAATCAAGCAGGTGTGATACCAGCAATTTTTGCATCAGCTTTATTATTATTACCTGTAACTTTTTCTAATTTTAGTTTTTCAAATAATGATACATTTTTAAACTTAAGTTCATACTTTACACAGGGGCAGCCTCTTTACATGCTATTTTATGCTTCTGGAATAATTTTTTTTACTTTTTTCTATACATCAATAACATTTAATCCAACTGAGACTGCTGACAATTTAAGAAAATATGGTGGTTTTATTCCTGGAATTAGACCAGGTGAAAACACAGCCTTATATATTGATAAAATTGTAACAAAACTTACAACAATTGGTGCGCTATATTTAACATTAGTTTGTTTAATGCCTGAATTTTTAATTGCTAATTATCCGATACCTTTTTACTTAGGTGGAACGTCAATTTTAATTGTTGTGGTGGTTGCAATTGATACCGTTACACAAATCCAAACAAGATTAATGAGCTCTCAATATGAGCAGTTAATTAAAAAAACAAAATTCGGAAAATAATTAAGTGAATATAATTCTTTTTGGTCCTCCAGGAGCAGGTAAGGGGACACAAGCACAATCTATTGTTAAAAAACATAATTACTTTCAGTTATCAACTGGAAATTTGCTAAGAGATGAGGTTAAATCTAAAACTGATCTTGGTAGCGATATAGAAAAATTAATTTCAAATGGTAAATTTGTTTCGGATGAGATTGTAAATACTTTATTAAGAAAATCTCTAAATAACTTGAAATATAGAGATAGAATTATTTTTGATGGATATCCAAGAAATGTTGAACAAGCTATTAATTTGGAAGTTATATTAAATGAATTTAATCAAACAATAGGGCATACAATATTATTAAACGTTTCAAGAGACACTATTGAAAAACGTATTATGGGTAGAATGACCTGTGAAAGATGTAATATGACCTTAAACGAGTATTTTAATAAAAATCAAATAAAGCTTCATCCATGTGGTGTTGAGCATTTAAAGAAAAGAAAAGATGACAATCTAGATATTGTTATTTCTAGGTATGATACCTACATGTCATCTACAAAACCTGTTTTAGATTTTTATTCAAAAAATTCAAATTTTACTGAAATTGATGGCGCAGCTGAAATCGACGAAATAACCAACAAAATTGATGAAATTCTTAAGGTTTAAGTCGTTGACTTTAGAACATCTTCTTATATAAAAGGCTAAAATTTATTCTCAAAAATATGGCTCGTATAGCAGGTGTAAACATTCCACAAAATAAACTTGTCCACATAGGACTAACGTACATTTATGGTATTGGTGACAAATTTTCCAGTCAAATTTGCACTTCTTTAGAAATTCCCAAAGCAAAAAGAATTAATGAACTTACTGATGAAGATATTTTAAAAATTAGAGAATATATCGATGCAAACTTTAAGGTCGAAGGTGATCTTAGAAGAGATTATTCTTTAACTATCAAAAGATTAATTGACCTTGCATGTTATAGAGGATCTAGACATAGAAAAAAACTTCCTGTTAGAGGACAAAGAACAAGATGTAATGCAAGAACAAGAAAAGGTAAAGCAATCGCAATTGCTGGTAAAAAATTAACTCCACTTAAAAAATAATTAATTTATGGCTAAAGTAGACAAAGTTGAGAATAAAGAAGCTGTTGTAGAAAAAAAAGTTGATAAGAAATCTAAAAAAAGCTCTTACTCAAAAAAAAAGAAAATAAAAAAAAATATTCTTAATGGTATTGCTTACGTGCAATCTACTTTTAATAATACTATTATTTCAATTGCAGATACTAATGGGAATGTTATATCTTGGGCATCTTCTGGACAAAAAGGTTTTAAAGGCTCAAGAAAATCAACACCTTATGCTGCACAAATTGCTGCAGATTCTGCTGCATCTAAAGCTTTAGAATTTGGAATGAAAACTTTATCAGTTGAGGTTAAAGGACCTGGCTCAGGAAGAGAAACTGCATTAAGAGCTTTACAAGCGAGAGGATTTAAAATTCTTTCAATAAAAGACACTACACCAATGCCACATAACGGCGTAAGACCACCCAAAAAAAGGAGAGTTTAATAAATGGAAAGTTTAAATGTAAATGCTAAAAATTGGAAAGCATTAATTAAACCAGCTCAGTTAGATGTTAAAATTAGTGATGACAAATCACATGCAAAAATTATTGCTGAACCTTTAGAAAAAGGGTATGGCCTAACTTTAGGTAACTCTTTAAGAAGAATTTTACTTTCATCAATAAGAGGTGCTGCTGTAACTTCAATCCAAATTGATGGTGTTCTTCATGAATTTACATCTATCAAGGGTGTTAGAGAAGATGTTACTGATATAGTTTTAAACGTAAAATCATTAGCTTTAAAAAGCACTACAGATGCTACTAAAAAACTTATTTTAGATGCCAAAGGTCCTGGAGAAATTAAAGCTTCTGATATTGCGCCAGTTACTGATATTGAAATTTTAAATCCTGATTTAGTAATTTGTAATTTGGATGAAAATACTCATTTCCATATGGAAATGAATGTTGGAACTGGAAAAGGATATGTGCCTGCAGTAATGAATAAGCCGGAAGAGCCACCTTTAGGGTTAATAGCAATAGATTCTTTATATAGTCCAGTTAAGAAAGTTTCGTACT